>NZ_JBFAQH010000003.1:0-540352 GCF_040677165.1 Micromonospora sp. NPDC049374 | reverse complement strand
GCACCGAACGATTCCCGACTTTCCGGCGCTCGATCCGCCGTTGAGCACGATCACCTGCTTTGGCATGTGGTCACGGTACGGCTCCGGACCGGCAAGCGTTCTTCGGCATCTGCTGCGCCCAGCGATGGTGACCGCGACCGGCCCGGTGACCCACGACGGTGACCAGCCCTCGCGGTGCACGGATCTGCCGCCGAGTTTGCTCGGCAGCCAGCAGAGGTGGTCCGCATCGTGAGGCGCACGCAGGCTGCCCGCTGCGCGCGCTCGTGCTGATGAGTGCCCCGGCGGTCGGCGTTGGCATGATCGCTGCGTGATTCAACGCCGAACGGAGTCAGCGCGAGTGCTGCCGGGGGCCGAGGTGTTACTCGTGGGCCTGTTCTCGGCGAAGGACACCGAGATGGATACCAAACTGGACCTCTTGGCCGCTGTGGTGGAGGCGTACGGTGCGCGGGTCGTGGGCCGGCTCGTTCAGCGCCGGGGTGTCTCGCACGGTGGCGCGGACAAGATGGCTGCTCCGTTCTCGCGGCGGACGTTGGTGAGCGCGGGCAAGGCCCGCGAAGTCGCCGATGCGTGTCGGGCGAGGCAGGTTCGGGTGGTGGTGTTCGCGAATCCGCTGGCTGAGCACCAGCGGGCCGTCCTCGGCGAGATGTTCGGCTGCATGGTGATCAGCGGTGAGGACCTTCCCACACCTGGCGGCGGATAGCACGCGGATCTGCCGCGCAGCGGGCGCGACGGGCGGCCCGACATGTGTCCCTCTTCGGCGGCCATGCCGTGGGCTCGTCGGGGATACGCGTCGTGGTGCCTGCCGTCGTTCGACGCTGGGGTGAGCTTCTCGTACAGTCCCGGTGTGCTCGATCATGTGGCTGGTTGCTCGTGCTGCGGTGAGCCTCTGGATGGTGTTGACCTTGACATCCGGTCGTCGTTGCCGGACGCGATCCTGGCGCTGCCTGCCGAGCAGCGGGCGTCGGCTTGGGGAAACTCCGATTTCCAGCGGATCGAGGGTGTAGGCGGCTTCCTGCGCTGTCTCATGCCGGTGCACCTGACCGGTGGCGCAAGCGTGACGTATTCGGTCTGGCTGAAGCTCGACGACGAGCAACTGCGCCACGCCAACGCGGTCTGGACCACACCCGGGTACACCGATCTGACGCTCCGGGGTGAGGTTGCGAACGCGATCAAACCATGGCCCGGGCTGCTCGGTGAGATTGCCGGGGCGCAGGTCCGCGATGCCGGAACCTTGCCGTATCTGGTCGCAGAACGGAACAGTCTGTTGTCGCGGGTGCTGACCGAGGCGTGGGACCGCGACGATGTACTCAGTCGGATCTGGCACCCGCTGCCGCTCTCGGTCCGCCAGCAGATCACCGCGAGCTGGTCCGTGGAACGCACCGCCGGTCTGGGCTCGCGAACGGCCGACGGCATCATGATGTTCGTGGGACGCGGCCGGACCGTTCACATCGAGGCGTTCGATACCTCGAAAGCCATGACAGCCGATGCTGCGATCGCCGAATTCAGCGGGGGCTTGCCCGAACGGTGCGACGGCGAGTTGTCGGAGCAAGACGGCGAGGTGGTGCGACGGGCATTCTGGCTCACAGTGGTCGTCGACGGTAAGCCGCAGCATGAACTCCACGGTTATGCCGCGACCTCCGTATCACGTGCATGCACGACGACGCCTCCGACCAAGCGTGGGCTCAACAGGTCTGGCGATCGGCGCGGTACGACAATACCGAACAAGACGCGGGTCATTCCCGTGTCTAATCCGCGGCAGAGTCACCCGGGAAAGGGCAGCGCACGGATTTGCCGCGAATCGGACGCTACCCAGCGCGACGAAGATCGTTGATGCCCTGCGTTCGATTGTGCCGGTGTGAGCGTACTGCCCTAACCACGTCCGCCATGCAAGCATGGTCGGATGCGTTTGATCGGGGCTGGCTGGGGTCGCACAGGAACGACCTCCTTGGCTGCGGCGCTCGATCGTCTCGGTGTCGGGCCCTGCTTACAGATGCAAGAGATGTGGGCGCATCCCGACTTGGCCGACGTCTGGAATGAGCACCATGACGGCGCGCCGGTCGATTGGCGCTCAGTGCTCAAGGGGTGGCGGTCGACCGTCGATTGGCCGGGCTGCTGGCAGTGGCAGGACTTCGCGCGCATATGGCCGGACGCTCCGATCTTGCTCTCCGTCCGTCCTTCGGATGAGTGGTATGACAGCGTGCGAGCGTCGATCCACACTTGGACGGCTCCTGGGAAGGATATTGGGCCGCCGCCGGTGACAGCGCTTCTCAACCGTGTATGGGAGGAGGACTTCGGCGGGTGGGAGTGCGTGCTGGACAGAGGTCACGCCATTGCCTGCTATGAGCGGCACAATCAGTCCGTCCGCGCCTCGTGTCCACCGGAACGGCTCGTGGAGTGGACAGTCATCGACGGCTGGAGGCCGCTATGCCGCGCATTGAATCTGGCGGTGCCGGACGAGCCTTTCCCGCATCTCAACAAGCGGTGAGCGGTCGACCGTCGCCGTTCGCTGCGCTGATCCCATTCATATACACAAGACATAAGTCGCGCAGACACGCACTCTCATGGCACCGAGCGCATGGCAGCGTCCCGCCAGGGTGGTGCAGGTACCGTTGCGTGGGGCAGCCGGTCCTTCCGGCCCCGGCCACGATCTGCCCGGGACCTACGATGGTCTCGATGACCATTCCCGAACGGCGACACGACGACGTGCCCACCGACGAAGCCCGCGTCGACGAGGCTCTGCGGCTGCTCTGCGGCGTGCCGGTCGAGCTCAACGCTGCCGTCAAGCGGCTCAGCCGGGGCAGCGGTGTCTACGCCTGGTGGGCTGCCCCGTCGGTCCTGCCCGATCTTCCCGGGCTGCCGAATGAGAACGTCCCGTCGTTACGGCTGCTGTACCTTGGACGGGCGACCAGCCTGCGAGGGCGGATCCTGCGCAACCATCTGAGGCGTTCGGGCAGCTCGACGCTGCGCCGTACCCTGGCCGGGCTTCTGGTATCCGAGAGATACCGAACAACCTGGACCGACCGGGTCGTCCTGATCCCCGAGGACGAGGCGCGGCTGACCACGTGGATGCACACACACCTGCGCTTGACCTGGGCGGAGGACCCGGAACCGGCGACCATCGAGACCGAACTTGTCCGGCGTATGCACCCGCCGCTGAACGTACACGGCGTCGACCCCGAACACATCCAGCCGGCCGTTGTTGCCGCCAAGAACTCATACAACGCCAGCAGCCGCCCGGCCGATCCTCCGCAAACGCCGTAACTGGTTAGCCGACATGCGGACGGGTACGGCTTTCGCGCTCATGCCGCGAAGCGTTCGTCACCGTGGGTGATAGTGGAGCCGGTCGACACTGGCGTACGGTCGGATCGAAGAGTGCGCGGCGGCGTCCCTGCAGGGATGAGGTTGCCGAAGCCACCCTCAGGAACCCGTGTTGCCCACAATCCTTCCGTGTCGAAGGGCAACCAGCCGTCCCGCGGTACGAACCGGAACCAGACCTTGATGATCACGTTCGTCGTCCGCTACGTCGACAGGGAAGCGGTTGGTGCGAGGCCCTACATCGAGCCACCGGTGTTCTGGATCATCTGCCGGAGTACCTTGAGAGTCGTGACGTAGTCTGCGTCATCGATGCCATTGTGGATTTGGGCTCGGATCGCCGGCGCATGTCGCTTGAGGCTGAGGCGAGCCTCTTCCCCTGCTTTGGTGATCCATAGCCTTCCTTCGTGGTCGCGGATCAGCCATCCACGCGCCAGCAGAGCCTCAGCTTCGGCGTCCAGATCGTCCTCGGCCCTGAGGTACGAGCTCATCGCCTGTTGAAGCTCAGGAATGGTCAGCCCGCCGCCATCCGGCAGAAGGTCGTTCTTGGAGAGGTTGCGTAGCAGCCAGAACTGAAGCTGGGTGAAGCCGTGTTCGGCATGTCGGGCTCGGGTGAAGGCGATGAGCGACTCATAGGCAACGCCGGTCCAATAGGCGGCAGGTTGGCCCGCAAGTTCGGCGTCGGACAGCTGTTGCGCCACAGGTCTACCTCCGGTGGTGAGCGGTTGAGGATGAAGGTAGAACTTCAACTTTGGTTCAGATCAAGAGCATGGTCGGAATGACTGGGTGGTGGGGGAGGGCACCCGGATCCGCCGCCGACCGAACGCTGCCCGCCGGTGGACCGGCCGAACTCGGTGGGGCTGACCAGGCATGCGAGATCATGTCGACATGGCCAGCATCCTTGAGATCCACGTTCCGTTGGTACCAACTCCTGGTCTTGAACCGGGCGCCTATAGGTTCCCCTGGATCGACCAGGTCGAGGACTTCCTGGCCGACTTGGAAGACGAAGGCACGGTCGAGGCGTACGACGACGGCGAGGAACTCGGCGACGTGTATGTCTTCTTTATCGCCGGAGCGACCGAGGTCAGCTTGCTGACCGCCGCGTCACGGGTAGCAACTCTCGACGGCGTACCGACCGGCGCGTTCGCAATAGTCTCCGAGGACCGAGCTCCGGATGGAACCGGACGACGGATCGACCTCCCGGTCGTCTGAGGTGCTGGCTACACCCGCCCGCACCTGAGCCCTCCGGGCCTCCCGGTTTGCCCAGGTGACTGTCGAGGTCGCTGCTCCGCGGGCGGCTCCGCTGATGGTCGGCCCGGCGGCCTGCTGCCGATGGCAGGGCGGGATCACTGGATGGGCTGCGGTCGTGTGGTCCAGGTGGGGTCGAGGCGGTCGAGCAGCGCGTCTTGTTCACTTTCAGATTTCCCTCTCGGAAGCTATCCGCGTGCCGATCGCCGGGCAAGGTGCGCAGCACACCAGTGGGCATGCATTCCTCACGGCTCTATTCCGTTTCGGTGCGGGTGACGTATCGGGCAGCACAGCGGCCATTGGTACCTGCTCGACCTCCTCGCGACTGCCCGCACCCAACCCGAGATCACATCCACCGACTCCTGCACGGCTTCTACACCCGCTGCGCCATCACCGACCTGCCCGAACTCCACCGACTCGCCGCCACCATCGAGACCTGGCGGCTGCCGTAGTCGACTGGTCGCCCGTGCCGGTCCGCTTCCGGCATGCCCAACAGTTTCTCGGCCAACTCCCGCTGGATGTTGCGCCACAGATCGAAGTCAGCGGAACGCGTGGTCGGCAGCAGCGACGACGGTTGGAAGATGCCCGACGGGATCACCTACAACATGCCGCCCGCCGCAGCCACGGCACGAGGGTCACGGCGGTGCATGAATCGCCCACCTCGCTACGGGGCCGATCGCGGATATCTTGGGCAGCGCAGACCTAGGGGGTAGTCATGGGGGAAGTGGTGTGGCTGGGTCGGTACCCGGTCAAGTCCATGGGTGGCGAGGACCTCATCGAGGCGCGCCTGGACGCCTCGGGCGTCGTGGGTGACCGCCGCTGTGCCCTGATCGACGAGGAGACCGGCCTGGTCGCCAGCGCGAAGAACCCTCGCAGGTGGCGCGCCCTGCTCTCGATGGCCGCCCGTCACGAGCCGGACGGCTGCGTGGTCGTCACCGGCCCCGACGGCGAGCAGATCCACACCGGCGCACCCACCGCCAACTCCGCACTGTCGCGAGCCCTGGGACGACCCGTACGGCTGACCGACACCCTCCCGCAAGACGCGAGCATGGAACGGCTGACCCCGCCGACCGAGCGCGGCGCCGGAACGATGACCCACAGCAGCCTCGCGGCCGGCACCCCCGGCAACACCTTCGTCGACTTCGCCGCCGTCCACGTGATCACCACCGCCACCCTGGAGGCCTTGGCCCGGCGGCACCCCGGCGGCCGGATGGACCCGCGACGGTTCCGCCCGAACATCGTGGTGCGCCTGGACGACCCCGCACCCTTCGCGGAGAACACCTGGCAAGACCAGACCATGACCGTCGCCGCCCACGCCGAGATCCGCATCGTCGCACCCACCCCGCGCTGCGCGGTGCCCACCCTCGCCCAAGGCGCCGACCTGCCCGACGACCCAGCCGTGCTACGCACAGCCGCACGGCTCAACCGAGTGCCGGTCTTCGACCTTGGCAAACTGACCTGCGTCGGCGCCTACGGTGCTGTCCAACGCGAGGGCCCACTGCGGATTGGCGACCGCATCATGATCGCCGCCTGACCCGGCACCCCGAACGTGCGCGGTGCGCCGGCGATCCGCCCGAGCCGGAAACTCGCCCCCCTGTAGCGGTGGACACCCGGTGGCCGTCACCATGCCGGTCGTCGCCGTCACCCGCCGGCGTCAGTCGAACAGCCGGTCGAGCGCTTCCTGTTCGAGGTCGCACCAGCGCTGGGAGTCCTTCAGCGCCTTGGCGATCTCCTTCTCGTCGAGGTGGTGGGCGTCCTCCTCGCGGATGCACGCGACGCTGAACGGCCCGCCGACCGACGGCGAGGTCCGCTCCAGCGCCTCCAGCACCCGCACCACGCCCACCACGCCGTACTCGACGGTGCGCGTGGTCATCCGGAAGTGGGACAGCAGCGCGCCGGCCTGCTGAGCCATGGGCGCGCCGGAGCCGATGGCGTGGAAGCCCACGTCCTCGTAACGGCCGATCAGCCCGTTGGGGTTGATCTCCACGATCCACGGCGCGCCCTGGCTGTAGCCGGCCGCGAGGAGGTACGCCGACACCCCGCCGCCGTCGTCCTCGCCGGGCACGTCCGGGATGTAGTTCTCGTAGTGCTTCTTGAAGACGGGCAGGACGCGCTCCTGCAACTCGTCGCCGATGTCGGGTGCCTCGAGGATGGCGGTGGCCGAGTCACTAAGGAGGGGGCGCAGGTCGTTGAGTACTCCCCGCGCGCCGCTGCCGCCCCAGGCGGCGCAGGAGCCCAGTGGGTGCAGCTTCTGGGCGGGGAAGCTCAGACCGCGGTCGCCATCGGTGATCTGGGAGTCCGCGCCGATCACCACCCCGTCGCTGCAGACAACGGCGAGTACGACGGTCATGGGGGCCTCCTGGGCGGGGGGTACGGGGTTGGGCGCGAGGTACCCCGCATGCCGCCTGCCTACACCCCCGACAGGTGGCGGCCCGTTCGCTGCCCCGGACGAGAGTCCCCTTCGGCCCGGGCAGGAGGGACTCTCGGACGGCAGCTAGGCCGACCGGGCGCCCACGTGCCAGAACTTACAAGCGCGAGGTCGGGTGCTGCCAGGATGGGAAGTTGCCCGGATCTTGGGTTCGGCAAGGGCACACCGGGCGCAGTGGGCCCGGAGGGTCGGGGCGCCGGAGCGGGGAGGTCGAACACTCAGGCGAGGAACCGGAATGAGCGCCGCCAGAGGGGATGACCTCGTGCGGCGCCCGGTCCGGTCGGGTGTGACTCAGCCGGCGACCGCTGCCGCCACCGCCTGCTCCAGGATGCCGAGGCCCTCGGCCAGCTCGTCGTCCGTCAGGGTCAGGGGCGGCATGAGCTTCAGCACCTCGTCGGTGGACCCGGACCTCTCCACCAGCAGCCCACGGGAGAACGCCTCCTGGGCGACTCGTCGGGCAATGTGCGGCTCGCGGAATGCCAGACCCCACACCAGGCCCCGGCCACGCGAGGTCGCGATGTGCGCCTGGTGCCGATCGGCGAGTTCCGCGAGCCAATCTTCCAGCAGGATCTCCCGTTCCGCTGTCTGCTTTTCCAGTTTGCTGTCGACCCAGAATGCTTTCAGTGCGGCGGCCGCGGTGACGAAGGCGAAGTTGTTGCCACGGAAGGTTCCGTTGTGTTCGCCGGGTTGCCACACGTCGAGTTCGGGGCGGAAGAGAGTGAGGGACATCGGCAGGCCGTATCCGCTTATGGACTTGGAGAGGCAGACGATGTCGGGGGTGATTCCGGCGTGCTCGAAGCTGAAGAACGGGCCGGTGCGGCCGCAGCCCATCTGGATGTCGTCGACGATCAGCAGCACGTTGCGGCGGGCGCACAGCTCGGCGAGGTCGGCGAGCCAGATCGTGCGGGCCGGGTTGATCCCGCCCTCGCCCTGCACGGTCTCCACGATGACGGCGGCCGGTAGGTCCATGCCGCTGCTGCTGTCGGCGAGCATGGTGTCGAGCAGGGTGAGCCCGGACACCTGACCACCGGCGAAGCCGTCGTACGGGATGCGCCAGGTGTTTCCGAGTGGGACGCCGGCGCCGGCGCGCAGGGTGGCGTTACCGGTGAGGGCCAGTGAGCCGAGTGACATGCCGTGGAAGGCGCCGGTGAAGGCGACGACGGTGTGGCGTCCGGTCACTTTGCGGGCGAGTTTGAGGGCGGCCTCGACGCTGTTCGTACCGGTGGGCCCGGTGAACTGCACGCGGTAGTCCAGGCCACGGGGGACGAGCACCTGCGACGCGAATTCGGTGAGGAAGTCCTGTTTGGCGGCGGTCAGCATGTCGAGGCTGTGCGTGACCCCGTCCCGTTCCAGGTAATCGAGGAGGGCTCGCTTGAGGATCGGATGGTTGTGGCCGTAGTTGAGGGCGCCGGCGCCGGCGAAGAAGTCAAGGTAGGCGCGGCCGTCGTCGGCGAACATTCGGCTGCCTCGCCCGTGGTCGAACACGATCGGCCAGCTTCGGCAGTAACTACGGACCTCGGACTCAATTGTCGGGGCGATCATCATTTCTCCTCGAAGTTGGAGCTGCCCGTCCACCACGGTTTCAGAGTCGTGTCGATGTCGATTTCTGCGTCCACGGCGCTGAGCTGCCGGCCCTCGGCGGCGGGACGTTGTGCTGCCGCCCCGCCGCGCACCGTGTTCGACGGGGCGGCGGGGCGGTGGAGGTACGGTACGAACTTCGGCCGTCAGGCCTGGGCCATCTGCTCCCGCAGGCTTCGCGGCCGCATGTCCGACCACACCTTCCCGATGTGATCCAGGCACTCCTGCTTCGACCCGGACGTCCCTTCGGCGGTCCAGCCGAGCGGCAGTTCCCGGTCGGCCCACCAGATCGAGTACTGCTCCTCGTCGTTGCGCACGACGCGGTAGACACCGTCGTCAGTCATGGCCCCTCCGGCATGGTCGGGTGATCCGAATAGCTGAGCCCGATATTGCCGGGCCCGGCCACACCGTCCATAGAGACGAAGACGCAGACGCGTCGTGCGGCTCCGTCCCTGTTCGACAGTCCGCACCTCGCGCAGGCTCTGGTGTCACGGCCGATCGCCACCTGGAAGGGGGCTCGGCATGACCGAGCGACGCCATCTGATCTCCATCGACGACCTCTCCGACGACCAACTGCGCTGGATCGTCCAGCGCGGCGCCGAGTACTCGCGTGGTTCCGCGGGAACCGACCGGCCCCTGACCGGGGCGGTCGTCGGCGTGCTGTTCCGTAAGACGTCCACCCGTACCCGGACCGCGTTCTCCGCCGGCGCGCTGCGACTCGGCGCCAGCCTGATCACGTACGGCCCGAACGACCTGCAACTGGCCACCGGCGAGTCGGTGGAGGACACCGGCGCGGTGCTGTCCGGCATGCTCGACGTCCTGGTCGCCCGTACCGTCGGGCCGGAGGCCGAGCTGCGCGCGTACGCCGCCCAGAAGCGCATGTCGGTGATCAACGCGATGAGCGCGGTCGAACACCCGACGCAGGCCCTCGCCGATCTCACCACGATCGTCCGGCACTTCGGTCGGGCCGAGGGCGTACGGGTGTTGTACGTGGGGGAGGGGAACAACACCGCCTCGGCGCTGACGCTCGCGCTGTCCCGGTACCCCGGCGCCGAGCTGCACCTGCGCACCCCGCCCGGGTACGGCGTGGAGCAGCGGTATCTCGATCAGGCGGCGGTGTCCGCCCGGCGTAGCGGCGCGCGCGTCGAGCAGCGGCACGACGTGTCCGGCCTGCCACCGGTCGACGTCGTCTACACCACCCGTTGGCAGACGACGGGTTCGACGAAGCCGACGCCCGACTGGCGTACCGAGTTCGCCCCGTTCCAGGTCAACGAGGAGCTGATGGCCGCCTGCCCGGGCGCGATCTTCATGCACGACCTGCCGGCGCACCGGGGCGAGGAGGTGACCGCCGCGGTACTCGACGGACCCGACAGCATCGCCTTCGCCCAGGCCGAGAACAAGTACCACAGCGCCCGGGCGGTCCTGGAGTGGTGCGCCGCCGACCGGCCGAGCGGCGGAGCGGGGCTGTGACCACCTTTCTCGACGACATCCTGACCCACGCCACGACCCGGCCCGACGCACCGGCGATCGTCACCCCGGACACCGCCCTGTGCTACGAGGATTTCGCCGCCCGGACCGACCGGCTGGCCCGGGCGCTGGTGGCCCGGGGCGTCGGACCGGAGCAGGTCTGCGCGGTCATGGTCGACCGAGGCCCGGAGGCCGTCATCGCGATGGCGGCCGTGCTCCGGGCCGGCGGTGCCTTCCTTACTCTCAACACCGAGTTGCCCGATCAGCGGCTGGCCGCGATGGTGCGCACCGCCCAGGCCCGGTTCCTGGTCACCACGCCGTCCCGGGCCGGGCAGCTCGACCTTCCCATCGACGGCCCCACCGTGTTCGTCGACGCGCCTGACGTGCCGGCGACCCTGCGACCGGTGTCGCCCCGATCGCTCGCCTACGTCAGTCATACGTCCGGCTCGTCCGGGCCGCCGAACGCGGTCCTGCTGGAGCACCGCGGCGTCACCAACTATCTACGGTTCATCGTCGACGACTACCGACTCGGTCCGGACACCGTGGTGCTGCAACTCGCGCCGTTCGGGTACGACGCCTCGATCCGGGACACGTTCGCCCCGCTCGTCGCCGGCGGGCAGGTGGTCCTGGTGCCGCGCTCCACCCTGCTGCGCGCCGGTGAGTTCGTCGCGGCCCTCCGCACGTGGGGGGTGAACACGATTCTCTCGGCCACCCCGACCTTCCTGACGTCGCTGCGGCGCAGCGATCTGCCGGACCTGCGGTTGACCGTGTCCAGCGGTGAGTCGCTGCGGCCGTTCCTCGTCGCCGGCGGCCGGGACTTCGTGCCCGGACGGATGATCAACCAGTACGGCCCGACCGAGACCACGATGACCTCGACCCGCTTCGACGTGCCGCCGGTCCCGGACACGACGGTCGACCTGATCGGGACACCGATCGACGGTGTCAGCGTGCACCTGCTCGACGACGAGCTGCACGCCGTGCCCGACGGGGGCGTCGGCGAGGTGTGGATCGGTGGCTGTGGGGTCGCGCGCGGCTACAGCGGCCGGCCGGCGTTGACCGCGGACCGGTTCGCGCCGGACCCGCACGGCGCGCCCGGCGCGCGCATGTATCGCACCGGCGACCTGGCGCGTCGGTTGCCCGACGGTGACCTCGTGTACCTCGGGCGCATCGACCGGCAGATCAAGGTCCGGGGCTACCGGATCGACCCGGCCGAGATCGAGGGCGCGCTGCTGGCCCATCCCGCCGTCACCGGTGCGGTGGTCACCGCGGGTACCGATGCCGGCGGCCGGGTCTTCCTCATCGCGCACGTCGCGGCCGAGTCGGCGGAGGTGACGGACGCAGCGCTGCGTGCGCATCTCGCGATGACGCTGCCCCACTACATGATTCCCCGACGGTTCGCCCGGATCGACCGCCTACCCACGACGGTCAGCGGCAAGACCGACCGCAGGGCGGTCACCGTGGACGGGCCATGAGGACGACAGGCGTCGGGCCCACCCTCGCGGACGTGCGGATGGCCGCCGGCCGGATCACGGGCCTGGTGGATCGCACCCCGGTGCTGGCGCTGGACTCGCGGGTGCTGCTCAAGGCCGAGCACCGCCAGCGCGGCGGCTCGTTCAAGATCCGGGGCGCGGCGAACGCGATGCTCGCGCGGTACGCGGACGAGGTGGTGGCTGGTTCGTCCGGTAACCACGGCATCGCCGTCGCCATGCTCGGTGCCGCGTTGGGCATCAGGGTGACGATCGTGATGGCCGCCGGGGCCAGCGACGGCAAGGCCCAGGCGATCCGGGCACTCGGCGCCAGCGTGGTTCGGGTGGCCGGTGGCGTGGTCGAACGGGACCGTCGGGCCGCGGACATCGCTGCGGCGACCGGTGCGGTCTTCGTGCCGTCCTCCGACGACGAACTGGTGGTGGCCGGTGCCGGCACCGTCGGGCTCGAAGTGTTGGAGCAGGTGCCGGGCGTGACGACGATCTTCGTACCGACCGGCGGTGGTGGCCTGCTGGCCGGCGTGTGCCTGGCCGCGTCGGCGTTGTCCCGGCGGGTGCGGGTCGTCGGGGTGGAGCCGACGTCCGCACGTCGGTACGCCGTTTCGGTTGCCCGGGACGCGCCGACCGAGCTGCCACCGTCCATGACGATCGCCGACGGCCTGCGCGGGCAACGACCCGGCGCGGTTCCCTGGCCGATCATTCGGCACCGGGTCGACGACCTGATCGGCGTGACCGACGACGCGATCACCCACGCGCTGGGTGTTCTCCGCCGCGCCGGTGTCAGCGCGGAACCAAGCGGTGCGGTAGCGCTGGCCGGCGCGCTACGGCGCGGATCTGCCGGTCGGGCGGTGGTGATCGTTTCCGGTGGAAACGGCACCGCCGGCACCGGCAGCAGCACGACAGAAACAGAAGAACCTCCGGCAGAACTGCTGCCGGCGTCAACCGGTGAGTCTGCATGTTCTTCCCTGCGCTGTCTCGGTGCTGCGGAGGAATCTCGTAGTAGGCGCATCGCGGCGGATGCAATTCGAGGAGCGGCTCTATGACCGAACAAACCCCCACCGGGTCAGGAGTGCTGGCGACCATCGGAGCGACACCGATCGTCGAGCTGGTGAAGCTCGACCCCGAGAGTCCGTTCAGGACGTTCGCAAAGTTGGAGTCGCACAATCCAGGCGGCAGTATCAAGGACCGCTCGGCGCTGGAGATGCTGCGAGAACGCATACGCGACGGGCGGCTCGTGCCAGGACGATCAGTGGTGATCGAGTCCAGTTCCGGCAATCTCGGAATCGGCCTCGCGCAGGTGTGCGGATACTATGGAATCCGCTTCATCTGTGTGGTCGATCCACGCACCAACAAAGACAACATCGCCATCATGCGCGCACTCGGCGCGCAGGTCGAGGTGGTCACCGACGTCGATCCGGCCACCGGAGAGTACCTGCCCGTGCGTATCCGTCGGGTGCGTGAACTCGTCGCGACGATCGATCACGCGTACTGCCCGGACCAGTACTCGAACCCCCTCAACCCACAGGCACACCACACGACCGTACGAGAGATCGTGCGGGCCCTGCCGGAAATCGACTACCTGTTCTGCGCCACGAGTTCCTGCGGCACCCTGCGGGGGTGCGCCGAATACATCCGGACGCACCAGCTGCCGGTGACCATCGTGGCGGTGGACGCGCTGGGCAGTGCGATATTCGGCCCGGCGGTCGGTTGGCGGATGATTCCCGGCCACGGCGCATCGGTGCGTCCGAAGCTGTACCGCAGCGACCTGGCCGACATCGTGGTCCGGGTCGACGACCTCGACGCGATCGTGGCCTGCCGTCGGCTGGCCGCCCGCGAGGCGATTCTCGTCGGTGGCTCCTCGGGCGCCGTCGTGGCGGGCCTGGAGCAGATGCGCGATCAGATCCGGCCCGGGGCCACCTGCGCGATGGTCTTTCCCGACCGCGGTGAGCGCTACCTGGACACCATCTACGACGACGACTGGGTCATGACGTACTTCGGTGACGTGTCGCACCTGTGGAACAAGCCCGACATGCAGGTGGCGCCATGTTGATCCTCGGGGCAGGTGAGGTCCGTGCCGTCCTCGACGGGGGCGAGCGCGACGTGGTGTCCGCGGTGGAGGCGGCGTACCGGTCCCACGCGTTGGGCCGTACGCGAGTGCCGCAGTCCGTTTTCCTCCGCTTTCCGGACGGTGAGCGCGAGCGGATCATCGCGCTGCCGGCCTATCTGGGCGGTGAGACGCCGACCTGCGGGATGAAGTGGGTGTCCTCCTTCCCTGGCAATCTCAGCCGGGGGATGCACCGGGCATCGGCCGTGATGATCCTGAATTCGGTACACACCGGCGTACCGGAGGCGATCCTCGAAGCGTCGGCGATCTCCGCTGGACGTACGGCGGCGAGCGCCGCCCTGGCGGCGTCCACGCTCTCCTCCTCCAGCCCGGAATCGGCGGTGACGCTTGTCGGCTGCGGTCCGATCAATTTCGAAGTGCTGAGGTATCTGCGAACCGTGCTGCCGGCGCTGGACACGGTGACCTTGTACGACCTCAGCGCCGAACGGGCGCAGTCCTTCGCCGCCGAGGCGCGGTCGGTCTGGCCGACGTTGAAGATCGACGTGGCCGAGAACGCGGCCGACGCCATGGCCCGCCACAAACTGGTGTGCCTGGCGACGACGGCGAGCGCCCCGCACCTGGGTACCGAGCACTGCCGCCCGGGAACGCTGGTGCTGCACCTGTCGTTGCGTGACCTCACCACCGACTCGATCCGTTCCAGCGTGAACATCGTCGATGACGCGGACCACGTGTGCCGGGCCGCGACGTCGTTGGATCTGGCGCAGCAGGAAGCCGGACACCGCGACTTCATCGCCGCCTCGCTGGGCGAGGTCCTGGTGGCCGGTGAGCGGTACGTCAGGAGCGACGACACCGTGACGGTGTTCTCCCCGTTCGGTCTCGGCTGCCTGGATCTGGCGGTGGCCGACCTGGTCCGGCGTGCGGCGTCGGCCCGCAGCCTGGGCACCACATTGGATGACTTCCTACCGACGAAGCAGCAGGTGTGCGCATGACTGACATCCTCGAAACCGGCAACCAGCTCCGCCTGTCGTTCGAGCAGGAGCAGCTGTGGTTCCTCGACCAGGTCCGGTCCGGCACCCAGGAGTACCTGTTGCACTGGGGATTCCGGCTACGCGGGCCACTGGACCGGGAAGCGCTGACCGCGGCCTTCACTGAGATCGCCGGCCGGCACGAAATCTTGCGTACCCGCTACGCCACCGTCGACGGACAACCGGTGCAGATCATCGACGAGCCGGCGCCGGTCGACATCACGGTGGTGGACCTGAGCGGGTACCCAGCGGCCGAACAGGACCGACGGGTATGGGAAATCGGCGACGCAGCGGTGACGACGCCGATCGACCTGCGCGAATCCGCGCCCTGGCGGCTGACCCTCGTCGAGCTTTCCCCCACGGACACGATCCTGATGATCGTGGTGCATCACATCGCCTTCGACGGCCCGTCGCTGGGCGTCCTGGCCAGGGAACTGGGCGTGCTCTACGCGGCCCACGCCGCCAGCGAGAAGTCGCCGCTTGAGCCGCTTGAGCTCCAGTACGCCGACTTCGCCGACTGGCAGCGGAGCCGTTGGGACGCGAACGACGCGGCGTTCGTCCGGCATTTGGACTACTGGCGCGAGCGACTGGCCGGACTGCCGCCACTGGAACTGCCCACCGACCGGCAGCGCCCCGCCGTATGGGAGCCGGCCGGCGAGGTGGTGGCGTTCACCGTGCCGGCACCGTTGGTGGCCCGAGTCACCGCCGTGGGACGCGCCGCCCGGGCGACCCCGTTCATGGTGTTCCTGGCCGCCTACCAGCTCTTGATCAGCCGTTACGCGGACCAGCTCGACTTCGGTGTCGGCGTGTCGACAAGCGGGCGGAACCGGGTCGAGCTGGAGCCGGTGATCGGCTCGCTCGCGCAGACGGTGGTGCTGCGGACCGATCTGTCCGGGGATCCCACCTTCGTCGAACTGCTCGGCCGGGTCCGCGAAACGGCCCTGGACGCCTTCGAGCACAAGGACGTGCCCCTGCAACGCCTGGCCGCCGAACTGGCGCCGGACCGCGGCCTGTCCCGCAACCCGCTCTTCCAGGTCGGGTTCGCGGTCCTGAACGGCCAGGGGGAGCCGCTGCGTCTGCCCGGCATCGAGGTCGACTGGGTGCCGACCCCCGTACGCAGTGCCACCTTCGACATGTCGCTACAGATGACCGAGGAGCCGGACGGATCCTGGGTCGCCCGGATCACCTATCCGGCCGCGCTCTTCGACCGGGCCCGCATCCAGCGGATGGCCGACAACTACCTGTCGCTCCTGGAGAACCTGGCGGCGGCGCCGGACACACCGCTGCGCGACGTGCCGACGGTGACGGCCGTGGAACAGCAGCAGGTGCTCGGCTGGAACCCCGCGCCGCGCGAGGCGACCGACGCGCTGCTGCCGGACCTGTTCCGGGCGCAGGCCGAGGCCACGCCGGACGCGGTGGCCGTGGTCTGTGGTGACGTCGAGCTGACCTACGCCGAGTTGAGGTCCAGGGCGGACAGCCTGGCCAGCTTCCTGCACACCCGGGGAGTCGGTGCGGAAACAGCCGTCGGCGTCGCCCTGCACCGCGGTGCCGATCTCGTGGTCGCACTGCTCGGTTCGCTCACCGCCGGTGCGGTCTACGTCCCGCTCGCACCCGACCTGCCCGACGAGCGGCTCGAATTCATGATCGACAACGCGGGCGTCGAACTGGTGCTCACCGACACGGCGCTGCGACAGCGGATTCCGCAGCGCACCCCGGTGGTGGTGCTCGACGAGCAGTGGGACGCCATCACCCAGGCCACGCCACCGCCACCGCTGGCGCTCGACGCCGCAAACGCCGCCTACGTCATGTACACGTCCGGATCCACCGGTCGCCCCAAGGGCGTCGTGATCAGCCACGGCGGGATCCGGAACCGGGTGCTGTGGGCGGTGGACCAGTTCGGGCTCAGCGGTACCGACCGCGTACTGCAGAAGACGACCATCGGGTTCGACGCCTCGATGTGGGAGTTCCTGGCGCCGCTGGTGTCCGGCGGTTGCGTGGTGATGGCGCCGCAGGACGCGCACCGCGACACCGCCGTGATGGTCGGTGCCCTCGCGGCGTACCGGATCACCGTGGTGCAACTCGTCCCGTCCGTGCTGCGCACCGTGGTCGAGGAGCCGGAGCTGGCCGCCTGCGACGCACTGCGGCTGGTGTGCTCCGCCGGCGAGCCGCTGCCGACCGAACTGTGCGAACGACTGCTCGGCGTGCGGGAGGTGGATCTGTACAACACCTACGGCCCGACCGAGTCCTCGATCGACGTGACCGCGTGGCGCTACGAGCGTGGCGAGACCGACGGTACGGTCCCGATCGGTGCCGCGCTGCCCGGCGTCGACCTGTACGTGGTGGACTCCGCCGACCGGCTCGCACCCATCGGCGTACCCGGTGAACTGTGCATCGGCGGTGTCGGCCTCGCCCGCGGTTACGCCGGGCGCGGCGACCTCACCGCCGAGCGGTTCACCCCGAACCCCCTGGCCACCCGGCCCGGTCAGCGGTGGTACCGCACCGGAGACCTCGCCAGGTGGCGTGCCGACGGAATCCTGGAGTTCGTCGGTCGCCTGGACGCGCAGGTCAAGGTTCGAGGGGTACGCGTCGAACCCGGCGAGGTGGAGGCCGCCCTCCGGGCGCATCCGTCGGTCGCGGCGGCCGTGGTCACCTCCTATCGGTCCGTCACCGGTGATCTGGAGCTCGCGGGCTACGTGGTGCCGGTCGCCGGGACGACGGTGGAGCCCGACGAGTTGTCCGGATTCCTCGGCACCCGGCTGCCCGCCGCGATGGTTCCCGCCAGCATCATCGCGCTGGCCGAGCTGCCGTCGCTGCCCAACGGAAAGGTCGACCGGTCGGCGCTGCCGACCCCCGGCAGCCGGCCGCCCGGCGACGACCCGGATCACGTCGTACCCGATGACGTAGCGCCCGGTCACGTTGCCCCCCGAACGGAGACCGAGCGGGCCGTCGCCACGCTCATGGGCGAGCTGACCGGGGCCGAGCGGGTCGGCGTGGCGGACGACTTCTTCGCGCTGGGTGGGCATTCGCTGCTGGCGATCCGGCTCGCGCACCGGTTGCGCCGCCGGTTCGGGCTGGAGCTGACGGTGGCCACCCTGTTCGAAGGACGGACCGTGGAGCGGGTCGCCGCGGCGATCGACGCGGGTACGACACCCGACAGCGAGCCGCAGATCGTGCCCGTACCCCGCGACGGCGCCCTGCCGACCTCGTTCGGCCAGCAGCGACTGTGGTTCCTGGACCAGCTCGAACCGGGCAGCGCGGAATACCTGATCCCGATGGTGTACCACCTCACCGGAACGCTCGACACCGCGACGCTGCACCGCGCGGTGGAGGAGGTCAGCGCCCGGCACGAGGTGCTGCGCACCCGCTACGTCGGGGACAGCGGTGTCCCGCTGCAAGTCGTGGATCCCCCAGGCCCGGTGCCCTTCGACGTGGTGGACCTGACCGGCACCCCGGATGCCGCGCAGCGCGCCAGGACGATCGTCGAAGCGGCGAGCGCCCGGCCGTTCGACCTCACCCACGAGCGTCCGCTGCGGGTCACTGTCGTACACACGGCGGCCGACGAACACCTGGTCGCGATCACCCTGCACCACATCGCCTTCGACAACTGGTCGCTGGGCATCTTCCTACGCGAGCTGAACGAGGCGTACGCGGCAGGACTCGCCGGTACCCCGTGGTCGACACAGCCGCTTCCGGTGCAGTACGCCGACTTCGCCGCCTGGCAACGCGACCGCCAGGCCGACGGCACCATCGGCAACCAGATCGAGTACTGGCGAACCCGGCTCGCCGGGCTCGTGCCGGTCGAGCTGACCCCCGACCGGCCCCGCCAGCCCGGGCGAGACCTGCGCGGCGAACTGTTCATCGTCGACATACCGCAGGACACCGGAGCGGCGGTACGCGAGCTGGGCAACCAGACCGGTGCCACGTTGTTCATGGTGCTGCTGGCCGCGTTCGACGTGCTGCTGAGCCGCCACACCGGCCGCACCGACATCGCGATCGGCACCCCGGTCGCCGGTCGGACGCGGCCGGAGAGCGAGGACCTGATCGGTTTCTTCGTCAACAACCTCGTGGTCCGGGCCGACCTGGGCGGAAACCCGACCTTCCTCGACCTGGTCGACCGGGTCCGCGGGACCGCCCTGGAGGCGTTCGCCAACCAGGAGGTGCCGTTCGAACACCTCGTCGACGCCCTGCAACCGGACCGCGACCTGTCCCGCAATCCGCTGTTCCAGATCATGTTCGAGGTACAGCACACCGGTGCCGGTAACTCGCCGTCCACCCTCGCCGGGTGCGCCGCGGCCGGCCTGGACAGCGGCCTGTCGGTGGCCAAGTTCGACCTCACCCTGTCGGTGATGGAGCAGCCGGACGGGCGGCTGGAGTGCTGGTTCGAGTACGCCACGGCGCTGTTCGACCGCTCGACGGTCGAACGTCTCGCCGGCCAGTACCTACGCCTGCTGGGCGGCGTGGTCGCCGATCCGCAGGCCCGGATCGGCGAGCTGGATCTGCTGTCGGCCGAGGAACGCCACACGATCGTGCACCGGTGGCCGGACCCCGACACGGACAAGCTGGACCTGCTCGACCCGCCCGGCGAACGGCACCTCTCGGTTCCGGAGCTGTTCGAGCAGTGGGCGGCCCGGACCCCGGACGCGACCGCAGTGGTGTTCGGTACCGAGCGGCTCGGCTACGCCGAGCTGAACGCACGGGTCAACGAGCTGGCGCACCAGCTCCGTTCGATGGGTGTCGGCCCGGAGGTCGTCGTCGGCTCGTGCCTTCAGCGCGGCATCGCACCGGTGGTGGTGCTGCTGGCGGTGCTCAAGGCCGGCGGGGTGTACGCGCCGTTCGACCCGGAACATCCGCCGGAGCGGCTGCGCTACATGCTCGACGACGCCGGAGCGTACCTGGTGGTGACCACCGGCAAGTTCGCCGACCGGTTCGCCGGGCACGACCGTCCGGTGCTGGTCGTCGACGACGGGGACCGGGCGAGCGGCCGGCCGTCGGCCGACCCGGCACCGGCCGCCGTTCCGGACAACCTCGCGTACATCATCTACACGTCCGGGTCGACCGGCCGCCCCAAGGGCGTGATGATCTCGCACCGGGCGTACGCGCACCACTGCCGGGTGATCGCCGACTACTACGGCATCCGCCCCGGCGAGCGCGTCGTGCTGCTCTCGGCGCTCACCTTCGACGTCTCCATGGACCAGATCGGCGCCACCCTGGCCACCGGCGCCACGATCGTGGTGAGCGACCCGGTCTTCTGGGCGCCGAGCGAACTGCCGGCCAAGCTGGCGCAGTACGGCGTCACGATCATGGAGATCACCCCGGCGTACTACCGGGAGATGATGGATGCCGGCGTGGACCAGCTCACCGCGCTGAAGCTCGTCAACGTCAGCTCGGACGTGGTGACCGTCGCCGACGCCCAACGCTGGGCGGCGACCGGCCTGCCCGGCCGCTTCCTCTGCACCTACGGGCCGACCGAGGCCACCGTCACCTGCATGCTCAACCCGGTCTCCGGTGACCTCGCCGACGAGCGCAGCACGGCCACCCTGCACATCGGCCGGGCGGCCGCCGGAACCCAGGTGTACGTGCTCGACGCGGAGCAGCGTCCGCTTCCCGTCGGGGTTCCCGGCGAGCTGTACCTCGGCGGCGTGCGCCTGGCGCGCGGCTATCACGACCGGCCCGAGCTGACCGCGGAGCGGTTCGTGCCCGACCCGTTCGCCACCGAACCGGGAGCGCGCCTCTACCGCACCGGAGACCTGGTCCGGCTCCGGCCGGACGGCAACGTCGACTTCCTCGGCCGCCTCGACACCCAGGTGAAGATCCGCGGTTTCCGGATCGAACTCGCCGAGATCGAAGCCGTGTTGGCCAAGCACCCCGCGGTGCCCGCCGCCGCCGTCGTCGCGAAGGACATCGGGCCCGGCGACAAGCGACTCGTCGCCTACCTGGAGTGGTCCCACGACACCGGCCCCGACCTCGACGAGTTGCGGGCGTACCTACGGGAGTCACTGCCCTCGTACATGATCCCGTCGGCCTGGGTCACCGTTGCGGCCCTGCCGCTGTCGCCGAGCAAGAAGGTCGACCGGGCCGCGCTGCCGGATCCGAAACCGTCCCAGCTCGACGGTGCCCGCGGATATGTGGCACCGCGGGACCCGGCGGAGGAGACCATCGCCGGGATCTGGTCCGACATTCTCGGCGTCGACCGGATCGGCGTCGACGACGACTTCTTCGGACTCGGTGGGCACTCGCTACTGGCCACCCGGGTCCTGGCCCGACTGCGGGCGGCCCTCGCCGTGGAGGTTCCGCTGCGCTGCCTGTTCGAGGCGACCACCGTGGCGGAGCTGGCGGTGGTGGTGACCGACCTGATCACGGCCGAACTCGACGAGCTGACCGACGCCCAGATGAGCGAACTGCTTTCCCAGGATGGTGCCCTGTGACTGAGACAATCGATCGAGCCGGTCTGCGCGCGGAGTTGCTTCGGCGCAGGCTCGTAGGTGCCAAGACCGCCGCGCCGGACGAGGGGATCACCCGGGTATCACGCGAGACGCCGCCCGCGTTGTCGTTCGCGCAGCGCCGGCTGTGGATTCTCGACCAGGTCCGGCCGGGCGGCACGGAGTATCTGGCCAGCGCCGGCCTCCGACTGTTCGGGTCGCTGGAGTCCGCCGCGCTGCGGGCGGCGCTGGACGGGATCGTGGCGAGGCACGAGGTGCTGCGCACCCGCTATGTGGTGGTCGACGGTGAGCCGGGCCAGGTGATCGACCCGCCGCAGCCGGCCACGCTGCACGAGGTGGACCTGCGTGGCCTCGACCCCGCCGCGCAGGACGAGCGGATCGCCGGCTGGATGACCCACGACCGGGCACCCGTCGACCTGGCGACCGGGCCGGTGCTGACCGGAACCCTCGCGCGGCTGGGCGACGAGGAGCATGCGCTGGTCGTGACCCTGCACCACATCGCCTTCGACGGCTGGTCCGAGCAGGTGCTGTGGCGTGAGCTCGACCGGTTGTACACCGCCGCGCTGGCCGGCGGACCGTCCCCGTTGGCACCACTGCCGGTGCAGTACGCGGACTTCGCCGCGTGGCAGCGCGGTGCGATGTCCGGTGCCGCGCTGGACCGCCAGCTCGACTACTGGCGGCAGGCGTTGGCCGGCGCCACCCCGGTGGAACTGCCGCTCGACCGGCCGCGCCCACAGGTCCGGGACAGCGCCTGCGACCTGGTCCCGTTCGCGGTGTCCGCGCCGGACGCCCGAGCCCTGCACGAGCTCGCCCGCCAGGCCGGCGCGACGCCGTTCATGGTGCTGATGGCCGTGTACGCGATCGTGCTCGGTCGGTTCGGTCGGAGCAACGACATCACGATCGGCACCCCGGTGGCCTGTCGCGACCGGGCCGAGGTGCAGGACCTGATCGGGCTGTTCCTCAACACGCTGGTGCTGCGCACCGACCTGTCCGGCGACCCGTCCTTCCGCGAGGTGCTCCGGCGGGTCAAGGAGATGGCGCTCGGCGCCTACGCCCACCAGGAACTTCCGTTCGAACGGCTGGTGGACGAACTGGCCCCGGTGCGCGACGCGTCCCGGACCCCGCTGTTCTCGACCATGTTCCTGTGGGCCAGCGGGGACTCCACGGCCCGCCGCGTCGGTGAACTGCGCGCCGAGGAGCTGCCGGTCGGCGAGAGCGACGCCAAGTTCGACCTGACCCTGGTGGTCGTCGACCAGCCCGACGGCACCCTCACCGGCTTCCTGAACTACGCCACCGCGCTGTTCGACCGGGACACCGTCGAGCGGTTCGCGACCCACTTCACCACCCTCATCGGCGCCATCGCGGCCACCCCGGACGCACCGATCAGCCGGCTGGTCGAGCCCCCACCGGCGGAGCGGCAGCTGGTGCGGACGTGGAACGAGACCGAGGTGGCGTACCCGACCGGCACCCTGCCGGAGCTGTTCGCGCGGCAGGTGGCCCGCACCCCGGACGCCGTTGCCCTCCGCTTCGAGGGTGAGGACGTCTCCTACGCCGAGCTGGACCGGCGCGCCGACCGACTGGCGCGGTACCTTCTCGACGCGGGCGTCGGGCCGGAGTCGATCGTCGGCGTGTGCCGCCGCCGGAGCATCGAGCTGGTGGTGGCCCTGCTGGCGATCCAGAAGGCCGGCGGCGCCTACCTGCCGTTGGACCCGGACCACCCGGCCGAACGCCGGGACTACATGTGTGCCGACGCCGGTGTCACGATCGTGCTCACCGACACCGAACCGGTCGTCCCCGACACCGGGCCGGCACCGACGGGCACGGTTCCGGCGGGGCCGGACCACCCGGCGTACGTGATCTACACGTCCGGTTCGACCGGCCGGCCCAAGGGCGTCGTCGTCACCCACCGCGCGATCGTCAACCGGCTGCACTGGATGCAGGACGCGTACCGGCTGGACGCCTCCGACCGGGTGCTGCAGAAGACCCCGTACAGCTTCGACGTCTCGGTGTGGGAGTTCTTCTGGCCGCTGATCACCGGGGCCACGCTGGTGATCGCCCGGCCCGACGGCCACCGCGACCCGCACTACCTGGCCGAGCTGATCGCCACCGAGCAGGTCACCACCCTGCATTTCGTACCGTCGATGCTGCGGGTGTTCCTGGCCGAGTCGTTCGGGCCGTTGCCGTCGGTGCGTCGGATGATCTGTAGCGGCGAGGCGCTCCCCGCCGACCTGGTCGCCGCCGTTCACGAACGGATCGGCTGCGAGCTGCACAACCTCTACGGACCGACCGAGGCGGCCGTCGACGTCACCGCGGTGCGCTGCGAGCCCGGGACGCCGGTCACCATCGGACGGCCGATCGCCAACACGCGTACCTACATCGTCGACGAGAACCTGCGGCCGGTCCCGATCGGAGTGCCGGGTGAGCTGCTGTTGGGCGGTGTGCAACTGGCCCGTGGCTACCTCAGCCGGCCGGGGCTAACGGCGCAGCGGTTCGTTCCCGACCCGTTCGAGGAGGCCGGCGCAGGAGGGCGGCTGTACCGCACCGGTGACCTCGCGAGGTATCTGCCGGACGGCCGGATCGACTACCTCGGCCGGCTCGACGACCAGGTGAAGATCCGCGGGCACCGGGTCGAACTCGGCGAGATCGAGGCGGTGGCGGCCGAGCACCCGGCGGTGTCCGCGGTCGCCGTCGCGGTGCACGACGGCCAGCTCGTCGGCTACCTCGTCGCCCGCGACACGGAGGCCGGCGTCGAGGTGAGCGACGTGGCGTCGTTCCTGCGCGGTCGACTGCCCGAGGCGATGATCCCGAGCCACTGGCAGCTGCTCGCCGCGCTGCCCCTGACCACCAGCGGAAAGACCGACCGGCGCGCGTTGCCGGCCCCGACACCTGGCCGCGCCTGGGCGGCCGGCGCGTACGTCGCCCCCCGCACCGAGGCCGAAGGCGTCGTCGCCGAGGCACTCGCGGCGGCGCTGGGCGTCGAACGGATCGGTGTGCTCGACCGGTTCTTCGACGTCGGCGGTGACTCGATCCGGGCCATCCGCGCGATCGGGACCTTGCGCCGCGGCGGGCTGCACCTGTCGGTGCAGGACATCTTCACCCACCAGACCGCGGCGCAGCTGGCGACGCTCGCCGACCGGCCGGCGGCCGGTGCGGACGAGCCGCCGGTTCGCCCGTTCGAACAACTCGACCCGGCCGACCGCGACCGGCTCCCGGACGGCCTGGTGGACGCCTACCCGATGGGCCAGGTGCAGGCCGGCATGGTTTACGAAATGCTTGTCAACGGCTCGCACCCGGCGTACCAGAACGTCACCAGCTTCGACATCGCCGACGACGGTCCGTTCTCGCTGGCCGCGTTGAACCAGGCCGCACAATGGCTGGTCGACCGGCACGAGATCCTGCGCACCACGTTCCACCCGTCCGGCTACACCGAGCCGATGCAACTCGTCCACGCCGAGGCGCGGGTCGAGGTGGGCTTCGACGATCTGCGCGGGCTCCCGGAAGCCGAGCAGCAGGACATCCTGGAGCGGTACCGGGAGTCGATGAAGCTGGCGATGCTGCCCATCGATCACGCCCCGCAACTGCGCTGGCATGTGCACCGCACCGGGGAGCGGACGTGGGTGCTGACCCACACGGAGTGCCACGCCATCCTGGACGGCTGGAGCCACCACTCCCTCATCGCCGAGCTGCGGGACACCTACCGGGCGATCCGGGACGCGGACACCGATGCGTTGAAGCCTCCGCCTCCCGGGCGCTACGCGGACTTCGTCAGGTTGGAACGGCGCTCGCTGTCGGCCGGGCCGGACGAGCAGTTCTGGCGGAGCCGCGTCGGCGACTACGACCGGATCGCGTTGCCGGCGGACACCGCCCCGGCCGGCCACGGCGCGGTGCCGGAGCTGCGGATGTCCTGGCGGCATCTCGAACCGGGGCTGCGTGAGCTGGCCGCGCGGACGCAGACCTCGCTCAAGGCCGTGCTGCACACCGCACACCTCGCGATGATCGGCGTCATCACCGGCCAGCGGCGGTTCTTCAGTGGTCTGGTCGTCAACGGCCGGCCCGAACTGCTGCGCGGCGACGAGGTAATGGGCATGTACCTCAACACGGTGCCGTTCGCGGTGGACCTGCGTACGCCCCGGTGGCGCGACCTCGTGCGCGCCGTGTTCGCCGAGGAGCTTGCCGTCTGGCCGCACCGGCGCTATCCGATCCCCGCCATGCAGCGTGCCTGGGGCTCCGGTACGCCGCTGATCAGCAGCATCTTCTCCTACCTCGACTTCCACGTGCTCGACGCCCAGCAGGACGTGTTCGGCACGGTCGTCGACGACAGCCCCAACGAGTTCACCCTGGTCACGTTGACCTTCCCGGGCGAGCTACGACTGGAGTGCCGGGCCGGTTGGGCCACCCAGGAGCGGCTGACCGCGCTGGGAGAGACCTTCCTCGAACTGCTCACCGCGATGATCGCCGACGACGGCGCGAACCCGGTGGACCTCAGCTCGACCCCGGCGCACCGGTTCACCGAGCCGCAGCAGGACTGGCCCGCCCTGCCCGAGGCGTGCGTCACCGACCTGTTCATGACCCAGATGCACACCCGGCCGGACGCCGTCGCACTCGAGTGCGGCGAGTCGCGCCTGACCTACCGCGAGCTCGACGCCCGGGCCAACCAACTGGCGTGGGCGCTTCGTGAGCACGGCGTCGGCGTGGAGACTCCCGTCGCGGTCTGCATGGACCGTGGGATCGACACGGTGGTCGCGTTGCTCGGCATCCTCAAGGCCGGCGGCTGCTACCTGCCGCTCGATCCCAAGTATCCGGACAGCCGCATCGAGTACCTCCTCGACGACTCCGGTGCCCGGATCCTGGTGAGCGGGCCGACCCACGCGCACCGTTTCACGGCGCGTGCCGGGTTGACCACGCTGAGTCTGGACTCCGAATGGTGGTCGAACGGCAGTTGGCCGACCACCGCACCACAGGTGACGCTGTCACCGGAGAACCTCGCCTACATCACGTACACCTCGGGGTCCACCGGCCGCCCGAAGGGTGTGCTGGTCCCGCACCGCGGCGTCGTACGGCTGGTGCACGGCCAGGAGTACGCGCACCTGGACGCCGAGCAGGTCATGCTCCAGATCTGCACGCTCGCCTTCGATGCCTCGACGTTCGAGGTCTGGGGTGCGCTGTGCAACGGGGCCCGGCTGGTCGTCGCCCCGGAAACGCCGACCGCGGACGAGCTCGACGAACTCCTGCGCCGGCACGGGGTGACCGTGCTGTGCCTGCCCACCGGCCTGTTCAACACCATGATGGACGTTCGGCCGCAGGCGTTGGCCGGGGTACGGGAAGTGGTGGTCGGTGGCGAGGTGCTGCCGCCGCAGCAGGTGCGTAAGGCGATGGAACACGGCGTGCTGGTCAGCAACGGGTACGGCCCGACCGAGACCACCACGTTCGCCACCGTCCACCCACGGATTCCCCTGCCGGCGCTCACCGACGTCATCCCGGTCGGGAAGCCGATCCATCACACCTACGTGCACATCGTCGACGAGAACCTCGACCCGGTCCCGTTCGGCGTGCCGGGTGAGCTGCTGCTGGGTGGTTCGGGCGTCGCGCGTGGCTACCAGAGCCGTCCGGACCTGACCGCCGAACGCTTCGTACCGGACCCGTCCGGAAGCGCGCCGGGAAACCGGCTCTACCGCACCGGGGACCTGGTCCGCCAGGACCCGGACGGCACCATCCACTTCATCGGGCGGCGCGACCACCAGGTGAAGATCCGCGGGCACCGCGTCGAGCTGGGCGAGGTGGAGGCCGCGATCGCCGAGCTGCCCACGGTGCGGGCCGCCGCGGCGGCGGCGTACCAGGGCGTGGACGGGGTCAAGCAGCTCGTCGGGTACGTCGTGCTCGACGAGGACGGCCCGGCCGACCCGGCCCGGCTCGGTGACGTGATGCGAAGCAGGGTGCCCGGCTTCCTGGTCCCGACGGCCTGGGTGCGCCTGGACCGGCTCCCGTTGAACAACAACGGGAAGCTCGACCGGGCCGCGCTGCCCCGGCCGGCGGCGGCAACGTCGGTACGGGAATACAGCGCGCCCCGTACGCCCACGGAAGTGGCGGTCGCCGAGGTCTGGACCGCGGTCTTCCGCCTGCCCCGGGTCGGCCGCGACGACGACTTCTTCGACCTCGGCGGGCACTCGCTGCTGACCTTGCGGGCGATCGCGATGCTGCGGGACCGGCACGGCATCGAGACGACCGCGCGGACCTTCGTCGAGCACCGCACGCTCGCGGCGCTCGCCGCGTCGATCGACGGCGAGCGGCAGCCGGCCACAGCGCTGCTCTGGCTGCGCCGGACCGGCGACCAGCCGCCACTTGTGTGTGTGCACCCCGGCGGCGGCAGCGCGCACTGGTACCGGAGGCTGGCCGAGCACCTGGATCCGAATCTGCCGGTGGTCGCCTTCGAATGGCCGGGCCCCGACCCGTCGACCGGCTCGGTGCCGTCCACCGAGGAGATGGCGACCCGCTATCTCGCGGAGTTGCGGGAGGCGGTCCCGCAGGGGCCGTACCGGATCTTCAGCTGGTGTGGCGGCAGCGGGGTGAGCAGCGAGATGGCCAGCCGGTTGATGGCCGAAGGCGAGGAGGTCACCTTCATCCTGCTCGACCCGGGGCAGGACGCCTGGCAGAAGGAGCACCTCTGGTCGGAGTACGCGCTGATCAAGCAGTGTGTGACGAACCTGGAGCGGCTCGACGCGGCGCCGCCGGACGAGGACACCTCGGTGCTCCGGCAGGAGACGCTGGCGCTGCTCGAACACATCGTGGACGACATCGTCGGCAACGACGGGATCACGCTGCCCGAGCGCGGCGCGGGAACGATGTGGCTGCCCGCCGCGCGGATGTGGGAGGAGGTGATGGAGATGGTGCTGTCCTACCGGGACCGCCCGTACGCCGGTCACCTGGATCTCATCGTCAGCGACGAACTGGCGCAGGGCGAGCACGAGGTCGTCAGCTCCGGCCAGAGCTACAGCGACTACCTCCAGCGGTGGCGCGAACGGACCGCCGGGCTGGAGGTGCACCGGGCGAAGGGTGAGCACTTCTCGGTCATGAAGGAATACATAGCGGACCTCGCCGCCATCGTGACGGGGCTGATCGACAAGCCGGCCGGGCGACGGTGAACGGTATGTCGACCGCGCCGTCTCCCGCACCGGGCACCACCAGACGGGCCCTCGCGGCGGTGTATGCCGCCGGCGCCGGGTCCGCCGTCGGGACCCAGATGACGACGCTCGCGCTGCCGTGGCTGGTGCTGGAGAGCACCGGCTCGGCACCGCGGGCGGGTCTGGTCTTCGCCGTGTCGGTGCTCCCCATGGCGCTGCTCGGCTTCGTGGGCGGCGAGGTCATCCAACGGTACGGCGCACGCCGAACCATGGTGGTCATCGACTTCGCGCAGTTCGCGGCCATCGGGTCGATACCTGCGCTGGCCGCAGTGGGCCTGCTCAGCTTTCCCGTGCTCCTGACGATCGTCGCGGTGATCGGCGTGCTCGGAGTGCCCTACTTCGCCGCGCAACGCGACCTGGCCACCGAACTCGCCGGTCCGGACCCGAAGGCGCTGATGCGGGCGAACAGCGTGCTGGAAGGGTGCTTCAACATCGCCGCGTTGGCCGGCCCGGCCATAGCGGGCGTGCTGATCGCGACGCTCGGCGCGGACAAGGTGCTGTTGTTCGACGCCGTGACCTCGGCGGTGTCGGGCCTGTTGCTGTGGTGGTTCGTGCCGCGCACGCGGCGAACGGAGCCGGCGACGCCGGCACCGCAGGAGCGGCAGACTCCGGACCACGCAGGAGTCCTGGCCGGGGTACGCGCACTGCTCCGGGACGACTTCCTGCGACGGGTGATGGTCACGACCATCAGCTTCGGCTTCCTCATGCGGGTCCTGATGCTCGCGCTGCCGCTGCTGGCGTTCGCCCGCTTCGCCGGCGACGCCAGGGTCGGTGGGCTGCTGCTCTCCGGCTTCGGTGCCGGCGCGATCGCCGGGGCGGCGGTCAGCTATCTGATCGGCAGCCGGTTGTCCCCGACGATGGTCTTCGGGCTGGCCGCCTTCCAGCTCGTCCTGCCCTGGTGGGTGTTGCTGTTCGACGTGCCGGTGCCAGTCCTGGTCGCCGCGCTCGCGGTGTCCGGTGCGGCACTTCCGTTGTCCAACGCCCCGTTCTTCAGCATCCTGGCCACCCGGTTCGCGGTCGACATCCGAGCGAAGGTGATCCAGGCGGTCATGACCATCAGCAACATCGCCGGCCCGCTGGGCTTCCTCGCCGGCGGGATGGCGATCGGCCGCTTCGGCGTGACCACGACCCTGCTCGTCCTCGCGGCCCTGTCCACACTTGCGGCGGTCAACCTCGTGGTGGCGTTGCGGCATTTCAATCCCGTGGCGCTGACCAGCCCGCAGCCCGAGCCCGCGACGGCAGCTGCTCGGTAGCCCGCCCGGGCCCGGTGCCGGCGCCGGGGCCGGGCGGGCAGCAGCGCCCCCTCGTGGGACGGTCCACCCGATATGCGCAGCGAGTGTGATGTCCGGGCCGACGTCGGCCCGGACATCACCGTGCTGAGGACGCGGGGACAGCGCCGCGGTCACGGTCCCGGTAGCCGACTGCCGGGACCATGGATGTGTTCGACCTGGGTGGGCCACTCGACCTGGCGCTCGCCGCGTTGTGCGCCCGGGACGAGGGGATCCCGGTTGCCGCCCGAGGTGCTGACCGCAGTGTTCGCCGACGGAGGACGGCCTCTCGTCGACGGCCGACAGCCCGGGGGTAACGCGACGGTCGCCCGGTCAGGGCGGTGTACACGCGCACCCGGTGACGAACTGTCGCGGCCCTGGGGTTGAAGGACTGTTGTGCCCACCCGGTGACGCGCGTCAGCCACGAAATGATGGGCGCGGTTGCAGGTTCGCAACCGCGCCCATCAGGTGGCCGGTGGGGTGCAGGCCGGGCTCGCAGCCTGTCGCGTCGACGCGGTCCTCAGGCCGGCGTGGGCGGGGTCTCCGTCTCGATCGCCGCGACGGCCAGCAGCCGACCGGTGGCGGAGTCGCGGAGTTCCAGGTCGGCGATCTCGGAGAGCGGGTCGGCGACGTTCTGCCACCTCCGCGCGGTGACGGTGAAGAGCGAGCCCAGGTCGGCGTTGCCGAAGAAGCCCACCTTCTGATCGATCACCCGCCGCTGGAGGAACTGCCGCTCGGTGCGGCCGAGCCCGCGCCACAGACGCAACAGCGCCGTGTCGAAGATCGAGAAGTACGAGGCGAAGTAGACCAGCCCGGCGCCGTTGATGTCCCGTACGGCGTCCAGTGCGTACTCGAAGGACAGCTCGTCCCCGGCGACGGCGAATCCCGGCGGCGCCGGGGTGAGGAAGCTGCCCGCACCGCGGGCGCGGCCGACGAGCGTACGTGGCGAGAACTGGTTGGGAAGTCGCGGCAGCTCGGCGTTGTCGAAGTCGTGGGGGACGGTTTCGGAGAGGACCCGGTTGCTGTCCGGACTGCCACGCGCGATCCACCGGTTGAGCGTTTCCGCGTACATGCACTCCGGGTCCGGCGTCTCGTAGACCTCCGCCGGATCGAGGAACGCGGTGCCGAGGCCGGAGCCGGCGGGCGCGAGCCGATGCAACGTGAGAACCGAGCCGCCGCCGAACTGGAAGACCCTCGACGTCACCTCGAGTTCGTCGCCGAAGGCCAGGCCGTGCGGATGAACGACCTTCCCGCCCCGCACCCGGTAGTAGTAGAACGAGAGGTAGGTCGGTTGGCCCTCGGCGGTGCGGGCGGCGTGCACGTTGGTGCGGCAGGCCTCGGCCACCGATTCCCACGTCCAGTCACCGATCCGCCCGAAGATCAGGGAGCCACCGCTGCACATTCCTGGCGCGACGATCACCTTCCGGTGAAGGGCTGTGTTCTCGGGCATCATCTCAGCGCTCCAGTCGTGAGTAGTTCCGGTGCGTTGCGGACGCGCCACTGGTGTCCCGCCGCGAGGAACGCGTCGTTGTCCGCGGGCGAACCGATCGACACCCGGACGCCCTCACCGTCGAAGACCCGCAGCTCGATGCCGGCCCGGGCACACCAACGGCCGAACGGGCCGGCGTTCTCGCCGAGCCCGAGCCACAGGAAGTTGGCCTGGCTGGCCGGAACCGCGAAGCCGTCGGCCAACAGGGCAGCCCGCACCCGGGTACGCTCGGCGATCGTCTCCCGGACCCGGGTCAGGAGCACATCCTCAAGGTTGAGGGCGGCGACTGCCGCGTGCTGGGCCGGCCCGCTCACCGCGTAGGGCAGCGTCATCTCGCGCAGCGACGCGACGATGCGCGCAGCGCCGATGAGGTAGCCGACCCGGAGCCCCGCCAGGCCGTACGCCTTCGAGAACGTGCGCAGGACCACCAGGTTGGGGTACGTGTCGCACAGGGCGAGGCCGCCGGTCCCCACCGGCTCGTCGACGTACTCGAAGTACGCCTCGTCGAGGGCCACCAGGCAGGTCGGCGGGACGCGGTCGAGGAACGCGCGCAGCCGGTCCGGGCCGAGCAGCGTACCGGTGGGGTTGTTGGGGTTGCAGATGACGACCAGCCGGGTCGTGGCGGTGATGCGATCGGCCATGGCGGTGAGGTCGTGCACGTCGTCGGTCAGCGGCACCCGCTCCGAGTGGATCCCCAGGTGGCCGGCGAGGATCGGGTAGTACTCGAAGGACCGCCAGGCGTAGACGGCCGTCGCACCCGGCCCGGCGAGCAGGAACACCGCCTGGAGCAGCGCACAGGACCCGGCGCCCACCGCCACCTGCCCCGGCTCGACACCGTGCCGGTGGGCGAGCGCCAGGGTCAGGTCGGAACACGCCGGGTCGGGATAGCGGTGGACGTCCCGGCTGTTCGCCGCGACCGTGGCGGTGATGTCCGGCAACGGGCTGTGCGATGACTCGTTGCGCGACAGCGGCCGCGTGACGCCACGGGGCGCTCCCGCGGTCGGCCCCGTGGCCTCACGCACGACAGCGCTCCGCGACCAGATCGGCGATGTCGCCGACCGTCGCGAGTTCCAGCAGTTCGTAGTCGGAGACCTCGATGTCCAGTCGCGTGCTGAGCAGGGCCGACAGCTCGACCACGGCGAGGGAGTCGAGGCCCACCTCGGCGCGATCGGCCGTGGCGACGACCTCCTCGGTCGGCATCTGGAGGTCCTCGACCAGGATGGTCTTGAGTTGGTCAAACATGGCTCGCCGTCCGTTCAAGCTGGCCCGTGGACCCGGCACGCAACGCGAGCGCCACGTCCTCGATGAGGTCCTCCTGCCCGGCCACCGCCTGCAGGCGGCCGAGTTCGAAGAAGACGTCGCGCGGATCGACACCCTCGCGGGTGGCGACGTCCAACACCCGGTTCTTGAATCCGGAGAACACCCCGGCGAGACCACTCACCACGCCGATCGAATCGATTGTGGGTGGTGCGGGCATCAGCTCCCGCCCGGCGATGTCCGCCGCATCCAGCAGTCGATAGAGGTCGATGCCGGTGTCGTAGCCCAGCCGTTCGAGCACGGGCACGAGAACTTCCAGCTGCGTGTTGCCTGCGCCCGCGCCGAACCCCCGGGCGCAGGCATCCAGGATGGTGGCGCCCGCCTCGGCGGCGGCGATCGAGTTCGCCACCGCCATGCCGAGATTGTTGTGCCCGTGGAACATCACCGGCACGCTGACGGCGGACCGGATGGCCGCGATCCGTGTGCTCACATCGTTCGGCAGGTAGTAGCCGGAGGAGTCGAGGATGCCGACGCCGGTCGCACCGAACTCGACGAGCCGCGCACACTCCTCGGCCAGGCGCTCGGGACTCGCCATGTGGCTCATCAGCAGCACGCCGTGTGCGTCGACGCCCGCGTCGCGCAGCAGCCCGAGGTGTCGCTCGGCCAGGTCGCTCTCGGTGCAGTGGGTGCCGATCCGGACGAGGTCGACGTCGTACGAGACGGCCAGCCGGATGCTCTCGGTCGTGCCCCAGCCGGGCAGCATGAAGACGCCGAGCTTCGTGGTGGTCAACGCCTCCCGGACCACCGACAGCATCGCCTCGTCGCTGAGGAGGGCTCGGCCGGCCTGCAGGGACGAGGCACCCAGGCCGTTGCCGTGCCCCACCTCGACGACGGGTACCCCGGCGGCGTCGGCGGCGGCAGCGTACGCCCGAAGTTGCTCCCGCCCGAGCTGGTGGCGGACGGCGTGGTGTCCGTCGCGCAACGTCGGGTCATGGATCAGGATCGGCTGTCTCGGTGAACTTTCCGTGGCTTGCTGGCTCATGACGCCACCTCCATGGCCTCGATCGATCGACGTTCCACCGCACAACGCTCGGCGACCCGGATCGCAGCCGAGTTGATGATGTCGAGGTTGCCCGCGTAGGCGGGTATCTGGTCGCCTGCGGAGGTCACCTCCACGGCGACGAACGCCTTGCTGTCGTTCACGATGCAGCTCGTCACGGCATAGCCGGTGGCGAAGGCACGGACGTCGGCGGCGGCGGACGCCACGAGTGGGTGCACCGAATCGTGTGTCAACCCCTCGCCGATCAGGGACATGGCCACCCTGAAGGTCGCCGGAGGACGAGCCGGGCTGACGTTGAGGATGGCCTTCACGTCCTCGACGCCGGTGAACTCGCGGAGCGCGTCCTGCGTGGTCTCCACGTACTCGTCGAGGTTCAGCCTGGTTCCGCGGCCGACGCTGAGCGTCGCGGCGGTGGCGACCACCTCCACGTAGTCGATCCGGTGGGCTCGTGAGATCGCCCGCACGATCGGCACCGAGGCCTGCCCGCCGCAGCTCACCATGTTGAGGTCGCGGTGCGCGGCGGCCTCCGCGCCGTTGACGGTGGGGACGACCATGCGCCCGATCCGGCTGGGCGTCAGGTCGATCAGCAGCGTGCCGAGCGGTGCCAGCGCCTCGGCGTGTTCGGCGTGCGATCCGGCGTTTGTGGCGTCGAAGACCACGTCGAGCGGTTCGTCGAGGTCGGCCAGGGACGACAGGCCCCGGCTCGCGACCGGCAGCCCCAGCCGAGCGGCCCGCTTGAGGCCCGGGCTGTCGGCCGTCCGGCCAGCGACGAGGCGGAGGTCCAGAGCAGCGGACCGCTCGACTTTCACCGCCAGGTCGACGCCGATGAGCCCGGCGCCGAGCACCCCAACTGACAGTCGTCGTCTTGCATTCATCGAGGGGATCGCCTTCCTACCCGCGTCGGGACTACGTGTTCGCTACTTGCAGAGTGACCGAGCCCAGATGATCGAATTCGGCGGTGTAGGTGTCACCGGGGCTCAACGGGACCGCGGCGTGCAGGGCGCCGGTCATGATCAACTGCCCGGCCTCCAGCGTGATGCCGCTCTCGCCCAGCAGATTCGCCAGCAGCGCCACCACCGCCACCGGATTGCCCAGGGCGTCGGCGCCCCGACCGGACGCGACCAGCTCCCCGTTGCGGCGGAAGGCCATCCGCACGAGCCGGTAGTCCAGCTCCGCGCTGGCCGGGATCAAGCGTCCCAGCACGGCCGCGCCGTTCGAGGCGAGGTCGGCGATCGTGTCGCCCAGCCGGATGCGCCAATCCCTGATCCGGGAGTCGACGATCTCGAGACCGGCGACGACCTCTCCGATCGCCGCGTGGGCCTGCTCCACGGTGACGCCGGGACCGGTCAACGGGCTCGCCAGACGAAAGACGATCTCGGCTTCCACCTTCGGCGAGATGAACTCGTCACGAGCGAAGCAGGCACCGTCCGTGCGGACGGTCGAGGCGAACACCGGGCCGTAGTCCGGGGCGTGGACCCCGAACATCTCCTGCATCGAGGCGGAGGTGAGCCCGGCCTTGTAGCCGATCACACGCTCGCCGTCGGCGATCAACAGTTCGGTCAGCCGGCGCTGGACGGCGTATCCGCCCGCCGCGTCGAGCGTGGGGCAGGCGTCGGTGAACGGAGCGATCGGGACGCGTTTCCTCCGCGCCTCGTACAGGGCCGTGGCCATGCGCTCGGCGTCGGGCTCCGCCAGGGCCGCTGCTGCGCCGTTCCGGCTCATCGCGTGGCCACGAAGAGGCGGCTGCCCGGCATCCCCAGCGGGGTGCTGGTCACCGCGGAGAAGTCGGCCTGCCGGAAGAGTTCGCACCACCGGTCCTCGGTCGGCAGCCGGACGCCCATCGAGCTCTCGTGCAGATAGCTGAACAGGGCGCTGAAGGCCCGCTCGCCCGGCGTGTCCACGTACGGCACCGCGTCGGTGACCACCAGGCAGCCACCGTCGCCGAGGCGCTCGCGGCAGGCCCGCAGCACACCCGCGAAGACCTCGGGATGCTGAGCGACGTCGTGCATGACGAAGCCGGCATGGATGATGTCCGCGCCGTCGAGTGGACCGGGGTCGTCGACGAGCGTCTCGACGGACCGGTTGACCACCGTGAGCCGGTCGTCCACCTGGGCGCGGCGGCCGGCGCGTTCGGCCTCCTCACAGGCCCCCGAGCTGAGGTCCAGGGCCACGCCGGTGCTGGTGGGCAGCTCGGTCAGCAGCCGGATCAGCAGCGCGCCCGCGCCGGCACCGAGATCGACGATGCGCCCGGGCTTGCGGTTGATGATCTCGGACAACACGCCGGGATAGAAGCCGCGCGAGCCGATCCAGCGGGACGAGACCGCCACCCGCCGGCCGTCGCGCTGGTGTTGCCGACCGGCCGCGTCCGGCTCACGCAGGAACCGCTCTGCGTGATCGATGTACGGACGGTTCGCATTGAGCGACCAGGAGAGGTAACCCGCCTCGTGCCGCCGGTCCGCGAGCTGAGCACAGGGCGTGAACGGCCCGGTCTCGGCGTCGCGCTCCAGTAGCCCGGCGGCGGTCATGGCGCGCAGGAAGAGCAGAGCGCGAGCTTCGGGCACGCCGGTCGCGGTCGTTGCCTCGGCCAGCGTGAACGGCGTTCCACGATCGAGAAGCGGCGAAAGCCCCAGATTCTCGGCGATCTCCAGAAAAGTGGCGTTCGCAGCAAGATCCGCGGCGATGTCACTGACGTCAGAACTGATCACTTGTTCACCCACGTCCTGCCGATTCGGCGATTTTTCGGTATCGACCCTTGCTTTTTCGGTGCGTGTCCGTCCAGGTAGGAGGCCTACGTTGGACTGCCGGGCATCCCTCGACCGCTCCTTCCGTAACGGCGGCAATCGACGTTCTCGGCACGGATCCACAACGGTTGTCAATGTGCCACGGAAACACGGAACGACTGCAGAGAAGAATCGGCAGAGATACGGGAAGACGCCGACTGTCGTTGCTTCTTTCCGCCCTGCGGTGGTCGATCCGGTGGCGGGCGGCGAGTCGCCCGGCGGCCAGGCTGGCTGTCGGGGCGACGGGGTGCGGACCCGGCCGCCACCGGGTCGGCCGCCGTCGCAGCCGGCCCGTCGCCGTACCGGACTGGACGACCGGCGCTGCGCGACGATGGCGAGTCGATACTGCGCTATCGGCCTGCGCCGGCGGCCGACAGCGGGTCGACAGCGAGTCGACAGCGACCAGTTAGCTCGTCGCGGAAACATCCGACCAGGACATTCCGACGCCACGCCACGCCCCCGGCGTGACGACGAAGGAGGCGTGATGGGCGAACCGATGTGGGTCAACGTCATGGCGACCGACCCCGTGCTGGAGGCGGGCGTGACGAGCGCGATGCTCGGGTGCCCGGACATCGCCGTGGTGACGACGCGAGAGAAGGCGGCGGTCACGGTCCTGGTGGTCGACCATCTGGGCCAGGACGCGCTGGATTCGGTGCGGGCCGTCCGCACCGGGGCGGACCGGCCCGAGGTGGTGCTCGTAGTGCCCGAGGTGGAGCCGGCTGACGCGCTGCGGGCCATCGCGGCCGGTGCGCGCGGCCTGCTCCGGCGCCGGGAGGCGACCGCGGAGCGGCTCACCCGCACCGTGCTGGCCGCCGGTGAGGGGGACTGCACGGTCTCGCCGGACATGCTCGACCGGTTGCTCGCCGCGCCGGCCGTTCCCGCCGGCACCCTGGCGTCGAACATCAGCGACCGCGAGCGCGCGGTGCTGCGGCTGATCGCCGAGGGCCGGGAGACCGGTGAGATCGCGAAGGAGCTGTGCTACTCGACCCGCACCGTGACGAGTGTCGTGCACGACATCACGCGGCGGTTCCGGCTGCGCAACCGAGCCCACGCGGTGGCCTTCGCCCTGCGGGCCGGGATGTTGTGAACGGCGAACAGGAGAAGATCATGATGGCATTGACTGCACATGTGGTGGCCCCGAACGCGACCATCCGGGCCGAGGTGCTGGCCGCGCTGCGGCAGGCCGGCGTCACACCGGTGCCCGACCCTTACGGATCACCGGACACCGTCATCGTCACGGCTGTCGACACGGTGCAGGAGGCACTCACGGCGTGCCCGCCGCGGCCACGCTCCACGGCGCAGCGGACACTGCTGATCGCGGACCGCTTCTCACCGACGGACGTGGTACGTGTACTACGTTCGGGGACTCTGGTGATGCTCCGGTTCGCCGACGTCACACCGAGCCGACTGGCCGCCGCGGTGCAGGCCGCCCGGGACGGGGAGGTCCGGTTGCCGCACGAGGTGCTGGTCGGGGTACTCGGCGGCGCCGGTACGCCGGAGCAGACCGGAACGTCCCGGGCGGCCGGCCGGTCACCGCTGACGCCCCGGCAGACGAGGGTGCTCGCGTTGATGGCCGAGGGTCAGGACAACGCGATGATCGCCCGGTCACTGCTGTGTTCCAACCACACGGTGAAGAACGTCATCTACGACATGATGGCTCGGTTGCAGGTTCGCAACCGAGCCCACGCCGTGGCCTGCGGGGTGGCGGCCGGGTTGATCTGAGTCCGTCGTCCGCGGCTGCACATCGGTGTGCAGCCGCGGACGACTCTGGTCACTCGGGTGCGGCTGGTCGTTCCCCTGGTCGGGCGTAGGTCAGCGGAGAACGCGCGGGTGAGGCGATTCGTGGCCTCGGGCCGGCCGCCGTCACCTCTCGGCCGGCCGACGGATGTCACCGGCCGGCATCCGGTCGCCGATGACCCGCAACAGCTCGGCCGGGTCGGTCGCATAGCTCAACCCGGATCCGGGCAACTGCACCAGATCGGTCTCCCCGTACGCCGACCAGCCGGCCACCACCTCCGTCTCGATGCCCTGGTCCCGCCACCGGATCGCGGTCAGCGGGCAGCGCAGCGGCCCCGGCTGGGGCATTCGATAGGCCCGCAACGCGGCCAGTTCGGCCCGGAGTGCACGTACGCCGGTTGCGACGATCGATGGCAGCGGGTTGCCGCCCATGGCGACTGTGGTCGCCAGCACGCGCTCGGTCAGTTCGTCGTCGGTCGGTTCGTCGTGCGCCTCGTCCGCACGGTTGAGGTACCGGGGAGCGGGACAACCCGACACGAACAGGCGCAGCGGTGCCGGCGCGCCGCGCCGGTCCAGCTCGACCGCGACCTGATAGCCGAGCAGCGCGGCACTGTCGTGGCCGAACAACGCGAACTTCTCGACCCCCCGGCGTCTGAGGTCCGTCACGAGCTCCGCAGCCCGCTCCGGCAGCCCCGACGATAGCGGGGCCGCGGCGCGCGTCCCCGCTGCTTCGCCGCCCAGGCCGCCCACGGCCGGTGGGCGGACAACGCACCACGGGCCGACGGTGTCGGGCCACCGATCGAACTGGAAGTCGCCGTTACCGGCGCTGGGTATGCAGATCAGGGGGGCGGTGCCGGCATGCGGATCGGTCCGCTGGTCCAACCATGAGGCCATGAGGAGGGTCGCCTTCGTTGACGGAGAGTAGGCAATTCTTGCTCAACCGTCGTCCCGGGCGCCTCCATACCGCTATCGCCGATCGGGTCGGCAGCGGCCGGCGAGAAAAGCGTCGTGATGGGGAGCCGAAAACGGCCGGCCATAGCTTCGTTCCTGTCGGCGGCAGCCGGCACAAGAGCCGAAGCAGACAAGGGGTACTGAGTTGCGAGTTTCAATGGTTTCCGGTCCGCGCCTGATCGTCACACCGCCGACTTCGGTGGTCGCTTTCGCCGGCGACACGCCGTGGGGCTGATCAGTCTCTCCCGGGCAGGCCGACGGAGGGTCGCCGCGAAGGTGTCCCCCGTCGGTTATGTGCCACCCGTCCTCACGAAGCCGGAAATGGTTCGGCCATCGCCACGGCGATCTTGCGTGGCCCGGTGAACGGCTCACGGCCGTGAGCCGCAAGCATGTTGTCGACGACCAGCACGTCGTCACGCTCCCAGTCGAATCGGCGCTGGGCGGCTCGGTAACAGTCGCGCAGGTGCGCCACGACCTCGTCGGGGATCGGCCCGCCATCGCCGTAGTACGTGTTGGTGGGCAGGTCCGCCTCGTCGAACATCTCCCGCAGCCCCTCGCAGTCCTCCTCGGGCAGCGTGGTCACGTGGAAGAACGTGAGGTGGTTGAACCAGACGGTTTGGCCGGTCACCGGATGCTGGTGCACCGCCTGTCGGCGGGCCGTCGTACGTAGGCCGTTGCGCCCGACCCACTGGGCCTCCACACCGCTACGTGCGCAGTAGCGCTCGACCTCGGCCCGGTCGGTGGTGTTGAACGCCTGCTGCCACGGCACCCCGAAGCCCTCGGTGAAGTTGCGTACCACGGTCCAGCCGCGCCGGGTGAACTCCTCAAGCACGGCCGGATCGATCGACCGTAGGATCCGGCGGGTGTCGGCGAGCGGCGTGGCACCCTGCGTTTCGGGCGGGGTGATGCAGTAGAAGAACAACGTCAACGGCCAGGTCGCCTGGTACGAGTTCTCGTTGTGCAGGAAGATCTCCTCGGTCGGTGGGTAGTCCGTCGAGGTGTAGACCTGGCCCTCGATGGTGCTCCGCGGTGACGACCGCTCGGCGTAGGACAGCGGCGCGCCGGACACCGCCCGGACGACTCGTTCGAACCCACTGACGTTGCCGATGTCGAAGCCGCGCAGCAGGACCGCGCCGTGGGTGCGCAGCTGCCGACGCACCGAGTCCCGGATCCCGGCGAGGTGACTCTCGGCCGGTACGCCACCGGGGGGCGCGGTCAGCACCGCGGGCAGTGCCGACTCCTCGGCTGGTACCGCGGGCGTGAGGCGCGCGGGCGTGATGTTGCTCGTGGTCACCGTCGGCTCCCTTCGTTGCAAATGGTGGTCGGGTGGAATCAGCAGGGCCCGTTGTCGACGGTTCCGACCATTCGGCCGGATCCCTCGCCGCACACGTCGGTCCATGCGGCCGGGTCGTCGGGGCTGTCCGGGACGCGTTCGCAGATGACGTAACGCCGCGGCGCCATCGCCGTCGGATACGCCTTCACCGCTGCCAGGCAAGCGGCGTGGGCCTGTTCGGGTGTGCCGATGGCCTCGGTCCGCGCCAGATGAGCGACCAACGGGAGGCCGTCCACGGTTGCGAAGACTCTGGCACCGGTCGACGGCAGGCTGTCGTCGAGCAGCCGTTGCACTTCGGCCACCTCGATCCAGCAGCCGTCCACGAGCAGCCAGCCGGGGCCCCGCTGTACCGGGCTGAGCGGGATCGAGTCGCGGATCCCTCGGGCACCGAGGTCAGCGGAGCCGGCCGCGATCAACAGGTTCTCGACCGCCAGGAGCAGCGATTCGACCTCGTCGTCGGGGATGCGGCCGGTGTCGCTGCTCCAACAGCCGAGACGCAACTGTCCGTCGGTCCCGTACAGGTCGAAGCGGATCAGCGTGGTCCCGGCCGGCATCGGCTGCCGCCGCAGCTGCGTCGTGCGTCGCGCGGCGACCAGTTCGTCCGGCGTGGGTACCGGTGCGGTGGCCCGGCCGGTCGCCCGACCGGACTCGATGACAAGGTTGTTGAACAGCGGTTCGCAATCGAATGCGATGCCGCGCTCGTGTTCGATCCGGCGTGCGATGGCACTCTGCCGGTCCACGTCGTAACGGCCGTGCCGGCTCGCGTCGACCACAGCGGCCCACGCCTGCCGGACCAGCCGGTCGAAGGTGGTGTCACTGATCGTGAGCGTGATCGACGCGAGCTGCGCGAGGCTGCCGACGTGCTGCCGAAGGTGCGGCTCGAAGCGATTGGCGGACAGGGTGGGGAGCACGAGTTCCCGGACGCCGGTCCGGTGCGAGAGCACCGCGCCGATCGCGGCCAGCACGACGCTGGCCCGACTCGTCCTGGTGCGCGCCGTTACCGCTCGCAACGCCATCCCGGCTGCGGTGGAGGTCATCTCGACGGCGACCGACCCGTTGCCGGCGGCCACCCGCGGGACCGGATACAGGCACTGCGGCATGCGGGAGAAGCGGTCTTTCCAGTAGCTCAGAACCGTTTCCTCGTGCCGCAGGGCCTTGGGCGTGCGTTCCAGGGCGGCCAGGTCCAACGGCTGGATCGGTGGTCCGCCGGCCGGCCGCGCATCGCGATCGCGGATCAGGTCCGCGAACTCACGCTTGATGATCTCCATTGCCTGATAGTCGACCGCGAGATGCGAGCAGCCGATCACCGCGGCCTGAACCACTCCTGCGGAGCTGGTGGACGCGTCACCCGGTGACACCGCGAGGGCGACCCGGACCGGCAGTTCGCCGATGCGGTACGCGCCTGCGGCACGCAACCGCCGGGTGAGGTCCCTGGCCAGGCTGGCCCGGTCGACGAGTTGTGGGTCGGCGGCCTCGATCGCGTAAACCTCTACGACAAGCTCACCGGTGGCGTGCACGAACTGCTGCGGTTCGGTGCCGTCGACGTAGGTCGTACGTAGTCCCTCGTGCCGCTCGACCAGGACTGCGAGTGCCTGGGCGACGTCATCGACCGCAGTTGCGGCCGGCACGTCGAGCTCCCCCGCGACGGCCGCGAAGAACTGCTCCGACTCACGACGCAGCCACTGCAGAATGTTGTACTGGCCGATGTTGAGCGGCCCCTCGGCCGATCGCGTTCCGCTGAACCGCACGGTCACCGATGGCCGCGGGACCAGGCTCACCGATCGACCCCGGCGCCGGGCGGCGCGGGTTCCGGTTGCCTGGTGGGTCCGCGTCGTCCGGGTGCTCGGCGCGGCACTGTCGATGTGCCCTGGTGAGACCATGTGCGCCAGGTTATTGAGGGGTCCGCGCCACGCAGTAGAGAAGGACCGGCAGCGACTCGCGGTCGGGTCGTGTGCGTTGTTCTGCCGGTTGTTCTCTGCGTGCGCCAGCCCGGGCGGGCCATCATCGACCTGCGTCCATCATGTGTGCGCCGGCCAGGTCTGCCGTGTGGGTCTGCGTTTCGTCCACTCGGCCGGCCCGTGGCAGGTCGCCGACCGCCGGGTGGATGACGACGCACTCGATTGTGGGAGGCCCGAATGAGCGTATCGATCCGTCAGCGGATCACCGATATCGCGGAGTTGTCAGCCGATCGGCCTGCGGTCATCGGCTTCGACGAGAACTCCGTCGAGCAGGTACTGACGTGGCGGGAGTTGGCCGAGCGGAGCGGCCGGCGGGCGGACGCACTCCTGGACGCCGCCGCCCGGGGGACCGGTCCCGGCGTGGTCGCGATCGAGGCGAACAACACGATCCAGTCGGTGGTCGACATCGTGGCCGTGCTCTCCGCGGAGCTGCCCCTGCTGCCGCTGAACCCGGCCTCGCCCGCACCCGAGCGGGAGAAGCTCCTCAACTTCATCGGTCAGACGTACGGCCGGGCTCAGCTCATCGACACCGACTTTGCGGTCGACGCGGGCCGGCCGGCGGGGTCTCCGACGTCGACGGCCAGCCGGATCGCCTACCTGCTGCCCACCGGCGGCAGCTCCGGCCGGCCGAAGATCGCGATTCGGCCCGGACCACTCGTCTACGATTCGCACCAGGTGCCGTTGCCGCTGCGCCGTCGCGCCGGCTGGCGATCCGGTCAGCGGCAACTGATCCTCGGCCCGCTGCACCATGCGGCCCCGTTCACCACGCTGCTGGACGGGCTCCTCGACGGCAACACCACAATTCTGCCGCCGTACTTCCTGCCGGCCTGGACGGTGGAACTGGTCGAGCGCTACGCGGTGGAATGGATCCAGCTCACCCCGGCACACATGCGCACCATCCTGCTGCTTCTCCAGCCAGACCCGGCGTCCTTCAGCAGCGTGCGTACGGTGATGCACACGGCCGCCTCGTGCGACTCCTTCACCAAGAAGCGGTGGATCGAGTTGGTCGGGCCACAACATCTGTACGAGGTGTACAGCTCGACCGAGAACATCGGCGGCACCCTGGTGCGTGGGGACGAGTGGCAGCAGCGGCCCGGAACGGTGGGCCGGGGGTTCTTCACGAAGATCAGCATCAGGGACGACGCCGGGAACCGGCTGGGCCCGGGACAGACCGGCAAGGTGTTCATGCGCGCCGGTCGGGTCTCCAGAGGCGACGCGTACCTGGGCAGCCAGGTGCTGGAAACGACGGCCGACGGTTTCGCAAGCGTCGGCGACTTCGGATGGCTCGACGAGGACGGCTACCTGTTCCTCGCCCCCCGACGCCACGATGTGATCAACGTGGGTGGTGAGAAGGTCTACCCCAACGAGGTCGAAGCTCAGTTGCTGGAACACCCCGCGGTGCTGGACGCCGTGGTGGTGGCGGCCGAGGATGAGGTGCTCGGCTCGACGGTCGGAGCCTACATCGTCTGCAAGCCGGGAGCCTCGGTCAGTACCGGTGAGCTCATGGCGCACTGCCGGGCCGGTCTGGTCAACTACAAGGTGCCGACGCGGGTGACGTTCGTCGATCAGGTGCCGCGCTCGGCCGCCGGGAAGCTCGAACGTTGGCGGCTGGCCGGCCAGCGGGGCTGACCCCGGTCAGGTCTTCACCTCGCCGGCCGGCCCGTCCTTGTTGCTCTGCGCCGTCAGCCGGCCGGCGGCGCGGCGCAGCGCGCCCAACTCGTCGATGGAACGCGAGTGCCACGGGTTGTTCTCCTGCATCGCGAAGGCGTTCGCGGCCTGCACGAAGAAGTGTTCCGCGGTATCGAACTCGCCCCGGCCCAGGTACACCCGGCCGAGGCCGAACAGGGCGTGTGCATGAACATTCCGCTCCTGCGTGATCCGGCAGATCTCAACCGCCTCGCTGAAATGGATCTCAGCCGCGGTGAACTCGTTCTGCTCCAACATGGCCCCGCCGAGGCCGTTGAGGGCGTAGGACTGGCCGATGCGGTCGTCCTGGGTCCGAGCCAGGTCCAGTGCCGATTGAAAGACGGCCTTCGCGGCCAGCGACTGCCCTGAGTCGGCAAACACCTCCCCGAGCCGGTACAACGCCTGGGCCTGGAGACGCCGGTTACCGAGTTGTTCACCCAGCGCGAGCGACTCCTTCGCCAGGATCTCGGCCCGTTCCGGCGAGCCGAGATCCAGGTGGCTACGAGCGAGTCCACTCAGTACATGGGCCTGTGCGCCCAGGTCGCCCACTGCCCGGAACCTCGCCAGCGCCTGCTCGTAACGCAGCACCGCCCGGTCGGGCCGGCCCTGGATCCGGTCCAGGTGCGCAAGGTTGCGCAGCGTCAATGCCGACCCGGCCTGGTCGCCGACCGCATCGAACAAGCTCATCGCGTGCAGCAGGTTCTGGCCGTCGTCCTCGGCGTGTTGGGCGACGCCCAGCGAGCCGAGCGAGGCCAACACGGCGGCCTCGCCCCGGCGATTGCCGGCCCTGCTGGTGGCCTCCAGCGCGATGGTGTGCGTCGTGCGCCACTCGACGAACAGGCCCCGCCTCTCATACATGGCTACCGACACGGTGGCCAGTTCCCAGCAAAGCTCGTCCAGCCCCAACTCTGCCGCCTGGCGGATCGCCACCTCAAGCGTGATGCGCTCCTCGTCGAACCAGGCTGTCGCATCGCCGAGGAAGCGGTCGAACTCGGCAGGTGCGCCGGCCCATCGAGGTGCCGTGCCGTGCAGAACCGCGAACCGCCCCCCGTAGATTCGATGATGAGCCTCCTCGGCGAAGGCGAGCAGGGCGCCGAGCGACCGGGTGACCGCCGCGATGCACGCCTCCCTGTCGTCCTGCGTCAGCCGGTGCTCGCTCGCAAACACCCGCACCAGTTCGTGAAATCGGTAGCGGGGTTGCTTGGTGAGCGCGGAGAGATGGGCCTCCAGCAGCCGGACGTCCACGAGCTCGTCGAGGAGTGCCGTCGCCTGCTTCGAATCGCAGTCCAGCAGAGCCGCCGCGGTCCAGGCGCTGAACTCGTGTATCTCCAGCGCACTGAGCAGCCAGAACAGAGTCTGCGTCGGTACGGTGAGGGATTCGTACACGTCAGCGAGCAGCGAGCGGACCGCGACCTCACCGTGGGAAAGTTCGTCCAGCCGAGACCGCTCGTCGCGCAGGCGGTCCAGCAGGGTGCCGACCGCCCAGTGCGGGTGCGCCGCCAGTCGGACCCCGGCGATACGCACGGCCAGGGGCAGGCCGCCGCACATCTCGGTCAGCTCCGCCGCGGCCTCGGGCGCCGCGGCGACCCGCTGCTCCCCGCAGATCTGGCCGAGCAGGGTAAGGCTCTCGTCGGCCGACATCATGTCGACATCGACGGCCCGAGCGCCCGGGATGCCGGCGAGCCGGCGACGGCTGGTGATCAGCACCGCCGGGCCTGGCACGCCGGGGAGCAGATCGGCGATCTGGTCCTCGTTGCCGACGTCGTCCAGCACGATCAACACCCGTCGCGTCGCCAACTGGCTCCGTAACAGGTTGATCCGCTGCCCGGGCGCGACCGGGATCGCCGCCGGGGCAACGCCGAGTCCGTGCAGGAGGTCGCTGAGTACGGCGTCGGTCGAGCGTGGCGCTGCGGTGCTCCCGTACAGGCAGGCGTAGAGGCTGCCGTTGACGAACTTGGCGCGCAACAGGTGCGCGACGTGCAGAGCCAGCGAGGTCTTGCCGCAGCCCGGCGCGCCGGTGATCACCGCGATCGGTACCTGTCTGGTGTCCTCACTTGTCAGCGTGGCGGTCAGGGTGTCGATCAGCGCGGCGTGGCCGACGAAGTCCGGCAGATCGGCGGGCAACTCCTGCGGACGGTGCACGCTGGTGGCGGTCTCGGTTCTGCTGTCGTCCGACTCACCGCTGATGCTGCTGTCCTGGCTGAGGATCGCGCGTTCCAGTTTGCGCAGATACTGGCTCGGCTCGATGCCCAGTTCACCCACGAGGTTGGTGCGGGCCGTCCGGTACGTCGCCAGCGCTTCAGCCTGCCGTCCGGACCGATACAGAGCGAGCATCCGGAACCCCCACAGGCGTTCCCGCAGGGGGTACTCCGTGGTCAACGCGACCAGCTCCTCGACCAGCTCCCGATGACCGCCCAGGCCCAGACGGATCTCGGCGCGGTCCTCCAGCGCCATGATCCGCCGCTCCTCCAGACGGTGGGAGACGACTTCCGCGGCCCGGCCGGGCACCCCGCCCAGCGCCGGTCCGGACCAGATGTCGATCGCGCGGTCCAGGTGCGTCAACGCCTCGTCCAGCTGACCTTTGGCTGCGGCGGACCGACCCCGGGCGAGGGCGTCGTCGAACAGGAGGTAGTCCAGCTGCTGGCGGGTCACCCGGATGGAGTACCCGAGGGGGTTGGTGTCGATGATCTCCGGACTGCCGAGAGCCCGGCGCAACGCGGAGATGCAGATCTGGATCTGACCACGCGCGCTGGGCGGCGGGGAATCGTCCCAAACTGCGCCGATCAGCTTTTCCACGGTCACGACATGGTTGGCGGCCATCAGCAAATTGGCCAGCACTATGCGTTGCCGCGGGGAGGTTATCGGCACGGGGGAACCATCGACCACGGCTTCCAATGTTCCGAGAACCCGGAACTCGACTCGCACCATGTCGGCCAGCATACGGTATCACGGAACGACGATCATCAATCACGTTTGTTCCGGAAGTCGTTCGGGTGGCAACCGGGCGGACTCGCGCGGGCCGCCGAGCAGGGATAGCCCGAGTAACCTCAATTCGTCGGTAGGCGGTTTTGACGGGTTCCAGATCGTCTTACTGCTGGCGTGCGCGAGCCAAACCCCGGTGAATTCTGAACGATAGTTTGGTTGCTCGATGTCGTGAGGATCCGGCATGTCGTGTGGTTCCGGCTTGATCGGTTTGTCCGACCCGCGGGCACACCGCCGTCGTCACCCGGACCGGCCGCACCAAGGTTGCCGCACTCGACGTGAACGGCGACGGTGATCCGACCGCGCGACCGGGGCGCCGGCGCGCACCTGCGGTACGCGCTCAGTGCGGTAGCGGCGCTCCTTCGGCCCGGATCCCGCCGGACCCGTCAACTCACCGGCGCTTGATGGGTGCAACCTGTTCGGCGACGGGATAACCGGGCAGGGCCGAGGCCAGGGTCGCGACGGTCGGCCAGTCGAACAGTGCTCGCTCCGGCAGCTGCCGGTCCAGCGCGACGCACAACCTGGCCACGGCCTGCGTCGCGAGCACCGAATGACCGCCGAGGTCGAAGAAGTTGTCGTGCCGTCCAACCTCGTCGAGATTCAGTACCTCGGCCCACACGTCGGCGATTGCCCGCTCCGTAGTGGTGCTTGGCATGTCCTCTTCGACGAGCGACGACTGTGCGTAGCTGATCTCGTTCATCGTCCATTACCTCCTGGGCCGGCGAAAATGTGGCGTCGAATAGCGAACGGTCGCAGGCTCGTCACCCTCGGGGAGAATTGTGGTTCGATCGAGCGGCGCGGGCAAGGGTGGGCGGTAAGAAGCAGCCGCAGTCAACCACTTCCGGAAATTCTGCCGATTCTTCTCTGCGACCACTCGGGCTTCCGTGGCACATTGGCGACTGTTGTCATTCCGTGCCGACGGCTCGGATTGCCGCCGTTACTGAAGGAGCGGTTCATGGTTGGCTTGGCAGAGCTCGCATCCACCCTGCTGGGGCATCCGGCCGTGCGTGATGCCCGGGCGACGACGATCCGCCACGATGATCGGGAAGCCACGATCGGCGTGGTCGAGTTTTCCCAGTACGTGAGCGGGCCGGAGCTTCGAGGCTACGTGTGGGACCGGCTCGGTGCAGGCTGTGGATTGGACGGTGTGCTACTCGTCGACGCCATGCCGCTCGCCGGCGACACGCTCGACACCGAATACGTCCGGTCCGCCGTCATCGCCGGCACGTGCACCCTGTTCGAAGGCCCTGTCGACGGCGTCGAAGAGCGTCTCCTGTCGATCTGGGCCGGCACCATGAACCTGAAGTGGATCGGCGTGCACGACGACTTTCTGGACCTCGGCGGCGACTCGATTGTGGCGGTCGAGGTCCTTGCGAAGATCGAGGACGAGTTCGGCGAGGCGCTGGACGTCTACGACTTCATGAGCACCTACAACATCCGCGGCGTTGCCGGCCTTCTCAGTGAACCCCGGGTACTGCAGCAGCAGTGAGTGGGCGAGCCGCAGCTCGTCGTCCGCGTGTTAGGGGTTTTAAGGGCGACCTTCGTGTCGGTAGCGTTGGGCGTGATTGCGGCCCGTTGGGTCGGTGGTGCGTCCGGCGCTACGCGAGGAGGTTCCGGGTGGGTTCCTTGCCGGAGTTGACGTTCGGGCAGCGGTTGAAGGTCTATCGGGAGCGGTCGGGGAAGACTCGGGCGGTGCTTGGTGGGTTGGTGGGTCGTAGCGCCGAGTGGGTGAAGGCGGTGGAGACCGACCGGATCTTGCCGCCGCGCCTGCACATGTTGGATCGGATCGCGCGTGCGCTGAAGGTCGACGTGTCTGCCTTGGCTGTGGAGTTGGGTGACCGGTCTGCGGTGGTCATTGGGCCGGAGCATCCGGCGTTGGCGTCGGTGCGGGATGCGGTGAACCGTGTGGCGTTCGCCGGTGAGGTCCCGGCGGAGTCGTTGTCCGGTCTGAGGGAGCGGCTTGCGGTGGCGTGGCGGGCGCGTCATCAGGCGTCGGATCACCGGACTGTGTTGGGCGGGTTGTTGCCAGGGTTGCTGCGGGATGCGCAGCGTGCCGTGTTGGTGTACGAGGGTGACGAGCGGCGGCAGGCGCAGGCGTTGTTGGCGGAGACGCTCGGGTTGGCGCAGATGTTCATCGCGTACCAGCCGGCGGCCGAGTTGTTGTGGCGGGTGGCGGATCGGGCGATGGTGGCGGCGCAGGAGTCCGGTGATCCGGAGGCGGTCGCTTGTGCGGGGTGGTTTCTGTGTCAGGTGCATCGGGACGCCGGGGATTGGGACACCGCGATGGTGGTGACGCTGGACGTGTTGTCGGCGCTGGAGTCGGCGGCGGTCGACGGGAGCACGAATCTGCTGGCGTTGTGGGGTGCGCTGAACTTCGAGGCCGCGTACACGGCCGCTCGTGCCGGTGAGGAAGGGCGGGCCTGGCGGTACTGGGATCGTGCGGATCGGGTGGCGCAGCGTCTGCCGGAGGGCTTCTACCAGCCGCAGACGTCGTTTTCCCGGGTCATCATGGGCGCTCACGCGGTGACCGTGGCGGTGGAGTTGCAGAAGTCCGGCGAGGCGGTGCGGCAGGCTCGCCGCCACGATGCGGCGGCGATCCCGTCGAGGCCGCGTCGGGCACGCCATCTGATCGAGGTCGCGCGGGCGCACTACGGCAAGGACGACACGGAAGCGACAGTGGCGACGCTGCGGCAGGCGTACGAGTCGGCTCCGGAGACGATCCGCTACAACGGGTACGCCCGCCAGATCACCTTGGACCTGCTCGACGGACCGCGTGCCACCCGAGATGACGCCCGTGACCTCGCGGTCCGAGTCGGACTCGTTTCGTGATCCAGAGGTAGGAACCTTACCCGTTCCGCCGCGCAACCGACCGTAGCTTCTCGCTCACGGGATGCGGCGGGCGGTGCGAGTCACGCCCGGTCGCCGCGTCCCCCTCAATCAGGGGGCGAAGAGGCTGCCCTCGTGAGCGACGAGGGAGGGTGCGTGCGGCGCGTCTCGTACGACGAGTACCTGTCGGCCACCGCGTTGACCTTCGCGCGGCGGCATCGGCCCGTGTGGTCGTGGCAACTGTGGCGGCGGGTCTGCCGGTGCGGAGCCGACCTGCCGTGTCGGGCTCGGCACCGGATCCCGATCAACCGGGGCCACTGGCCGCAGGAGAACGAGCAGTGACCGGCGGGCCGGAGCAGACGATCCTCGCGGTGCACGTCCGAGGACTCGACGGCATGTGCGTCGGTTGTCGGGCGTGGTGGGCGCGGCTGACCCCGTACCCCTGCTGGCAGGTGGACTGGGCGACCAGCCGGCAGGCCCGCGCGAGCGTCGCCCGGTTCCTGGGCGGTGTGCGGTGACCACCCACGGGCCGGTCCTGCCGATCTGGAGCTGCGGCGGCTGCAACCTGCCCTGGCCGTGCCCCACGCGGCGGCGGGAACTGCGCGCGGAGTACGCCGACGCCCCGGTGTCGCTGGCCCTCTACCTCGGTGCCTATCTCGTGCAGGCCGCCGAGGACATGCCCTGGGCACCGGCCGGCGCGCTGCACCGCCGCTTCATCGGCTGGACCCGGCATCCGCCGGACGTGCAGCAGCTAGGTAAGGCACCCGTGCCGGCTGGACCAGACCCGGGATGAGCGCCAGCAGGCCGGATGACCTTGCCGCGGTAGCAACCGATCGGTTCGCCGCGAGTAACACCGGAAAGATCACTGACCATTTTTATCGCGGGTAGCGGGCGTTCTCGGCGGCTTGGAGCACGAGGATGGCCTGGATGATCGGGGTGGCTTGGCGGGCAGCAGCGGAGCTTGGCAAGGAGTTTCCAGGTCTTGAGGGTGGCCACGGCGTGTTCGTCGAGTGCTCGGATTCTGGCGTGGTGGCGGTTCACGAACTTCTGCCCGGCAGCCGCCCGGCAGCATCGAAGAGGACCTGCACGTTTACGCCGTGGCGTCTGTGCTTGCCCGAGTGGTAGGGCCATTGGCGGCGACCCGGTGATTCGGGCCCAGCGTGCCGTCGAGGCTCGCGTAGGCCAGCCGTGCGGCCCGGCGCATGACGGCGTTGAGGGGCGGGTCAGGCTGCGCGGACAGCGGGATGCTGGCAGTAAGTCAGCAACGAAGCACCCTACTGGGAGCTTCGCCCTACCCGGACGCGCCACTGGTACCTGCCCAGGCCCTTCATTCCGATGGAAATGGCCGGTGGTTCTGTCGCAGTGTCGCCTACACAGCTCCGGCCAGCTCGCGGGCTGTTGAGGTGGCCTTTCAGGCTGTCCGTGCAGCATCCGTAATTATCTAATATGCGGGCTCAAGATCCTTATGGACGGCTGCGCCTTCCAGGACGGTTGGCGCTTCTCGGGAGGGGCTGATCCGTCCCAACGGGACGGCGACGGCCAGGCGCGCAGTTTCACAGGTGTGTCAATACGCCCGTCTACTAGGCCGCCAATCGATCTCTCCACTGCCATCGGCCGTCGATGGGCCTTTTCGATGGCTTGCTGCTAACTTGGCCGACGTCATGCCAAGGTCCAATCAGCCACTTCAACCCGCCGATCTGGCTTGCCCTATGCCCTAGCAGGGGACAGCGTGCATCCTGCTGCGCACGTAGTCTCGTCAGCATGACCCTCGCCGATGCGGACCGGGAGACAGCTTTGGAGTCCAACGATCTCGCGCCCCCGGACCAATGGTCAGATCCTGAACAGCGACTTTGGCTGGCTTTCCGCCGAGGTGAGGCGCTTGACCTGAAGGGAGTCAACCCTGTAACTACCAACCTTGCTGGTTCGGACCATTGGGGATCAGACAAGACAATACGGGCCGAAGTTCTGGCCAGCCTTCTTCTTCACGGCCCTTCGCAGGAATCTGGTCGACCTAACCGACTGATCTTGTCGGGAGCGAGAGTTACCGGTCAGCTCGATTTGGGCTGCAGCAGAATCGCTCCGTTTTCCCTGATTAATTGCCTCTTTGAGAAGGAGCCGAACCTGAATGACTCAATTGCTGAGTTCGTCGGCTTCGTGAGTTGTTTAATCCCTGGTTTTTCCGGTCAACGCATGACATGCAGTGGACCAATATGGATTACGCAATGCAAGATTGCAGGAAGCGTAGAGCTGGAAGATGCTAAGGTCGCTGGCGATGCCTCCTTTCGCGAGACGACCTTCGAAACTCCTGGTCGACAGTTCGCCTTAAACCTTGGTGGCGCTCGTGTCGAGAGTGACTTGTTGCTCGATCGGTTGACGGCAAATCAAACACTGCACCTCCACAATGCCTCGATCGCTGGTGACGCAATCTTCGCAGGTTCCAGTCTGAGTTGCCCCGGTTCGTGGGTGGTTTCCGCCAAACAGGTGGTGGTGGGAGGTTCGATCCATTTTACCAACAACTTCCGTTGTGACGGCGCAATTGATCTGGAGGGAGCCAAGGTTGATGGTCAGGCAGTACTCAACGGCGCTCAAATCGTACGTCCGGACAACGTTGCCCTCGATTTAGACCATTCCACCATCCGGCTTGGTCTGATGATGAACCGTGCACGCTTCGAAGGGTACGTGCGCCTGCATCATGCGCGCATCGGCTGCCAGCTATCTCTTGCGAATACGCAGATAATCAGATGCAGTGACAAGCCGGCGATTTCGGCTGACCATATAGTGGTAGATGGATCGGTGGGCTTGAACGGAGGCTTTCGCTCGGAAGGACTAGTGCATATGCACGGTGGTCAGATCGAGTGCAATCTATCCTTGAACGAGGCGCGGATCATTACGAACAAGGGTCCGGCGTTTACGCTTGATGGAGCCTCGATCGGCGGATCCCTGTACGCTACCAAATGCGACTTCAAAGGCTGCCTCGACTTGGAAGGTGCTACGGTTGGCGGGCTCGTCCGGCTCTATGCGGGTAAGCTAACAGCGAATAATAACGTAGCCCTCGATTTTCACCGCGCTCAGGTTGGGGGCGGAATTTTTGCGACAGGAGGCTTCGTGGCAGAAGGGCTGGTCACGTTGGCTGACGCAAGAGTTGCCGTTGGTGTGGATTTTAGCGACGCAAAGATCACCAATTCCAGGAAAAAGGCACTTAACGCATCCGGGCTCATGCTAGCTGGCAACTTTGTCTCGAATCGGATTGAGGTCGACGGCCTTGTGGATCTGGCCGCAGCGGTGATAGAGGGCGATGTGATGTTCGCCGATGCCACGCTTACTGGCGTACCTCTGGAAGAGGCATCAAGGGGCACCGAGGTTGATCCACTCCGTGGGGGGGACTGGCGGGGAGTTTCCTTTCGGGCCACGGCCAGCAAGATTAGCGGCGATCTCAACGTACGAGCTGCGCGCTTCGCCCAGTCGCTCGTCCTGGAGTCCGCTCAGGTGCAACGGGCGGTGTGCCTCGATGCGTCCCGGTTGGAGGCAGAGGAATCGGCCGCCTTAGTTGCGCGTCATCTACGGGCCACAGTGCTCAGTTTAAAGCTGAAGACCCGACCCGCAGGCGCGATATTGTTAGCATCGGCCACGATCGGCACTCTCATTGACGATGCCAATTCGTGGCCTGAGCACGCTCCGGTCTCACTTGATGAGTTTCGTTACGAGTCAATTAGTACAGAGTTGACCGTGAGTGATCGGTTGCACCTGCTCCGGCATGCAACACCGGTTTACACGCCCCATCCCTATGAGCAGCTGGCGTCGCACCTTGCCGCCGCAGGCCAAGATGATGATGCTAAACAAGTTCGACTTGCTTCTATTCGGCGGTCGTATGAGGCATCTCGTCTGCTTAGTCGTGCCTGGGGGAAAACACAAGACATCGTTGTGGGTTATGGCTACGCACCCTTCAGGGCACTGCTCATATCTCTCGCACTCCTTGCAAGTGCATCCCTCTGGTTTACGTTCGCACCCCTTAAATGCGGAGAGCCGGGGATGGCGAGCTTCCCACTCTGTCCGATTAAGGAAAACGAACATCCGACCTGGGACGCTTGGCTGTATTCAGCCGACTTACTTATTCCGCTCGTGAATCTCGGACATGAAAATTCGTGGGATCCCACAGGTGCTTCGAAATTGGTCACCCTAGTGTTAATAGTAGGAGGATGGATTCTCACTACTACAATTGTGGCGGCGGCAGGACGGTCCTTGCGAGGTCGGCTTTAACCCTCGAGCGGTTGGGTCGGCTAGATTTGTGCCAGGACGATTGAATATAGAGCAGGAGAGGGCGGTCCGGCTGCGCCCCGATCCGAGCTAGGCTGCCGTCGGCCACCCTGTCCCGTCTGAGTGGCCGAGGACGCGTCTGGCAAGGGTTGGCGTGCTGGACCGCCAATTCGTCGGCCGGACCTAACAGCGCGATTGATCGAAAGCTGGCGGCGTAACACTGCGGTTAGGCCCGCTGGAAGGTGGAGCGCCCGGTGGTCAGGAAGTACAGTGCCGGCTCGGGTGGGGTGCTGCGGCGGCGCAGTTGGCACCTACGGGGGGTCGGGGCAGCTCGGCGCGCGGTCGGGTAGGTCGTCGATCTCGGTGCCGGGCAACCAGGCGAGGGTCTGCTCGGCGAGCCGCCGGAGAGCCGGCTCGGGATGGTGGGCGGCCTGGTCCACGAGTAGGTTGCGAAACCCCTCGGTGGGGTGGTGCTGCGCCAGTGCCCAGGCCGCTGTGCGACGTACGCCGGGATCGTCGTCGGTGAAGAGGTCGCGGAGCAGGTCGACGACCTGGGGGCCGTGCGGTCCGTCATGCGCGAGACCTGCCACGGCGGCGCGGCGGACGGCGATGTCCGGGTCGTTCCTCGCGCGATCCACCAGCAGGGCGAGAGTGGCGCTGTCGCCCTTGGCCTGGCGGCTGAGCAGCTCGACCACGGCGAGCCGGATGGTCGGGTCGTCGCTGTCGGCGCGACTTCGGAGGAGCGGTACGACCTCCGATCCGTAGTTCGCCGCGAGCAGCGCGTCGGCGGCGGACACGAGGACGGCGGGATCCGGGTCGTTGATTCGGTCGAGAAGTAACGCCCTCGACTGCGCGGCTGGCAGTGGCGATCTGGCGAGCAGTTCGACGGCTGCGGCTCGGACAGCGGGGTCAGCGTCGTGGCCGCCGCGACGCAGCAGCGCCGTGACGACCTCAGTGCGCGCGGGGGACTGCCAGCCGAAGAGCCCGGTGGCCGCTTCGCGGATCACCTGCGGGTCCGGATCCTCGCGGATGCGGTCGAGCGCGAGGTCGTCGCGGGTGCCGGCCCGGACGAGAGTACGGACTACGTCCCGTCGCACAGTCGGGTCCGCGTCTCGGATCAGGTCGTCGGCGACGTCCGCGAGAGAGTTCCGGCTGCGGTTCGCGAGAGCGTGGACGGCGGCGAGCCGTACCGCTGGCGCCTGATCGTGACGCGCTACGTGGAGCACGGTCGCGTCGTTGTCGGTGATCTGTACGAGTGATTCGAGCGCGGCGAGGCGGGTGTCCGGGTCGGGGTCGTGGCGCACCAGTTCGAGCATCAGCTCCGGGTCCGGAAAGTGCCGGCTCAGTAGGCGCACGGCGGTGCTGCGCACCGCGCCGGACTCGTCCTCGCGAAGCCGGCCGAGCAACTGCCGCCGGACCAGGGGAGCGTTGTCGGCCTGGTTCAGCAGCGCGGTGGCCGCCGCCTCCACCACCGCAGGCGCGGAGTCCTCGGCGAGTCTCTCGCCGAGGATGTCGCGGACGTCCCCGGCGTCGTGGTGGCCGAGAGCCCGCGCCGCCAGTACGCGTACCGTGGCATCCTCGTCGCTGCGGACCCGGTGATGCAGCAGATTCACGAGGGCGTCATCGATGTCGTACCCGCTGACGAGCGCGTCGAGTGCGGCACGTCGCACAGCCCGGTCGGCGCTGTTGACGGCATACCCGATCAGCCGGGCTCGACCGGCCGTCCAGCGGTCCCGCTCGGCCGGCAGCCGAGCCGCCGACATCGCGGTTTCGGCCAGTCCGGCGACCAGCGCGAGCTGGGCCTGGTGATCCCCGTCGCCGGCCAGTTGGTCGAGCAGCTCCTGGATGCCGTCGCGCGGGGTGCCGAGCGGCACGGCGAGCCGCGCGGCGACCTCGGCAAACGCGGTACCCCGGGTCAGCTCGAACCCGCGTCGCCGGTACCAGCGCGGGTAGGTCTCTCGGCCCGGCCAGTCAGCGCCCATCGTCCTGACCACCGGCAGTACCTGCGCCTCGACCAGTGCGGCGGTGGCTGCGTCGTCGGTGGACACCCCGTGTTCGATGAGCAGGACGAGCTGGTGCAGGAGCGCGTACGCCGAATGTGCCACCGCCGGTCCGATGCTCAGCTGGGCGAGGCACTGTACCGCCAGCACGAGATTCCACGGCGGCTCGGTGAACCGTTCGGCCGGCCAGGGCCGGTTGACCTCGGTCGTGAGGAGTTGGATCAGCCGCCCGGCCTGCGCCGGGGGCGCCGCTCCCGCGACGAGCTGGAGCACCTCCCACCACGACGGGTCGGCCCAGTGCGCGGCGAACAGGGCCGGCAACGACTCCGTTGGCCCCTGGTGGTGCTGTCGGACGATGTCTACCGCGCAGAACCATTCCAGGATGGCGCGATGCGCGAAGCCATACTGGCTGTCGTCGTACCGGACGAGCATGAAGTCGCGCACCCGGAACTCGTCGATGAGTTCGCCGGCGACCTGGCGGGACCGTTCACGTGGCAGGTCGTACTGCTCCTCCAGGTAGGACTCGAAGACCTGGCCGAGCTCGTTCCGCCCGAGGCGCGCGGTGCCCCGTGACTGCATCAGGTACGCCAGGCGTCCCAACATGTGCTTCTTGTCGGTGATGTCGACGAAGCCTGCGGCGTGTTCGGTCGGGCTCAGATGGCGGTGCTGGTCCCAGCGGTCGAGAAGCAGGTCCGTGAGGTGGTCGTAGAGCTGCCACCGGTTCCTCGGCAGCTCCGGCCGGCGTCGACTCAGCGCGAGCAGAGTGGTCAGCAGCAACGGGTTACCGGCCAGCGCCCGGATGGCCGGGGTATCGCGGATCGTCGAGCGGAGACGTTGCCAGTGCGGCCGTGCCCTACCCGGGTCGTCCGGAGGGTCCGCTGCGTACCACTTGGACAGCAGCTCGTCAATCTGAGCGTCGTGCAAAGTATCCAGGGTGAGGTGGTGGAAGCCGGCCTCGGTCAGGATCCGCTGGCTGTACTCGATCGGCCGCGTCGTGACCACGACCCGCACCGACGGATACTCACTGGCGAACGCCGCGATGAGACCCGTCACCGCCTCACGCTGGCGGGGGTCGAACAACTCGTCCAGCCCGTCGAAGATGAAGATCATGGGCCGCCCGGCGTCCAGCAGGGCGCGCAGCACGGAGCGCGGCAGGCCGAGACCCTCGGCGCGGTGCAGGTGGTCGAGGTGGTCGAGAATGCCCTCCCGCCGACCGTCGCCAGCCGGCGCCAGGTAGGAGCGGAGCTGAACCAGCAGCGGAATGTGCCCGCGCAGCGGCGCCAGTCGGGGCTCCGGATGCGGTTCCGTCAGGGACAGTGCCAGATACCGCGCCACTGTCGACTTGCCCGCGCCCGGGGCGCCGAGCAGCGTCACTGTTCGACGACCCGGATCGGTCAACAGTTCGAACAGGGGCGTGGCCGGCGCGTCCGAGCCGGGCCCGACCTCTTCGCGGGCAGCCGGCTCGACGAACATCGACCCGAGATCGACCCGTCGGTAGCCGTCGTACCCCGGTGGGGACAACGCCTCCAGGTCGAGCCCACCGTAGCGCTGGCGTAGCCGCAGGAAGTAACCCTGCACGCTCTCGGCGATGGCCGTGTCGTCGGTTTCGGGCGGCTGTTTGCCTGCGAGGACGTTTGCCAGCGCCGCGGTCACCAGGGCCGTGAGTTCATCCGGGCCACGGAAGAACTCGACGAGATGGCGCTCCTGAATCTCGGTGCGCAGCGCCTCGATCCGCTGGCCCGCCTCGCCACGGTCGACCATGGAGGCCGGCCACGGTGCGTCGTCAGCGAGCAGGAAGATCAGACACAGTTTGCCCAGTCGTTGCGCCTCCCGATACTCCAATTCGCTTATCGACTGGTCGTGCCCCTCCGGCACATAGCCGTACCGCCACGCGAACAGCCCGATGTAGAGATCGCTGCGGGCAAGGGCCCGCAGGGACGTCTCAAGCGGCGGTCGGCTCTCCGCGACGTACGACTCCATCGCGACGTCCTCGACGTTCAGCCGCCGCGCGGCGGCGTGAACCGCGCGGCGACACTCGGCCAGATCCCGGAAGGTCGACGAGACGTACACCCTCGTGGTGGCCTTCCGGGCCCGGGGATAGATCGTCACCATGACGCAGTCGCCGGTCTGCACAACTGTCGGTTCAGGAGCGCCGATGCGCTGGCATTCGCCGACCGCGCGGGGAATGCCCGAGCCCTCGCCCTCCACCAGTCGCATCCAGGTCAGCACCCGCGCGAAGTGGAAGTTACGGCGGTCGGACTCCGAGCGTAGGTGGCTGATCGGAACCGCTTCGCCGTCGGGCAGTTGCGGCCCGTGCCAGGAACCCGGGTTCACGATCTCCACTCGGTCGTCGAATACCCGTACGTGCACGCACATGCCCCGGTGCTCGTAGTCGCGGTGCGCGAGGGCGTTCGCGATGACTTCCCGTACGGCGATCATCGGGTAGTCGTTGACCGGCACGGGTGTCATCGAGTCCCCGGTGAACGTCTCACCCTGCGCCGTCCGCTGGGCAACGAAGTTCCGCGCCTGAACGATCTGCTCCGGTACCGTCCGACGCAACTCTTCTCGTACGTACCACTCGTCCCGGTTCGAGCCCTTGAAATGTACGCAGGTCACCATGGCGGTCGGCACCACAGCCGTCGGATCCTCGCCGAACAGCAGCGCCCCCGCGTAGGTCAGCCGCCCGTTGAGCATCAGGTGGGCCCGATGCAGGAACTCGGTGGTGTTGAGGGCAGGCGGCATCTCCACGGCGATGTCGGGTCGCAGGTTCGCGCGGAACTGGGCCAGCTGTTGGGTGTTCACGGCCGTCCCGGAAGTTGGCCGTTCCAGCAGCGACAAGGCCTGTTCGGTCGGATCGGTCGGCTGCGGATCAGCCTCCGCTGCCGGCGGCGGGACCGGTTCCGCGGCCGGGACGGACCGGCGGGCGATCGCGATTCGGCCGTACCCGTCGAACTTCTGGCCCGGCCGCGGATTGGTGAGCATGGCATGCAGGTAGTCGTAGAGCGTCGCCAGCGTGATGTTGCCGTCGTTGTCGACGGACGCACCGCCCAACAGCCCGTCCACGAGGGCTGCGGTGAACGGACTGGGCTGGCCGTCAAGCTCGGCGTCCTTGGCCAGCTCGGTGGCGGCGGCAGCGGTGAGCACGAACCGGCCTCGGCCGGCGAACTGCTCGGCCAGGTTGTCGCCCTTGAACGCGCCGCCGTGGCAGCAGTCGAGGATGAGAATTTTCGTCCGGGCCACGCAGTGCTGCAAGATCGCATTGATGGTGTCGTTTCCGACGGCCGTGCCCGGGATGAGATCCCGTTCGGTGTCGACGCCGCACAGGTAGAGCTTCTGCAACTCGCTGCGGCCATGCCCGCTGAAGTAGAACAGCAGGGTGTCCTCGGGACTCGCGGACCTGAAGAATTCGTTGATGGTGCGCTGCATCTGTGCCGAGGTCAGGTTCTGCTCCGGCCGGACGGTCGCGTCGGTGAACATGCCCATCTCGGGATCCGTCAGGGCGGCGGCGAGGAGGTTCCCGTCCTTCTCTGGACCACGAAGGAACGGCAGCGTCCCGGACCGGCCATAGTCCGAATTGCAGATGAGCAGGGCTTTGTACACGCTCGCTCCCGACTGCCCACAACGCGACCAGTGGTCTACTGTACGGCTCGCCGGTATTTCCGAGGAGGAGTGCGAGGTGGGTCCTTTGACGATCGTGGTGAGTCCCGGCCTGACCGGTGTGGCGGACGACCACGAAGCGGCACTCAGCGCGGCCGACGACCTGCGCGCGGATCTGCTCGAACAGGGCCTGATCGCACACGACGAGGGCTCCGACGTCCCGGGCACCAAGGGATGGGAGCAGTACCTCACGATCCTGGTCGGGGGAGGAGGGGCACTGGGCAGCGTCGTGGCGTTGTTCCATGCCTGGCTCAACCGTGACCGGCGTCGTTTCCTGATACTGCGTAAGCGAGTGGACGGCCGCATCGTGGCCGAGGTGGAAATCGCCGGTGACACGGTGTCCGACGAGACGATCCGCGCCGCCCTTGAGCAGGTCGTGGACCTGGAGTAAGAGCGTGCTTCAGGTAGCGGTTGGCTGATCTCTCTGGGAGATCACAGACGGAGAGGACCCGGGCGTGACCGAGAGGCCGGAAGCCCATTCCGACCACGTGGCCATTCTGGGCGTCGCGCTTGCGGCCACCGTCAGTATCGCGGCGGCTGAAGGACCGTGGGAACCGCTTGAAACAATCGTCGGCATCGTTCTCGTTCTCGTCGTGGTGGCATTCCATGATCGCCCAGGAGGCCAAGGTCGTGGTGAGGGTTGGGCCAGGCAGGCCGTCCTTGCATCTGTACTGGCTCTCTGCTGTTGTCTGATCGTCGCCTGGCCACTGCAGAGCATCGGGCTTGACGTTTACTGGTTTCTCCCCGGCACCTGGCTTCTCGCGGCCGTCGCCGGGTGGGTCTACCTGCTGCGGTACGACCACCGTCGACAGGACGGTCGGCAGGCGGCGGTGTCACCTACGGTAGGCGACGCTGATCCTCCGCCTGTCCCGACGCAACAAGAAGCAGCGGCGATCGATCACGACGGGGTGGTAGCAGTCGAGGCACGCCGGGCCATGTCCGGGCAGGCTTCGGCAGACGATCGGTCGCGAAAGGACCCGAAGGGTTAATCGGGTCCATTCCGCACCCGGTCGGTGGAGGCGGCGGAAAGGTAGATCGCGAGGTTGACGCCCGGGTGTCATCGGGTGAACGGGCCGGTGCCGGTGAAGACGTGTGCCGCGAACCGGGTGCCGATCCGCTGGTGGGCCTCGGCGCTCGGGTGCAGGCCGTCCGGTAGCGGAAGGTCGGTGGCGTCGGCTGGGCCGTACAGGGCGGTGCCGTCCAGGTAGTGCAGGTTCTTGTCGGCGGCGCGTCGGTCGGCCAGTGAGCGCAACTCGCGCCGGATGACCTGAAGCGTCAGGCGTCCCAGCGTGACGTCTCCGGGTGTGCCGGTCGCGACGAAACGTACCTGGTCGGTGCCGATCGACTCGGGATCGATCGCGCCCGGTCCGGGGGTGTCCTCGTGGATTCCGCAGAACAGCGGTGAGATCAGCAGCAGCGGTACATCGGGGTGGCCGTCGCGGATGGTGTCGAGGAAGCCGTGGACGGCGGGGACGAAGGTGCGTAGCCGCATCCCGTCGAGGTTCACCACGTTGATGCCGAGCTTGACGCTGATGTAGTCGGCGGGGGCGTCGCGGATCACGCGGGCCAGGAACGGATCGACGAACGCGCTGCCGCCCAGGCCCAGGTTGCGCAGCTCGACACCGGCCCGGCGGGCGGCGACGGCCGGCCAGGTCTCGCTGGGTGCGAGGGCATTCGAGCCGTGACTTATGGAACTGCCGTGATGTACCCACAGCGGCAGCACGGCGTCGTCGGGCTCGATCGGGGCGTCGGCCCGCAGGTCGACCAGCTCGATGCTCTCGTTGTGCGGCAGCCAGACCTCGATCCGGCGACGGCCGGCGGGCAGCCCGGAAACGGTGGTGGTGTGCGCCTGCCCGGGATGGAAGACGCTCTGGCCGCTGGTGAGGTCGACCTCGATCCGGTCGCCACCGTCAAGCGTGTCGCGGGCGGCGAGCACGCCGTCGGCGTAGACGTCGATGCTGCCACGCGGGGTGACCTCGGCCTCGGCGACGCCACGGAGAAGGTCGGACGGGACGGGCATCATTGGTTCCCTTCGGTAGGCCAGGAGCGGAAGGCGGTGTCGAGTGCGCTCAGCGCCCGCTGCCAGGAGGTGTCGGCGGGGGGTTCGCGGTGCCCGAAGCTGCCGGCCGCCTCAAGGGCCAGGAAGCCGTTGATTGTCGCGCCGAGCAGCCGGGTGGCATGGACGAGTTCGGTCTCCGGCAGCCGGTAGCCGCGGAGCATCGCCAGGGTGAGCGCGACCAGTCGGCCGGCCGCGTCCGACCGCACGGTCGCCGCCGCCGCCGGACGTTGCAGAGCGGCCCAACGGCCGGGGAACTGGCGGGCGTAGTCGCGGTGCGCGTCGGCGAGGGCGGTGAGCGCCTCTCGCTGTGAGCGGCCGCCGATGGCGATCGCGATCCGGTCGGCCAGCTCGCCGAGGGCCAGTTCGTGGACGCTGTCGAGCAGCGCGGACCGGTCGCGGACGTGCGAGTAGAGACTCGCGGTCTGCACGCCGAAGTGGCGGGCCAGCGCCGACAGGGTGATCGCGTCGAATCCCTCCCGGTCCGCCAGCTCCGCCGCCGCGGCGACGACGACCGCCGGGGTCAGGTTGGCTCGTCCCATGCCCCCACCCTACACCCTGTAGCTGGAAACCTAATTGCTTTAGGTTGGGGCGGCGGCGGAGCGGGGGTCAGTGCGGGCGTACGGCGTTGGCGTCCGTCGCGGCCCGGACGAAATCCTGCACCCGCCTGGTGGTGTTCGCCTCCAGCCAGATCGGCCCGCGCTTGATCGGTGGGGCGTCGTGGATCGGTACGTAGGCGATGTCGGGGCGCGGGTGGTAGTGCTCGGTCTGCTCACCCACCGGCAGCACCCCCCGGCCCATCGCGACGAGCGACAGCATCTCCGAGAACGTGTTGCCGTGCGGGCCCTTCGGGATCAGCCGGCCGGCCGGCGTCTGCTCGGGTGTGCGGTCCCGTTTGAACGCCGCGGACGTCATCGCCGGGTACTGGACGACCGGGTGGTCGGCGAGCACCTCCAGCGAGACCGACTCCGCGTCGGCCAACGGGTGCGTGGCGGCCACGGCCAGCACCCGTCGCTCCACCATGAGCGCGGGGCCGCAGGCCATGCCGTCGAACGGGTACGACGCGACGAGCACGTCGATCGAGCCGTCCATCAGACTGGCCCGCGAGGTGGCCAGCTGCACCTCGCGTACGTCCACCGCGCAGTCGGGATGTCGGGCGGTGAACAGCCTGACCGCCTTGAGCAGCACCGGCGCGAGGTACTCACCGAGGAACGCCACCCGGAGTTGGCCGGTGACGCCACGGCCGGCCTCGATCGCGCGGCGCAGGGCCGCGTCCATCTGCTCGACAAGCGGCGCGAGGTCGTCAGCCAACTGCCGGCCGATGGGTGTGATGCGGACGACCCGACTGGTGCGCTCGAACAGGGGAGCTCCGATGCGCCGTTCCAGCTTCCTGATGACGTGACTGATCCGGCCGGTGGTCACTCCCAGGCGTTCGGCGGTACGACCGAAGTGCAGCTCGCCGGCGAGCGTCAGGAAAGTCTCGATCTCGTGTCGCTCCAGCATCCCGCCACTCTTTCGTTGAATCAGGCTCAACGATCGTATTCCGATGATGGCTTGGTCGGGCTCCCCGGCCAGTGAATCGTTGAGGGCGTCACCGGGATGGCCATTGGGCGGCAGGATCCGCCCACCTGCTGGGTGGCTGCCGGAACGATCGAGGAGAAATCATGAAGACTGCAAGCATCGACGACTATCTGACCGGACTCGACGCCTCGCTGAGGCAGACGGCCGAGGCGCTGCGCCCGGTCATCGACGGGGCGCTGGCCGACGCCACTGCGGTGATGTGGCACGGGCACCCGGTGTGGGGCCTCGGTGAGGCTCCGGGACGGCGGCCGGTCTGCCTGCTCAAGGCGTACACCTCGTACCTCACCTTCGGGTTGTGGCGTGGCCAGGAGATCAGCGATCGGTCGGATCGGCTGATCCCGGGTGCCCGCCAGATGGCCTCGGTGCGACTTTCCGTCGCCACGGACATCGACGAACCGCTCTTCGTCAACTGGCTGCGCCAGGCGCGCGCCCTGGAGGGAAAGTGAGCATCGTGCGGGTCCGAGCCTTCGACCACCTGGTCCTCAACGTCGAGGACGTCGAGCGATCGCTCGCCTTCTACTCGACGACGCTCGGCCTGGAGACCATGCGCGTCGACGAGTGGCGGGCCGGGCGGGCCGGCTTCCCTTCCGTCCGGATCAGCCCGGACACCATCATCGACCTTGTGCAGGGTCACCGAGGAGAGTCGAACGTCGACCACATCTGCCTGGTGGTCGACCCGGTGAACTGGCAGGACGTCATCGAGGCCGGCGTGTTCACCGTCCTCGAAGGGCCGGTGAGCCGCTCCGGTGCCAGAGGCGAGGGCATCTCGCTCTACGTCCAGGACCCGGACCGCAACACCGTCGAACTTCGCTGGTACCCGGCGGACGCGGCACCGACGCCGCCGAGCCCGTGACCGACGCGCGCGGGGATGCGGCATGAGCCCGATCGACGACGTGATGATCCGCGCCGCGCAGCGCGCCGACCTGGACGGTCTGGGTGAGTTGGCGGGCTCGCGGGACCGCGCCGAGGTGCGTCTCCAGGCAGCCCGGGGAGGCGGCGAGGCGATGCTCGTCGCCGTGGCCGCCGACCACGTCGTGGGGGTGGTGAGCGTCCGGTGGCGGGACGGCTGCGACACCCCCAACCCATGGCTGTACGGGCTGGCGGTGGTCGCGCCAGCCCGTCGCCGTGGGGTGGGAAGGGCGCTGGTCGCAGCCGGCGAGGCGGCAGGTGCGGCACGCGGCGCCGACGCCATGAGTCTCGACGTCGACGTCGACGACGAGGCGGCCGTCTCGTTCTACGAGAGGTTGGGTTATGTGATCGTGCGACCTCACCAGCACCGCTGGCGCGCGGTCGACCCGCGTACCGGCGCGGTGACCGGCGAAGGCACGGCATCGACGTGGATCATGCGTCGTCACCTTCGAGGGGCCGGCTGACCGGGCTGGTCGTGATGCCGCCGCGTTGCCACGTGCAGCCTCAGGGACGCGGTTGTGGCAGGCGGGCTTCCTCAGTCGACTGGGCGTTGGCGTCGCTGATCCGGTCCGGTCGACTGTCGTGGGTGTCCGTACCGCCCGAACTCGAGCCTGCCGGCCGACGCCAGACGCGTACGGTGACGGCTGCGCGGGACAGCATGAGAACGGCGACGAGGAGCAGCCCGGCACCGAGCAGCGCCGCGATGTCGGGCGCCCACAGGGGGACCTGGTCCAGCGTCACGCCGAAGTACGACGGCAGGGCGAGCAGGCCGGCAGCCACCAGCAGCAGGACCACCAGCCAGGCGACGAGACCCAGCAGGCGTCGGCGGGACCAGGTGGCGACCGGCCGCGCCACCCGCCACAGCGAGCGGGCCACCGCAACAACCAGCAGCAGGCACAACAGGCCCAGTCCGGAGAGGAGCGCGAGGTAGGACGGCTCGTTGTCGTGGATCTCGGGTACGGCTCCGGAGAGGATCGAAGCCAGTCCCCACGAGGTGTCCAGGAGCTGGTTCTCCTGGAAGCTGCCGTAGGCGTTCTGCAACACCACCACGGCCCGGTTCTGCTCGGGCAGCAGGACGATCCCGGCCTGGTAGCCCGGGGCGGCACCGGAGTGCCAGACCATCGGCTGGTCGCTGCCGAACACCGGCCAGGTGCGCCAGCCGAGCCCGTAGCTGCGGCCGTCGCCGGTGGTCACCTCGGGCTGGATCAGCGTGGCCCGTTGCTCGGCGGACAGTAGGCCGCTTCCGTCGAGGTTCGCCCGCGCGAACGCGACGGCGTCCCGGAGGGAGCCGCCGAGGTATCCGTAGCTGACACCGGCGGGGTCGAAGCGGCTCTGGAATGCCATCGGCTCGCCGAGCGCGTACCGATGGCCTGGCGGGAGTCGGTCCGTCGCGTCGTCGGCCCTGACGATCGCGGTGTCCATCCCCGCGGGCGTGAGCAGCCGCTCGCGCAGCACCTCGGCGAAGCTCCGCCCGGTGATCTCCTCGACGACGGCGCCGAGCAGCAGGTAGTTGACGCTGGAGTAGAGGTGCTTCTCGCCGACACCGGCGGCCAGGTGGATGTTGCCGAGGGCGTCGACCACGTCACCTGGACGGCGATCAGCGTCGTAGCGGTCGGTGAGGTCCATCCGCTCCGGGATGCCGCCGGTCTGGCTCAGCAGGTGGCGCAGGGTGATCGTCTCGGCCTCCTCGTCGGCCATGCCGAAGTTCGGCAGGTAGGTCGTCACACGCGCGTCGAGATCCAGCTCCCCGGCCGTCGCCATCGACACCACCAGGCTCGCGGTCACCGGCTTGGCCAGCGATCCCCACAGGAACGGCGTCGTATCGGTGATCGGCTCGCCGTCGCCGTCCGCGCCGAACGTCGCCTGGTGCTCCACCCCATCCGAGCCCACGATCGCGTACGCGACGCCCGGGATGCCGGCCCGGTCCATCTGCTCGGTGACGAAGGCATCCAGCCGGTCCGGTTCGACAGCGCTGTGCTGCGCCGGTGCCGCCTCGACCGACCTGCCGGCCCCGAGGTCGAGGCCGACGCCGGGCAGCGCGAGCAGCAGTACGGCCATCCCCCGTTGCAATACGCTCATATGGCAACCGTAGCCATACGACGGTATGGTTATCAAATGCCCCGCGTTGCCGACCACGACGAGCGACGCGCGCTCATCGCCCGGACGTTCCGGCGTCACCTGGTGAAACACGGCCTTCAGGCCACCACGTTCGCCCGCGTCGCCGCCGCTGCCGGCATCTCGGTCGGTCTCATCCAGCACTACTTCGGCAGCCGCGACGAGCTGCTCCGATTCGTGTACGTCGACGCGCTCCGCCGCCGGGACGACCGGATCGCGGCGCACATCGCCGAGGGCGAGGCCGCCGAACGGCCGATCCGCGAGATCATCGCGACTGCTGTGGTCGAGCTGCTCCCGCTCGACGAGATCCGGGTCGAGGAGTTCCACGTCACCCAGAACCTGGTGACCCAGGCCCTGCACGATCAGGCGCTCGCCGAGGTCGCGGCACGTGCTCACCGCGACCTGCACCTGCGCGCGTCGATCGCGGTGCGCAACGGGAAGCGGTGCGGCGAGGTCGACCCGGGTGTCGATGTCGACACCGCAGCCGCACGCGTCCTCGCCACCACCTACGGCCTGGCCGCCAATGTCATCCTGGTCGGACCCGACGACCCGGCCCGTCGCCGGGAACATGCCAGCGCGGTCATCGAGCCGATCCTGGCGGGCACGTTCACCGGTCGCTGCCGTCACTACGCCCGGTCGTGATCCGGCCGGCGTACGCGAGCCCGCGTCGCAGCGAGCTGCCGACACCGCCCGGGTTTCCAATTCGTCACGCAATTTGACTGCACGTTGCGATCGGGTGCCTCCGAGGTTAGCGCTAACACCGCCGCCGCCTGTGACCTCTGCCATGTTGACAAACGGTGGGCTTGATGTCGATTCGCATCGCGTGACACCCGCCGTCTTCCCGGTGACCTCGCCATTCATGCGCGACGTACGGGAACGGCGCCCAGGCTTGTCGTCCCGGTCAATCAGGTCGCGTTCCGAATGGTATTGCCGACGACATTTCCCGGTAACCCCGGACCGTGGCGGAGTAGCTACGTTCAGCACCGGTCGGCGGAAAGCCGGAAAACGATCTGGGAGAGGGAGCATGCGCAGAAAACTGATCCGGCGATTGCTCGCCGGGGTCACTGTGGGGGTGGTGCTGGCACCGCTCGCCGCGTCGTCCGCGTCCGCGGCCCCGACCGGGGACGTGCAGTGGACGCCGTGTGAGCAGGACGCCAGCGCCCTGTGCGGCACCCTGGAGGTACCGGTCGACTGGGCCGATCCGGACGGGCCGACCATCGAGTTGGCGCTGGCCAAGCGGCCGGCAACGGACCCGGCGGTGCGCCGCGGGTCGCTGATCGTGAATCCGGGCGGCCCCGGTGGCTCCGGCGTCGACTCGGCGCTGTGGGCCACCTACGGCGAGGAACTGCGCCGCCATTTCGACATCGTCGGATTCGACCCACGCGGAGTGGCCCGTAGTTCACCGATCATGTGTACTCTGGACAAGATCAACGCTCTGCCGGTCGAGCCGATCAAAACGTCCAGCGCATTTGCCAGGATGGTGTCCGCGAGTCGCGCGTTGGCGGATGACTGTCGCGCCAAAAGTGGGCCGGTATTCGACCACGTCGACACGCTCCAGGTGATCCAGGACATCGACGCGATACGCGCCGCGGTCGGTGACGCCCAATTGAATTTTCTCGGGATGTCGTACGGCACCCTGATGGCCCAGCAGTACGCGGAAAGGTATCCGAGCCGGGTACGCGCCGTCGTGGCCGACAGCGTGATGGATCACAGCCAGGACGCGCGCGGTTTCGCCGTCACCCAGGCGGCCACCGGGCAGGATTCGTTCGACGAGTTCGTGGCCGGCTGCTCCCGGCTGCCGCAGTGCGCCCTGTACGGCCGGGACATCCGCCAGTTCTGGCAGCGGCTGCTCGACCGCGCCGCCCGGGGTGAGCTGCCGGATCCGGACGACCACAGCTACAAGATCACCCAGCGGGATCTGGTCAACTTCGTGTTGGGCAACCTCAACTACCAGCCGTACTGGCTGGAGATCGCCGCCGAGCTGGAGCGGGTCGATGCGGGACGGCCGTGGGGGACGTCGTCGTCGGCGGCACGGGAGTCGGCCGAGGACCCGCCGACCGTGGTGCCCTTCGCGTACCAGGCGGTGCTCTGCCAGGACTGGAACCTGAAGGCCCGTGACGTCACCCAGTGGCGGTCCATCCTCACCGATGCGCAGCGCGTCGCGCCGGACCTACCGGACCCGCCCCGGGCGTCGGTCGGCGCGATCTGCCTGGGCTGGCCGACCCCGGCGGACAACCCGCAGCGGCGGATCAACCCGACCAACGAGTCGAAGTTGTTGCTCGTCAACTCGCTGCACGACCCGGCAACCGGTTACAACTGGGCGCTCGGTGCCGCCGACCAGTTCGCCGACCACGCCGAACTGCTGACCTACGAGGGTTGGGGGCACATCGTGTACGGCCGCGTGAGCTGCGCGGACGAGGCCATCGAGGCGTACCTGATCGACCAGGTGGTGCCGGCGGAGGGCACCCGTTGCGCCGCGGCCCCGCCGCCGGGCACGACCTCGGCCCGTGGCCGGGCACCGAGCCAGGATTCCGGCCCCACCGCGCAGCCGCCGGTGCCGCTGCGCAGTGACCCGGAGCTGCCGACCTGGCTGTTCTGACCGATCGGGACGGAGGTGGTCGGTTCGCCGAGGCGGGCCGACCACCTCGGTCGCTGCCGGAGCCGGTCGGGTCGCGGGGGTGCTGTCAGGGTAGTTCGTGGATGGTGACCGGGCCGGTGGTGTAGCGGACCGGGGCGAGCCGGGCCAGGTCGGTGGAGACCGGTCCGGCGTTGGTGTCGGCGAGTAGCCAGCGCACCCCATGGGCTTCGCGGAGCCGGGCCAGGTCGGCGGGGGTGGGCGCGGTGAAGATGCGCTCGTTGAGGCCGAACAGTGCCGGGTCGGGGGCGGATTGTCGGGGGTAGCGGTATCCGTCGCGGCCGTGGGCGGCGAGGGTGGCGTCGGCGTACGCCCAGCTCTCCACCAGGGCGCGTCGTCCGCCCAGGCCGGTGACCCAGTAGGCGCGGGCGTCGCAGTGCGGTGTGGACCGTACCGGTCGGCAGTGCACATTTGTGGCGACCAGGTCGTCGGGGTCGGTGTGCTCGTTCAGCCAGAGCGCGGCCCGCATCTCGGCCTCGGTCACCACGAGCTGCTGGTTGATGGCGCCGAGCGGATCCTCACCGGCGAGCAGGTGCCGGACCGGGATGTCCACTCCGGTGGCGAGGCTGGCACCGAGCAGTGCGGTGACCACACCGGCGAGCGCCGACCGGCCGAGCAGCGTCGTCCGCGCCGGCCGGCCCAGCCGACGGGCCAGGGCGGCGCGGCGCGCGGTGACGGCGGCCCGGGGCCACCTGAGGAGCAGCGCCTCCACCGTGACGGCGAGCAGTGCGGCCAGGACGATCAGGGCGGCGTACCGGGCGGCCGACCAGCCGAGCGCGGTCATCCAGTCGTCGGCGTTGGCGACGCGTACCGACTCGATGGCTCGTTCCGCCTGGGTCAGCACCGGGGGTGAGCCGAGCGGTGGGGCGAGAAGTTGCGCGAGTACGCCGAGGAGACCGGCCGTCACGAGCACCGGCCACCGTACCCGGGTCCGGGCGAGCAGCCAGCCGGCGAGCAGGGCACCGAACGGAATGACGGGTAGCCAGAAGTAGACCTGGCTGGCGGAGGGGTGATAGGTCAGCCAGGCCACGGCGAGGCCGGCGGCGACGGCACCGGTGAACAGCCAGGCGACCGGGTCGCGTCGGGTCGGCGTGGCCAGCAGCGACCCGCCGGCCAGCCGGGGTGTCTGCCGCAGCAGCCACGAGCCGAACAGGGCCGCCGCGAGCAGCCACGCGGCGCTCCCGTCCGCCTCCGCCAGGCCCGGCGGCAGCAGGCCCCCGAACCGGGCACCTTCGTCCGCGCCGTACGTCTGCTGGTAGGGCAGCAGGTGTCGGATCAGCCCGAGCGGTTGAGCCCGCAGGGTGCCCGCGCCGCCACCGGCGAACAGCCGGTAGCCGACGGCCATGGCGGCGACCAACGAGGCCAGCACGGCGAACACCCGCCACGGCATCCGACGACGACGGATCCAGGCGGCCAGCGCGGCGAGACCGAGGCCGGCGATCAGCGGCGGCAGGGCGCTGGACTTCGCGCCCGCGCAGGCCAGGCCGAGCGCCGGCACCAGCACCCAGGCCGGGCCGAGGGCCCGCCCGCGTAGCGCCTGGACACAGACGGCGGCGAGCAGCATCAGCAGCGGCAGCGCGTACGTCTGGGAGAGGCTGGCGTACGACAGTGCCCGGGTCCACGGGATGTCCAGCGGTGAGCCGAAGGTGGGCGAGGCGCCGACGTATCCCACCGCGGCGACCAACGGCCCGGCCCACAAGCGTCCGGCCAGTTCGCGGGCAAGCGCGGCGGTGACCAGCGCGGCCACCCAGCCGACCGGCACCACCCACAGGTGCAGCAGCGCCGTGGCGGGTGGCACGCCGGTGATCATGCTGGCGCTGGCGATGTGCGCGTCGGACAGGTAGTGGTAGCGCAGCGACTCCCCGGCCAGGTGCGGCAGCTCGAAGGGCATGGTCCGGGTGAGTTCGTGCACCAGCCCGAGGTGGTAGAGCAGGTCCGGGTAGTAGGCGTAGTCGGCGGGAGGTAGCGGCAGCATCCGCCAGTTGGCGTACCCCCACCCGGCGATCAGCAGCAGCACCCCGCAGATCGCCCAGTGCCAGCCCAGCGGCAGCCGCCGACCGGGACCGGTGCGCCAGTGCCGCCGCAACCGGGGCACGGCCAGGAAGGCCACGACCACCGGCAGCGGCCACCACCGCAACAGGTGCTGGCCGCCGGAGGCGGCGGCGACCGCCCAGGCGGCGAGTTCGAGCAGCAGGCCGGTGGCCGCACCGTAGCCGAGATCCTCGGGCAGATTGCCCCGGCTGCCGCGCAGCGCCCGGTGCACCAGGGTCCCCGGCAGCACCAGCGTCAACGCCCAGTACGCCACGAATGTCCCGACGTCGGCCGCCGGTACCCCGCCATGCCACCAGCCGACCGGCAGCGCGGTGAGCACCGCCAGCCAGGGCAGCAGTGCGGCGAATCGGCGCAGGTCAGCCACGGAGGGCAGCGACCGGGTGGCCGTTGGCCGCCGGAGGCTCCGACGGTGCGGGCGGGTCGTCGGCACTGTCCGAGCCGATGTGAAAGGTCGGCCGGTTCTGCACGGCGGCGTAGATCCGGCCGACGTACTCGCCGAGCAGGCCCAGGCAGACCAGCTGCACCCCGCCGAGCAGCAGCACCGCCACGAACAGCGAGGTCCAGCCGGGGATGGTCACCCCGCGCAGGTGCCCGACCACACCGAAGGCGATCAGCGCCAGGCAGGCCAGGAAGCTGCCCGCGCCGAGCCAGGTGGCCAGCCGCAGCGGAGCGGCGGAGAAGTTGGCGACGCTGTCCCAGGCCAGCGCGATCATGCGCGGCAGCGGGTATTTCGTCTGCCCGGCGTGCCGGGCCTCACGTACGTAGCGGACCTCGGCGCTGGGAAAGCCGAGGGCCGGGATCAGCAGCCGGTAGACCGGGTTTCGTTCGGGCAGTCGGCGCAGCGTCTGCACCACCTCCCGGCTGACCATCCGGAAGTCGCCCGCCTGAGCCGGCACCTCGGCCCCGACGATCCGCCGCATCAGGCGGTAGTAGGCCCGGGCGGTGTGCCGCTTGAAGAACGTGTCAGTGCTGCGGTCGGCGCGTACCCCGTACACCACGGCGGCACCGGCCCGAGCGAGCCGCAACATCTCGGCGATGGTCTCCGGCGGGTCCTGGAGGTCGGCGTCGAGGCTGACCACCCAACGGCCGCGCGCCCGGTGCAGGCCGGCGGTAAGCGCCGCCTGATGGCCACTGTTGCGACGCAACCGCACGATTCGTAGCTGTGGCCAGTCCCGCGCCTGCGCGGTGAGCAGCGTGACGGTGGCGTCCCGGCTGCCGTCGTCGACGGCCACCACCTCGTAGTCGACGTGCAGATCGTCCAGCACCGGGCGGAGCCGGGCGACGAGGCCGGCTACCACCGCCTCTTCGTTGTACATCGGAACGACCACGGAGAGCGTCGTCTCTCCGATCACGTCGGATCGCATCGTCTGCCGGCCCCGTCCCACGCAGAGTCCACCTCAGAGCACCCGCGCAACATGCGCAGGCGGTCACCCTGCCGCGCCGAGTTGACGCCTGCCTGGCGCTGGTGTGAACGGCCAGCGAATGCCGATAAGCGCTCCAACGTCACCAGGCCCTGCCCGACCGTCGCAGCCGGCGGTTCTCCCACCGGAGCGCCAGCGCCACCCCTCGGCAGCAGTAGCCGCCACCTGCTGCCATGCGGATGGTTGAGGGTGAGGTGAAATGGACGAGCCGGGCACCTGATGCCGCATCCCCGGTGGGTGCGGCTCCGGCTGCCCGGCCCGCTCTCGGGTCCGCCCCGGCGACGACGGGTCCGGGGCGTACCGCGCCGGTGTGCCTCAGGCCGCGACCGGCAGGCCGCCGAGCGCGCGGCCGGCCTCCCGTGCGGCCTGCAGGGCCTCGGTGTGCATCTGCGCGGCCTGGTCGGTGAACGGGTCAAGGGCGGGGTTGACACCGACGAGGGTGAACTCGCGTTCGACGACGGTGAGGTCGGCGCCCCAGCAGTCGGCGAGGATGCGGCGCAGGTACGGCGTCGCGTGGTCCCAACCCTCCCGGGGCGTGCCACCGCCGTACGCCCCGCCACGAACCGTGGCGAGCACGACCCGCTTGCCCGCCAGGAACGGCTTGGCGAACGCTCGCGGGTCGGTGCTCACCAGGTCGACGTACGCCTTGAAGTGCTGTGAGACGCCGTAGTTGTAGAGCGGCACGGCGAACAGGATGGCGTCGGCGGCGAGCAGCTCGTCCACAAGTGTCGCGGCGAGGGCGACGGCCTCGCGCTGCTCGGTGGTGTGCTCCTCCGCCGCGGTCGTCCCGGCGGTGACCGCTGCGGCCCAGGCGGTCGCGGGCAGGGGATCGACGCCGAGGTGGCGACGTTCGATCGTCTCGTCTGGGCGCGCGGTGAGCCACTCCGCCTCGACGATGTCCGCGATCTCGCGGCTCGCCGAGCCGTGGGTGCGGATGCTGGCATCCAGCCGGAACAGGGTCACGACAACTCCAATGGGTGTGAGGTTCAAGCTTGAACCCGACGATAGCCCGGCGTGTGTTCAAGCTTGAATCAAATGCGAGATGCCTCACCTCCGCGGTGGGGTTGCCCGAGAGTGGCATGCAACATATTGCGCAGGCCGCCTGCTGGCTGCGCGGATCCCGCGCGGCCAGGTGCTAGGCGATGGTGGTGTCGTGGGCGGTCATCGTCTCCTGACGACCCGGCTCCTCGCGCAGGATGGCGGCGTGCAGCCAGATGTCCGGGATGGCGAATCCGTCGACAAGCGTCCGCATCTGCGGGCGCAGCTCCTTGAGCAGGCCGTTCACCACGGCCGTGATCGCCTTCGAGCGGGCCGGCGTGAGCCGGCCGTGCTCCAGCAGCCACCCCTTGTGGGACTCGATGACGCTGAGGGCGTACAGATCGCAGACGCGGGAGAGCAGCGCCCGGACCGCCGGGTCCGCAGTGTCCTCGATGCCGGCGACGAACGCCTCAAGGGTGATCCGGTCGATGTGTGCGGCGGCGGCGGTCAGGACGTGGTCCTGGACGTCGTTGAAGATGTCGAACGGGCGGTCCTGCTTGGTGGTCGCGCCGTTGCGCAGGCGGCGGATCGCCCCTTCGAGCAGGTGCTTCTCGCGGTCGTCGAAGATCTTGAGCTGCCAGCCCCGGTCGGTGACGGCGACCTCCTCGTCGCGGCCGGGCACGGCGCCGATGAGCTGCTGGATCAGCGACCGCGCGGCGGTGCGTTCGAGCACCATCTCCCGGACCTGCTCGGCGACGAAGGAGGCGCGACCCCAGCCGTCCAGCGAGCCGAACTCGTCCCGGTAGCCGGTGAGCAGCCCCTTGGCGACCAGTTGCAGCAGGACCGTGTTGTCACCCTCGAAGGTGGTGAAGACGTCGGTGTCGGCCCGCAGGCCCGGCAACCGGTTCTCGGCCAGGTAGCCGGCGCCGCCGCACGCCTCGCGACACAGCTGGATGGTGCGGGCGGCGTGCCAGGTCTGTGCGGCCTTCAGCCCGGCGGCGCGGGACTCCAACTCCCGCTGCCGGCGTTCGTCGACCGGGCCGTCGCCGCCCTGCACCTCGTGCACCGCGGCGACCAGTTCGGCCTGGGCGAAATGCAGCGCGTACGTGGTGGCCAGGGCGGGCAGCAGCTTGCGCTGGTGGGCCAGGTAGTCGTTGAGCAGCACCTCCCGCTCGGCGTCGGGGGTGCTGAACTGGCGGCGGGTGTCGCCGTAGCGGACCGCGATGGTCAACGCCGCCTTGGTGGCCGACGCCGCGGCGCCACCCACACTGACCCGGCCGCGGACCAGGGTGCCGAGCATGGTGAAGAAGCGCCGGGAGTCGTTCTCGATCGGGCTGGAGTACGTGCCGTCCTCGGCGACCTGTCCGTACCGGTCCAGCAGCATGTCCCGGGGCACCGTCACGTGGTCGAAGCTGAGTCGCCCGTTGTCCACGCCGAGCAGGCCGGCCTTGGGCCCCGCGTCGCCGATGGTCACGCCGGGCAGCGGGTTGCCCTGCTCGTCGCGGATCGGCACCAGCCACGCGTGTACGCCGTGCCGCCGCCCGTTGGTGACCAACTGCGCGAAGACCACCGCCATCCGCCCGTCCCGGGCCGCGTTGCCGATGTAGTCCTTGCGGGCCGCCTGGTGCGGCGTGTGCAGGTCGAAGGTCTGCGTCCGGGGGTCGTACGTGCAGGTGGTGCGCAGTTGCTGGACGTCGGAGCCGTGCCCGGTCTCGGTCATCGCGAAGCAGCCCAGGATCCGGCCGGAGATGATGTCCCGAAGGTAGGCGTCGTGGTGGCGCCGGGTGCCCAGGGCCGCGACCGCACCGCCGAACAGGCCCCACTGCACGCCGGCCTTGACCATCAGCGAGAGGTCGACCTGCGCCAGCATCTCGGTGGCGATGATCGAGCCGCCGACGTCGGATCCACCGCCGTACTGAGTGGGAAACGCCGACGCGATCCCCAGCTTGACGGGCAGCTCGCCGAGCAGACGGGTGATCCGCTCACGCGCCTGGTCGCCGGTCTCGCCGTATACCGGGAGGAAGCGTTCGTCGAGGTGCCGGCGGTGCGCGTTGCGGACCTCGACCCACGGTCCGTCGAGCACCTGCTGAAGGCGGGCGAGGTCGACGGGGCCGGGTGCTTGACTGGGCATGGCTACCTCGCAGGACGCTGGTTGGGTACAGCTCGTACCCATCCCAGGGTAGCGAGCCGCTACAGTGATCAGGTGAGCAATGCGGCGGTGAAACGGGACACCATCGCCGCCCGCCGTGCCGGCGGCATCCCGCAGGAGCGGGCCCGGCGACGGCAGGCGATCGTGGAGGCCGCGGTCCGCGTCATCGAGGAACACGGCACCGACACCGGGCTGGGCACGGTAGCCGACCGGGCCGGGCTGCCCAGACCGCACGTCTACCGCCATTTCGCCAGCAAGGACGACCTCGACCAGGCCGTCGCCCGGCACGCCGCCCGCCTGGTCAGCGCCTGGATCCGTCCGTCGCTGTCGGACCAGGGCACGCCGCCGGAGGTGGTCCACGGCATCATCGGCCGGGTGTTGAGCTGGGCGGTGGCCCACCCCAACCTCTACCGGTTCCGGGCCCGCCTCGGCACCGCGCACGCGGTGCCCGAAATCACCGAAGCCGCCGTCGCCAACCTGCGTGCCGCCGGCTACGCGGCGCACCTGCCCGCGTACGTGGTGGCCAGTGTCGTCGGCATGGTCGACGCCGGCATCATCTGGTGGTTCGACCACCGCGACGAGGTCGGGCCGGAGCAGCTCAACGACTGGCTCGCCGTCCAGGTCTGGCGGGTCGTCGCCGAGGCGGTCCAGCGACCACCGTCGGCGTCTGACGACGGGTGACCGCCGCCGATCGGGCGCTCACGACCGGAGCGCCTCCGGCAGTGGCTTGGTGTGCAGGATGACCAGTTCGGCGACGGCCCGGGTCAGGGCGACGTAGAGCCGGTTCATGCCGCGAGGCTCGGCGGCGACGATGTCGGCGGGCTCCACCAGCACCACCCGGTCGTACTCCAGCCCCTTGACCTGACTGACCGGGATCGCCCCCAGCGGGTCGGCGATCGCGTCCGCGGCGATGATCGCACCGGTTTCCTGAGCGAGGGCCGCTCGCAGGTCGTCCACCTGACGGATCGTGAGGGTGCCGCCGGGCCGGAAGGAGCGGGTCGGCGCGAGCCCGGGTGCCAGCGCCCGGGCGGCGAAGTCGGCGATGACCTGCGGCACCCGGTAGCCGGTGGGCAGGTCGAGCATCCTGACCTCGCGCTTGCCCAGCTGCGTCACCAGCTCCGGCCAGCTTCCGGCGGCCAGCGGATGGGTCGCCTGACCGAGGTCGCCCACGATCGTCATCGAGGCGTGGGCGGCTCGGCGGGCGATCATCCGACACTCCATCGGCGAGAGGTCCTGGGCCTCGTCGAGGATGACGTGCAGGTACACGTCCTCGACGGGCTCGGCGGGCTCCGCCACCGGCAGCGGCTCGGCCAACTCCGGCACGTGCCCCTCCTCGCCGTACGGGTCGAAGCCGTCCGACCAGCCCACCACCTGGTGGCCCTCACGCAGGATGATCGCCGCTGCCCAGCGCTGCGCCGCCCAGGTGTTGCCGCTGTCCAGGGACTGACCGGAGACGGCGATCGGGGTGGACAGCCCGGGCGCGAAGAGCTGCCAACCGTCGTTGAGGCTCAGGCTGAGCACGAAGGTCTCCGCCAGACGCGGGCCACTGCTCAACTCACGCACCTGCCACTCGTTCCTGGTCGGTGTCGGGGTGATCGGCCTACCCAGGATCTCGGCGAGTTCGTCGAGCAGCGGGACGTCGTCCACCGACCACTGCCCGTGCTGCGCGGGCAGCACGTCCTGCGGCGTCAGCGTCGGCCACCACGCCGTGAGGAAGGCCTCGGGGATCTCCCGGCCGCCGAGCAGTTCCGAGAGCACCGTCGCCGCCTCGGCGCGGGCGCCGTTGGGTTTGATGCCCCGCGCCTCGCACCGTCGACGCACCTCCAGGCGCGCCTTCGCCAGGTCGTCGGCGTCGAGCCTGCCCAACTGCGCCGGCGCGTTCGGCGGGGTGTGCCAGGCCAGTTCGGTGAGTACCCGCACCATCTTCAGGTCGCCCTTGGATCTGGCGACCTCGGCGCGGTCACGTCGGGTCGCCACCACACCGTCGAACAGTTCGCCGATCGCCCGCAGGTGGACGCTGTCCTCGCCGAGACCGGGCAACACCCGGCCGATGTACTCGGTGAACACGGTCGACGGACCGACCACCAGCACCCGGCCGTCGGCGAACTTGCCCCGGTCGGTGTAGAGCAGATAGGCGGCACGGTGCAGGGCGACCTGGGTCTTGCCGGTCCCGGGGCCACCGGTGATGACGGTGACGCCGTGCGCGGGTGCGCGGATCGCCTCGTCCTGCTCGCGCTGGATGGTGCTGACGATGTCGCGCATGTGCGGACCGCGTTCCCGGGTGAGCGACGCGAGCAGGGCGCCTTCGCCCACCACACCGTCGACGTCGCCGGCCGACAGCACCTCGTCGTCCACGTCGACGACCGTGGGACCCTCGCAGGTGATGATCCGACGGCGCACCACGCCCAGTGGCTCACCGGGGGTGGCTCGGTAGAACGGCGCGGCGGCCGGTGCGCGCCAGTCCACCACCAGCGGCTCCCGGTCCTCGTCGCGTACGCCGAGCCGGCCGACGCGGTAGGTGTCGCCGTCGTCGAAGTCCAGCCGACCGAAGACCAGGCCCTCCTGCTGACCGTCCAGGTCGGACAACCGGGCCGCGGCGCGCAGCACCATCGCGTCGCGCTCGACCAGCCCGGTCAGCGGGCCGGCCGAGGCACGACCACGGCCCTCGGAGTCCAGTTCCCTCGCCTGCGTACGCATGACCTCCAGTCGCTCGTAGACCTTGTCGACCACCTGCTGCTCGATGGCGAGCTGCCGCACTGTTTCGGACACACTGCTCCCTGGTCTGCCAGAGGCTGCTGCACGGGGACTGGTCGAGAATATGTACCGGCCAGACCCACAAAATCGGCATCCAGGGTGATTCGCACGACTTGACCCGTAGATAAGATGGAGGTGGCCTCAGGGGATCAGCCCTGATCGCCCCGCCCGGTCTGCTGCTGCAACTGGTCGATCAGCTTTGCCGCCTCGGCCTTGCTGAGGCCGTCCGGCACGCTCTCGCCCGCCTCGCGGGCCAGGGTCCGCAGGTACGACTCCTGCGCCGCCGTCGTCGGCTCGTCGCCGGTCACCCACTCGTCCGGGTCTTTCACCGCGGCCTGCGGATCATGCTTCTCGGTCATCTCGGCACCACCCCTTCTCTCGAACAGGTGTGCCATACCCGGGTCGGTGGTCACCCATTCCTCCCCGGCGTCCCTGGTCCGCCGGGGAGGATCGGTGGCTGGTGTCCGGGTCGTCCGACCCAGCGGAGGTCGGCGGCCCGGCTGCGCGACGACGTCGCCGCGCTGCGCTGGGCGATGCGTGCCTATCCGGTGGCCGGGCCGGTCGTCGGGCCCGCGCCGGTCACGTTGAGCGCGAGCGAGTAGACCGAGGTGGTGGCCGTCACGAACAGCAGATTGCGCTTGCGGCCACCGAAGGTGAGGTTCGAGCAGATCTCCGGTAGTCGGAGTTTGCCGAGCAATGTGCCCTCCTGGTCGAAGCAGTGCAGCCCGTCGTGGGCGGCGACCCACAGCCGGCCCTCCCGGTCGAGTCGGATCCCGTCGAACGACCCGGCGTCGCATTCGGCGAGCACGCCACGGTCACGCAGCGTCCAGTCGGGGCCCACGTCGAAGTGGCGGAGATGCTTACGACGGGTGTCGACGATGAACAGCCGACGCTCGTCCGCCGAGAACGCCAGGCCGTTGGGACGCAGGAAGTCGTCGGCGACCCGTTCCACCCGGCCGTCGGGCGAGCAGCGGTAGACGTGGCAGCCGTCCAGCTCCGGATCCGCCCGGTGCCCCTCGTAGTCGCTGTCGATGCCGTAGCTCGGATCGGTGAACCACAACGAGCCGTCGCTGGTCTCCACGACGTCGTTCGGGCTGTTGAACCGCTTGCCCCGCCAACGGTCCGCCACCACGGTCAGCGACCCGTCGGGTTCGGTACGGGTGACCCGACGGTGGCCGTGCTCGCAGGTCACGACACGGCCGAGGCGGTCGATGGTGCGGCCGTTGGGGTAACCGGCGGGTGTCTGGAAGACGTCGCATCGGCCGGTGACCTCGTCCCACCGCACCACCCGGTCGTTGGGGATGTCGCTGAACAACAAACAGCGCCACGCGGCGGAGTACGCCGGCCCCTCCAACCAACGCCCACCGTCGAACAGTCGCTGCACCATGTGGTCACCGCTCACCGCCTGGAACCGCTCGTCCAGGACGTCCCAGCGGGTGGGTATGCGCTCGACCGGGTTCATCGCTCACCCTCGCTACCCGCGGCGAGCTCGGCGAAGGTCGTCGCCTCCTGCGCGAGGAGTCGCTGGGTCCGCCTGCCGTACAGCAGCTCGACCAGAGGGGCTCCCGGGCCGTCCCAGTCGATGCTCAGCCGCAGGCGGGTGGCGGAGCCCTCCGGATGCAGCTCGTGACTCGCCCTGGTTCGCACCCCCGGCATACGGGCCACCCAGGTGAAGCCGGCCCCGGGTCGCCAGTCGGTGATCTCGTACGTGGCGGTGGTCAGCCCGGGTTGGCGGATCCGGAAACGGCTGCCGACCGTCACCGGCCCGGCATCGTCGATTCGTCTGATCTCGTCGATGGTGGGCAGCAGCTCGGCCCAACGGTCGACGTCGCTCACTGTCCGCCAGACGGTGGCGACCTCGGCATCCACGTGCTGTTCGACGGCAATCGTCATGTACCGGATGGTACGGCGGCGTCGGGTACGCGGCCCACGTGGGTCGGGCGGCCCGGGGGTGCGCGGTTCGCCCCCGGGCCGCCACAGCCGTGGTCAGCCGTTGTCGATCAGACTCGCGATCTCGTTGTAGATCAGGTGCGCCTTGGCACCCTGATTGGACGGACAACCGCCGAGGTGATGCAGGGCGATCACCCGGTGGCTGCTGTTCAGCACCGGTGAGCCCGAGTTGCCGCCGGAGGTGTCGCAGCTGTAGCTGATGTTCCAGGTGTTGTAGTTGGCGTTCCGTACGGTGCAGCGCGCGCCGTTCTGGGCGTTCTCGAAGATGGACAGACGCTTCGGGCTGCCGTCACCGTGCCCCGGGATGTACATCTGCGTCCCAGTGGTGGTGGCGGACGTCGCCAGGTAGAGCGTGCCGAAGCCCTGGATGGCGGCGAAGTTGTTCACCGAGAACAGGGCGTAGTCGAGTTGGCTGGAGCCACCACTGCTCACCCGGTAGAGCGTTGCACCACTGACCTTGGTGCCGGGCCCGGGGTTCGCGCCGCCGCAGGTGGCGCACTGGTAGTTGAACTGCATCTCACTGCCGCTGACCGCGGCCTGCGTCGAGAAGCAGTGCTTGTTGGTCAACATGCGGTTGGTGTTGCCGACCCGCCAGGTGGTGCACATGCCGCCGCCGCTGATCAGCAGCCGGGCCACGGCGTTGCCGCGTGCGTACTCGGTGGGGTGGCTGCTCTGGTAGCAGACCACGTCTCGGCGGGCGTCGGTGCTGCACACCGACTGGGTGGAGAAGTTGTACTGGCCGATCTCCGTGCGGTCGTAGCCGCGCCAGAACCGGTCGATGATCGCGGCGCTGCCCCGGGAGGAACGGTTGCTGTGCAGCGCCACCACCGCCGTGTCACCTTCCACCGACATCGCCCAGAAGCCCGGCCGCCCGTCGGTCGTGTAGTCCGCGCCGGTCGCCCGGTTCAGGTGGCGGTCGTACCGGTAGCTCTCCCGGCCGTCGGGGCTCGACACGGTGACGTACTCCCCGGGGGCCAGCCGCAGCGAGCTGAAGTGCACCTTGATGTACGTGGCGCCGGGGTGCTGGATGACCTGGGTCCGGCCGTCGCGGGCGTACGACAACGAACCGTCGACGGTGCGCAACTCACCGACGGTCGTCACACCCTCGGCCGAGAACTGGTCCGACTCGGGTGCCCGGTCGGAAAGTGGCGTGATCGGCTGCACCGGGTGTGCCGCGGCGGGGGCCGACAGCAGGGTCAGCCCGAGTGTGCAGGCGGCGAATGTGACGGTCACCGTGCGTAGGCGGCGCAGGGCAGGTTTCATCGTCGCTCCTCCCAGGAAGCGGAACCTGAACGATTCCTAAGCCTTCATACCGGACGGCGATCGATACATGCAAGGAAATCGATACAAGCGGGTGCTCTCGGCCCGTCTGGTGGCGTGGGGCCGACCTGACATGCGGGGCTACGGGCAGTCCGGCAAGGCGCGAATTCTGCCGGACCACTCCCAGCAGTCCAAGCGGGTGGTGGCGGCGGACATGGTCCGGCTGATGGACGCGCTGGGCCATTCGACCTTCGCCGCGGTCGGGCACGATCGCGGCTGCTACGTGGCGCTGCGCCTGGCACTGGACCACCCCGACACCGTCAGTCGGCTGGTGGTCATCGACGGGGTGCCCATCAGCGAGGCGCTCACCAGGTGCGACGCGACGTTCGCCCGGAACTGGTACCACTGGTTCTTCTTCGCCCAGCCGGACAAGCCGGAGCGGGCCATCGGTGCCGATCCCGACGCCTGGTACGGCGACAAGGCGCGGCCGGACCGCATGGGAGTCGACAACCACCGGGAGTTCCGGCAGGCCATCCACGACCCGGCCACCGTGCGGGCGATGCTCGAGGACTACCGCGCCGGCCTCGGGGTCGACCGGGCGCACGAGGAGGCCGCGGCTACCCCGCCTCGGCGACCAGCGCTGCGTTCGGGGCTGGTGCGGGAGCACCGGCATGGGTCACCCTGACTGTCACGCTTGAGCCATCGATCCCCATCACCACCTCACCTGGTTCCGAGACCGTCCGGCAGTGCCGCCGGACGTGCCCGAATCCGTCGGGCACCCGCATCCCTGGATGTGAAGGAGCGCCATGAAACCGTCCCTCCGGGTCCTCGCGGCGGTGGTCGTCCTCGCGGCCCCGCTGGCCCTGACCGCTCCCGCGCAGGCGGCCAACACCCTCACCATGCGCGGCGCGGACGTCTCCTCGCTGCAACGCAGCCTCGATCTCGGTGCCCGCTACTACAACGCCTCCGGCGCGCAGGCCGACCCCTACGACATCCTCGCCTCGAAGGGCGTCAACTATCTGCGGCTGCGCATCTGGAACAACCCGGCCAGCGGCTACAACAACAAGGCCAGGGTGCTTCAGCAGGCCAGGACGATCAAGGCCAAGGGCTTCAAGCTGCTGATCGACTTCCACTACTCGGACACCTGGGCCGACCCGGGCAAGCAGTATCCGCCGGCGGCCTGGGCCAACCATTCGCTGAGCCAGTTGCAGGCCGACGTCTACAACTACACCTACGACGTGTGCACGGCGCTGAAGGCGCAGGGCACCACGCCGGACGCCGTGCAGATCGGCAACGAGATCAACGTGGGCATGCTCTGGCCGGCCGGACAGGTGGTCAACAACGACTTCGCCCCGCTGGCGAGCCTGCTCAAGCGGGGCTACCAGGCCACCAAGGCGTGCAACGGCGCCACCCAGGTGTGGATCCACACGGCGAACGCGGACAGCAACGCCAACGCCCGCTGGTTCTACGACGGGATCCGGGCGCAGGGCGTCACCTGGGACGTCACCGCCTTGTCCTACTACTGCATGTGGCACGGCACGCTGGCCAACCTGTACAACGTGATCGCCGACGTGAGGTCCCGCTACGGCCGGCCGGTGGTGATCGCCGAGACCGCGTACCCGTTCACCACGGCCGACGCCGACCACCAGCCGAACGTGATCTCCGGAACCGCGCGCTGCGACAACATCCCGGCCACCTGGTCCGGCCAGGCGCAGCAGTTCAGCTGGGTGCAGAACACCGCGCGCAACGCCGGTGCGGTAGGCGTCTTCTACTGGGAACCGACCTGGCACGCGGTACGCGGCAACGGCTGGGACCCGGCGGACATCAACGGAACCGGCAACGGCTGGGACAACATGGCCGTCTTCGACTGGTCCGGGCGGGTGAACCCGCACCTGTACTGGACTCCGTGACCGCCGTCCGGGCCCGGGAGTCGCCACCGGGCCCGGTGGGCGGGGGTGTTCCGTGGCCCCGGGCGGGCCCGGACCGGAGTCCGCAGCATGGCCAACAAATAGACCTCAGTCGTTTGACGTATGACGTCGTTAACGCTAACTTCGCTGTCACGAGCGGGTCTTGTGGCTGCCGGGAGCCCGATTCTCCGCCGTGGTCCCGCGCCGGCCGGTCTCGACCGTGGGCTCGTCGTCACGCTGGTCGGCGGCTCCGGTGACCTGATCTTTCCGCACCACACCACCGTGCTGACGCCACCACCTGACGCCGGCACATAGGCAGCGCATCCACGGACTGCGCGTGGGTGACACCGATCGAAGGAGTGGACCATGAAGGCCATCGGTGAGGCTCGTCCCGCCTCTCCACCCAGACGCGGTTGGCGGTCGGGACTGGCCGCGGCGGCCGCCGCGGTCCTGGCGGCGAGCGCGCTCGTGGTGGTGAACGCGGCGCCCGCGGCGGCGGCGACCGTGGACACCAACGCCTGGTACGTGCTGGTCAACCGCAACAGTGGCAAGGCATTGGACGTGTACGGCCTGGCGACCAACGACGGCGCGCGGATCAGCCAGTGGACCCGCAACGACGGCGCCAACCAGCAGTGGCAGTTCGTGGACTCCGGCGGTGGCTACTACCGGCTGAAGTCCCGGCACTCGGGCAAGGTCCTCGATGTGCACAACTTCTCGACCGCCGACGGCGGGGCGATCGTGCAGTGGTCCGACCACAACGGCACCAACCAGCAGTTCCGGTTGGCCGACTCGGACGGCGGTCACGTCCGGCTGATCAGCCGGCACAGCGGCAAGGTCGTCGAGGTGCAGGGCGCCTCCACCGCAGACGGCGCGAACATCGTGCAGTACGCCGACTGGAACGGCGCCAACCAGCAGTGGCAACTGGCCCGGGTCGACGGGGGCGGCGACCCGCCGCCGACCGGCGGCTCCGGCTGCGGCAAGGCTCCGACGCTGAACAGCGGCACGCACACCATCCAGAGCAACGGCAAGAGCCGCCAGTTCATCCTGCGCCTGCCGGCCAACTACAACAACAACAACGCCTACCGGCTGATCTTCGCGTTCCACTGGCGCGGCGGCACCATGCAGGAGATCTCCTCCGGCGGCACCAGCGGGAGTGCCTGGTCCTACTACGGACAGCAGGAGCAGTCGAACAACAGCGCCATCCTGGTCGCGCCGCAGGGGCTCGGCAACGGTTGGGGCAACGCCGGTGGCGAGGACGTCACCTTCGTCGACGACATGATCCGTCGGATCGAGAGCGACCTGTGTGTCAACCCGAGGCAGCGCTTCGCCCTCGGCTTCAGCTGGGGCGGTGGCATGAGCTACGCCCTCGCCTGCGCGCGGGCCACGGTCTTCCGGGCGGTCGCCGTGATCGCCGGTGCGCAGATCAGCGGTTGCAGCGGCGGTACGCAGCCGATCGCGTACTTCGGTCTGCACGGCATCTCGGACAACGTCCTCAGCATCGGCCAGGGCCGAGGGCTGCGCGACACCTTCGTCCGTAACAACGGGTGCAACGCCCAGAACCCGCCCGAGCCGGGTGCGGGCAGCCGTACGCACATCACCACTGCCTACTCCGGTTGCCGCGCCGGGTACCCGGTGCAGTGGGCGGCCTTCGACAACGGGCACATGCCGGGCCCGGTGGACGGGACGTACGCCGAGAGTGGCATCACCACCTGGACCAAGGGTGAGATCTGGCGCTTCTTCGCCCAGTTCTCCTGACCGGGCCGAGCGCGACGGCGGGTCGCGGCCTCCTGGCGGCAGTGGGAGCCAGGAGGCCGGGCCCGCCGGCCCGTCGTGTCCCGGATCAGCGTTGCAGGCGGTCCGGCTTGCCCGAGCCGCTGCGGCGGACCACCCAGGCCTCGGTGATGTGGGTGAACATCGCCGCCGCGGCCCCTTCCGGGTCGTGGGCGGCGATCATCTCGTAGACACGTCGGTGTCCACGGTTGGAGGCGACGCAGAGCGACCGCTCGGTGCGGCCGGTGTACCGCGCCGTGTTCACGACCTGACTCTCCAGCGCCTGCACGACGCCACGAGCGATGCGGTTCCCGGACGCCTGCATGACGGTGTCGTGAAAGGCACGGTCGAGTTCATGGTAGGCCACGGTGTCGCCGACGAGCTCGTCCATCCGGTCGACCAGGGCGCGCAGGCGGTCCACGGTCTCCTCATCGGCGACCCGGGCGGCGACGTGTGCCATGTCGGACTCCAGCAGCCGCCGGGTCACCACCACGTCGTCGAGGATGGAAAGGCTGTCGTCCTCGGCGATGGTGGCCCCGAGGACGAGTTCGTCGAGCATGTCCCACATCGAGGCCGGGGTGACCATGGTGCCGGCGCCCTGACGGACCTGCACCAGCCCCTTCTCCTGAAGGATCTTCACCGCCTCCCGGACGACCGTCCGGCTGACGGAGAAGGTCTCACAGAGCACTGGTTCCGGAGGCAGTGCCGTGCCGGACGGATGCACCCCGCGGACGATGCGTTCCACCAGCTCGGCGGTGACCGCCGTGGCGAGGTTGGTGGGGCGGCGCGCCCAGGCCGGGGCGGCCAGTTTTTCCAGGGCCGTCTCCTGCGATGGCGTCATGTCCCCCTCCGATTGGCTCGTCGTGCCGCGACGTCCAGGGCCAGTGTACGGCGGACTGTTGACGTCAGACGTCATACGAGTTACGTTCTTGATCACGTTGGCTGCGGCAGGCCGTCAGCCATTCCCCTCAGAGGTGAACAACGATGAAACAACGAGCATTGTGGTCAGCCGTCCTCGTTGTGGGACTGGCGACGGCAGGTTGTGGAAGTGCCACCGACACGGGCTCCTCTTCCGGTGGCGCGACCGACAAACTGGTGGTGTGGGACTGGAAATCCGGTGAGCCTTCCGCCGGACCCTACATCGAGAAGGCGAAGGCCGACTTCGCCGCCAAGCACCCCGACGTGACGGTGGAGTTCGTCGCGCAGCCGTTCGACCAGTACTACACGCTGCTCGGTGCGGCCATTCAGTCCGGCAAGGGCCCGGACGTGATGCTCTTCAACGGCGGCGGCCAGATCCGCGACCGGGTCGACGCGCTGGTGCCCCTCGACGAGTATGTGGCCGAGGACAAGCAGCGGCTCGCCGGTTGGGACGCCTTCAGCAAGGACGGCAAGACCTATGCCGCTCCGGTGACGCTGCAGGGGCACCCCATCTACTACAACAAGGCGCTCTACGAGAAGGCCGGGCTCGATCCGGCGAGCCCCGCCACCACCTGGGACAAGTTCCTCGCCGACTGCGCCGCGATCGACAAGGCCGGCGCCAAGTGCTTCGCCCTGGGCAACAAGGAGGGCGCCGGAATCCAGTTCTGGATGTCGGCGCTGGGCTCCGGCATTCTCACCGCCCAGGAGTACGACGACTGGATCGCGGGCAAGCGCAACTGGAACTCGCCAAACGTGAAGCGGATCTTCGAGCTGTGGAAGGAAGCCGGCGACGCCGGTCTGAACAACGACGGTGCCAACTCGACCGCGATGTTCAACGACTCGTTCGCACTCTTCCAGTCCGCCAAGGCCGCGCACGTCATCGGGCTGATGTCGGACGTCGGGCACTGGAAGGACTTCAACGAGTTCCTGACGCCCGACAAGCTCGGCGTGATGGGCGCTCCGGTCGTCACCGCCGGCACCACGCCGAGCCTGGCCTACGACGGTGGCATCGGATACGCGGTGGCGAAGTGGACCAAGGATCCCAAGGTCGCCGCCGACCTGGTGCGATCGCTGACGTCGACCGAGGCGCTCCAGGCGTTCTACGCCGACGCCGGCGCGATCGCCGCCGACACCACCATCGACGTGTCGCAGGCCGGTCCGGCCGCCGCCACGATCGTCGCCGCGCTGCAGAGCGGTAAGCCCGCCCTGCACGTGGCGCTCTCCTCGAAGACCCTGGATCTGATGGGACGGGTCTCCCAGCAACTGCTCAGCGGGTCGATCAGCGTCGACGAGGCGGTGAAGCAGCTGGCAGCTTCCGACCAGGCGGGCTGATTTCGTGCCGATCGGAAACGCAGAGCCGTCGGTCCGTCCGGTTCCCCCCGGACGGACCGACGGGGCGGCGGCCGGGTCAGCGGGCCCCCGTCGTGGCGCCGGGTCACGGCCCGTCCGCGGCGGCTCGCGGGCCGAGCGCTTCGCCCCTTACGTCCTGGTCGCACCCGCCATCCTGATCATCGTGGTGCTGCGGCTGTACCCGTTGCTGCTCGGCGTCAACTTCTCCTTCACCGGAGACGGCGAGCGCAACGGTACGACGGTGGGCTTCGACAACTACCTTGAGTTGATCGATGACCCGTTGTTCCGCACCGCGCTGGGCAACGTCGGGCTGCTGGTGTTGTTGCTCCCGGTGGCGGTGGCGATCCCCGGGCTGCTCGCGACGTTCATCTACCTGCGGGTACCGGGTCATCGCTTCTACCGCAGCGTCTACTTCTTCCCGGCGGTGCTCTCACCGGTCATCGTCGGCGCGATCTTCAACCTGCTGCTCGCCTTCGACGGCCCCGTCAACGCCGTGTTCGAGGCGGTCGGCATCAGCCCGGTGGACTGGCTCGGGAATCCCGACGTCGCGATGTTCGTGGTGGTCGGTGTACACATCTGGGCGACCTTCGGCATGGCGCTTGTGGTGTTCCTGGCCGGGTTCGCGACCCTGGACGCCGCGCTGTTGGACGCGGCCCGGGTGGACGGAGCGTCGCTGCCCCAGGTCATCCGGCACGTGATCATCCCGGGCCTGTCCCGCACCATCGCGTTCGTCGCCGTGACCACCATGGTCGGGATGCTGACCTCGATGTTCGGCCTGCTCTACGTGATGACCAGCGGCGGGCCGGAAGGATCCACCTACCTCCCGGAGTACTACATCTGGATCCAGCAGGGCCAGATGAATCGGCCCGCCCTCGCCTCGGCCGCGTCGACGGTGCTCTTCGTGATCATGCTCGTCGTGGGGCTGCTACAGGTGCAGCTGCTCAGGCGGGCGGGAGGGGAGGACTGATGTCCCGCGTACGACTGAGTCGGTGGCTGCTGGCCGTTCCGATGTCACTGCTCGCGCTGGCGACGATCTACCCACTGCTGTTCACCGTCAACGTGGCGATGAAGACCCGCCGCGACTACATCCTCGACCGGTTCTCGCTGACCGACACCCTGCGCTGGGACAACATCAGCACGGCATGGAACAGCGTCGGCATGGACCGCTACTTCGTCAACTCCCTCATCGTGGTGACCTCGTCGGTGGTCCTGCTGCTGTTGCTCGGGTCGATGGCCGGCTTCGCCCTGAGCCAGCTTCGGTTCCGTGGTTCCTCGGTGCTGTTCCTGGGCTGCCTCGCGGGTCTGTTCGTGCCGTTCCAGGTGATCATGGTGCCGCTCGCCCGGATCATGGCCGACACCGCCCTCATCGACACGTACCCCGGACTGGTCCTGGTCTTCGTGGCACAGTTCCTGCCCTTCACCGTCTTCCTGATGACGAGTTACTACAAGACCATTCCGCGGGAGGTCATCGACGCGGCCAGGATCGACGGCAACAGCGTGTACGGCGTGTACCGCCGGATCATGCTGCCGTTGGGCACCCCGGCCCTGCTGTCGGTCGGCATCCTCAACGCGCTGTTCTGCTGGAACGACGTCCTGATGTCGCTGGTGATGATGCCGTCGGCGGATCACCGCACGCTCATGGTCGGCGTGACCTCGCTGCGCGGTCAGTACTCCGACGACATCCCCACCTTCGCCTCGGGCGTACTGATCGCCGCGATACCGGTCCTGGTGGTCTACCTCTTCCTCCAGCGCCAGATTGCCGACGGCGTCGCCGCCGGCTCCACGAAGGGCTGAAATGCGCATCACCGGATATCGGACGCTCACCACGGTCCAGGAATGGGGGCGCCCGGTCGGCGACGCCAACGGCGTCCTCGCCGACGGAATCGTCCCGGTGCCGATCGTCGTCGTGGAGACCGACGAGGGGCTGTCGGGTGTCGGCATCGGCCCGCACGTCGAGATCGAGCGAATCTTCGAGGCCATCGACGGTGAAGATCCCCGCGCGGTGACGACGCTCTACGACCGCATGCTGCGCCACACCTTCAAGGCCGGTCACGCGGGCCCGGTGTTCGGCACCATCGGCGCACTCGACACCGCACTGTGGGACATCAAGGCGCAGGCGGCCGGCCAGCCGCTGTGGCGATTGCTGGGCGGCCGCGACCGCCGGGTGCCGGCGTACGCGTCCGGGCTCGACATCGCCCTGACCGACGAGGAACTCGTCTCGGCGTACACCCGTTACGCCGAGCACGGGCTGCGGGCCGCCAAGCTCAAGGGCGGTCTCGACATCGAGCATGACCGACACCGGCTCCACCTGGTCAAGGAGGTCCTGGCCGAGGCCGGCCACGGACTGCGGCCGGGCCTGATGCTCGACGTCAACGAGGCGTGGACCCGCAAGCAGGCCGTCCGGCACGTCTGCGAACTCGAACGCACCCTCGACCTCATCTGGATCGAGGAGCCGGTTCGGCGCTGGGACGCCGACGGGCTCGCCGCCGTCGGCCGAGGGGTGCGCGCCTCCGTCGCCACCGGGGAGAACCTCACCGGGCTCGAGCAGTACCGGCCGCTGATCGCCGCCGGCGCGGTCGACGTCGTCCAGACGTCCGCGGTCGGGGGAGTCACCCACTTCCTGCGGGTGTCCGCCCTGGCGCATGCCTACGACCTGCCGGTCAGCCCGATCGGCAACAGCCCGCTCGGGCTGCTGCACGCCGCCACCTCGGTGCCGAACCACCTGACCAGCGAGTTGCAGGACCTCTGGCCGCCGGTCGGTGTCTCGGTCGACATGCACGTCGAGGACGGGGTCTTCGTCCTGGGCGACTCGCCCGGCCTCGGCCTCCGAGTGGACGAACAGCGGATCCGGGCCGTGGACCGGCACCCCCAGGCACCGGCGGTCGACGGCCCGAACGTCCGGCCGGAGCAGGCCGGGCGACGGCTGCTGGCGGCGACGGACGGCGTCCTGCCCGCCGCGGCTGGCTTCCCGCTGGCCCCGGCGGCCACCCCGGCACACAACAGCAACCAGGTGTCGCCGACCGGAAGTCACTGAACGGACCCGATGGTGGTGGCCGGCGGCACGAGCGGCGTGCGGTCGTTGATACGGAGGATCGATGAAGGCAGTGGTCTACCGGGGAGCACGGCACCTCGGAATCGAGGAACGTGAGCCGGCGGCACCCGGACGCGGCGAAGTGCGGATCTCGGTGGCCTACACCGGGATCTGCGGCACCGACCTGCACATCTACCACGGCGACATGGACAATCGGGTCGGCGCCGCCGCGATCATCGGGCACGAGATGTCCGGGCGGATCGCGGCGCTGGGCGAGGACGTCACCGGCTGGTCCATCGGCCAGCCGGTGACGGTGCTGCCCACCAGGTGGTGCGGGCGGTGTGCCGCCTGCCGGCGCGGCAACTCGCACATCTGCCACGCCATGAACTTCCTCGGCATCGACTCGCCCGGCGCCATGCAGTCCGCCTGGAACGTGCCGGCGGAACTGGTCCTGCCGCTGCCCGAGGAACTGCCGCTCGATCAGGGCGCACTCGTCGAACCGGTCGCCGTCGCCGTGCACGACGTGCGGCGTGGAAAGGTGGCCTCAGGCGATCATGTGGTCGTCGTCGGCGGCGGGCCGATCGGGGTGCTCATCGGCACCGTCGCCCAGGGGCGCGGTGCGCGGGTACTGCTCGTCGAGCCGGACGAGGCTCGCCGCGCCGTGGCAAGCGAAATCGGGATCGAGGCGGTTGACCCGGGCGCGATCGACGTGGCGGCGTTGGTCGCCGACCGGACCGACGGTGCGGGTGCCGACGTCGCCTTCGAGGTCTCCGGCGCTGCGGCGGGTGTCGCCACCGCGGTCGAGGTGCTGACCGCCCGGGGTCGGCTGGTGATGGTGGCGATCCATCCCCGGCCCCGGGAGGTCGACCTGCACCGGTTCTTCTGGCGCGAGTTGGAACTGCTCGGCGCCCGGTTGTACCAGCGCGACGACATGGCGGAGGCGATCAGGTTGGTCGCCTCCGGCGCGATCCCGGCACGGCAGCTGATCTCCCGGGTCGAGCCGCCCGAGGCGGCGACCGCGGCGTTCACCGCGCTGGAGGGCGGCGGTGTCATGAAGGTGCTGCTGGACTGGCGGGAGGGCGACCGGTGACGAATCTGTTCGACCTGTCCGGACGAACCGCTGTGGTGACCGGCGCCCGGCGGGGCATCGGCCTGGCCATGGCCGAGGCGCTGGCCCAGGCCGGTGCCGACGTCGTGGGTGTCTCCGCGCACCTCGAACCGGAGGAGAGCGAGGTGGGGCGCCGGGTGCGGGCCGCCGGTCGGCGGTTCACCGCGCTGCGCGCCGATCTGGCCGATCGGGCGGCCGTGCGCCGGCTCGCCGACGAGCTGGTCGCGCTCGGCCCGATCGACATCCTGGTCAACAACGGCGGCACGATCGCCCGCGCCCCGGCCGTCGATCACCCCGACGAACTCTGGGATCATGTGATCGAGGTGAACCTGAACAGCCAGTTCGTGCTGAGTCGGGAGGTCGGTCGGACGATGGTCGAGCGCGGCCACGGGAAGATCATCTTCACCGCGTCCCTGCTCAGCTTCCAGGGCGGCATCACGGTGCCCGGGTACGCTGCGTCGAAGTCGGGCGTGGCTGGTCTCACCAAGGCCCTGGCGAACGAGTGGGCGGCGCACGGGGTGAACGTGAACGCCATCGCCCCTGGCTACATCGCCACCGACAACACCCGGGCCCTGCGTGCGGACCCGGAGCGCGACCAGGCGATCCTCGCCCGGATTCCGGCCGGCAGGTGGGGCGTCGCCGATGACCTCGGTGGTGCCACGGTGTTTCTGGCGTCGGCGGCCTCCGACTACGTCAACGGGATCGTGCTGCCGGTCGACGGGGGATGGTTGGGCCGATGACCGAGGTAGCTCCGGGGTCGGCCGGAATCGTCGACGCCCACCACCACCTGTGGGTCCGGGCACGGCATCCGCAGCCGTGGATCGACCCGGTGACCATGGCGGCCATCGACGCCGACTTCGAACTGGCCGACCTGGCCCCGCTGGCCCGGGCGACGGGCGTCACCAGCACCGTCGTCGTACAGTCCATCGCCTCGGCGAGGGAGACCGTGGACCTGCTCCGGGTCGCGGCCGACGACATCCTGGTCGGCGGTGTCGTCGGTTGGGTCGACCTGACGGCCGACGACGTCGCCGATCGCCTCGACCGCCTGCGCGCGGCGCCCGGTGGGCAGCGCCTGGTCGGCGTCCGTCACCTCGTGCAGAGCGAGACCGACCCGGCCTACCTGGACCGCCCGGACGTCCGCCGGGGCATCGCCGCGGTCGGCGCCGCAGGCCTGGTCTTCGACCTGCTGGTCCGGCAACACCAGCTGCCCATGGCCGCCCGGTTGGCGCAGGACCTGCCCGAGGTGCGCTTCGTCCTCGACCATCTCGGCAAGCCCGCGCTGGGCACCCGGGAGTTCGACCACTGGAAGCGGGACCTGCGGGCCCTCGCCGAAGCACCCAACACGACGGCCAAGGTGTCCGGCCTGACGACCGAGGTGCCCCGGTCACCTTGGGCGGTGGCCGATCTCCGACCCGCTGTCGACCACGCACTCGACGTGTTCGGGCCGCAGCGGCTGATGTTCGGTTCGGACTGGCCGGTGTGCCTGCTCGCCACCTCGTACCCCCGCTGGATCGAAGCGGTCACGGAGTTGCTGGGCGACCTCGACGCGACCGACCGGGCGGCGTTCTGGGCAGGCACCGCCCGGCGTGCCTACCGACTGGGGGCGTCGTGAGGACACACGCCCTGCCGCGCCGTCCGGCGATCGGCCTCACCGAGCTGGGCTTCGGCGCGGCACAGGGCGGCAACCTCTACCGGGTGACCACGGACGAGGAGTTCGTCGCCGCCATCGACTCCGCCTGGGCGGCCGGCGTGCGGTACTTCGACACCGCGCCGCACTACGGCCTCGGGTTGTCCGAACGTCGCCTGGGCAGCGCGTTGCGACACAGGCCACGCGACGAGTACGTGGTGTCGACGAAGGTGGGGCGACTCCTGGAGCCGTCTCCGCAGGACGCGCACCTGCGCGACCCCGAGGGGTTCGAGGTGCCCGCGAGCCATCGCCGGGTCTGGGACTTCAGCCGCGACGGGGTACGCCGTTCCATCGAGGCCAGCCTGGAGCGGACCGGCCTGGACCGGATCGACATCGCCTACCTGCATGACCCCGACGATCACTGGGAGCAGGCCGCCGCCGAGGCCGTGCCCGCTTTGGTCGAGTTGCGCGACCAGGGCGTCGTGGGCGCGATCGGGGCCGGGATGAACCAGTCGGCGATGCTCGCGCGGTTCGTTCGGGAAACCGACGTCGACGTGATGATGTGCGCCGGCCGGTACACCCTGCTCGAACAGGGCGCGGCCGGTGACCTGTTGCCGCTCGCGGCGAGTCGGGGGGTGGGTGTGGTGATCGCGGGCGTCTACAACTCGGGACTGCTGTCGCGGGACCGCCCGCCGGCCGACGCGTTCTACAACTATCAGCAGGCGCCGCCGGAGCTGATCGAGCGGGCGCGGCGGATCGCCGAGGTCTGCGAAGCACACGGTGTCACCCTGCCGCAGGCGGCGCTCGCCTTCGTCCGTCGGCACCCGGCCGTGGTGTCGACCGTGGTCGGCGTCCGCAATGGAACGCAGATGGCGGAGACCGTACGGCGCTCGGACGCGGTCGTGCCCGACGAACTCTGGCGGTCACTGGCCACCGCCGGTCTGCTCGCCTCGGCCCGCTGAACGTTCCTGAACACCGCACCGCGGCGGATGTCGAGGTACGGAAGTGGTTGGCGGGCCTGACCGCACCGGCGCGGGACGAGCCCGGCGCACCTATCACCGGTCAGGGCCTGGGTCGAAGTCGGCCGTCGCCCTTCGTTGCCTGCGGCGATGTGACGGTGGCGCCGTACGTCCCGGGTCGGGACCGGCTCCGCTTTCCAAGAACCGGTCCCGACCGAGGCGTCCCTGACGGTCGCGGTGGGTCGCGATGGTCAGGCCAGGCTGAACCGCCACTGCTGGTTGGTGCCGCTGTGGCAGGTCCACTGCAACAGGCGGGCGCCGTCGGTGGTGGCACCGCCGTTGACATCGATGCAGAGCCCGCTCAGCACACTCTTCACCGTGTAGACCCCGGTGGTTGCGGTGGACGTGACGGTGAACTTCTGCTGGTTGCTGTTGTTGCAGGTGGCCTGCTGAAGGAAGGCGCCGGCGCTGGTGGAACCGCCGATGATCTCCGCGCACTTGTTGCTGTGGACGGCCCGCAGATAGACCGCGCCGCCGCCGGCGTCGACCGCCTGCCACTTCTGGTTGTTGCCACCGGTGGCGGCCCACTGGTGGATCTGCGCGCCGTCGGCGGTGGAGACGCCGCTGACGTCCATCAACTTGTTGCTGTGTTGTGCGGTGAGCGTCCACGTACGGCCGGCTATCCCGCCGCCGGTGTCACCGACGCCCACTCCAGGACCACCGAAGGTGTGCGAGTCGAGGTCGAACCAGTTGTTGGCGCTGCCCTTGAACACCAGGTACAGGGTGTGGGTGCCGGCGAGGGACGTGACGTTCACCGGTGGCGTGGACTGGTAGTTGTCCCAGCCGCCGGTGCTCGGCACCGGAGTGGTGGCCAGTAGCGTGCCGGTCGGCGAACCGGCCCGCAGCTCGATCGATCCGCCGCCGGACGGCGACGACAGCCGGTAGCTCACGGTGTTGATGCCGGACAGGCTCATCGGGGTGAACGCCACCCAGTCGTTGTTGGAGATGTCCCCGATGCGCTTGCCGCTCTCCGCGCCGGCCTGGTCGATGATCCGGGTGCCGGACTGGCTGCTGTGGTACTCGGCCTGCTTGTGTTTGGGCTGGAGAATCACCTGGGCGCGGCCGGTGAGTGGGGCCGCGCCGCCCGCCCCACCGTCGTCGGTGTATCGCGCGTTGAGCACGTAGAACAGGTTGGCGCCGTCCGGGTGTCCGCCGAGCAGGTCGGTGGGGATGGTCCCGGAACAGCCGGCGTAGTCCGTGGTCTCGTGCGCGTGGTCGTCGTGCCCGAGCGCCGGGTTGAGGAAGACCTTGCTGCAGTCGATCGGTGCGCCGCCCGGGTCGGAGACGGTGATCTGGTACGAGACCCGGTCGCCGAAGGTGAGCATGCCACCGTTGGCGGGCGTGGTGATGGTGACCACCGGAGCGGTGTTGCCGACGGTGATCTGCACGTTGGCGAAGCCGGTCTTGCCCGAGCTGTCGGTGACCTTCAACTGCGCCGTGTAGTTGCCGTTGCTGGTGTAGACCTTCGACGGGTTGGCCGCCGTCGAGGTGGTGCCGTCGCCGAACGTCCACTGGTAGCTGATCGTGTCGCCGGGGTCGGGATCCGACGACCCGGCGCTGGAGAACTGCACGGTCAACGGGGCGTTTCCGCTGGTGGGAGTGCCGGTGGCCTTGGCGATCGGTGACCGGCCGCCCTGGACGTAGTCGATCCGGTAGAGACCGGAGTCGCTGTTGCCGCCACCGAAGTTGGTGCCCCACTCCAGCAGGTAGAGCGAGCCGTCCGGGCCGAACTCGAGGTCCATCGGGCTGTTGAACTGGGCGGTGGGCAGGAACGGGTTGATCCGGGTGACCGCCGACGCGGAGTCGAAGTGCATCTCCTTGATGTAGTCACGCGACCACTCGTAGAAGAAGTGCACGCCATCGTAGTAGGGCGGGAACTTCGTCGCCGACGGGTTCTCCGGGTCGTAGCGGTAGACGGGTCCGCCCATCGGCGCCGAGCCACCCGAGCCCACCTCCGGGAAGTTCTGCGAGGCGCCGTAGCCGTACCACATGTTGGGCGCGACGACTGGCCGGAGGTTGGTCAGGCCGGTGTTGTTGGGCGAGTTGTTTACCGGCGCGGCGCAGTTGAACTTGGCACCGACCTGGCCGGTGTCCGGGTTGTACGGCGCGTACGGCTGGTTGTCGCCGTGGCAGAACGGCCAGCCGTAGTTGCCCGGCGTCTTGATCACGTTGAGTTCGACGAGACCCTCGGGCCCCCGGTTGGTGGTCGGCGGGTTCCGGTCCGGTCCGTAGTCGGCCAGGTAGACCCAGCCGTTGGCCGGGTCGATCGAGAAGCGGAACGGGTTACGGAAGCCCATTGCGTAGATCTCCGGCCGGGTCTGCGCCGTTCCCTGGGGGTAGAGGTTGCCCGACGGGATGGTGTAGCCGCCGCCGGTGGAGGGACGGATGCGCAGCAGCTTGCCGCGCAGGTCGTTGGTGTTGCCGGCGGTACGCGCCGCGTCGAGCATGTGCTTCCCCGAGCGCCAGTCCAGCGGGGCGTAGCCCTGCCAGTTGGGGTCGAGGTTCGGCGCGACGTCGTCGCCGGTGCCGATGTACAGGTTGCCGTCGGGCCCGAAGGCGATGTACCCGCCGGTGTGGCCGGGCTCGGGGTACGTCCGATCCCGGTAGGCCGGGACGTCGATGATGGTCACCCCGCTGGACATGTTCAACGTGTCGCCGTTGAGCGTGTATCGGGAGACCCGGTTGACGTCGGTCGAGCTGCTGGCCGGCGCGTGGTACAGGTAGACGTACCCGTTGCTGGCGAAGTTCGGGTCGAGCGCCAGCCCGGTGAGCCCGTCCTCACCTCCGGTGTAGACGCTGAGCGTGCCGGCGGTGACCGTGCTGTTGGTGCTCGGCTTGAAGATCTTGACCTGGCCGCCGCGCTGGACGTAGAGCACCCGGCCGTCGGGTGCCACGGCCAGCGCCATCGGGTCGACGGTGTTGCTGTCGAGGGTCCGCTTCTCGAAGTTGCCCCAGACGGTGCCACCACAGTCGCCCGGCTCGTTGCCGGCGGCCCACTTCACCCCGCCGAGGACGTGGTTACGGAAGTGGGTCTCGCTGTAGGACGCCGCGGCGTGGCCCATCGCGGTGGCCCAGACCCGGCCACCGCCGGTGTTACGGCACCAGGAGATCGGGTGGTCGGAGCCCATCGCCCGGGGGCCCGGGTTGTACGTGCGTTCGTCGGCGGTGACCAGGACGTGCACCTCACCGCGCGGGTTCTTGTCGAAGTTGTACCACTCCTCGCTGCGGTTCCAGCGATCCGGCAGGCTGGCCGTCGACGGGTGCTTCTTGTCGGCGACGATGGCGGTGCCGGGCAGGACGCCGGGGGAGTGCTCCGGCATGTGCGCACCCGCGTTGATGGTCTGGTCCCACCAGGGGTACTCGCCCTCGATCCCCATGTCGGTGGCGTTGTGGATGGCCACGATGCCCTTGCCGCTGGCGAGGAAGCCCTCCACCGCCTGACGTTGGCTGGCCGAGGTCCACACCATGCCGGACGTCTGGAACATGATCAGGACATCGAAGGTGGCCAGGTTCGCTGCGGTGAAGACGCTGGAGTCCTCACTGTGTACCAGTTCGAAGTTGTCGGACGCGGCCTGCTGCTGGAACATCGAGACCCCGGCGGGGATCGAGTCGTGCCGATAGCCGGTGGTCTTGGTGAACAACAGGGCGCGGAAGGCCGGAGCCGCTGATGCCGGCTGGACCAGCGCGAGCGCCAGTAACAGACCGGTGATCAGCCCGATGATGGCTGTCTTACGACGCATGCCGTCTCCTCGTCGGGGCGGAGCAACAGGGGGTGCGACCACGGGTCCGGTCACCTCCCACGGCACGTCGGGTGGTGCCTGGTGGCACGACGGGGTGCGTGCGCGGTCGTCGTCGCACGGTTCGTCGCACCGATGTGACGCCGCTGGATGTGACGCAGAGTCACGGCCGGGTGGGTTCCGGGCCCCGTGGTGGCAAGGAGCCTAAATAGTATGGATATGGACATAAATTGATGTTAACGACAACATGGATGGGGCTGATCATCGGCGCCTGCGTTCCCCAGTGGACCTGACCCGGCATCGTTGCCTGCCACCAGCCCGGTCGGGAGTCCGGGAGATCGGGGATTGCGTACCTATCCCCGAGCATCTATCTTCATACGTGTGATGTTTCGGTCATGTCAAGCGAAAGTTTGAGCACGACAACAGGAAGCTTCGCTTCCGATAACTAAAGCCAGGTGACCGGCCGGTCCTAAGTGAATTCTGAGGTGGCGCACCGATGCCCTTGGCGATTACTATCCGTGAGGATTCTTGATGTCGGCTCGACCCCCGGCGCTGCTGACCCTGCGGGGCATAGGCAAGTCCTTCTTCGGGGTACGCGTCCTCGACGGTGTCGACCTCGACGTCGCCCCAGGCGAGGTGCACGCCGTGGTGGGGGAGAACGGTGCCGGCAAGTCGACCCTGATGAAGATCGTCTCGGGTGGATACGCCCCGGACGGCGGCACCGTCGAGTTCGCCGGGCAGGCACGCGTGTTCGGCGGCCCGCGTGACGCGCAGCGGGCCGGCATCGGCATCATCCACCAGGAGTTCAACCTTCTGCCGGAGCGCACCGTCGCGGAGAACGTGTACCTGGGCCATGAGCCGAGGCGGCGTGGCCTGGTCGACCGGCGACAGATGCTCAGCCGCACCAGGGAACTGCTGGCCACCATCGGGGAGACGGAACTGCCCGCCGATGCCGTGGTGGGCCGCCTCGGTGTCGCCCAGCAACAGGTGGTGGAGATCGCCAAGGCGCTCGCGCTCGACGCGCGCCTGCTCATCATGGACGAGCCCACCGCCGCGCTGGCCGACCACGAGGTCGAACTGCTCTACGGCCTGGTGCGACGGCTGCAACAGCAGGGCATCGGCCTGCTGTACGTCTCGCACCGGTTGACTGAGGTCTTCGACCTGTCCGACCGGATCACGGTCCTCAAGGACGGCCGCCTGGTGCGGACGATGCGCACCGCCGACGCCACGGCGGAGGACCTGGTACGCCAGATGGTCGGCCGGGAGTTGTCCAGCTACTACCCGGATCGGGCCGCTCCCGAGGACCTCGGTGCGGTCCGGCTCGCCGTGCGGGGTGGCGGGAACCGGAAGCTACGCGATGTCGACCTGGACCTGCGCGCCGGTGAGGTGCTGGGGGTCGGTGGCCTCCAGGGCTCCGGACGATCGGCGCTGGCCCGCGCGCTGTTCGGGGTCGAGCCGTTCACCACCGGCGTGGTCACGATCGACGGCCGGCCGGCGCGGCTGCGTTCACCGCGCGCGGCGACTCGGGCCAGCGTCGCGTACGTAAGCGAGGATCGCAAGGGCGAGGGCATCGCCGCCCGGCAGTCGGTGCTCGACAACGCGCTGCTCGCGAGCCGGGCGGTCTTCCCGGCCCGCTCGGGCCGCGCCGCGCGCACCGCGCGCGTCCGCGAGCTGCTCGCCGCGGTGGAGGTCCGGGCCGCCGGTGACGGCCAGGAGATCCGGTTCCTGTCCGGCGGCAACCAGCAGAAGGTGGTGCTGGCCAGGTGGCTCGCACTGGAACCATTGATCCTGCTCTTCGACGAGCCGACCCGGGGCATCGACGTGGGCGCGAAGTCGGCGATCCACGATCTCGTCCGGCGGCTCGCCCGGGCGGGTGCGGCGGTGCTGATGATCTCGTCCGAGCTGCCGGAGCTGCTCGGCATGAGTGACCGGATGCTCGTCATGCGCGACGGCCGCGTCGCGGGTGAGCTGCCCGCCGGCGCCACCGAGGAGGACGTCGTCGCCCTGGCGGTCGGCACCGTACGGGAGGCGGCGGCGTGAGTGAGCGTAGCGAGCGAACCATCAGGCTCAGCAGCGTGGCGTCTCGCGCCGCCGCGGAGCGAAGCGAGGCGGCGGCGTGAGCCTTCTGTCGCTGCGGCCGGCTCGACGGCCCCTGCCAGGCGTGTTCGTGGCGCTGACCATCACGCTGGCGCTCGGTTGGCTGATCGTCATGCTCGACGGCGGTCAGCTGTTCAACCAGTCGACGACGGTGAGCCTGCTGCACGTCGCCGCCGGGCTGGGCCTCGTCGCGGTCGGTCAGACCCTGGTCATCCTGGGTGGTTCGCTGGACCTCTCGGTGGCGTACGTGATCAGCCTGAGCACCCTCGTCGCGGCCGAGACGATGAACGGCAGCGACGGTGCGCTGCTGCCCGCGATCGGTCTGGCGCTGACCGTCAGCGCCGCTGTCGGGCTGCTCAACGGGCTGCTCGTCACCAGGCTGCGGATCAACGCCTTCATTGCCACCCTCGGCGTCGGGCTGCTGCTCAAGGGATACCTCGACAACGGCTACGACGGTCCGGCCGGCAGCACCTCACCCGGGCTCGTGCAGAGCCTCGGCTACCAACGCATCGGCCCCGTACCGCTGTCCTTCCTGCTGCTTCTCGCCGTGACCGGGGCATGCTGGTTCGCGCTGGTACGGACCCGGTTCGGTCACCATCTGATCGCTGTCGGCGGCGATCCGGAGGTGGCCCGGCTCTCCGGCGTCCGCAACGACCGGGTTCTGGTCATCGCCCACGTGCTCTGCTCGCTCTGCGCCGGGCTCGCCGGGATCTATCTGGCCAGTCGGCTCGGCTCGGGCGCCCCCCGGGTGGGCACCGAAGGTCTCTACGACCTGGAGTCGATCGCCGCCGTGGTCATCGGTGGCACCGCTCTCGCCGGTGGCCGTGGCGGTGTCGTCGGCACGCTCGGTGGCGTGCTGTTGCTCGCCAGCATCGACGCCATCTTCAACCAGCTCGAAGTGGACGCCTTCTTCAAGCAGGTGATCCGGGGGGCCATCATCATCGCCGCCGTGGCCGTCTACGCCCGTCGGGCCATGCGAAAGGCGGCCGTCTGACATGCAGCTCGTCAAGCGTCGCCCGCTGCCGCCCCAGCTGACCCGGGTACGCCGGGGCGGCCTCCTGCCGCTGCTCGCGATACTCGCGGTGTTGCTGGTCCTGGTCACCGTGCGCCAACCCGACTTCCTGGCTCCAGCGTCCCTGATGTCGTTCCTCGGCCGGTCGGCGCCGCTCATCCTGCTCGCCGCCGGTCAGTACTTCGTCATCGTCTCCGGCGAGTTCGACCTGTCCGTCGGCTCGTTGGTCACCGCGCAGGTCGTGGTCGCCGCGCGGCTGATCGACAGCGATCCGTCGCGGACCTGGCCGGTGGTGCTGGTGCTGCTCGCCGGCGGGGTGCTCGTCGGGCTGGTCAACGGTCTGATCACGACGCGACTACGGGTGCCCTCGTTCATCACCACCCTCGGCATGTTCCTGATCCTGGTGGGTGCGGTCTACCTCTGGTCCAACGGCGCGCCCAAGGGCGGCCTCTCCGAGGAGTTCCGTCGCTTCGGCCGGCGTGCGTTCGAGGACGTGCCGGTGTTCGGCCGCATCCCGTACGCCCTGCTGGTCCTGCTGGTCCTCGCGACGCTCGCGGTGCTGCTGATGCGCTCCGACTTCGGCCGGGTCCTGGTCGCGGTCGGGGACAACCCGCGTACGGCGGAGCTGAGCGGCGCCCGGGTGCGCCGTACCCGGACCATCGCCTTCATGCTCAGTGGTCTCGCCGCCGCCTTCGCGGCGATCCTGATCGGCGGCTACAGCGGCGTGTCCTTCCAGGCCGGTGCCGGCCTGGAGTTCGGAGCCATCACCGCGGTCGTTCTCGGCGGGGTCGCCCTGGGTGGCGGACGTGGCTCGGTCGTCGGCGCGATGCTCGGCGCGCTGACCCTCGAACTGCTCTTCACGCTCATGAACTTCTACGGCGTCTCCGGCGCACTCAGACCGACCGTCCAGGGCGCCATCATCCTGTTCGCCGTGGCGGTCTCAGCCCGACGTTCCACGTCGAGATAAGTCGAGATAAGGGGAGTCTTTCAATGAAACGACGCATGGCGGCCACGGCCGCGCTTCTCCTGGTGTCACTCGCCGGCTGTGCCACCGACGAGCCCGCTGCGACCCCGTCCGGTTCCTCCGCACCACCCGCCGGGGCCGGCACCGGCGAGCAGTCGAAGTTCTTCGTGCAGGCCGACTACGACAACGAACTCGCGCTGCTCGACGCCGCACCGACCGGACCGGCCGACAAGCCGTGGGAGCAGGTGCTCAACCCGAAGATGGTGGACACCGCCAAGTTCAAGAAGGACGGCCCGCACAAGATCTGCTTCTCGAACGCGGCGTTGAACAACCCGTGGCGGCAGGTCGGCTTCAAGACCATGCAGGCCGAGGTCGAGGCACAGGGCGACCGGATCAAGGAGTTCGTCCACGTCGACGCCGAAGGCAAGGACCAGAAGCAGATCGCCGACATCAACGACCTGCTCGGGAAGGGCTGTGACGCACTCATCGTCTCGCCGAACACCACCGCCACGCTCACCCCGGCCGTGACGGCGGCCTGCGACGCCGGCCTGCCGGTCATCGTCTTCGACCGCGGCGTGGACACCGACTGCCCGGTGACGTTCATCAACCCGATCGGCGGGTACGGGTTCGGTCACGTCGGAGCGGAGTTCGTCAGCCAGCAGATGAAGCCCGGCGGCAAGGTCCTCGCGCTGCGCATCCTGCCCGGCGTCGACGTACTGGAGACCCGCTGGTCCGCCGCGAAGGTCGCGTTCGACAAGGCTCAGGTCGACGTCGTCGGGGTCGAGTTCACCGACGGCGACCCGGCCAAGACCAAGAAGATCGTCAACGACTACATCCAGCGGCACGGCACCATCGACGGCGTCTGGATGGACGCGGGCGCGGTTGCCGTCGCGGCGGTGGAGGCGTTCCAGGACGCCGGTCAGCCGGTGCCTCCGATCAACGGCGAGGACCAGCTCGACTTCCTGAAGATGTGGAAGGACGAGGGGCTCACCGCCATCGCGCCCACGTACCCGACCTACCAGTGGCGTACGCCGATCATCGCGGCGCTGCGGATCCTCGACGGCCAGCAGGTGTCCGCCCCGTGGAAGCTGCCCCAGCCGACGATCACTCAGGAGAACCTGGACAGCTATCTCGACCCGAACATGCCGCCGCTGCACTACGCGATGTGCGGCTGCACCGACCTGCCGGGTTACCCGCAGCGCTGGAAGTAGGTGTCCGGTGCGTGCCGTCGGTGTCAATCCCTGGGTGTGGACCTCGCCGGTCGACGACGAGGCCCTGACCGCATTGATCCCACGGATCGCGGCGCTCGGCTTCGACGCGGTCGAACTGCCGATCGAGCAGCCGGGCGACTGGGATCCGTACCGCGTTCGTGACCTGCTCGCCAGGTACGGACTGGCCGCAGCCGGCGTCTGTGCGGTAACCCCGCCCGGCCGGGAACTGGTCAATGCCGCACCCACCGTGGTCGAGTCCACGGTGGCGTACCTGGACAGCTGCGTCGACAGTGCGGCGATCATCGGTGCGCCGTGCGTCGGTGGTCCGGTCTACGCGTCGGTGGGCCGGACCTGGCGGATGACGCCGACGGAGCGCGCGACCTGTTACGCCGATTTTCGTCGGGCGCTGGTACCGGTCGCCGACCGGGCCGCCGAGCGGGGCGTGTCCATCGGGGTCGAGGCGCTCAACCGGTACGAGACCAGCGTCGTCAACACGCTCGAACAGACCGTGGAGATGATCGACGGCCTGCCGTCGAACGTCGGCCTGATGATCGACACGTACCACATGAACATCGAGGAGGCGAACCCGTACGCGGCGCTGGCCGCGGCGGGTCCGCACATCAAGCACGTACAGGTCAGCGGCACCAACCGGGGGGCGCCCGGGTCCGATCACCTGGACTGGCCCCGGCTCCTCGCCGCCCTGGCCGCCACCGGCTACTGGGGTGCGATCTGCATCGAGTCGTTCACCCCGGAGAACGCGACGATCGCGACCGCCGCCTCGATCTGGCGCCCGCTCGCCCCGTCACCGGACCGGCTCGCGGGGGACGGGCTGGCCTATCTCCGGAGCATCCTCGGCTGAGCTGCGCCGCCCTCGCGTCGGCATCGGGTCACCGGCGTGATCTCAGTCGATCCTTGCGCAGACATCATTCGTATGATGAACTGCCGTCCACATACCACCCTCCACACCGCACCACCCGTCCAGGTAAGGAGACCCCCGTGTCCGTACCTCCACCCCCCGCTGCACCCCGACGGGTGCTGGCCGCGGCCGCGACGGTGGCGCTGACCGCTGCGGCCACCGTGACCGCCGTGACGGCGTTCGCCGCCCCCGCCCTCGCCGCTACCACCACCCTCTACGCGTCGCCCTCCGGTGGCGGCAGCAGTTGCACCGCCGCCCAACCGTGTTCGTTGACCGGTGCGCAGTCGGTCGTCCGCTCGATGAACGGCTCGATGTCGGGTGACATCGTGGTGCAACTGGCTGACGGCGTGTACCGCCTCTCCTCGCCGCTGCGGTTCACCGCCGCCGACTCCGGCACCAACGGCTACCGGGTGATCTGGCAGGCGGCACCGTCGGCCCGTCCCGTGATCAGCGGCGCGCGGGCGGTCACCGGCTGGTCGCAGGTGGACGCCGGCCGCAACATCTGGCGGGCCAACGTCGGTGCCGGGACCGACACCCGTCAGCTCTACGTCAACGGCGCGCTCGCCACCCGGGCCCGTACCCAGGTCAACCGGGCGGACTTCACCGCGGACAGCACCGGCATGAGGTTCACCAGCGGCGCCCTGAACTACCTCAACAACCTGGCCAACCAGAGCCGCATCCAGATGGAGAGCGTCAACTCGTTCACCGACCGGTACGTGTCGGTGCAGAGCATCAGCGGGAACCTGATCCGGATGCAGCAGCCCGGCTGGAGCAACAACAACTTCGGCTACGACACCTTCACCAGCCCGCACCGGGCCGGCCCGCTCTACCTGGCCAACGCCTACGAGTTCCTGGACACGCCGGGGGAGTGGTACCTCGACCCGGGCAGCGGCGCGCTGTCCTACATCCCACTCGCCGGGCAGAACATGAACAGCGTCAGCGTGGAACTGCCGACGCAGCAGTCCCTGGTCAACCTCGGCGGGACCTACGCCTCGCCGGCACACCACATCACGTTCACCGGGATCACCTTCACCGGCACGACCTGGCTGGGCGCCAGCAGCAATCAGGGCTACGTGGACCAGCAGACCGGCGCCTACATCTACGGCAACTGGAACTGGCCCAGCTTCTCCTCGTGCCACAACGGCTGCCCGCAGTTCGAGGCCACCCGGCCGAACTGGCAGCAGATGCCTGCCGCCGTGCAGGTCTCGGCCGCCAACAACATCACCTTCAGCGACTCCCAGTTCGTCAACCTCGGGCAGACGGCCATCGGGATCGGCAACGACGCCAACGCCCACGCCAGTGGGGTGGGCCTGGGTGCCAGCAACATCATCGTCACCCGCTCCGAGATCGCCCGCAACGCGGCCGGTGGCATCGTCGTCGGTGGCGTACGCGCCGACGCCCACCACCCAAGTGACCAGCGCATGGTGAACCGGGACATCACCGTCAGCAACAACCGCCTGCACGACCTGGGGATCGAGTACCGCGGCATCGTCTCCGTGCTCACCACCTACGTCACCAACTCCACCGTCTCGTACAACGAGGTCTACAACATGCCGTACACGGGCATGTCGATCGGGTACGGCTGGGGATCCAACGACGCGGGCGGCAGCGAGCACTACGCCGGCCGTGGCCTGTACAACTACCAGCCCCGCTACACGACGGCCACCACCGCGTCCAACAACCGGCTCATCGGCAACTACGTGCACGACGTGATGCAGCAGATGAACGACGGCGGCTGCATCTACACCCTGTCCGCGAACCCGGGCGGGTTGATCAGCGACAACTACTGCCTGCGGACCAACGGCTACTTCGGCGTCTACTTCGACGAGGGGTCCCGCTACTACACCGCCCGCAACAACGTGTTCTCGTCCACCGGCACCTGGGCCACCGCCAACTACTGGTACGCGGAGAACATGGGCAACTTCACCGTCACCAACAACTGGTCGACAAACGGCAGCACCAACGTGACAAACGGTGACCGGGGCAACGTCGTGTCCGGCAACGTGACGGTGACCAACGGCAACTGGCCCTCCGGCGCCCAGGCGGTGATGGCCGGGGCCGGTCCGCAGGGCGGCAGCAGCCCGCAGGGTGTGCAGATCGTCGGTGCCCAGTCCGGCCGGTGCGTGGACATCGACGGTGCGAGCACCGCCAACGGCGCCCAGGTCAAGCTCTGGGACTGCCACGGCGGGACGAACCAGCGCTGGACCTACACCGCCAGCAAGCAACTGATGGTGTACGGCAACAAGTGCCTCGACGCGTCCGGCCAGGGCACCAGCAACGGCACCCTGGCGATCATCTGGGACTGCAACGGTCAGGCCAACCAGCAGTGGAACGTCAACGCCAACGGCACCATCACCGGCGCACAGTCCGGCCTGTGCCTCGATGCCAGCGGCTACGGCACCACCAACGGCACCGTGATCCACCTCTGGGCCTGCCACGGCGGCACCAACCAGCAGTGGAGTCTGCGTAGTTGACACTGCGGGTGGGTGGGGTCGACGCGCCGACCCCACCCACCCGGGTCACTCGGTTCAGGACGACTGACGTCGAAGGTGTTCGGCGAAGGCGGCCTGGCTGCCCAACATGACCATGATCGCGTTGCGGTAGGCGACCGACCCCCACAGGTGCAGTTCCTCGTCGTCGATACCGCCGAAAATGCCGGCGAGCGCCAGGCGTTCGCGGCGGCCGAGGACCTTCTGTGGCCGGGCGAGCAGCTCGCCCTCGCGGCGCAGGGCGTCGAGGTAGGCGGCGACCGCCGAGGTGTACGCGGGGCCGCCGAGTTCCTCAAGCATGCCGAACTCGAAGAGGTGCAGCGCCGCCTCCGACTCCCAGTCCGGGGTGCGCTGCACGTGGCGGATCAGCATCACGTGCCGCGCCTCGAACAGCAGCAGGATCCCGCGGCCGAGCCGACTCAGCGGCCGGCGGCTCGACGGCAGCCGCAACGTGCGTACCGGTTGCCCGGCGGCCACGTCCACCGCACCGGCGAAGCTGGGCATCCGCTCGCCGCCGGGCACCGGGTCGGGTACCAGGCAGACCCGGTCCGCGTAGACCGGGTCATCCTGACCGGAGAGCGACCGCATCGCCGCCGCGCACACCTCGGCGAAGGGACGGTCGTCGGCCGGCGCGTCGGGGTCGAGGGCGTAGACCATCCCCGGCAGGCCGGCGGGGACGCCCAGGACCGCTGAACTCCGCAGGAAACCCCAGGTCGTCGCGGCCCATCGGCTGCGGCGGGCCACCTCGGCGGCGGTGTCGCGCCAGTCGCGGGCGAGCCGCAGCCGCTCCCGGACGCCGGCGACGTCGGTCATCTCGAGCAGCGCCCGGGGCAGCACCGTCACGGGGTGCACGTCGAGCGGGTCGGTGACCACAGGGGGACCGATCGCCGCATGTTCGGCGCAGTCCGCGTCGGTGTGCGGGTTGCCGGTCGCACCGTGACAGTCGCCCAGCCAGGTGACCTCACGACTCACCGACTGCCGGGCGAACGCCGGCGCCGGCAGCATGCCGGCGCGCAGGATTCTCTCGTACTGCACCCGGGCACGGGCCGTCCGCAGCATGTCGAGCGGCAGGACCGGGGCCAGCTTCAGGACCGTCTCGATGATCAGACAGTGCGGGCAGGTGGGTCCGTCCGGGTCGACCACGCGGAACTCCCGCAGATGGTCGAGACCCGGCTGCTCCCACTGCACGCCGATGCCGCCGCCCTCGCGCAGCATCAGGTAAAGGTGAGTGGTGGCCTGCCGTTCCCGGGTGACGGCCACCATCTCGTCGAGGAACCGCCGCCGGCTGATCTGCTCCACCGGGTCACTGTATCGACCGGCGTCGCGATCGCGGCCCGGCGAAATCCAGTGCCGTCGTACGGCATCGGGTGGCTATCCTCCGCTTCGACATCCGTCGACGGACAGGAGTAGAGATGCGCCTCGACCTGGTCACGGCCCCCGCTCCGGCGCGAGAGTTCACCGTGCGCTGACCCGTGCGGCCCACCGTCGGTCCACCGACGGTGGCGGTGCTCCTCGCTGCGGAGCGGTCCCCTGCCGGCCGTTTCCTTTCCAGCTTGAGGAGCATTCTTGCGTGCCCTGGTATCCGCGCGTCTGGGCGCGGACTTCGCCAAACTCTGGACCGCCTCGGCGGTGTCCAGCGTCGGTGACGGCATCACCATGGCGGCCGGCCCGCTGCTGGTCGCCTCGATCACCGATAACCCGGCGCTGATCGCCGGTGCCGTCTTCGTACAACAGCTGCCCTGGTTGCTGTTCGCCCTGATCAGCGGTGCCTACGTGGATCGGCTCGACAGGCGTCGTCTGGTGGTGACGGTTAACCTGACCCGGGCCGTCGCCCTCACCACGTTGGCCCTCACCGTCGCCACCGGAACCGTCACGGTGGCGGTCTTCTACGCGGTGCTCTTCCTGCTCGGTACGGCAGAGACGCTTGCCGACACCGCAATGGGTGCGCTGCTGCCGTCGGTGGTCGCACCGGACCGGCTGCCGAGTGCGAACGCCCGGCTCTACGCGACCTTCACGATCGGCAACCAGTTCGTGGCCAAACCGTTGGGTGCCTGGCTGTTCGTCATCGCCGCAGCGGCACCGTTCGGACTCAACGCGCTCACGTTCGCCGTCGCCGCGGCGCTGCTTGCCGGAATCCGGCCGACCCCGGTGCCGACACCGGAAGCCACGGCGCACGCGTCGATCGTCCGCTCGATCGCCGAGGGTGTGCGGTGGTTGTGGCGGCACCGGCTGCTGCGGACCCTGGCCCTGAGCATGGGCGTGGGCAACGTCGCCTTCTGCGCCGCGTTCGCGGTGTTCGTGCTCTACTGCCGGCAGCGGCTGGGCGTCTCCGACGTCGGCTACGGTTTCCTGCTCACCGCGTTCGCGGTCGGTGGGTTGGCTGGCACGGCGGTGGCGACCCGCCTCGTCCGGACGTTCGGGCGGACCGTGGTGCTGCGCGCCGGGCTGGTCATCGAGATGGTCACGCACCTGATCCTGGCGACCGCCACGGCAGTCTGGGTCGTGGTGGTCGTCCTGGTCGTCTTCAGCGCGCACGGCATGGTCTGGGGAGTCACCGTCGCGTCGCTGCGTCAACGGCTGGTGCCGTCCCGGCTGCTCGGGCGGGTCGGCAGCGCGTACGCGGTACTCGACCTGGGCGGGGCGGCGGTCGGCTCCCTCGTCGGCGGTCTGATCGCCGCCACCTGGGGCATCACGACACCGTTCTGGATCGCCGGGGTGGCGATGGCGGTCGTCACGCTCGTTGCCTGGCGCCCGCTGGGGCGGAGTCCGAACCGGTCGGAGGCTATCGAAGAGAGCTGATTACCGTACCATCGGGCTGTTCTTCCCTGGGCGGGTGCGGAGGAGACCGCATGGACGATGTGACCCTCCGAGCCCTGCGGCTACTGGAGGAGGCGCAGGCCGGTGGCGCGTCCCAGGTGCTGGCGGAGGCGGTCGCGGCGCTGCGGGAACCGACCGGGGAACTGCGCGACGGTCCGGCGGCGATGCATTTCGCCCGCGTCGTGGCGCTGACCCGACTCGGTGACCTGCGCGCCGCGATCGCCGCCGCCGATCTGATGCTTGTCGCCGCGGAGCGGGAGAACAGCGCCGGGTGGCGCTCCTGCGCGCTGTCGCTGCGCGCCGACCGGCGGCTTCGCCTCGGCGACCAGGACATCGCCGAGTACGACATCGAGGCTGTCCTGCGGGATCTCGTCCGCGCGGAGACGGCCCTGCTGGCCGGCGAACCCGATCCGGTGATCGAGGGCAACGCCCGTACCGGGCTGGCGATCGGTTACGCCAAACTGCGGCTCTACGAACTGGCGGCGCCCCAGTTCCAGGCCGCGTACGAGACGACCTGCCGATCCGGGTATCCGGACAACGGCAACCGGGCGATGTGGTTGTGCAACCTTGCGGAACTCAACCTGATGTGGGCCCTGGAGCTGTACCAGGTGGGTCAGGTCGCCGAGGCGGAGAAGCACACCACGGTGGCCGAGGAGCACGCGATGCGGGCGATGACGGAAGCCTCCGGCCCCAAGGCGGAGGTGTGGCGGCTCTCCGCGTCGCTGTTCGCAGCGTGTGCCCGCGCCGACCGCCAGGACCCGGCCGGTGCGGCGGAGGACATCCCCCGGGTACTGGCGTCGTTGCAGGAGCACGGTGTCGGACAGGGACACCAGGAGCAACTGCTGTGCCGGCCGTTCCACGCCGTCGCGCTCAGCCGGTCCGGGCGGCCGGGTGAGGCGCTGCACGTCATCGAGGAGGCGGTGACCGGTCTCTCTCCCGACAACGACTGGTTGATCACAGCGGCGCTGCACCGTACGCACGCGGTGCTGCTGGCGAAGAACGGGGCGCGCGACGCGCTGCCGGGCCTCACCTACGGCGATGCGCTCGCGGAACTGCTGTGGCGTCAGCGGCACCGATGGCTGCACGCGGCGGTGACCATGCAGTCGTACGACGTGCTGCGGTGGCAGCACGAGCGGGCCGAACGGGCCGCGCGGATCGACCCGCTCACCGGGGTGGCCAACCGGCGTGGCCTGGACAGCTTCCTGGAACGCCTGGCCACTCCCACGGCGGCCGGGACCGATCCGGTGGCGGTGCTGATCGTGGACGTGGACCGGTTCAAGGACATCAACGACTCGTTGGGGCACGCCACCGGCGACGACGTGCTGAGGGCGGTGGCGCAGATGGTCGCGGCCAGTGTCCGCCGGGACGATTTCGTCGCCCGGCTGGGCGGTGACGAGTTCGTCGCGATCCTGCCGGGAGCGGATCTCGGTGCCGCTGAGCAGGTCGCCCAGCGGACCGTCGACGCGGTGGCCGGGATGGCGGCGTGGCAGGTGACGGTAAGCGTCGGGGTGGCCGGCGGTTCCGCGTACACCCTCGGGGAGACCCTGGCGCACGCGGACGGTGCGATGTACGCGGCGAAGCGGTCCGGCGGAAACCGGATGAGCAGCCGTCACCCCGGTACCTGACCGCGGATCGCGCCGGGTGCCGCGGCTTACGCCGGTCGGGCAGGATCGGTGCGTGGACATCGAGCCGGTCGACGCCGCGCCCATCCGGGGGTTCCGCCGCGCGATCCTTCGGCAACGCTGGGATGATCTGGTCTTCCTGCACTGGCCGGTCGAGCCGGCGCGGGTCGCGCCGCTGCTGCCCGCCGGCACCCGCCCCGACACGCTCGACGGAGTGACCTACGTCGGGCTGATCGGCTTCCGGATGGTCGGGTTGGGGCTCGGATGCGGGCCCGGCGTACCGTACTTCGGCAGCTTCTGGGAGACCAACGTCCGGTTGTACTCCGTGGACGACTCCGGCCGACGGGCCGTGGTCTTCCGCTCGCTCGACGCCTCCCGGCTGGTGCCGGTGCTGGTCGCCCGGGCGACCCTGCGGCTGCCGTACCTGTGGTCGGCCATGAAGCTGGAGCGCGACGGCGACCGACTCAGCTACCGGTGTCGGCGTCGCTGGCCGGGCCCGACCGGCGCGACCAGCCGGATCGAGGTCCGGGTCGGCGGGCCGATCGCCGAGCCGACGCCGCTGGACCACTTCGTCACCGCCCGCTGGGGCCTGCACACCCGGGCGTACGGACGTACCCGGCACCTGCCGAACTGGCACCCCCGCTGGCCGCTGCACCACGCGGAACTGCTCGCCTTGGACGACGAACTGGTCACCGCCGCCGGGCTGCCGCCGCCGCAGGGGCCACCGACAAGCGTGCTCTACTCACCGGGGGTGCCGGTCGCCTTCGGCCCGCCGACCAGCGTGCGCTAGCCCATGCTAGCATTGCTCTCATTAGGGTGGGTGGGAGGAACAGCATGGCAGCCCTCAGCATCAGAGATCTCGACGACAGCGTGCGCGACAAGCTGCGCCGCCGCGCTGCGCAACACGGCCGATCCATGGAGGCCGAGATTCGCGACATACTCACTGCGGCAGTTGCCGAGGACGCGCCGGCAAACGACCTGTTCAGCGCACTCACCGATCGATTCACCAGACTCGGTGGGGTCGAGCTGGATCTACCGGCACGTTCCACGGCCCCCCGTGCGGCGGATCTGCCCGAATGATGATCGTTCTCGACACCAACGTCGTCTCCGAGCTCATGCGGGCCGAGCCCGCTCCAGTGGTGCTCGCGTGGCTCCAGCAGAGTTCGAGCACCGGCCTGTACACCACAGCCGTCACCGTCGCCGAGATCCGCTACGGCATTGCGCGGCTGCCGGAAGGCCAGCGCCGGGAATCACTGCACCAGGCTGCCAGCGAGATCTTCGCCGCCTTTCCTCGCCAGGTGCTGCCCTTCGACCTCGCCGCAGCCGGTGCCTACGCCGACGTGGTCACGGTGCGGGAGAAACTAGGCCACCCGATCGATGGGTTCGACGCCCAAATCGCCGCCATCTGCCGCGTCCAGGCCGCCACCCTCGCCACCCGGAACACTAAGGACTTCACTGACACAGGGATCAATGTCGTCGATCCCTGGCGCGGCGCGACCAGCTGAGACGCCGGCACTCACTGCATGGTCGATCGGCATGAAGGCGCTTCAAGTGGTTGCCGGTGCCAGGAGCTGGAAGATCGGCGCGCAGGCGGCCACCGGGCGCGGACGATTGGCGTCAGTGCTAGCCGGTGGCCGCTCGGGGTGCGCGGCAGGTCAGAGGTAGCTGAACAGCGGGGGGAAGAGCAGGACCACGATCCAGGCCCAACCGGCGTACACCGGTAGGTAGCCGGTCTGCCAGCGTTCCAACGCTGCGAACGGGGTGCGGCGGCGGACGAATCCCAGCATCAGCCACGCCGACCAGGCGAGGTTGGCCAGCAGGATGACGTTCTCACCGAGTGCGGCGGCCTTGTTCGGGGTGGTGCCGTACTCGGTGATCCGCTCGGTGATCGCCCACAGCACCAGCACGTCGATGATGAGCGCGCTGATCACGAGGGCGAGTTGCAACCTGTCGAACAGTCCGGGCGGGGCCAGCGGGTCGCGGGCCGAGATCGAGTAGAGCAACAGCCCCAGCACCACGACCAGCAGCAGGTCGAACAGGATCAGGGCCTCCCGCTCGACGTTGATGCCGGTGGTGGTCCAGACGATGGCGACCAGGAAGGCCAGCAACGCGGCGGTGAACAGCGGCGTGAACAGGCGGGTGAGTACCGGGGCGATGTTCTCGACGACGCTCTGCTTGGCCTCGACGAGCCAGCCCGCCACGACCACCGCGGCCACCACGCCGCACGGCAGCAACCACTGCGAGACGAAGCCCTCGGGGTCGATCCCGATGGCCTGGAAGGTGCCGACCGTGAAGGCGGTCAGCACGCCGCCGCCGAGGGCGATGAGGACGAAGTAGACGAAGCATTCACCGGTGAATCTGATGAAGTCCATGCGTCGTCGCGACGATCGCAGGTCGTCGGAGACGTAGGCCAGGCCGACCACGAACCATAGGGCTATCGGCAGGTGGATGGTGGTCAGCACCAGCGACTGGGAGTCCTCCGCGAGGGAGTAGACGTTGGCGGCCACCGCACCGAGCGTGAACAAGGCGACCATCGCCCCGATCAGCGCCCTGCCGGCCCGGCGACGCCAGGCCAGGTACGCGGCCAGCCAGGGCAGCGTGAACAGCGCGAAGTTGGGTGCGTAGAAGGCGCCGTCCTGTTGGAAACCCAGGCCGAACAGCTCCGGTAGCTTGATCGACACGGCTGCGCCGACCGCGCAGACGATCATCGCGATCAGGTCGCGCCGGGACCGGTTGTCCGTCTCCGGGTCGTCGGTGCCGCCGGTGAGCACCAGTTGCTTCCACAGCCGCTCCGAGTGTTCCCGGGCGAACTCGCGGGACAGCTCGTCCAGGCCGCCGAGCCGTTTGACCGCGACCAGGAACGCCTCGTCGGGGCGCAGACCGGCGGCGATGAGCTCGTCGACCGAGCCACGAAGATGGTCCTCCAGTTCCTCGGCGTCGGAGCGTTGCAGCTCCGGGCGGCGTCGTACGTAGTTACGCCACTGGGTGAACTGGGCCTCCAACCCTTCCTGGCCGGGCGCCATCGTCGCGCCCTCGGGGTCGCCTGGCGCGGTCGTGCCGTCCGGGCCGGTGGATGCCGTGCTGCCGTCCGGCCCGCTGGGCGCGGTCATGCCAGACCTCCGAGGGGAATCGTCGTCGAGCGCCGTACGTCGCCGGGGTCGACCCAGATCGCCTTGAGCGCGCTCACCACGGTGTCCCACTGGCGACGTTGCTCGGCTAGCTCGGCGAGGCCGCTGTCGGTGATGCGGTAGTACTTGCGCCGCCGCTCGCCGGGGACCGACTGCCAGCTCGACTCCACGTGACCGAGCCGTTCGAGCCGGTGCAGCAGGGGATAGAGCAGCCCTTCGGTCCAGTCCAGCTCGCCGCCGGACAGCTCGTTGATGCGTCTGAGGATCGCGTACCCGTAGCTCTCCCCGTCGGCCAGGATGCCGAGCACCATCGGCGTCGCCGAGGCGGCGACGAGATCCTTGGTGACCTTCATGAGATTCTCCCACCACCAATACCTAGAACTATTAGGCATAGTAGTTCTAGGTATTCGAGGGGCGCAAGAAAAACCCGCCGGCATCGCCGGCGGGCTCTTGGAAGCGCTGCTCAGGATCGTTGACGGGAGCGTCCCGGGCGGCGGTGCCGCTCAGCGACCGCCGCCACGCCCGCCGGGCCGGGCCCGGGCGGAGAAGGCTGCCGCACCGGACCGGACGGCACCCGAGCGCGCCGAGCTGGCCGGGGCGGACCGCCCTGAACCGGCCGGAACGGACCGCCCCGAGCTGGCTGAAGCGGATCGGGTCGAGCCGGCCTGGGCGGGCTTGCCACCGCGCCGGCTCCGCCCTGCGGGGGCGGGTGACGCCTCCCGTCGGGCGGCCGTTGGCCGGACGGCCGGCGCGACCGCCAGCGTCCGTTCCCCCGGTGCGAGTTCACGCAGCAGCGCGTCCCCTGGGCGCAGTCGGGTGGTGGTCGCCGCGATGCCCGCCTTGCGGGTCAGTTCCCGCACCTCGGGGGCCTGCGTGTCGGTCATCAGCGTCACGACGGTCCCGGCCGCGCCGGCCCGCGCGGTACGCCCCGAGCGGTGCAGGTACGCCTTGTGCTCCACGGGCGGGTCGGCGTGCACGACGAGGGCCACGTCGTCGACGTGAATGCCCCGGGCCGCGATGTCGGTGGCCACAAGCGTCCGCACCGTGCCGTCGGAGAACGCCTGGAGGTTCCTGGTGCGGGCGCCCTGGGCCAGATTGCCGTGCAGCTCCACCGCGGCCACGCCGGCCGCGACCAGTCGGCGGGTGAGGGTCTTGGCACCTCGCTTGGTGCGGGTGAACACCACCGTCCGCCCCGGCGCGGCGGTCAGGTCGACCAGCACGGCGAACCGGTCCTCGGCGTGCACGTGCAGCACGTGGTGCGTCATCGCGGCGACCGGCGACTTGGTCGAGTCGACGCTGTGCACCACCGGATCGGTGAGGAAACGCCGGACGAGCACGTCGACGCCGGAATCCAGGGTGGCGGAGAAGAGCAGCCGTTGCCCGCCGCGCGGGGTCAGCTCCAGCAACCGGCGTACGGTCGGCAGGAACCCCAGGTCGGCCATGTGGTCGGCCTCGTCGAGCACGCTGATCTCGACGGCGTCCAGGTGGGCGTGTCCGGCCTGCACGTGGTCGGCGAGTCGACCCGGGCAGGCCACCAGGACGTCGACCCCGGCACGCAACCCGGTGATCTGTGGCCGAGCGGCCACGCCGCCGAAGACGGTCATGGTGCGCAGCGACAGTGCCTGGGCCAGCGGCGCCATCACGCTGTCGATCTGGGTGGCCAGCTCCCGGGTGGGCGCGAGGATGAGTGCCCGGGGACGTCCGGGCCGGCGCGGCGCGGCGGTGGCGGCGAGCCGGGTGAGCACGGCCAGGACGAAGGCGTACGTCTTACCCGAACCGGTGCGGCCTCGACCGAGCACGTCGCGACCGGCCAGGGCGTCGGGCAGAGTGGCCGCCTGGATCGGGAACGGCCGGTCCACCCCGGTCGCGGCCAGCACGCGGGTGAGTGCCGCGGGCACGCCCAGCTCGGCGAAGGTCGGGAGGGTGGGCGGGGTGGTCTGTTGCTGTGGGCGGCGTGCCGCCATGAAGGCTCCGAACGTAGAAGGGGACGTCCCACCCGGCGCTGCGGTGCCGGCCGTGGCCTGGCGCGTCGAAGGCGCGGGGCCCGGGACATCGAATCGGACCCGCGGTCAGGCGGGTCGCACGATCAGCTTACCCGACGGGCGGCGGGCAGGCCGCCGGTGAGGCTCAGGAGGGCGCCACGACCCGCCAGCGGCTCTGGCCGCCCATCCACGCCCCGGCCAGGATCTCCGCCGACTTGCGGCCGGGGCAGGGGTAGATCTTCGAGCGGCCGGTGCCGCCGCCGGCCCGGGCCTCGACCTCCCACAACTCGCCGTCGGTGCGGATGTAGACGTCGCGACGTCCGCGCGGGGTGTGGTCGCCGTTCCACCAGTGACGCTCAACTCTCACCCGCTGACCGTATAGCACCAGGTCCGCGAGGGAAACGTTAGATGATCTTGGGAGATGCCACCACCACGCAGGGTGTTTGTCTCCTCGACCCGTCGTGGTCGGACGAGGCTCGTCCGAGGTGATCCGGGCCACCCGCAGTCGGCGTCGGAGGGTGGCCTTGGTGGTTTCCGACAAAATCCGTTGTCCGGAGGTGGCAGTTCCCACGTCTTCCTTACCCGCCAGTAGCCACGAAGGTTGGTTCAACGGGACCCCTGTCCGAGGGTGAGTCCCGTCCTGTCAGGGACGATCTTCCGGAGGCCTGCTCGGTGTTCAGCCGCATCGCCATCGTCAACCGGGGAGAGGCCGCCATGCGGCTTATCCACGCTGTTCGCGAGCTCAACGCCGAGAGCGACGCCCCGCCGATCGAGACCGTCGCGCTCTACACCGAGGCGGAGCGCTCGGCCACCTTCGTGCGGGAGGCCGACCACAGCTACTGCCTCGGGCCCGCGTCGGCGCGACCGTACCTGGACCACCGGGTCCTCGAACGGGCGCTGCACGACACCGGCGCCGACGCGGTCTGGGTGGGCTGGGGCTTCGTGGCCGAGGATCCGGCCTTCGCCGAGTTGTGCGAGAAGAACGGCGTCACCTTCATCGGCCCGAGCCCGGAGGCGATGCGCAAGCTCGGCGACAAGATCGGCGCGAAGCTGATCGCCGAGGAGGTCGGCGTCCCGGTGGCGCCGTGGAGTCGTGGCGCGGTGGAGAGCCTCGCCGCGGCCCAGCGTGCCGCGGCCGAGATCGGCTACCCGCTGATGCTGAAGGCCACCGCGGGCGGGGGTGGCCGGGGCATCCGGGTGGTGCGCAGCGACACCGAACTTGCCGAGGCGTACGAGCGCACGAGCCTGGAGGCCCAACGCGCGTTCGGCAGTGGTGTGGTCTTCCTGGAACGGCTGGTCACCGGTGCGCGGCACGTCGAGGTGCAGGTGATCGCCGACGGCCAGGGCACCGCGTGGGCGCTGGGCGTACGGGACTGCTCGGTGCAGCGACGCAACCAGAAGGTGATCGAGGAATCCGCCTCGCCGGTGCTCTCCGCCGAGCAGACTCGTGAGCTGAAGGAGGCGGCCGAGCGGCTCGCGCTGGCCGTGGACTACCGGGGCGCGGGCACCGTCGAGTTCCTCTACCACCCGGGTGACCGGATGTTCGCCTTCCTGGAGGTCAACACCCGGTTGCAGGTGGAGCACCCGATCACCGAGGCGACCACCGACTTCGACCTGGTCAAGGCACAGATCCAGGTGGCCGCCGGTGGCCGGCTCGGCGACCGGATCCCGGCCGAGGCGGGGCACGCCGTCGAAGCCCGACTCAACGCCGAGGACCCCGACCGGGACTTCGCGCCGTCGCCCGGCCGGATCGTGCGACTGGTGCTGCCCAGCGGGCCCGGCGTGCGGGTGGACACCGGGGTCAGCGAGGGTGACGTGATTCCCGCCGACTTCGACTCGATGATCGCGAAGATCATCGCGTACGGCCGCAGCCGCGGCGAGGCGCTGAGCCGGCTGCGGCGCGCGGTCGCCGAGACCACGGTGATCATCGAGGGTGGTGCGAGCAACAAGAGCTTCCTGCTCGACCTGCTGGACCAGCCCGAGGTGATCGATGCCAGTGCCGACACCGGCTGGATCGACCGGGTCCGCGCGCAGGGTCGCCTGGTCTCCACCCGGCACTCCGGCGTGGCGCTGGCCGCCGCCGCCATCGAGGCGTACGAGGACGAGGCGCACGTCGAGCGGCAGCGACTGCTCTCCACCGCGCACGGTGGCCGTCCCCAGGTCCAGCACTCCAGCGGCCGGCCGATCGACCTGAAGCTGCGCGGCGCGACCTACCGCGTCTCCGTCGCGCAGACCGGCCCGCACCGGTTCCGGGTCGGTGTCGGTGACACGTCGACGGTGGACGTCGAGCTGGAGCGCTTCGACGAGCACAGCGGCCGGATCCTGGTCAACGGACGGCGGTTCCGGCTGGTCACCGACACCCACGGGCCCATCCACCTGGTCGAGGTGGACGGCATCACGCACCGGGTCAGCCGGGACGAGGGCGGCGTACTGCGCTCCCTGTCACCCGCGCTTGTCGTCGCGACCCCGCTCGCGGTGGGCGACGAGGTCGAGGCCGGCGCGCCGGTGCTGGTCCTGGAGAGCATGAAGATGGAGACCGTGCTGCGCGCCCCGTTCGCGGCGAAGGTGCGCGAGTGCCTGGTCTCCGTCGGCAGTCAGGTGGAGACCGGTGCACCGCTGCTGCGCCTGGAACCGCTCGGCGACGGGACCGTGAGCGAGGCCGCCGAGTCCACGGCCGTCGACCTGGAACTGCCGCCCGAGCCGACCGGGCTGTCCACCGGGGACCGCGTGGCCCGGGGCATCGCCGAGCTGCGCAGCCTGCTGCTCGGCTACGACCTGGATCCGCGCGACGAACGCCGAGCCCTCGCCGCCTACCTGGCCGCCCGGGCCGAGCTGCCACACCGGCCGCTGGAGGATGAGGTCGAGCTGCTCCAGGTCTTCGCCGACCTGTCCGAGCTCAGCCGCAACCGTCCGGCCGGCGAGGAGACCAGGGCCGACACCCGCGTGCACAGCCCACGCGAGTACTTCCACACCTACCTCCAGTGCCTCGACGTCGAGCGGGCCGCCCTGCCGGAGACGTTCCGCCAGCGCCTCGCCCGGGTGCTCGCCCACTACGGCATCGACGACTTCGAACGTACGCCGGAGCTGGAGGAGGCGGTCTTCCGGATCTTCCTGGCGCAGCAGCGGGCGGCGGCCGACGTGAAGGTGATCGTCACCTTCCTGCAACGGTGGCTGACCGAACCGCCGCCGGCCGAGAGCCTGCGCGAGCTGGTCGGTCAGGCGTTGGAACACCTGATCTTCGCCACCCAGCGTCGGTTCCCGGTGGTCGGCGACCTCGCCCGCAGCGTGGTGTTCCGTTGGGCGGCGCAGCCGATGCTGCGACGCAAGCGGGCCGAGGTGTACGCCGACGTCCGTGGCAACCTGCGTCATCTCGACCGCAACCCCGACGCGGCCGACCGGGCCGAGCGGATCGCGACGATGGTCGCCTCACCCGAGCCGTTGGTCCGGCTGCTCGCCCAGCGCATCGGCCGACCGGGCGTCGACCACGGCCCGATGCTCGAGGTGCTCAGCCGCCGCTACTACGGCAGCCGTGGCGCCAGCGACGCCCGAGCCGTCGAGGTGACGGGGCAGTCGTTCTTCACCGCCGGGTACGACCGCGACGGCGAACGTTTCCGCCTGGTCGCCGCGGCCACGGACTTCGCCGGGCTGCCGGCGACCCTGACGAAGGTCGCCGCGTTGGCCGGAGCGGGCGGCGACGATGCTGGCCCGACGCCGCTGGAGCCCGGCCGTGATCGCGCGCCGTCGGTCGCCGACGTGTACCTGACCTGGGCCGAGCAGCCCGACGCGGAGGCGATGGCCGCGACCCTGCGGGAGGTGCTCGACCAGGCTGGCCTGCTGGACGTGCTCCAGCGGGTGACGGTCTCGGTGGCCGGGCGTAACGGCGCCGAGATGCACCACCACTTCACCTTCCGGCCCGAACTCGGCGAGGACCGGGTGATCCGGGGCCTGCACCCGCTGATCGCCCAGCGTCTGCAACTGCCCCGGCTGCGCAAGTTCGAGCTGACCCGACTGCCCTCGGCCGACGAGGAGGTGTACCTCTTCCACTGTGTCGCGCCGGACAATCCGGCCGACGAGCGGCTGGCCGCGATGGCCCAGGTACGCGACCTCACCCCGCTGCGCGACACCGACGGCCGGATCCTGGCGCTGCCCGCGATCGAGGGCGCGCTCGACGCCTGCCTCGACGCGATCCGCAAGGTACAGGCGCAGCGCCCGGCGAAGAAGCGGTTCGACACCAACCGGATCACCCTGTTCGTCTGGCCCCCCAACGACCTGAGCATCGAGGAGTTGAACACCGTCGCCCAGCGGGTGCTGCCGATCACGGCGGACGCCGGGCTGGAGGAGGTGCTGTTCCTCGGCCGCCAGCGGGACGAGGACACCGGCGAGCTGATCGACATCGCGGTGCAGATCTCCTACGACGAGGGGATGCGGATCTCCGTCACCGAGCCGACGGCGGAGCTGATCCAGCCGCTGGACGACTACCGGCAGAAGGTGCTGTCGGCTCGGCGGCGCGGCACCACCTATCCGTACGAGCTGACCGAGATGCTGGCCGGCCGCAACGGCAGTTTCGTCGAGTACGACCTGGCTGATTCCGGCGAACTGGTTCCGGTGCAGCGGCCGAAGGGGCAGAACCGGGCGGGCATCGTCGTCGGTGTGGCGAGCACGCCCACCGAGCGCTATCCGGAGGGTGTCACCCGGGTGGTGCTGCTCGGCGATCCGACCAGGGCGCTGGGTGCGCTGGCCGAGCCGGAGTGTGCCCGGGTGATCGCCGCGCTCGACCTGGCCGAGCGGATGCGCGTACCTGTCGACTGGTTCGCGCTGTCGGCCGGCGCGCGGATCTCGATGAGTTCGGGCACCGAGAACATGGACTGGGTGGCCGCCGCGCTCAAGCGGATCGTCGAGTTCACCCAGGCCGGTGGTGAGATCAACATCGTCGTCGCGGGGATCACCGTGGGTGCCCAGCCGTACTGGAACGCCGAGGCCACGATGCTCATGCACACCAGGGGCATCCTGGTGATGACCCCGGATTCGGCGATGGTGCTGACCGGTAAGCAGTCGCTTGACTTCTCCGGTGGGGTGTCCGCCGAGGACAACTTCGGCATCGGCGGCTACGACCGGGTGATGGGCCCCAACGGTCAGGCCCAGTACTGGGCGCCGGACCTGCGGGGTGCCCACCAGGTCCTGATGGCGTACCACGACCACGCCTACGTGGCACCGGGCGAGAGCAGGCCACGCCGGGCGGTCACCACCGACCCGGTCGACCGCGACATCTCCGACTACCCGCACGCGATGCCGGACAGCGACTTCACCACCGTGGGCGAGATCTTCTCCCGGGAGCGCAACCCCGACCGCAAGAAGGCGTTCGACATCCGTACGCTGATGCGGGCCCTGGCCGACCAGGATCACGCGGTCCTGGAACGCTGGGCGGGCATGGCCGACGCCGAGACGGCGGTCGTGCAGGATGTGCACCTCGGCGGCATCCCGGTGTGCCTGCTCGGCATCGAGTCCCGCTCGGTGCCCCGGCGCGGGTTCCCGCCCACCGACGGGCCGGACACCTACACCGCCGGCACGCTTTTTCCGCGTTCCTCGAAGAAGGCCGCCCGAGCGATAAACGCGGCCAGCGGAAACCGGCCGCTGGTGGTGCTGGCCAACCTCTCCGGCTTCGACGGCTCGCCGGAGTCGATGCGACAGTTGCAGCTGGAGTACGGCGCGGAGATCGGCCGGGCGATCGTCAACTTCGACGGACCGATCGTCTTCTGCGTGATCTCGCGGTACCACGGTGGCGCGTTCGTGGTCTTCTCCAAGGCGCTCAACCCGAACATGACGGTCCTCGCCGTGGCGGGTTCGTTCGCCTCCGTCATCGGCGGCGCACCGGCTGCGGCCGTGGTGTTCGCCGGTGACGTCAACGCCCGTACTGCCAAGGATGCCCGGGTGGCCGAGCTGGAGGCCCGGGTCGCGGCGGCGAGCGGCGGGCAGCGGGCGGCGCTGGTGACGCAACTGATGGACGTGCGCGCGTCGGTGCGGGCGGAGAAGCTGGCGGAGGTGGCCGCCGAGTTCGACGGCGTGCACAGCATCCAGCGTGCGGTCGAGGTCGGCTCGGTGGACGCCATCATCCGGCCCGAGGAACTGCGTCCGCAGCTCATCGCCGCCGTCGAGCGCGGGCTGGCGAAGGCGACCCCGCCGTCCTGACCGGCCGGGCACGCCGACGGCGGGACACGGTCCCGCCGCCGGCGTGCCACCATGGGGCGTGCCCGAGGACCGGAAGCCGCCGATCGCGTTCGAGACGACCTGCACCGTCGCGGCCCCGCCGGAGGTGGTGTACGCGCACCTGGCCGATCCGCGCAGCTACATTGGACTGTCGCCGCTGATCGTGGCGGTCGACGACGTGCGGCACGGTCACGACGCCGAGGGCCGCGCGGTCGCCGAGTACGTCGCCGTCGAGCGGTTCCGGTTGGTCGGGCCGTTGCGGTGGGACAACCGCATCCGGGTACGCATGGTGTCGACGCCGCCGCACGGCCCGCTGGTCAGCGCGGTGCGCAGCCCGGGCTGGGTGTCCCTGCGCGCGGTGGTGGAGCTGACCCCGGTACCGGAGGGCACCCGGGTCGATGAACGGGTCACCGCCGACGCACCGGCGCTGCTGCGGCGCTTCGTGGCCGGTCAGGCCAGTCGGGTCGCGGCGTACCGGGCGGCCGAGCTGACCCGTCGCATGGCGACCCGGTAGCCGCACCGGCCCGACCGGCGGCGTGCCCCCGGACTGATGGTTTCGGTGCGAGCGTCACCAGGCCCAGATCGTAGGTTCAGCGATCTGGTTGCTGTCGGCGACGAGGTGCGGCGTGGCCGTGCTGAGCAGGAGCTGGTCGGCACTGTCGAAGACCTTCACCCCGGCAACCTTGCGATGGTCGATCTCGAAGACGCCGATCCCGTCGGTGAGCGGACCCTCGGCCAGCGTCGACCCCCGCGCGTCGATCAGCTCGGCGCGTTTCGCCGACTCCGGCCCGGCCACCAGCACACCGGCGGTCTCGCCCGGCAACGGCACGGCGACCAGGACGGCGCTACCGATGCCCGTCCGGTCGGGCGGAACCGCTTGGTCCGATGACGCAAGCGCACGGGCATCGGCCTTGAGCAGCGCGGCGCAACCGCCGTCGGCCGAACAGGACCGGACCAGGACGGCTGCCGGCGCGTTGGGAACCCAGGTGGGCAACCGACCGGTCCAGAGCACCTCGGGCGCCGAGCCGGTGAGTCCTTCGCCGTCGAGCGCGGCGCGCAGTTCTCGGACGGCGGTGCTGCCGAGGTCGGTGCTCTGCGCATCCGTGATCGTCAGGTTCCTCCGTAGGCCGATCCGGACCGCCGGTCCCGCATACCGCACGACGCTGTCACAGCTGAACTGCCACCGTCCGGCCGGATCATCCGCCGCCTGCACCACGAAGCCGTCGGTGCCCACCGGCTGCCAGGAGCGGACGACGGAGCCGCTCGGCTGGAGCCGACCGTCGTGGGAGGTCTCCACTTGACAGCCGGCTGGTGCCAGGCCGACCGCGAGATCGGCGGTGTGGTCGCCGTCCGCGAGGGAGTGCCGTCCGATGAACAGGTACGGAGTCAATTCCTGCGGCTCGTCCGGCGTCCCGGTCCGGTCGAGCAGTTCCGGCACGGAAGCGCCCTGCGGGCCGCTGGCATGGCGTAGCAGTGCGTGTGAGTCGTTCAGGTAGGCCACCACCACCACTCGGGCACCCGGCACGTCGTGGGCGAACAGCACCCGGACGTCGTCCAACGACGGATCGACGAGGAGGTCGGCGCGGGCGGCCCGGTACTCCCGCTCGATGGTGGCGATCAGCGCCGTGTCGCCGGCCAGACTGCCGCGCGTAGGTGAATCGAGCAGCCGCCGCACCATCGGATCGCCGATCGGACTCGCCGGCTGGTACGCCGCCGCGGCCAACGTGGATTCGTCGGTCCTCAGCAGGCTCACAAAACCCACCGGCGGTATGACCACCGCGGCCAGCACCAGGGCGGCCACGCCCGTCACCGCCGTCTGTCGCCGCCGGCGCCGCCGCACGCGACCGAGCAACCGCTGGTACGGGTCGGGTTGTGGCACCACCGGTTCGGCGAGCCGGGCCAGTGCCTGCCTGATCTCATCGGCCATCGCTCGGGTCTCTCCTTCTCGACACGTCCGCCACCGCGGCCAGCGAACCCTCTCCGACACGCCGTTGCGGTGCCGCTCGTTGCGACGTCATCGGCCGGGACGGTGCTGCCGGCAACACCGCCCGCAGCCGGGCGAGTGCCCGCGAGGACTGACTCTTCACCGTCCCGACCGAGCATCCGAGCGCGTCGGCGATCTGTGACTCGGTGAGGTCCTCCCAGTAGCGCAGCACCAGCACCGCGCGCATCCGGGGCGGCAGGCCGTGCAGCGCGGCGAGCATCTCGTCGCGGGCCACGACATCGTCGGCCAGGTCCCGGCCAGGCTCGGTCGGGGCCTGCCAGGAGCCGGTGACACCGGCGAGGAACTCCCGGGAACCGAAGCGCCGCCACAGTCGGGTCCGCTCGTTGACCATGATCCGGCGGACGTACGCCATCGGCTCGTCCACCTGCCGCCACCGGCGCATCGCCCGCATCAGCGCGATCTGCACCAGATCCTCGGCCGCGTGCCGGGAACCGGTAAGCAGGTACGCGGTCCGGATCAGGTCCGTGTACCGGATCTCGACGAACTCGCGGAAGCCGTCATCGGTCACCTGTGCCCTCCAGCCCCGTCTGGGCATCGTTCATGACAGGAAGACCCCGGGCCGCCAGGAAAGGTTGTGCGGTGCCGGCGAGGAGTGTGATTTTGCACTAGCAGTGCATCTTGTCGTGGCGGCTCCGGCTGCCTAGCGTCTCCAGCATGGCTGCCTCCTGGACGTTCGCCGTGGACCGTGCCGAGCTGAGCCGCACCACCCTGGTGGAGTGGGCCGTGCCGGAGCTGTCCGACGGCGAGGCGTTGTTGCGCGTGGACCGCGTCGGACTGACCGCCAACAACGTCACCTACGCGGTGCTCGGCGAGTCGATGCGGTACTGGGAGTTCTTCCCCGCCGACCGGTACGGGCTGGGCGGGCGGTGGGGGCTGCCACCGTTGTGGGGGTTCGCCGAGGTGGTCGCCTCGACCGTCGCCGAGGTCGAGGTGGGGCAGCGGGTGTACGGCTATCTTCCGCCAGCCGGGCACCTGGTGGTGCGGCCGTCGAGGGTGGACGCCTCCGGGTTCCGGGACGGAAGCGCGCACCGGGCCGAGCTGCCCTCGCCGTACAACGGGTACCGCTCGACCGACGGTGACCCGGCGTACCGGGCCGACCAGGAGGACCTGCTGATCCTGTTCCGGCCGCTCTTCTTCACCTCCTTCATGCTGGCCGACCAGGTCGTCGACAACGACTGCTACGGCGCGACGTCGCTGGTGTTTTCGTCGGCGTCCAGCAAGACCGCGTACGCCGCCGCGGTCGAACTGCGCGGGCGCGGCCCGCGCCTGATCGGGCTCACCTCGCCCGGCAACCTGGAGTTCACCCGCTCGCTCGGCTGCTACGACGAGGTGCTGCCGTACGACGGGATCGCCGCCCTAGACCAGGAGCCGGCCGCCTACCTCGACCTGTCGGGTGCGCCCGCGACCCGGGCCGCCCTGCGGCGGCGTCTCGGCGACCGGCTGGTCCGCGACATCGCGGTCGGTCTGACCAACCAGATCCCGAATGCCGACGCCGCCGGAGAGGTCTTCTTCGCCCCGGTGCAGATGCGCAAACGTCGCCTGGACTGGGGTCGCGACGGGCTCGACCGGCGCTTCGCCGAAGCCTGGTGGCGTTTCGCGGAGGTGGTGGGCGGATGGCTCGACGTCCAGCCCGGCACCGGCCCGGCCGCTCTGGAGCGGGCCTGGCTCGACGTGCTCGCGGGCCGTACCCCGCCCCGGGTGGGGCGGGTCGTCCAGTTCTGAGCGCGGGAAGCGGCCACCCCGGCCACATGGAGGATTGCGAGTGCGTTACCAGGTAGTAACGATGTCGTGTCATGGACTCCGCCCTGACCTTGATCGGACTACCCGTCGCCCTCGGCATCATCATGCTCGGTCTGGGTCTCGGCCTGACCACCGGCGACTTCCGCCGGGTGGCCCGGCACCCGAAGGCCGCCGTCATCGCGCTGGTGTGCCAGGTGCTGCTGCTGCCGACGCTCTGCTTCGGCCTGGTGCTCGCCTTCGACCTGCCGCCCGAACTGGGGGTCGGGATGATGCTGTTGGCCGCCTCGCCGGGCGGCACCACGGCCAACCTCTACAGCCACCTCTTCGGCGGACACGTGGCCCTGAACATCACCCTGACCGCCATCAACTCGGTGCTGGCCGTGTTCACCCTGCCGATCGTGGTGAACCTGTCGGCGGCGTACCTCCTCGGCGATGCGCGCAGCATCGGGTTGCAGTTCGACAAGGTGCTCCAGGTGTTCGCGATCGTGCTGGTCCCGGTCGCCGTCGGGATGCTGATCCGGGCCCGGTCGGCCCGGATCGCCGAGCGGTTGGACCGCCCGGTCCGGGTGCTGTCCGTGGTGGTCCTGGTGGCGGTGATCGCCGGTGCCGTGCTCGGTGAGCGGGAGAACCTCGCCGACTACTTCGTCTCCGTCGGACTGGCCGTGCTGGCGTTCAACCTGCTCAGCCTCGGCATCGGGTACGGGGTGCCGAGGCTGGCCGGGGTCGAGCGCAGCGCCGCCAAGGCGGCCGGGTTCGAGATCGGCATCCACAACAGCACCCTGGCCATCACCATCGCGCTCAGCCCGGCGCTGCTCAACAGCACCCAGATGGCGATTCCCGGCGCCGTCTACGGCATCGTCATGTTCTTCACAGCCGCCGCCTTCGGGTACCTGGTCAACCGGGTCGGTGCCCGCCGGGAACCGGCGCCGGACGGTGCCGCCCGGAGCTGAGCCCGCCGGGTGCGGAGGTGACCGGGCACCGGGACGGATCGTCGTTTGCGTTCCCTCCCTGTGCAACGATCGTTGGGCGTCATGCCGACCGCCCGGCTCCGTCGGTCTGCCCGAGCACCGGTCACTGGCCGGCAGGCGGAAAGGCGCCACACCTCGTACCCCCTTTGGAGAGCACCATGTCCCTCTCTCCGGCTCGGGTCCTCGCCGCACTGAACGCGGTGCGACCGCCCGACCAGGCGTCCCCTGTCATGGGCAAGGCGGTGGTGATCGGCGGCAGCATCGCCGGAATGCTGGCCGCCCGGGTGCTCTCCGAACATGCCGACAGTGTGGTGATCATCGATCGCGACGACCTGCACGCCACCGGTGGACGACCGGGCGTACCACAGGGGACCCAACTGCACGCCCTGCTTCCCGGCGGCTTCCTCCAGTTGGAGCAGCTGTTCCCCGGGTTCCGGGAACAGGCCCTGGCGCAGGGGGCGATCGAGGCCCCGCCCGCGGCCCGGCGGAACTACCTCGACGGCCGGCTGAAGGTCGTCGTACCGGACGACGCCGACAGCCTGGCCGGCAGCCGACCGCTGCTGGAGTCGTTGATCCGGCAGCAGGTACTGCGACTGCCCAACGTCAAGACGCTCACCGCGCGGGCCACCGGGCTGGTGTTCGACGGTCCGGTGACCAGCGGCGTCCGATACGACGTCGGCGGTTCGCCAGGTGTCGAGCACGCCGACCTGGTGGTGGATGCCATGGGGCGGTCCAGCCGGCTGTCCGACTGGCTGGCGGAGGCCGGGTGGGAGCGGCCGGCACTGCGACGGATGACGGTGCACCTCAACTACGCGACCGCCCTGTTCCGGCGGCACGAGGCCAACCCCGAGCACGCGGTGGTGCTGGCGCTGCACAGCCCGACGACGTCCGTGGATGTTGCTGGTGCCGCGTTTTTCGCGATCGAGGACGGTCGGTGGATGGCCATGATGGCCGGTTACGGAGAGAACCGGCCCGGCCGTACCGCCGAGGACTTCGTCCGCCGGTTGCGCGAGCAGTTCCCGCCGGAGTTCGCGACGGTCGCCGACAGCGAGATGCTCGGCGACGTGCAGACCTACCGGCACGCCGACAGCCGGCGTCGGGACTTCCACGCGGTGACCCGGCTGCCGGCGGGGCTGGTCGGCGTCGGTGACGCGGTCGCCTCGTTCAACCCGGTGTACGGGCAGGGCATCACCGCCGCCGCGCTGCACGCGGCCTGCCTTTCGCACTACCTGCGGCCCGGTCCGGACCTCGGTCTGCCGGCCCGCCACTTCTTCGCCCTCCAGAAGATCGTGGTCGACGCCGCCTGGTCGATCTCGACCTCGGCCGACCTGGCGTTGCCGCACGTCGACGGCCCCTACCCACGTGGCTACCGGTTCTCCAGCTGGGTGAGCCGGCAGATCGTCGCGGCGACCGTCACCGACGTGGCCACCGCCCGCCGGTTCAACGACGTCGTCTCGATGCGGAAGCACCCGAGTTCGCTGGCCACACCGAAGGTGATCCTCGGCGCCCTGCGCGCCAACCGGCGCACCCGCTGACCGACCGACCCACCCACCCACCCACCCAAACACCCCTCCTCCCCGAGCCCGACCCCCTCGCTCGCGATCTTGCACTTCTTGTCCCCTCAGAAGTGGTGAAAAGGTGCATCTCGGCGACCGGAAGTGCAAGATCGCGGGGCGGGCCGGCTGGGACAGTTGCTCTTATTGCGATGTACGCATATGTTGGCGACGGTGACGGCGAGAGGGGCTCGGGTGGGTGCGGGGCACGATCACGGGCGGCAGGTCGCCCGGGCGGGGGAGAAGCACCGTGGACGGCTGTGGGCGGCCTTCGCCCTGTTGGCGGTCTTCATGCTGGTGGAGGCGGTCGGGGCCTGGGTGACCGGTTCCCTGGCCCTGCTGTCGGACGCCGGGCACATGTTCACCGATGTGCTGGGCATCGGCATGGCGCTCGCCGCGATCACCGCCGCGAGCCGGGCCTCCCGGGACGGTCAGCGCACCTTCGGCCTGTACCGGATGGAGGTCCTGGCGGCGCTGGCCAACGCGGTGCTGCTCTCCGGGGTGGCCCTCTACGTGCTGGTGGAGGCGTTGCGGCGGTTGGACGAACCGCCGGAGGTGCTGGTCGGCCCGATGCTGGCGGTGGCCGTCGGCGGGCTGGTCGCCAACGTGGTCGCCTTCCTGCTGCTGCGGGCCGGGTCGACGGAGAGCCTGAACGTGCGCGGCGCCTACCTGGAGGTCCTCGGTGACCTGCTCGCCTCGGTCGGCGTGCTCGTCGCGGCCGGGGTGATCGCGCTGACCGGCTGGTGGTACGCGGACCCGATCGTCGCCGTCGGGGTGGGCCTGTTCATCCTGCCCCGCACCTACCGTCTCGGCCGCGCCGCGCTGCGGGTCCTGGTACAGGCCGCGCCGCCGCACGTGGACGTCGCCGAGGTGCGCGACGGGCTGCGTGGGCTCGATGGCGTCGCCGACGTGCACGACCTGCACGTGTGGACCCTGACCTCGGGCATGGAGGTGGCCTCGGCACACCTCACCCTGGACGTCGGCGCGGATCTGGCCCCGGTGCTGGCCGCCGCCCGCCAGATGCTGCACGACCGCTTCAGCATCGAGCACGCCACGTTGCAGGTCGAGCCACGGGGTGCCGAAGGCGTCTGCGGCGGCGCCCACTGGTGAGCCGGTCAGCGCAGCTGGACCACGTTGCCGGTGACCAGTCGCCCGCTCTCCCCGGCGAGGAAGGCGATCACCTCGGCGACCTCCTCGGGCTCGGCCACCCGCAGCAGATGGGGGTCGTCGGCGACGGCGGCGCGTACCTCCTCGCTGATCCAGCCGGTGTCGGTGACCGGTGGGTGCACGGCGTTGGCGGTGATGCCGAATGGTGCGAGTTCGTGCGCTGCGGCCATGGTGTAGTTGACCAGGGCCGCCTTGGCGGCACCGTAGGAGACCTCCTCGGGGAACCCGTCACTGCCGCCCGAGGTGAGGCTGATGACGCGCCCCCAGCCGCGTCGCGCGGCGACGTTGCGGCGGGCGAACTCGGCGATCAGCAGGGCACCCGCGCGGGCGTCCACGGCGAACTGGGCGTCGAAGGACTCGGCGCTCACCGGCCGCAGCGTCCGGCCGTGCCGGTCGACGGCGGTGGGTTTGAAGGTGTCGGCCAGCCAGCCGCTGGCATTGTTCACCAGAATGTCGACCGTGCCCAGCTCGCGTTCGGCGATGTCGAACAGCCGGGCCGGGACGGCCGGGTCCGCCAGGTCCGCCTCGACCGGCAGCACCCGGCCACCGACGGCGCGGACCCGCTCGACCACCCCGGTCGCGTCGGCGGCGCGGTTGCGTCGGTACGCATCCGGGATGCCCGGGTCCGACCGGTCGTCCAACCGTAGATAGCTGACCAGCACGGCTGCGCCCAACCGGGCCAGCGCGACGGCGGTGGCCGCGCCGATGCCGTGGTTGGCCCCGGTGACGAGGGCAACCCGACCGGTCAGGTCATTGGCAGCTGCTGTCGGGAACACGCCTTCCACTCTCACGGCGCGGGTACGACTTCCTGCCCCAACGGCCAGATCGCCGCCGGGACGAGCTTGAAGTTGGCCACGCCGAACGGGATCCCGATGATGGTCAGGCAGAGGCTGACGCCGGCGACGATGTGCGAGAGCGCCAGCCACCAGCCGGCCAGCAGCACCCAGATGATGTTGGCGAGGCCCGAGGCCACCCCGACGCCGGGCTTGGGCACCAGGGTCCGGCCGAAGGGCCACAGCGAGTACGACGCCAGCCGCAACGACGCCACGCCGAACGGGATGGTGATGACGAGCACGAAGCAGATCAGGGCGGCGATCCCGTAGCCGATCGCCAGCACCAGGCCGCCACCGAAGATGAGCCAGAGCACGTTCAGCAGGAAACGGATCATGGTCCCATGATGACCGCTGCGCGCCACCGGCCACCCGGTGGGCGGCCGGTGGCGCTGGGCGGGTCAGCCGGTGACCCCGGTGACGGTGCTGCCGGACCGGGTGACGCGGTAGGTCACCTGTGCACCGCTCCAGAAGTGGAAGGTGAGGGTGACCGGTGCGCCGTCGCGGACCTCACCGAAGAATGTGTCGGTCAACGCGATCCGGTTACCCGGATAGTCGGGGCTGAAGGCCACGTCGAACTCCTTGAACGACGTCCAGTCGTGCGGGCCGGCGTTGCTGCCGTCGGCGTACCTCGCCTCCATGGTGGCGAGCTGGTCGCCGCGGAACTGGGTCGGGATGGCGAAGGTGGCCGTCGTTCCGGTGGCGTTGGACAGGACCGGAGTGTCGTAGGTGATCACGTCGATCCGCCAGGGCACACCGGCCGAGAAGCGGGCCTGGAGGCTGGCGTTGACCCCGTACGCCCGGTTTCCGACCAGCCGGGTCAGCGCGCTCGCGGTGATGGTGAGCTGGTTGCCGGAGACCGTGTAGTCGGTGCCCTGCGTCAGGTTGGTGCTGCCCTGGCGCAACCCGGAGAAGGTGGTGCCGTTCAGGTTGAGGGTCAGCGACTTCGCGGTGATCGAGCCGGTACGCGGCACGTACACCTGATCGGACGACGCGGTGCCGGAACGGGTCGTCCAGCTCGACCTGATCTGGGCCCACAGCTCCGGGTCCTTCCACTGGAAGGCGACCCGATCGAAGTGCTGGCCATTGTCCCAGAGCTGGGTGGTGATCCGCTTGGTCCGCGCGTAATGGCCGAGGAACTCGAAGAACTTGAGCTTCTCGCCCTGCTGGATGGTGCCGGTGTGCCGGTCGAAGCCGAGCAGCCCGTACTCGCCGATGACGACCGGGATGTTGCGGGTCACGAAGGCGTTGTGCACCCGGTCGAACGAGTCGGTCAGATCCTGCTGGGTGGTGGCGTCGAAGCGGGTGCCACCGGCGACGTTGACGCTGAACGGCCAGTAGCCGTAGAAGTGCACGGTGGCGATCAGGTTGCGGTCGTTGAGCTGGTTGATCGTCGTGGTCAGCTCGTTGATCCGGGCCTGCTCGGATGAGGTGTGCAGGGTCGGCAGGACCAGCATCCGGGTGGCGTTGGCGCCGCCGGAGGCGCGCACGATCCGGTGGAAGTTGACGTTCAGCTCGTGCAGCAGCTCCGCGTTCTGGGCGTCGCCGGAGCTGTTGGCGAACTGCGGCTCGTTGACGCTCTCGAAGTGCAGCCTCGGCGAGTGGTCCCGGAACGCGGCGGCGATCTGGGTCCACAGCGCGTTGTAGCGGTTGAGCACCGTGGTCCGGTTCGTCGGCATCTCGTGAATCCACTGCCACGAGTCGTGGTGCAGGTTGATCATCACGTAGAAGCCGTCGTCAAGGGCCCAGCCGACGACCTCCTTGACGCGGTTCAGCCAGGCCGCGTCGATCGTGTACGACGGCGCGGGTCCGTGGTGGTTGCTCCAGGTCACCGGGATCCGGATGCTGTTGAAGCCCTGTGCCCGGACGGCGTCGAGCTGCGCCTCGGTGACGCGCGGGTTGCCCCACGCGGTTTCGTCGGCGCCGACCGCGTCGAAGGTGTTGCCGAGGTTCCAACCGGGCTGCATCGCGGCCACGTAGGCCATCGGGTCGCCGGCCGGCGGCGGGCTGGTCGGCGGCGGGGTGCTCGGCGGTGGCGTGCTCGGCGGCGGGGTGGTGGTCGGTGGCGGGGTGGTGCCGACGCTGCCGGTGCAGGTGACGCCGTTGAGGGCGAACGTGGTCGGTGCCGTGTTGCTGCCGGACCACGACCCGTTGAAGCCGAACGACGCGGTCTGGTTGGTGCCCAGGGCGGCGTTGTAGCTGACGTTGCTGGCGGTGACGTCGTCGCCGGACGAGGTGACCGTGGCGTTCCAGGCCTGCGTGACCCGCTGCCCCGAGGGGAACGTCCAGGTCAGCCGCCAGCCGTTGAGCGGGTCGCCGAGGTTCGTCACGGCGACGTTGGCGGTGAACCCGCCCGGCCACTGGCTGGGGGCGGAGTACGCCACCCGGCATCCGGCCGCCGCGTGGGCGGTGCCGGCGTTGATCAGGCCGGCACCGGCGAGTAGTGCGGCGATGCCGCTGGCGACCAGGCCGAATCGCCAACGTGTCCTGCGTAGTGTGCCCTTCAGCCCAGCCATGACGCTCCTCGCGTGGTGATGGTGTCAACGGGGTGGCTGGCCGGGCGTCGCCGGGCCACCGGAAACATCCGGCCGGCTCGCACCATAAGTTGGGATCATCAACTTTGTCAATCGATGCATCGCGATATGAGGTCTTACTTCCCAGGTGAGGCGGGTGCTCGGGCGGGAAAGCGCGATGGCTCGGCGTACCGGAACGGGTGGGAGATCGCGTCGAGCTGGTCGACGGCGGGCCGTCCGCCCGCCACGGAGGAAGCGGCACCGGCATCACCGGGCGGCGAATGAGAGGGGCCCGGCGGGGTAGTCGGCGGCGTGGCGGCGGGGGAGGACAACGCGAGTCGGGCGCGTCGTGCCCGCGGTCGGGTCGAGGCCGAGGTCGCCAGCACGGTCAGCCGCATCAGCCGGCGGATCAACTGGCGGGAGCGACGCCGGAGCCTGGAGCTGTACGGCATCCTCGCGGTGCAGGCCGGGGTGTCCGCCGCGCTCGCCTGGACGCTGGCGCACGAGCTGCTGAACCACCCGTCACCGGTGTTCGCCCCCAGCGCCGCCGTCGGCACCATCGCCGCCGCGATCGGCCGCCGTACCCGCCGTACCGTCGAACTACTGGTCGGCGTGCTGGCCGGTCTCCTGGTGGGTGACGCCCTGATCATGGTGATCGGCACCGGCCCGTGGCAGATCGGCACCGTGGTGACCCTGGCCATCCTGCTCGCCTTGACCATGAGCCGGGGTGGCGCGGTCGTCACCCAGGCCGGCGGTACGGCGGTGCTGATCGCCACCCTCTCGCCGATCCAGCGGGGACTGGAGGTGCCGCGGGTCATCGACGCGGTCATCGGCGCGATCTCCGCCGTGGCGGTGGTGGCCCTACTGCCGGTCAACCCGGTGCGCATCATCCAGCGGGCTGCGCGCCCGCTCTTCGCCGCCCTGATCGAACACCTGCACGACGCCGCGGACGGCATGTCCCGGCGCGACGCCGCGGCCGTGGCCGCGGCCCGGGACGGGTTGTACGGCCTGAGCCCCCAACTGGCCCTGCTCAACGACGCCGTCTCCGGTGCGCAGGAGGCGGTGGCGGTGTCGCCGGCCCGCTGGCACCGACGGGGCGTGTTCGAGCACTACCAGCGCGGTACGCGCTACCTCGACCTGGCCGTCGGGGGCGGTCAGGAGATGCTGCGCCGGGCGGCCACCGCGGTCCGCGACGACGAGCCGGTACCGCCCGGGCTGGCGGCCGCCGTGCACTACTTCGGCGACGCCTTGGCGTTGTTGCAGGTCGAGGCCGAGAGTCGGCAGCACACGAACCGGTCCGAGCAGTTGGTTCTCAAGGCGGTCGACCGGGCCGCCGAGGCGTACAACGAGGGGGTCGGGTTCTCCGGCAGCGTGGTGGTGGCCCAGATCCGCACCGTCGCCTCCGACCTGCTGCGCAGCCTCGGCTGTCACGACGAGGAGGCGGTGGCCGTGATCCGGCGACGCTTCGAGGGGCGGCGCCACGAGGCGGAGCAGTCGCCCGCCGAGCGGGAGTCGGCGTGATCCGGCCGGCCGGGCTCAGAGCCGCCCGGCCACCGTCCGCGCCAACTCGGTCAGCGGCTTGTCGTACTTGGCCGGGTCGTCCAGCCGGACCAGTCGGACGGCCACCCACACCCCGGCGGCGTGGACGAAGACCGCGCCGTCCTCCAGGTACGCCTCGTCCCCGATCCCGGACAGCGTCTCGAACTCGTGGTCGAGGTCGCGGTCGATGTCGAGGATCTTCTTGGCTCCGTCGCCCACGTAGACCTCCACCTGCGCCAACGGACCCGAGACCGGCCCGCTGTACGTGCAGGTCTCGCGGACCGGCACCGCATCCTCCAGGGGGGTGCCGGCCAGCTTCTCGGCGTCCTCCTTGGGCACCAGCGCGCAGGCGTCGACCTGCGGTGCCTCGGCCGACGGCTCGGTCGACTCGACGGCCGGTGCCGGCTCCGCAACCTCTGTCGGTGGCGGTGGCGCGGCGGCGGGTTCGGCGCTGCCGCCGCAGGCGGTGAGAGCGGCGACGGCGGCGGCCGTCGCGGTGAGCTTGAGGTACCTCACGGTCGTCTCCTCGGGGCGTGGTGTCACCGGGGCAGGGCGTCGAGCAGCCGGCGCAGCGCCTGCTCGTAGCCGTCGGGCTGCGCGCCGAGGCGCTCGAAGCTGCTCAGCGTCACGGTGAAGCTGCCAGTCCCGCCGACGAGTACCGCCTCGGCGCCGATGTCCTTGACCGCCAGGTAACCCTTGCCGTCGCCGTCGAGGTCCGTCACCGTCTGGTAGGTCTGCTCGGCCTGCTGGCGCTGGTAGTCGTAGGTCGTCTCGCCGGCCAACTGGGAGGCGGTCGTCACGGACAGCGCCGCCACCCCTTTGCCGTCACCGAAGCTGCAGTTGCCGTCGTCGACCATGGACTGGCCGACCAGCTCGGAGATCTGGGCCGCGCTGAACGGGCAGGGCGGGGCCTCGCTGCCGGCACCGTCGGCGGGCAGATCCAGGTCGGTCTCCACGTCCGCGCCGGGGCCAGCCGCTGGCGGTGCAGGTTCGGCGCTGTCGCAGCCGGTCAGCGCGAACGCGACCGCGAGCACCGCGGGCAGGATCAGTCGACGCACGTGTTCGGTTCCCTTCTGACGCCCGGCCGCCACCGGGCCGGGCTGTTCGACCACACCTGGAACGGCGCATCGCCGCTCGCACGGCACGGCTGGATCGGTGCCGACAGCCGGCAACGGGTTCACCCCGAAGCCGGTCCGTCGGTAGTGACGTCTCGACGCTACGACCGCACGGCCGTCGAGGAATCCGGTGTTTCCCTAGCCTTTGGCCGTGGCGGTCGGTGCACCGGCGGTGGCCGCCGGCCGGCGTAACCGTTCGTCGGGTCCACCGACCCGCGCCAGCGCGGCACCCAGTTCCGCCCGACGGGAGATGCCCAGCTTGCGGTAGACCCGGGACAGGTTGGTCTCCACGGTCTTCGGGCTGACGAACAGCTCGTCGGCGATGGCGCGGCTGGTCCGTCCCTGCGCGGCGAGCCGGGCGACCCGCTCCTCCGTGGCGGTGAGGTCCGACGGCGCGGGCGGGCGCCCGCCGAGCCGGGCGGCCTCGGCCCGGGCCCGCCCGGCGAACACCGTCGCGCCCAGGGCGTCGAATTCGACCGCCGCGGCGGCCAGTGCCTCCCTGGCCGGCCGCTTGCGGCGGGACCGACGGTGCACCATGCCCGCGACCAGCAGACACCTGGCCCGGTCCAGCGGCAGGACCTCCGGCGGCACGGCGGCCCGCGCGGCGGCGAGGTCGTCCAGGGCAGCCGAGGGGTCGACGCCACTGGCGCTGTCCAGCAAAGCGCGGCTGCGCGCCAGGCCCAGCAGCGTCCAGGGGCGGGGCAACCGCCGGTGACGTTCCGCCAGCCTGTTCAGGGCACCGCGCGCCGTGACCAGGTCACCGGCACCCACGCACGCCTCGATCCAGTCGGTCTCGAAGCGCTGTGCGAGCGGCTCGGCCAGACCCATCCGGTCGACCGTCGCGGCAAGTCGGCCGTACCCGGCTGCGGCGTCGGCCATCCGGCCGGCGCAGAGCGCCACGAACGCTGCCAGTTGCAGGTGGATCCGCCGACACCAGTCGTCGTCGAGCTGCTCGCCCAGTCGGAGCCCCGCCTCGGCCACCCGCTGCGCCACGTCGAGTCGGCCGCGGAGCGCGTCGAGCAGCCCGGCCAGCCAGATCTCCGCGGTCGCCTCGGTACCCAGCAGCTCACCGAGCTCGCGGGCCGCCGCGATGTGCCGTTCGGCAGCCGACCACCGCCCCGCCAGCAGCTCGGTCTCGCCGAGGTGTTTGAGCAGGTCGTACTGCGAGGGTTCGTCTGACCGAGCCGCCGCCAGGCCCAGCAGTTGGCCCAGCCGTCGTCGGGCCCCGGCCGGGTCGTCGATCGACTTCCACCAGATGGCCGGGATCGTGCCGGCGAGCCACGACGGCTCCGAGCCCTCCATCTCCAGCGCCCGGTCGAGCAGTTCGACGCGGGGTGGTTCGCCGGCGCGTACCTCGTTGAAGAACAGGTGCAGCAGCGCCGCGGCGAGCAGCGTGCGGTCTCCACCGGGCCCGGTGAGCAGTGCGATCGCTGCCTCGGCATGGGCCCGTGCCGGATCCGGCAGGTCGACGAAGAGCGCCAGGTGGGCGTGGATCCGGCCGGCCAGCGGGGAATCCGGACGGGTCGCCGCCAGCGCCCGGCCGGCTGCCTCGACCGCTGTGCCGCCGGACTCGTCGGCGCTCCAGGCGACCACCGCGCGCAGCAGCAGCGCCTCCGCGCGGACGTCGCCGCCGAACTCGGCGGCCACCGCCTCGGCGGCGACGCGTGCGCCGGGATGATCGCCACATCCGAAGCGGCAACGGGCCGCCGCCAGCAGCCGCTGGCCCCGGCTGGCCTCGTCGTCGACCGGAGTGAGCCGCGCCGCCGACTCGTACAGGTTCGCGGCGGCCTCCGGCGCGCCCCGCGCGTACTGCCGGGCGGCAGCCGCGGCGAGGGCATCGGCGACCACCGGATCCGGCGTGGTGGTACACAGGGCCAGGTGGCGGACCCGTTCGTCCGGATCGGCCACCACCTCGGCCAGCCGGCGGTGCAGGCCGCGCCGAACGCCGGGTGGGATGCCGGCGCGGACCGCCGCCGCGTAGACCGGATGGGTGAACTCCACTCGCACCGCCCCAACCACGAGCAGGCCGGCCTCCTCCGCGGCGTCGAACGCGGCGGGGGAGATCCCCGCCGCGGCCAGGTCCCGAAGCAGGGGTACGCCGAGCAGGGCGGCCAGCCGTACGGCGTCCCGGCAGCGGTCCGGCAGCCGGGCGAGCACCTCACCGAGGAGCTGGTGCATGGACGAGGCCACCGGCAGATCCTGCGCCGGCTCCGGTGGCTGCGGCAGGCGCTGCACCGCGCGGGTCACCTCGATGGCGACCAGCGGGTTACCGGCAGCCTCCCGGGCGATCCGGGCGAGCAGGGAACGACTCAGGGTGGCACCGACCCGCTCACGCAGGAGGTGGTGCAGGGCGCCCACTCCCAGCGGAGCCAGTGCCAGCCGGGTCAGCCGGCCGGGACCGGAGTCGAGCCCGAGCGGCGCGGTCCGCAGCGTGGGCGTGTTGTCGGTGCGGCAGCCGACCAGGGTGGACAGCCCGGGCCCGACCCGGCGCAGGGCGAACCGCAGCGCTCGTTCGCTCGGCCGGTCCAGCCACGGCGAGTCGTCCACGGCGACCAGCACCGGCCGGCCGGCGGCAAGCACCGCCTCCAGCAGCGAGCGGGTGGCGGCACCGACCACCCGCTCGTCGACGGTCTCGTCGCTGTCCCGGGTGAGCAGCACCATCTCGGCCGCGACACGCTGCGGGCGGGGCAGCTCCACCACCAGGTCCGCCAGGGGGCGGAGCAGGTCGGCGAGGGCAGCGAAGGGCAGGTCGCTCTCACACTCGGTCGGCCCGCAGGTCAGCACCGACCAGCCGGCCCGCGTCGCCTCGGTGACCAGTTCCCGGAGCAACGTCGTCTTGCCGATGCCGGCCGGGCCCTCCAACAGCACCGACCCCGGCTCGCGCAGTGCGCGCCAGGCCTGATCGAACACCCCGTCGCGGCCGACGAGCGTACCCCGCATGGTGCGATTCTGGCACCGATGAGGTGGGGCGGCCATCGTGCGGACGGTGGTCTGCCGCGGGCGGTCGGTCAGGGTGGCCGTCAGGCGTGCAGGGTGCGGCTGGGCGGAAATCCGTAGGTGGCGTGGTAGCGCGCGGTGAACCGGCTGTGGCTGAGGAACCCCCAACGCGAGGCGATCGCCGAGACGGTTTCCTGGCGCGGGTCGGCCTGCATCAGATCGCGGTGGGCGCGGTCGAGCCGGACCCGGCGCAGGTGCGCCATCGGGGTGGTGTCGAGGTGTCGGCGGAATGCCAGTTGCAGGGTCCGCAACGAGACCTGGGCGGCGGCGGCGATGTCGGCCGCACCGATGTCGCGGTCGGCGTACTCCTCGATGAACGCCGTGGCCCGGCGCAGCGTGGCGGTGGTCGCGGCGCGCCGGTCGGTGGCGGAGGGCCAGCCCGCGGTGGTGTTGGGGAAGACCGCCAGGGCCGAGGCGGCCAGCATCCGGGCCGCGTTGGCGATGACCAGGGGCTCGCGGTACGCGTACGGATTGCTCAGCACGACGTGGTTGAGATAGCTGGTGGTGTGCCGCCACAGCCCCGCCAGGGCCGGCGAGGCCGGGGTCAGCCCGGTGAACTGGACGGTGCTCGCCCGGCCGGCGGATGCTGTTCCGGTCACCCGGTCCAGGACGGAGAGGCCGAGCAGGCAGGTGGTGACCCTGCCCGGTAACCAGCGCAGCGAGCAGGGCAGGTCGGGAAGCGTGACCAGGAAGATGTCGCCCGGCCCGAACCGGCCGTACGCTCCGCAGGTGCGGTCGATGCGCCCGTTGACGACCTCGCAGATCACCAGCCCGGCGGCCGGCTCGACATCGATATCGAGCCGGGTCGACTGATCCGATGCCTCCAACCAGAACGAGCCCGCGTCCACCCGGTGGTGGCGGAACCGGTAGCGGACGCCGCCGGCCGGGCGGACGGAGACCTTCCCGCGATAGGCGCGCGCCAGGAAGTCGTGGATCGTCTCCGGGTCGCAGCTGTCGAACCGGTGGGTGGTCGGAACCTTCGTCTTCACTACGTCTCCATCGACCTGGACGGAGGGCGCTTCGGCACGCCGGGACGGCACCCGGCGAGACGTGGTGGATCCGGAAAGCGGTAGGACATGCGGAGCCAGGATTCCCATCGATGGTATCCACAAAGGAAGGACTCCCATGAAGTTTTCGTGGCGCATCCGTCGCGCGGGTGGATCTCGCTCGTTGTCGATGTCAGGGGAGTTTTCGTTTTTGGGCTAATCGGTACGGTCCGGCGTGCGCGCACCGGGCTAGCCGACAACCCTCCGTGGCCATGATCATGCGAAGGGTGTCGAACGAGGGGTAGCTGATCGACCAACGGGTGAAGGGGTGGGGTGTTGGAGACCAAGGATCCGACTGACATCGTCCGACTGGCGACGGCTGAGGCACTCCGGCGGATCGCCGGTGAGACAGACCTGACCGGCATCGTGGGATCCCGCATGTCCGACCTGGGTGGCGGTCTGCGGGACGTGCTGCGCTGCGCTCTGGTGGCGCAGCGGGTGGCGGCACCGACGCGACTGATCGCGCTCTGCCGCGACCTCACCCTCGGGCCGGACGCCTTCGACCTGCTGGGCCATCACCTGCTGGGTGCCCTGGTCGGCTACCGCCCGGGGCCGGACGCACTGGTCCGGGTGGGCGGGGCGCTCGGACTGGCGCGACGGGAACTGTTCACCCATCGGCATCCCGCGCCCGGCGATCCACACCGGGCCCCCACCCGGGTCGGCCGACGCAACAGCGCCACCGTTCGTTACCGCTCGGCCAAGCCGCCGGAGCACCTGCCCTCGCCGCCGAACTGGACCTGCACCGGCTGCGGGCAGGAGTGGCCGTGCGCGGTCAAGCAGAGCCAACTGCTCGCGGAGTTCGGCGGGGCCCGCGCCGCGCTCGCGGTCTACCTGGGCTCGTGTCTGCTCGCCGCAGCCCGGGATCTACCCGGGCTGCCGCTGGCCCGGGCGCGCAACCGCTTCCTCGGCTGGCTGCCCCGCCGGCCGTTCTGACCGGCCCGGCGGGCGCACCCTTCGTCCGGTGGTCTCGGTCTCACGCCAGACCGAGACCCCGGACCCATGGGTGTCATCGGCTGCCGTCCCGGCCGACCCGATATCGATCGAACCTCGCCGGGTGCGGAGGAAGGTCACTTCTGGAGCGCGAAGAAAGACTCGACCAACCAGACCTTTCGTCGTTTCCACCGGTGGCACCGGTGTGGCAAGCAGGTCGGGTCGTGGAGTGTCCGCCACCGGACGGTCGGGGGCGCTGGGTCGCTCTTGTCGCCGCTTCGGGCCGGATCTAGCATCGTCGATAATTCCGCGGGAGGAATTTCGGCCGAACGCTGTCCCCCTTTGTCGTGCCAATCGAGAAATGGATGGCTCATGCCTTCGATGCTTGAAATCGCCATGCATCTCTTTCTGCAAATGGCCGTGATCCTGGCCGTCTATCGGCTGATTTGGCCGCTGTTCCGCAGGTTGGGGCAGGTGCAGGTGGTCGCCATCATGGTCGCCGGGTTCCTGCTGGGGCCCTCATTGTTCGGGCTATTGTGGCCAGCGGCACAAGAATGGATGTTTCCCCTGACTTTGCAGGTCGGTGGTGAAACCATGCCGCACCCCTCGCTGACCGCCATTTATGTCATCGGGCAACTCGGCCTCGTCGTCTACATGTTTCTGGTCGGCTGCTCGTTCGATCTGGGTATTCTCCGGGGGCACGTCCGGCAGGCCGGGGCCACCGCCTCGGCGGGGCTCGGCGTGCCGTTGCTGCTCGGTGGCGTGCTCGGCTGGTGGTTGACCGTCCACAGTGACGAGTACTTCACCGCCGGAGTCGCACCCTGGCAGGGGGCACTGTTCATCGCCTCGGCCATTGCCATCACCGCGTTTCCCATGCTGGCGTGGATCGTGTACGACTCGGGCCTGCTGCGCACCCGGCTCGGCACGATGGCCCTGGCCTGTGCGGCCTCGGACGATGCGTGTGCCTGGATTCTGCTGGCGATCGTGGTGGCCACCGCCTCCGGCGGGTTCGCCGGGGGCGTCGTGGCCCTCGGGGGTGGGCTGGCGTTCCTGCTTTTCATGATCCTCGTGGGTCGGCCCCTGCTGCGCCGAGTCGAGGGCTGGGCGGAGCGGCGACGTAACGCCGGTGAGACGGCGGCACTGCCGGTGGGGCCGCTGACCGTCACGCTGACGGTGGTTCTCCTCGCCGCCTGGTTCACCGACTACGTCGGCATCTACTCGGTCTTCGGTGCCTTCGTCGCGGGCACGGTCATGCCGCGTGGGCGCTTCGTCGACGCGCTCCGGGAACGAGCCGAGCCGCTCGCCGCGTACCTGCTGCTACCGGCCTTCTTCATCTACTCCGGACTGAACACCAAGCTCAGCCTCATCTTCGAGCCTTCCGTGCTGCTGGTGGCCGCCGTGGTGCTGGTGGCCTCCTTCGTCGGCAAGTTCGGTGCCGTCGGCCTCGCGGCCCGCTGGCAGGGCATGACCTGGCGGGAGGCCGGGTCGATGGGCGCACTGGCCAACGCCCGTGGGCTGATGGAGCTGATCCTGCTCAACATCGGGCTCTCCGCCGGCCTGGTGAGCCAGCAGCTCTACACGGTGCTGGCCATCATGGCCATCGTGACCACCTTCGCCGCGACTCCGCTACACCGGATGTTCGAGTGGGGCGCGCGGCGCAAGGGCCTTGTCTACGGCCCCTCCGGGCTGGTGCCGGATCCGACCGCGCGGGAACCGGAACTGGTGGCGGGCCGGTCCTGAGCGCAGTGGGCCGCCCGCCCCGAGCCCTCGGGGTTGGGCGGCCCATCGTCCGTTGCCCGACGGATCGGGCTCAGTTCGCTGCGGGTTCCGGTGCCCGGTCGGTTTCGGTCGATCCGGGTGCCGGCGTTTCCTCCGCCTCGGACTGCTGGTGCGCGGCCTGGCCGGCGAACCAGTCGATGCCGCCCGGCCCGCCGGCCGCCACCGCCGCCGCCGCGCGAGCCACCGGATCCACCGCCGGGCGTGCACCCTGCTCCGGGCCGCCGCCGGGTCCGCCCGGCTGCGGACCACCCGGCCTGCCGGTCGCGGCGCCGTTGCGGTCCCGGCCCGCCGGATCGGCACCGTCGGTGACCGTCCGCTCCGGATCCGACCCGGCTCGCTCGACGTCCACCTCCCCAGCGGCGGCCGCGGCCTCGGTCTGACCGCCGGCCGCCGAGGTCCCCTCGCCACCGCCCGCCGTGGCCGCGTCGCCAGCGGTTCGGGAAACCCCGAGTCGGGCGGCCACCATCGGGTACTCGGCGGTCTCGCCGCCACCCGCCGCGGCGGCCATCACCGCCGCGGCCGCCAGATCGGCGACCCGCTTGGCCTCCCGCTGCACCCGGGCCCGGGTCTCCTTGGCGTGCCGTTCGGCGGCCTCGGCCGCCCGGCGCACCTCGTCCAGCCGCTGGCGCTCCGCCACGAGTTCGTGGCTGGTCTCCTCCAGCAACTGCCGCAGCCGGGTCAGCTCGGCCTCGGTGGCGTCCTTGGCGCGGCGAGCCTCGTCGAGCTGCTGCTCGGCGTCGTCCAACTGCTCGTGCAACTGGGCGAGGGCCTGACGCTGCTCGCCGACCTCAAGCTGGACGGCGTGCAGCTGTTCCTCGGCTGCCGCGGCCTGCTCGTCGCTGAGCTCGCGCACCTCGGCCGCCTGCTCGTCGGCGCGCTTGCGGATCTCCGCCGAGTACTGCTGGGCGTCGGCGATCATCGAGCTGACCCGCTGCTCGGCGGCGGTCCGCTGCGCGGCCAGCTCACGCTCGACGGCGGCCCGCTGCTCGGCCAGGTCCTCCTCGGCAGTGGCCCGCCGCTCGGCCAGTTCCTCCTCGACCGTGGCCTGCCACTGCGCCAGCTCCTGCTGGCTCTTCGACCGGGCCGCCTGGATCTCCTGGTGGATCTGGGTACGCGCCGAGGTGGTAAGCGCCTCCGCCGCCGAGCGGGCCTGCTCGACCTGCTGGCGGCACTGCTCGCCGATCCGCTGCGCCTCCTGCTGCGCACGCTCGTGCGCGGCCTCCCCGTCGGCGCGCAGCTTGTCGGCCCGCTCGCGGGTCTCGGCCAGTTCCGCGTCGGCCGCCGCCCGCAACTCCTCGTACGTCTTCTCGTGCTCCGCCCGTCGGCCGGCCAGCTCCTCCTCGAGGTCGGCAAGTGCCTTGACGGTGCGTTCCCGCGCGTTGGCGAGCGTCTTCTCCGCCTCCGCCTGGAGCTTGGTGGCCCGCTGGGTGTGTGTGTCGATGATTGCCGCAGCCTGCTTTTCGGCCAGGTCCAGGATCTGACCGACCATCGGGCCCACGTCCTGGAAGGTGGCCTTGTCCACTTGCGCCGGTCGCTGCCGCAGCTCGGCCATCTCGCTCTGCACCGCCTGGAGCTTTCCGCTCAGCTCCCGTACGTGCGCGGTGGCCCGGTCCCGTTCTGCCGAGATGGCGGCGAGTCGGCCGTCCATCTGCTCGACATAGCGCTCGACCTGCCGTTTGTCGAACCCGCGCAGGGCGACCTCGAAATTCGGCCGCGAGGCCAGGTCGTCGCGGACTGCGAACGGCTCCTCGCCGATGGACATGCCCCATCCTCCGTAGGATCGAAGAGCGCCACGCCGGCGGGCCGGCGGTGGATGACGCGCAACGTTACCGCTGCTCCGACTGCTCTGTCGTCCCACCCCGGTACGGATTTCGGGCTGCCTGACGGGTGGCCCGGCATCGGCGTCCCGCCCGATCGCAGGTGGCTGCTCGTCCGGGTTCGCGCCAGGGAACCGGTCGGCGACGCGGCGTGCCGTATCGACCCTGTTCACCAGCGCCGGGAGGGGACGGGTGGGGCCGATGAGAGTGAGACAGACCCGCGTCTTGACAGGTACTTAGGTTAGGTTAGCCTAACCGCATGTCGAGCGGACTGATGTCGAAAGACGCCGAGCAGAGCCTACGGGGTGTCGACCTGCGCCTGGGCTACCACGGCACCACGGTGGTGCACGGCGCCGCGATCACCCTGCGTCCCGGCACGGTGACCGCGCTCGTCGGTCCCAACGGCAGCGGCAAGTCCACCCTGCTGCGGGCGTTGGCCCGGCTGCATCCGCTCGACAGCGGCAGTGTGCTCTTCGCCGACGGCATCGCCGCCGCGGGTCTGCCCGCCAAGGAGTACGCCCGCCGGGTGACCCTGCTCGCCCAGAGCAGGCCGATCCCCAACGGCGTCACCGTCCGCGACGTCGTCGGCTACGGCCGCCACCCCTACCGGGGCCGCTGGCGGGCCGACGACCCGGACGGCCCGGCCGCCATCGCCCGCGCGATGGAGGTCACCGGCGTCACCGCGATGGCCGGCCGGCCGGTGGACGAACTCTCCGGTGGCGAACTCCAGCGGGTCTGGCTGGCCACCTGCCTGGCCCAGGACACCCCGGTGCTGCTGCTCGACGAACCCACCACCTTCCTCGACCTGCGCTACCAGGTCGGGATTCTCGATCTGATGCGTGACCTCGCCGACGACCACGGGGTCGCGGTCGGCGTCGTGCTGCACGACCTCAACCAGGCCGCCGCGGTGGCCGACGAGGTGGTCCTGCTGCACGGTGGCCGGGTCCGCGCCACCGGCACCCCGGCCGAGGTCTTCACCGAACACGACCTGACCGAGACCTACGGCATCCGGATCGAGGTCAGCATCGACCCGCTCAGCGGGCTGGTGACGACCCGACCCGTGGGCCGGCACCTGGCCCGAATCCCGGTCTGAGCACAGACCGTTCACGACACCCACCCGAGAAAGAACATCATGTCCCGTACCCGTGTAACCGCCCTGGTGGCCGCCGCCACCGCGGTGCTGCTGGCCGCCTGCGGCACCACCGAGAACACCACCGAGCCCGCCGCCACCACTCCCGCCGCCAGCGGCCCGGTCACCGTCACCGACAGCCGGGGCAAGGAGGTCAAGCTCGACGCCCCCGCGACCAAGGTGGTCGGTCTCGAATGGGGCGAGGTCGAGATGCTGGTCAGCCTCGGCGTCATGCCGGTCGGCGTCGCCGACCCCAAGGGGTACGCGACCTGGGTCAGCGCCGCCAAGCTCGACGCGGGCGTCAAGGACGTGGGCACGCGCGGTGAGCCGAGCATCGACTCCATCGTGGCGCTGCAACCCGACCTCGTGGTCATGGAGGACGACCGCGGCGCCAACGTGATCACGCAGTTGGAGAAGTACGTCCCGGTCATCGTGACCAAGGGCAGCGACGCCGCGGACAACCTCGGCCGGATGCGGGCCGACCTGAACATGATCGCCACGGCGGTCGGCAAGGCCGCCGAGGCCGAGAAGCTGCTCGCCGACTTCGACGCCGCCATCGCCGACGGCAAGAAGAAGATCGCCGACGCCGGTGCCGCCGGCAAGCCGTTCGCCATCGCCGACGGCTGGAAGGAAGGCAGCACGGTAAGCATCCGGATGTTCGGCGAGGGCGCCCTGGTCTCCCAGATCGGCATCCAGCTCGGCCTCACCAACGCCTGGACCGGCGAGACGGACCCGGCCTGGGGCCTGGGCCAGACCGACGTCGAGGGCCTGACCGTGCTCAAGAGCCCGGACCTGCACTTCTTCTACAACGCCTCGGACGGCGTCGACGTCTTCGCCGACGGGCTGAACAGCAACGCCATCTGGAAGTCGCTGCCCTTCGTGAAGCAGGGCAACCTGCACCGGATGCCCGACGGCATCTGGACCTTCGGCGGGCCGCTCTCCGGCAAGCAGTACATCGACCAGCTCGTCAACACCTACGCGGTGTGACCATGCTGTCCGCGCCCTCGCGTCCGGAGCCGGCTGTCCAGCCGGCTCCGGCCGGGCGCCCCTCGGTTCCGCGCGTCGCCGGGATCTTCGTCATCGCCACCGTGCTGCTGCTGGTGGTCGTGGCGGTGCACCTCACCCAGGGCACCTCCGCCGTGGGTGCGCTCGACCTGCTCCGCCTGCTGACCGGCGGGGACGACGAGACCGCCCGGGTGCTCGTCGCGTCCCGGGTGCCCCGGCTGCTCGCCGGGCTGACCATCGGTGTGGCCCTCGGCTTCGCCGGTGCGGCACTTCAGTCGATCGCCCGCAACCCTCTCGCGTCCCCGGACACCCTCGCCGTCAACGCCGGCGCACACCTGGCCATCGTCTCGGTCGCCGCGTTCGGCATCGCACTGCCCGCGCTGCCCGCCGGTGGTCTGGCCTTCTGCGGTGGCCTCGCCGCGGCCGGCCTGGTGATGGCGATGTCCTCCGGCGGCCAGGCCGGCACCACCCGGCTGATCCTCGCCGGCTCGGCCACCGCGCTGGCGCTCAGCTCGGTGACCATGCTGCTGCTCCTGCTGTTCGAGCAGGCCACCATCGGCCTGTTCGCGTGGGGCAACGGCTCCCTGGTGCAGAGCGACCTCGACACGCTCACCCAACTCGCCCCGGTGATCGTGGCCGCCGTCGCGGCGTTGATGCTGTTCGGCCACCGCCTCGACATCCTCGCCCTCGGCGACGACACCGCCACCGTGCTCGGCATCGACGTACGCCGGACCCGGCTGATCGTCACCGTGCTGGCCGTGCTGCTGTCCGCCGCGGCGGTCACCCTCACCGGCCCGGTCGGCTTCGTCGGCCTCTGCGCGCCGGTGATCGTCCGGCTGCTCGGTCCGCTTGTGCCCGGAGTCCATCGGCACCGGATCCTGCTGCCGCTGTCCGGCATGGCCGGCGTCATCATCGTCCTCGGCTCCGACGTGCTGCTGCGGGCCCTGATGGGTGGTCAGGCCGGCGTCGACATTCCCACCGGCGTGGTGACCACCCTGTTCGGCGCGGGAATCCTGATCTGGCTGGCCCGCCGGCACCGCGACGCAGGCCCCACCCGCCGCCCGACCGGCGGGCACGCCGCCGTACGCTCCGCGGCCTTCCACCGCACCGTGGTGGCGGTCGCCGCCACGGTCACCGCCGGGGCGGTGCTGCTCGGCATGCTCGCCGGGGACACCTGGCTGCTGCTCGGCGACATCGTCAACTGGATCAACGGCAGCACCGGGCCGGCGTACACCTTCGTGCTCGATCAGCGGTGGCCGCGGGTCGCCGCCGCGATGCTGGCCGGCGCGGCCCTGGCGGTCGCCGGCACCACCGTGCAGGCGGTCTGCCGCAATCCGCTGGCCGAGCCCGGCATTCTCGGCATCACCGCCGGCGCTGGACTGGGGGCGGTCTCGCTGCTCACCTTCGTACCGCTGGCCGGTGTCTGGGCCGTCTCCGGGGTCGCCGGGCTCGGCGCCATGCTGGCCTTCGCGCTCGTGTACGGCGCGGCCTGGCGTGGCGGCCTCAGCTCCGACCGGTTGGTCCTGATCGGCTTCGGTGCCTGGCAGGGCGGCATGGCCATGATCACCTTCATGATCGTCGCCTTTGATCCCTGGAACACCGGCAAGGCCCTCACCTGGCTCTCCGGCTCCACCTACGGCCGAACCGCGACCCAGGTGCTGCCGGTGGCGATAGCCCTGCTGGTGCTCACCCCGGCCGTGGTGGCCGCCCGGCGCGAGCTGGACCTGATGACACTCGACGACGACACCCCACGGGTACTCGGCGTCCGGCTGGAACGCACCCGACTGATCGCGCTCGGCGCGGCGGCCCTGCTCACCTCGACAGCGGTCTCCGCCGTGGGCGTGATCGGCTTCGTCGGCCTGGTCGCACCGCACGCGGCCCGGGCCCTCGTCGGCGGCCGGCACACCCGGGTGCTCCCGGTCGCCGCCCTCCTCGGCGCGGCCCTGGTCAGTCTCGCCGACACGCTCGGCCGCACCGTGATCGCCCCGGCCCAGATCCCCGCCGGGCTGGTCACCGCCATGATCGGCACCCCCTACTTCGTCTGGTTGCTGTGGCGTTCACGCGCCGCCGCCCCACCCCGGTAAGCGCACCGAACCGACCCGGAGAGGCACCATGACCCACACCCTGCCCGTCGCACCCTGGCGACTGTTCGCCGTCGAGGTCCGCGCGGTACGTCGGCTCAGCCCGTCCTTCGTCCGGGTCACCTTCACCGGTCCCGACCTGGACCGCTTCGCCGACAACGGCTACGACCAGCGGATCAAGCTGGCGTTGCCGCTGCCCGGCCAGGCCAGCGTCCACCTCCCGCAGGGGCCGGACTGGTACGCGCGGTGGCGGACCCTGCCGGATCACGAACGCAATCCAATCCGTACGTACACGGTGCGCGCGGTCCGGCCGTACCTGGGCGAGGTCGACGTCGACCTGGTGCTGCACGGCGACGGCGGACCAGCCACCCGGTGGGCCCGCCGGGTCCGCCCCGGTGACGAGATCGCCATCGTGGGCCCCGACTCGGCGTACGGCGGCGACCACGGCGGGGTCGAGTTCCGGCCCCCGTCGACCGGGTGCCTGCTGCTGGCCGGGGACGAGACGGCGGTGCCGGCGATCAGCGGCATCTGCGAACGGCTACCGCTGGACGCGCGCGGCCGGGTGCTGCTGGAGGTCCCCGAGGCCGGTGACGCGCTGCCGCTGATCACACCGCCGGGTGTCGAGGTGACCTGGCTGCCCCGGGGCGCCGGTGGATACGGCAGCCGCCTCGTTGCCGCGGTCGCCGCAGCCGCCGGCGACCTGCTGGGCAGCGCCCCGGTCAACGGGAGCGGGCCGACCCCGCAACCGGTCGACGAGGTGGACGTGGACCACGAGATCCTCTGGGAGGTGCCCGACGCACTCCCGACGGCCCCGCTCTACGCCTGGCTGGCCGGAGAGGCCGGAGTCATCCGTAGCCTCCGCCGACACCTGGTCGCCGAGCGCGGCCTGGACCGCCGCGCCGTCGCCTTCATGGGCTACTGGCGCAACGGCCGCCCCGACCCCTCCTGACCCACAACCCCACCCACCCACCCCACCCACCCCCCCACCCCCCCACCCACCCACCCACCCACCCCGTTGATCATGAGGTTAGCGGCAGTCTTGGAGATCAACACCGCCGCTAACCTCATGATCAACCGGGCGAGGCGGGGTGGGTGGGGTGGGTAGTGGGGGTGGGGGGTGTGGGGTGGCTAGGGGAGGGGGTGGGAGATGTTGCGGGCGTGGTCGGTGAGGGCGGCGGAGACGACTGTGGCCTCCAGGGGGAGCACTTCGAGGCAGCGGCGTACGGCGGTGGCCATCAGGGCGTTCGGCACCCGCATGGACAGGGTGCAGTGCGGTACCCACCGGCCCGGCCGGTAGTGCTCCACCAACGTCACCCCGCCCGCGACCAGCAGGTCGTGCACCCGCCGGTGGTGCGCCAGCAGTTCCGGGGTGGGTACCGGACCCAGCCAGAGCACCCGGCCGACGAACTGGCCGGCGTGCTGGAACGACAACCGCAGCGGTGCCGCCACCGTGGTGCCGGCCAGCGCCGCCGTGACCTGCTCCGGGTCGAAACGCGGCGCGACCGCGAGTGAGACGTGTGGCCGGTGCCGCTGTTCCAGCAGGGAGCGCATGCTCTGCACCCCCTCGGCCTCCAGGGCGTCCCACAGCACCCGGATCCGCCGGGTGGCGACGGTGTCCAGGTACAGCTCCAACGCGGCGACCACATGATCATTCTATGGGGACGACTCGCCCGGGCAGCTCACGGCACGATGACGGCCCGACCTTCCAGACTGCCGTCCTGCATCATCCGGTACGCGCTCATCGCCTCGTCCAGGCCGAACGTGGTGGTCTTCGGTCGCACCAGCCCGCGCGCACCCAGGTCGAGCACCTCAAGCAGTTCCGGGCGGCTGCCCCAGTAGGTGGTCTGGATGCTGACCTCGTACGGCACGGAGAAGAAGCCGACCGACAGGGAGCCGCCGCCGAGCCCGACGACGGTCAGGTCACCCACGGTGCGGGCGGCGGCGACGCCCAGCTTCAGCGTGGTGTCGGCGCCGACGAAGTCGAGCACCACGTCGGCGCCCCGGCCGCCGGTGACCCTGCGGATCTCCTCGGCGGTGCCTTCGGCCGAGCGCATCGTCAGGTCGGCACCGCACTCCTCGGCGAGCCGCAGCGCCTCCTCCCGGGTGTCCACCGCGACGACCCGGGCCGCGGTGGTCGCCTTGAGGATCTGCACGCCGACGTGCCCGAGCCCACCGACACCGATCACCAGCGCGGTGCTGCCGGGTGGCAGCTTCGGCCAGGACCGGCGAATCGCGTGGTACGGGGTGAGCCCGGCGTCGGTCAACGGCGCGGCGTCGACCGGATCGAGCCCCTCGGGCAGCGGCAGCACGTGCCGGGCATCCGGCACCAACTCGTATTCGGCCATTCCGCCGTCCAGACCGAGGCCACCACCTCCACCCGGCACCGGCGCGGCGGTCGGGTTCTCGCAGTAGTTGTCGACACCGACCCGGCAACGGGCGCAGCGACCGCAGCCCCAGGGGCCGTAGACCGCCACCGGCTGGCCCACCTCCAACCCGGTGACCCCGGAGCCGAGCCGGTGCACCCAGCCCGCGTTCTCGTGACCGAGCGTGAACGGCGGATTCCAGGGCAGACCACCGGCTTCGAAGTCGTGCATCAGGTGCAGGTCGGAGTGGCACGCACCGGCGGCCCCGATCCGCACCACCACCTGGCCCGGGCCGGGTGTCGGTTCGTCGACCTCGACCAGTTCGGGCTCGGTCTTCCAGGCGGGTAGCCGCAGTGCACGCATCCCTGTCTCCCGTCCTCGTGACGCCTGCCCGGGGGCTCCCCGACGGAACCCGACTCAAACCACCTCCGCCGACCTCGTGCCCTCCGCCCCCTCCGCCGTCGGTGCCACAGCGCCGGGCGGTGCCGACCCGGCAGGACCAGGCGGTGCCGACCCGGCAGGACTAGGTCGGGCCGCCGGCAGCGGGTCCGCGTCGGCCGGCACGGATGCCGGGCGGAGCCGGGTCAGCGTCCGGTCGGTGCCGACGAGCAGCAGGCCGAGCAGCCAGAACACCACGGCGAGGCAGGCCGAGACGATCCCCACCCCGACGTAGCCGAGCTCTGCCGCGTCCAGGAAGGGGTACGGGTAGCGGTGCACCAGCAGCCCGCGCACCAGGGCGAAGCCCAGGTAACCCAGCGGGAACGCCAACCACCACAGCGCATGCCGCAGGCGCAGCAGCCCGTGCCGGCCGAGCAGCGCCCAGTCGGCGACGGCGAGCAGCGGCACCACCGTGTGCAGGAACTGGTTACCGAACGCCTCGCCGAGGGCCCGGTCCGGCTGGGGCATGGCGAACGGGCTGGCCGGGTTGGCCAGCACCAGGTGGTACACCACGGCGGTGATGGTGATGTAGAGGGTCACCGCACCGGTGAGCCCGTCCGGCGGATCGGGCCGACCCCGGCGAGCCCGCCAGACCGCGTACCCGGCGACCAGACCCACGGCGAGGTTGCTCTGGATGGTGAAGTACGGCAGCAGTCCGGTCACCGTGGCCGGGCCGAGCGCGGTGAGCACCACACCGGCCAGCACACTGATCACGATCGTCAGGCGGAGCACCACCGCCACGGATCGACGCCGCAAGGTCATCGCGGCACGTTACCAACGGGTCGGCCCGGCGGTCACCGCCCAGCGGTTGCCGATCCGCCCGTTCGGCGGTCCACTGAATTACATGGGTGTCATCAAGGTGGGCACGTCCTCGTGGGCGGACCGGACGCTTGTGCGTTCCGGCTGGTACCCGCGCCAGGTGAACACCCCGGCCGGTCGGCTGGGCCACTACGCCGGCCGGTTCGGGTTGGTCGAGGTGGACACGTCGTACTACGCGGTGCCCGCACCAGAGACGGCGCAGGGCTGGGTCGACGCCACACCCGACGGGTTCACCTTCAACGTCAAGGCGTTCAGCCTCTTCACCGGTCACCCGACCCCGGTCGCCACCCTGCCCGCCGACCTCCGCCCTACCGGCGGGCCGGCTCGGATCCGGCGGCGTGACCTGCCGGCGGCCGCGTACGACGAGCTGTGGAGCCGGTTTCGGACGGCGCTGACGCCGATCGCGGCGGCCGACCGGCTCGGTGCGGTGCTGTTGCAGTTTCCGCCGTGGCTGGCCCGTGGCGAGGCGGCCCGCCGACGGATCGCGGAGCTGGCGTCGCGCTGCCGGCCGTGGCGGGTCGCCGTCGAGCTGCGGCACGCCTCCTGGTTCGACGGGACGGCGGCGCTGGAGACGCTGGCCTTCCTGCGCGCGCAGGAGCTGACCTTCTGCTGCGTGGACATGCCGCAGGGGCATCCGGACTCGGTGCCGCCGATCCCGGTCGCCACCGCCGATCTGGCGATGATCCGGTTCCACGGCCACAGCAGCGCCTGGACCAGTGGCGACAAGGAGAACCGGTTCCGGTACGCCTACGGCGACGAGGAACTGCGCCGCTGGTCCGAGCTGCTGGTCGACCTCGCCGGGCAGGCCGACGAGTTGCACGTGCTGTTCAACAACTGCTGCGCCGGTCAGGCCCAACGTGACGCGGAACGGCTGGCCGGCCTGCTCGACGAGGCCGCCCGGCGGGCCGTACGGTCCTGACCGGACGCCGTGGTGGCGCTCAGCCGCGCCAGGTTCCCTCCGGGTGCATCCCGGTCGCCTCCTCCAGCGCGTTGTCCGGCAGGTCTCCGTCGGCCTCGTCGTCGGGGAAGCTGCGCCGCGACGGCGCCGGGTCCGGCGGCGCACCGGGCCCGGCCACCGGCGCACGGGTCGGCTCCACCGAGCCGAACCCGTGCCGCCCGGCGGGCCGGTCCGTCGGATCACCGGCGACGGTGCCGGCCGCGCGTCGTTCACCACGCCGTCCCTCGGGCACGGCGGTCTCCTCGCTGCCCTCGTCCATCGGGGAGTGCTCACCGGCACCCCACGGCGGATCCGCGTCGAAGCCGTCGGTGGTCCCCCAGGGCGCGACACCCTCGGGTGCCCGGTCCTGCCTGTCCCGATCCGTCATGGCCACCTCGCTGATCGGTGCCCGGTCGCCGGCCTATGTGACGCCGACGCTCGGCACATGGGTGCGCTGGCGTTCGTGCGGTCTCGCCGTCAGTGGCCGGACATCGTCATCTGCCGGATCGCCTTGGCCGCCGCCATCCCGCCGGCACCCTTGCCCATCGTCTTCGACGTGTGCCCCAGGCCACCCACGCGGCCGAGCATGCCGCGCAGGACCTGCCCGGGCTTCTGCTGCTCACCCATGTAGGCGGTGACCACGATCAGGGCGCCGGTCAGTGCCGGAATCGCCCATTGCAGCATCTTCAGCTGGCGTTGGGAGGAGGCCACGTTCGCCGGTGTCTGCTGGTTCGGCTCGGTGATCCCCTCGACCGACGGCTGGCCGGCCTTTGCCAGTCGCATGCCGAGTAGTCGGCTGTACCCGGTCACCGCCAGGGCGCCGACGGTCAGTGCGGTCTTCACGGTGCTGGCCCGGCCGACGCCGGCCTGGGCGGCCATGCGTGGACTCTCGGTCACCAACTCGCCGACCGCCCCGGCGAGGTGGGCGCCGATGGCCGCCGCGTTGACCGGCGTCCACCGGTTCCAACCGGTGGAGGCCACCGAAAGTCGTTGGGTCGAGTCGCCGATCCGGGCCGCGGCTCCGTTGACGCCGAAGGCACCCATCAGGGAGCCGCCGAACCAGGCCGCCAGGCCCAGGTCGTGCATCGAACGCAGTGCGGTGTGGCTGTCAGACATCTGGTCCCCTTCCGCCGTGTCGGGCGCAGCGGCTTACCCACCTTCGGTGGGGCTAATCGCCGCGACCTCGGGCGACGCGCCCCCGACGCTCCGGCGTTCAGCGTCGGGCGAGTCGGGTCTCCGATTCGACCCGGGTCAGCTTCTCCGGGTTGCGGACGTAGTAGAGGCCGCCGATGCCCGCCTTCCCGACCCGGACCGCCATCACGCCGTCGAGCTCACCATCCAGCTGTACGACGAGGGCCGGGCTGCCGTTGAGCAACGTGACCGCCGCGGTCAGCCGGCCCGGCACCTTGCCGAGAGCACCGACGATCATGCGGGCCACCTTGTCCGCGCCGATGATCTGGTTCGGTACGGCCTGCCGCACGCCGCCGCCGTCGGCGACCAGGACGACCTCGGGGGCGAGCACGTCGAGCAGCGCCTGGAGATCGCCGGTCTCGACCGCGCGCTGGAACGACTCCAGCGCTGCCCGGGTCTCGCCGGGGGAGACCACGTCGCGGGGCCGGCGGGCGTTGACGTGCTGGCGGGCCCGGTGCGCGATCTGCCGCACGGCCGCTGGGCTGCGGCCGACCGCGGCGGCGATCTCGTCGTAGCTGACGTCGAACGCGTCGCGCAGCACGAACACGGCCCGTTCGGTCGGCGACAACGTCTCAAGGACGAGCATCAACGCCATCGAGACGCTCTCGGCGAGTTCGACGTCCTCGGCCACGTCCGGCGCGGTGAGCAGCGGCTCGGGCAGCCACGACCCCACGTAGGCCTCCTTGCGGCGGCGCATCGTGCGCAGCCGGTTGAGGGCCTGCCGGGTGGCGATCCGGACCAGGTAGGCACGCTGGTCGCGGACCCGTCCCAGGTCGACGTCGATCCACCGCAGCCAGGTCTCCTGAAGGACGTCCTCGGCGTCGGCGGCCGACCCGAGCAGCTCGTACGCGACGGTGAACAGCAGGTTGCGGTGGGCGACGAAGGTCGCGGTCGCCGGTTCGGTGGCGCGATCACTCACTGTCTCGACCTCTCCTCCGTGCGGGTTACGGTACGTCCACGGCGCGGTCCGATCGGACCGCGCCGTCGACCGCCGGTCTACGCACGCTCCGCCGTGGACGGAGCCGTGCGGGCCCGGCCCGCAGCACCTGGCGGCGCTTGTCATCCTTGAACGGCCAGCGGTACGAGCCGGGTTCGCGCGCCTCGTGCGCCAGCTCCTTGAGCACCGACCTGATGGCGTACTCCTTGATGGTCGCGGCGAGCCGTCCGCCGAGGTAGAACCGGTTCGCGGTGTCGTCCCGGGAGGCGATCTGCGCGGTGGCGGCCCGACGGCCCAGCCCGATGCACTGGCCGAAGAACCCGATGTTGATCGGCTCGGGTGGTTCACCGGCGATCCGGCGGAGCACCGTGTCGGCGGCGTGCGCGCCGAGCGGACGTGCGGACTGGCAGCTCATCCGCAGCGGCCGGTCCGACGGCGCCGCCGCGTCACCGGCGGCGACGATGTGTACGTCGTCCACGCTGGTCAGCGTCTCGTCGGTGCGCAGGCGACCCAGTGCGTCGGTGCTCAGCCCGCTGCGCGCGGCCAGGTCAGGCACGCCGAACCCGGCTGCCCAGACGGTCACCGTGCTGACGAGTTCCCGGCCGTCACCGAGCCGCACGGCGTCCGGCGTCACCGCCGTCACCTTCGTGCCGGCGCCGTCGAGCACGGTCACCCCGAGCCTGGCCAGCCGGCGGGCGATCGACCGTCGGCCCCGGGGATGCAGGTACGGCCCGAGCACCCCACCGCAGACCAGGGTGACCGTACGACCCGCCTCCGCCAACTCGGCGGCGGTCTCGATACCGGTCGCACCGGCGCCCACCACCGTCACCGAGGCCGTCGGCGGCGCGGCGGCGATCACCCTCCCCAGCCGCTGTGCATCCTCCAGGGTGGCGACCGAGTGGGCGTGTTCGGCCGCCCCGGGCACCTCCGGCTCGACGCTGCCGCTGCCCGCCGCATAGATCAGGTAGTCGTAGTCGATTGTCCCACCGGACCAGGTCGTGATCCGGTGGCCCGCCGCGTCGATGCTGGTCGCGGCATCGACCTCGAGCCGGACGCGGTCGGCCAGTATGTCCCGGTAGTCGACGACCGCCTCGGCGGACCCGCCCGCCACCTGGTGCAGTCGCAGCCGCTCGACGAAATTCCGCCGCGGGTTCACCAGCGTCACCTGCACGTCGGCGCGCCGGGTCAGGCGGTTGGCGGCCATGACACCGGCGTACCCGCCGCCGATGACGACCACCTTCGTGTGCTGGGTCATGGTGCCTCCTTCGCGTCAGGGTCCGGCCGCAAGACACCGCAGCCCTGGCCGCTGTGCCGCCGAGTGGCGTAGGTCACATTTACCTCGGGTGGGTCGCCCGGGCGGCGGTGGTCGACCGCCGCCGGTAGGTCCCCACCCGATCGCATTGACCGGTCCCATTAGGCTCGCCGCATGGCGCACCCGGCACCCGAAACGGGCTCGGAACACCAACTCGTGTGGGCCCCCGGCGAGGTGATGGCCCGCATCGAGCAGGAGGTACGCCCGCAGCCGAGCCTGCCGGGCAGGATCGCGCTGGCGGCGCCAACCGCCTTCGTCCTCACCTGGCCACCGAGCTTCGTCGTGTTCGCGCTGGCCACCCTCGTCGCGCCGTCGGTGACCGACGAGGCCGGTGTCGGGCGGGTTGCCCTCTGGGCCCTGCAGTTCGCCGGTCTGACCGCGGTCGCGGCGGCGGTCGGCGCGGCTCTGCGGCGATCCGGCGAGCCCGACATGAATCTGTCGCCGGGACGGATCGTGGTGCGGATCGCGGGTCATGCGCTGGTCACCGTGGTGTGCGCCGGGGTGGTGCTGGCCGTGGCCGGGCTCTCCGTGGGCCAGTACGCGACGCTGACGGCCGTGCTGGTGGTGGTGCTGCACCTGCTGCCGATGACCGTGGCCCGGCTGCTGTTCCGGCTTCGCCGACGCGGTTCGGCCGGCCCGTCGGCTTAGGCACTGCCCTGCCGACAGTCAAGATCGACTAGGCGGGCCGAGCGGCTGTCGGGGAGCCCGCGTGGAGTCCCGACCGGCCGCTCGGCGGATCAGCGTGCGGGCAGGGTGGTGACGAAATCGGCCACCCGTGCGGCCAGCGGGCCGGCGGCGCGTACCCAGGTGAAGTGGTCCAGGTCGGTGCCCGGTGCGCCGTAGCGCTCACGCTCGACCGGAGCTGCGGTCAGCTTGGCGCAGAGCCGGTCCAGCGTGGGATGCGGGGTGTACTGGTCGCCGTCGACGCTGATCGCCAGCACCGGGGTGCGGATCCGGCGTACCGCCGCCTCGGTGTCCATCCCGTCCAGCTCGGGAAAGCGTCCGGTGCGGGCGGTGTGCGCCCAGTCGCGGATCACCCCGCGTGCCTGCCGACCACCGAAGCCCCATCCGGGCCAGACGCCGAGCAACCGGGCGGTGGCCGCGATGCCCTGGGTGTACGGCAGTACCCCGTACCGTCGGGGGCCGGCGAAGTCACGCCAGTAGGGGATGCCGACCGCGATCAGGGCCAGCCCGTCCACCTCGTGCTCGCCGTGCAGGGCCAGGTGCAGCACGGCGGCCTGGCCGCCGAGGGAGTGCCCAAGCAACAGGGTCCGCCGGCCGTCCAGCCGGGGCTTGAGCGCCGCCCGTACCGCCCCGATGTCGGCGGCCAGGTCGGCGTAGCCGTACCGGCAGGTCCGGCTCGGCCTTGGAGTGCTCTCGCCGGTTCCGCGCAGGTCCGCCACGACCACGGCGAGCCCGGCGGCGCGCAGCGCGGCGGCGAACGGTCGGTAGTAACGGGCCCGGACCCCCATCGCGGGCGCGATCACCACCACCGGGGCGTCGGTCACACCGTCGGGCTCCGGGTAGACCTGGATGCCGAGCCGGGCACCGTCGACCTGGACGAACTCCTGCTGGTACTCCACCGCGTTCACGACCACAGGTTACCGGCGGGTAGGTAGCGGCCGGGGGTCGCCCCCGGCGGGGCATCGGCCGCCGGGGACGACCGGGGAGTCAGTGTGCCTCGCCGCGCAGCATGCCCGGGCCGAAGACCTCGTAGGCGATCCGCTCCACCGGTACGCCCCGACGCAGCAGACCGCTGCGGACCACGTTCATGAAGGGCAGCGGACCGCAGAGGTGCACGTGGGCGTCGGGCGTGAGCGGGATCAGCTCCGGATCGACCCGACCACCGCTCACCGTGGCGGCGAGTCCGCCTGGCGTGGCTTCGCTCGTGTCCTCGTACCACAGCGTGGTGTGCAGGTTGGGCAGCGCGGCGTGCAGGCGTGGCAGGTCGCCGCGCAGGGCGTGCGTCGCGCCGGCCCGGTCGGCGTGCACCAGCACCACCGGGCGTCGTGGTGCGGTGACCGCCAGATGCTCCAGCGCGGCCATCGCCGGGGTCAGCCCGATACCGGCGCTGACCAGCAGTAGCGGCCCGTCTCCGGCTACCGCGTTGACCTCGCCGAAGGGCGGGCTGAGCCGCAGCGTGTCACCGACCGCCACCTGCTCGTGCAGGAAGGTCGAGACCAGGCCGTCGGGTGCGCCGTCGATCCCGCGTAGCCGCTTCACGGCGATCCGCCAGTCGGCGGCCCCGGGGCGACCGGTGAGGCTGTACTGCCGGATCTGCTGACCGCGACCGCCGTCGAGGTCGACGGCGACCGAGGTGTACTGGCCGGGGATGAAGGTGGGTGCGGCCGTGCCGTCCGCGGGTGCCAGGGCGAACGACACCACGTCACTGGTCTCCTGTCGGCGGGCGGTGACGCGCCACGTCCGCCACACCGACTCGCCCTCCGCCAGCCCGGCAGCCGCGTAGAGCCGGGCCTCCCGGGCGACCAGCTCGCAGGCCAACAGCCAGTAGACCTCGTCCCAGGCGGCGGCGACCGGCGGAGTGACCGCATCGCCGAGCACCTCGCCGACGGCGGCGAGCAGGTTGCGACCCACGAGGGTGTACTGGGCCGGGGTGATGCCCAGCGACGCGTGCTTGTGGGCGATCCGGTCCAGAATCGGCCCCCAGGGCATGGTGCTCGCACCGGTCAGGTGCTCGGCGTAGGCGACCACCGCGGCGGCCAGGGCGGCCTGCTGCGTCCCGCTTGCCTGGTTGCCCCGGTTGAACAGGTCGAGCAACTCCGGATGAGCCTCGAACATCCGCTGGTAGAACCGCCGCGTGATGGCCTCGCCGTGCGCGCGTACCGCGGGCAGGGTCACCGACACCACCGCTGCTGAGGACTGCGTGAGCACGATGTTCTCCTTATGGTTCGACCGTTCGGGCCCTCACACAAAACAGGAGTCCCAGATACCTGTTTTAGGGTCGAAGGTCCCGGATCGACGGTCGCACAGGTCACACCGACGCCTCGGCCGACCGTGGCACCGTGCCGTCGCGGCCTAGGGTCGATACGTGAAGCTCAACAGGTCCACCGACATGGCACTACGGATCGCCATGCACGCCGCGGCGACCGGCCGCCGGACGACGGTGGACGAGTTGGCCGACCAGTTGGCGCTGCCCCGCAACCATGTGGCCAAGGTGGTGCAGCGACTCCAGCGCCTCGACGTGCTGGTGACCATCCGGGGTCGCTTCGGCGGGGTGGCGTTCGCCGCCGAAGGCGCGGCGTACACCGTCGGGCAGGTGGTCCGGGCGTTCGAGGGCGACGGCGAGGTGGTGGACTGCGACGCACCGGCCTGTCCACTGCGGACAGCCTGCCGGCTGCGGGCCGAGCTGCGCCGGGCACAGGAGGCGTTCCTCGCCGTCCTCGACGAGGTCAGCCTCGGCGAGCTGGTCGACGGGCCGGCCGGGCCGGTGCTGCTCGCCCTCGGCCCGACACCGGCATCATGAGCAACGGGTACCGCCCGGACCTCGCGGGTCCGGGCGGTACCCGAGCCGGTCAGGAAACGCTGATCGTGCCGTTCGAGCCGCGTACGCAGGCGACCGAGCGGGCAGCGGTGGTGGCCGCGCCGGAGAGGCACTGGCCCAGCACCTGGTGCCCGGCGGCGTTCGGGTGCCACGACTCCTGGCAGGTCTGGAAGTAGCTCACACAGGTGTTGGCGATCCGCTGGATGGCGATCTTGTCCTTGCCGGAGAGGCTGGTCACGAAGGTCCCGTTCGGCGGGTTGTCCATCAGCCGGATCGGGGTGGCCAGGGTGCCGGTCGGGCTGTTCGTGTTCTCGCAGAGCCGGGCGCCGTCGAAGGCCCGCTGCACGTTGAGGTAGACCAGATCGGTGCCGGCGAACTCGGCGGCCAGGGTGTCCCGGGCGGAGCGCACGATGGTTCCGAGGCCCTGCGAGAACCGGTGACCGGGAGCGAGGCTCGCCCGGTGGATCGGGCAGCCGGCCGCGTACCGCTCGGCACCCAGTGCGCGGAACTTGTCCCGGGTGTCGTCCCGGTTGTCCTCGGAGTGGTAGGTGGGGGCCAGGTCCAGCGGCAGCGGGTTGGTGTAGTCCTGCAACACCACCCGGTGCTGGCCGTCGGCGTCCACCTCGCGCAGGGTGTTCAGGATCTGGCGTACCGCCGCGGTGGTCTCCGCCGTCGCGGCGGTGAGCTGTGCCGCGGTGGCCAGGTCGGCGTCCGTGCACGGCTTCTGCTCCACCGGCCCGTTCAGGTATGCCCAGAACTCCCACCAGCCGGTCCAGGCGTCGGCGATGAACCGGTTGGCGCACTTCTCGGCGACCCCGCCGAAGGTGAACGAGCTGTTGTTCGAGCCGAGACCGATCAGCACCAGGTCGATGTCGTGGCTCTGGGCGACTGCGCGGAGCTGGTCGAGTTGGGCGGCGACCTGTCGGCCGTTCGTCCGGGCCGACGAGGCGGCGGCGATGTCGTGCGGCTGGCCGCCGGAGCAGGCGAGATTGAACCGGTCCTGGATGCCGGGCAGCGTCGCCTTGTGCAGTGAGGCGTTTGCCGAGCGGTGACAGAAGAAGGCGTCGCTGTTGGGCGCTGTCCACCCCGGGAAACCCCGCGCCACGCCGGTCACGTCGACCACCGGCTGGTAGGAGCCGGCGCCCTCGCCGCTGATGAAGCTGTCGCCGAGGGCCACCGCCGCGGTGGGTGGTGCGGCCGCGGCGGCGGGGGCCGCGACGGCGGTGGAGAGGGTCGCCGCGGTGACGGCCAGGGCCATCGCGGCGGCGGTACGACGCAACGCGGACATCGGCATCCCCATCCGTTCATAGAAATATGAAAGATCCTCTGGTGCCGTGATGAGATCACGCGGGTGTGACGAACGTCAACAGTGGGAAACATCTGTGACCGACGGGCCCACAGAGGTGGCAGATGCTCCCGTGACCGGTCGCCGGGCCGGCGTCGAGCAGCACCGCCGGGCATAAGACCGGTGGCCGGGGCGTTGACCGCAGCAGGTCCGCCAGCAGCGGCCCTCGGCGTGCCGGGCGGGTGTCCGCACAGGTTGTCGGGGCGTGCGGCTACGCTCGCTGCGGCGTGCCCGCGCCGGGCCGACCGCCGACGGCGCGGGAGAGCACATCGCCGAGACCGGGGAGTACGACCAGTTGACCGCAGAGCCTGACACCCTGTATGGGGCCGACGACCTCACGCACCTTGAGGGGCTGGACGCCGTTCGCAAGCGGCCCGGCATGTACATCGGCTCCACCGACAGCCGTGGCGTGGGTCACCTCGTCAACGAGATCCTGGACAACTCGACCGACGAGGGCGTCGCCGGCCACGCCACCGCCGTCGAGGTCGTCCTGCACGCCGACGGCTCGGTTCAGGTCGACGACAACGGCCGAGGCATCCCCACCGACGTGCACGCCCGCTCCGGCATCTCCGGCGTCGAGTTGGTGCTCACCCGCCTGCACGCCGGCGGCAAGTTCGGCGGCTCCGGCTACAAGACCTCCGGTGGGCTGCACGGCGTGGGTGCCTCGGCGGTCAACGCCCTGTCCCGCCGCTTCGACGTCACCGTGCGCCGGGGCGGCAAGGTGCACGCCATGTCGTTCCGGCACGGCGTGCCGGGCATCTTCGACGGCGACGGCCCCGACGCGCCGTTCACCCCCGGCCCCGGGCTCCAGGTCGTCGGCGCCATGAAGCGCGGCCACCGCACCGGCACCTCGATCCGCTACTGGCACGACGCCCGCTACTTCGAGACCGGTGCCACGCTCGACCACGACGCCGTGCGGGCCAAGCTGCGCCACACCGCCTTCCTGGTCCCCGGCGTCGGCTACACGCTGCGCGACCGCACCACGGAGGAGCCCACCGAGGAGCGCTTCCACTACCCCAACGGCCTCACCGACATGGTGGAGTTCCTGGCACCGGCCGGCGACCGGCCGGTCTCCGGCACCCTGCTGGTCACCGGCGAGGGGACGTACCGGGAGAACGCCGCCGACGCCAACGGCGTCATGCAGTCAAACGTGCAGCGCCGGGCGGAGGTCGAGATCGCCTTCCGCTGGGGCACCGGCTACGAACGCACGGTCGAGTGCTTCACCAACACCATTCGCAACGCCCACGGTGGCACCCACCGCAAGGGTTTCGAGCGGGCGCTTGCGCGTACTCTCGCCGACGCCGTGCGCAACACCCGGGGCCTGCTCAAGGCCAAGGAGGACGCGCCCACGCTGGACGACGTCCTGGAGGGCATGACGGCGGTGGTGCACGTCCGAGTGCCCGAGCCGCAGTTCACCTCGCAGACCAAGGACGAGCTGTCCACCGCCGGCATCACCAAGGTCGTGCAGGGCCTGGTGGAGCAGCACGTCAAGTCCTGGCTGGACGACCGTAAGACGCGCACCGAGGCGCGTACGGTCCTCCAGAAGATCGTCGACGCGTCCCGGGTACGCCTCACCCAGAAGCAGCAGAAGGACGCGGCCCGCCGCAAGACCGCGCTCGAAGGCGCGGCCATGCCCGCCAAACTCGTCGACTGCCGCGCCTCGGGCATCGACAGGAGTGAATTGTTCATTGTGGAAGGGGACAGCGCCCTCGGAACAGGCCGACTTGCCCGTTCTGCGGAGTATCAGGCGCTTCTTCCGATTCGAGGCAAGATCCTCAACGTGCAGAAGGCCAACCTTCAGCAGGTGCTCGACAACGCCGAGTGCGCGGCGATCGTGCAGGTGCTCGGTGCCGGCTCCGGGCGCACCTTCGACCTGTCGGCGCTGCGTTACGGCCGGGTGCTCATCATGGCCGACGCCGATGTCGACGGCGCACACATCCGGACGCTGCTGATCACCCTCTTCGCCCGGTACATGCGGCCGTTGATCGAGGCGGGCCGGCTCTACGCCGCGATGCCACCGTTGCACAAGATCACGACCAAGGGGCGCAACCCGGAGACCGTCTACACCTACACCCAGGCGGAGATGGAGTCGACGGTGCGCCGGTTCGAGAAGGCCGGCAAGCAGATCGTCACCCCGGTGCCCCGGTTCAAGGGTCTCGGCGAGATGGATGCCGACGAGCTCTGGGAGACCACCATGAATCCGGCCACCCGCGCGGTCCGCCGGATCACTCTGGACGACATCGAGGCCGCCGAGCGGATCCTCGAACTGCTGATGGGGGAGAAGGTCGAGCCGCGCCGCAAGTGGCTGATCGACTCCGCCGACCGGGTCGACCGTGACGCCATCGACGCCTGACCATCGGGTCTCTCGGAAGGAAAGCTGAGCCATGGCACGCCGCAAGGAAACGAAGGTCGACCGTTCCGCGTTCGACCTGGCCGGCGCGCGGATCATCGACAACCCGCTGACCACCGAGGTGTCCGACTCCTACCTGGAGTACGCCTTCTCGGTCATCCACTCGCGGGCACTGCCCGACGCGCGCGACGGCCTCAAGCCGGTGCACCGACGCATCCTCTGGTCGATGTACGAGCAGGGCCACCGCCCGGACCGGGCGCACGTGAAGTCGGCTCGGATCGTCGGGGACGCGATGGGCAAGTACCATCCGCACGGCGACACCGCGATCTACGACGCGATGGTGCGGCTGGCGCAGGACTTCTCGCTGAACGTGCCACTCATCGACGGGCATGGAAATTTTGGGAGCCCGGACGATGGACCGGCGGCGGCGAGATACACCGAGGCCCGGATGTCGCGGGAGGCGATGCTGCTCGTCGGTGAGCTGGGCGAGGACACCGTCGACGTCGAGCCCAACTACGACGGCTCACTGACCCAGCCCACCGTGCTGCCGGCCGCCTTCCCGAATCTCCTGGTCAACGGTGCCGCCGGGATCGCGGTCGGGATGGCGACCAACATGATCCCGCACAATCTGGGCGAGGTCGTCGCGGCGGCCCGGTGGCTGATCCGGCACCCGAACGCCACCCTCGACAAGCTGATGGAGTTCGTGCCCGGTCCCGACCTGCCCACCGGCGGCATGCTGCTCGGCCTCGACGAGGTGCGCCGGGCGTACGAGACCGGCCGGGGCGTGGTGCGGATGCGCGGCAAGGTGGAGATCGGGCCGCTGGAGGGCAGCCGGGGTCGGCAGGCCATCACGGTGGTCGAGTTGCCGTACGGCGTCGGCGCGGAGAAGGTCATCGCCGCGATCACCAACGAGGTGACCAAGACCAAACGGCTCACCGGGATCGCCGACGTCAAGGACCTCACCGACCGGGAGAGCGGCACCCGGCTGGTCATCGAGTGCAAGGTCGGCGTGAACCCGCAGGCCCTGCTCGCCGATCTCTACCGGTTGACCCCGCTGGAGCAGTCCTTCGGCGTCAACAACCTGGTGCTTGTCGACGGGCAGCCGCGCACCCTGGGGCTCAAGGAGCTGCTGGAGGTGTTCCTGGCCCACCGCTACGAGGTGGTGACCCGGCGCAGCGCGTACCGCAAGCGTAAGCGGGAGGAGCGGCTGCACCTGGTCGACGGTCTGCTGATCGCCCTTCTCGACATCGACAAGGTGGTGAAGCTGATCCGGGCCAGCGAGGACGCCCAGGCGGCCCGCAGCGGCCTGATGCGCCAGTTCAAGCTCTCCGAGATCCAGGCCAACTACATCCTGGACACTCCGCTGCGCCGGTTGACCAAGTACGACCGGCTGGAGCTGGAGGCCGAGCAGCAGAAACTGCGTGCCGAGATCGCCGAGCTGTCCACCATCCTCGACGACGAGAACGTGCTGAAGAAGGTCGTCTCCGACGAGTTGGCCGCCGTGGTCAAGCAGTTCGCCGCGCCCCGGCGGACGACGCTTGTCGACGGTGACCTCAAGGAGGTGCTGGCCGCGTCCGCTCCGGCCGGGCCGTTGGAGGTGGCCGACGACCCGTGCCAGGTGATCCTGTCGGCGACCGGGCTGGTGGCCCGTACCGCGGCCGAGTCGGAGGAGTCCGCCGAGGGGCGTCGGCGGCACGGCCGGGTCAAGCACGACGCGGTACGCGCCGTGGTGCACTCCACCGCCCGGGGGCGGGTGTTGCTGGTGACCAGTGCCGGCCGGGCGTTCAAGGTGGACGTGCTGCCACTGCCGGTGCTGCCGGAGCAGGCCGGCACGGTGTCGTTGCGTGGCGGGATGTCGGCCGCCGAACTGGTGCCGCTCGAGCCGGGGGAGACCGTGGTCGGCCTGGCGCCGCTCGGCGCTGCCGCGGAGGGTTCCCCGGGTCTGGCACTCGGTACCCGGCAGGGTGTGGTGAAGGTGTGTGCCCCGGACTGGCCGGTGCGATCCGACGAGTTCGAGGTGATCGGGCTGCGGGACGGTGACGCGGTGGTCGGGGCGACCTGGCTGGTCGACGGTGCCGAGACGCTCGCCTTCCTGACCAGTGCGGCCGCGCTGCTGCGGTTCCCCGCCGGGACGATCCGCGCCCAGGGGCTCAAGGGCGGCGGGATGGCCGGGATCGCCCTGCCGTCCGGGTCGCGGGTGGTGTTCTTCGGCGCGGTCCGCACCGACGATCCGGAGCACGGTGAGCCGATGGTGGTCACCTCGACCGGCGCGACGGTCAAGGTGACGCCGCTGTCGGCGTACCCGGCGAAGGGGCGGGCGACCGGCGGAGTGCGTGCCCATCGGTTCCTCAAGGGTGAGACCGACGTGGTGGTCGGTTGGGTCGGTCCCCGGCCGGTCGGCTCGACGGCCAACGGTGAGGCGGTGGAACTGCCGGCGGCCGACCCGCGCCGCGACGGTTCCGGCTTCGCCGTCATGCTCGGCCCAGGCGTGGTGGGTCACCAGATCGACCGCGAGTAGGTATCTGCGCCTCGACTGCGGCGTGCCGGACACGATCGTCCGGCACGCCGTCATCCATCGACGTCGGTCATTGACGTATGACGTATTACGACGATACGTTGAGCCTTGCTCGCTGGTGGCCCGACGTGTCGACACCACCATCCACAACGTCGGTGCCTGCGACAACACGCGTCCTTCCCGATCGCGTGTGGTCCTAGTCGAAGGAGTGGATCAATGAATGGTGAGGTTCGTCCCGCCTCTCCTCCCAGGCGTCGGCGGCGGTCGGTCGTGGCGGCGGTCGGTGCGGCGGCCCTGGTGGCCGGCAGCCTCGTCGCGGTAAACGCGGCACCCGCAGCGGCGGCGACGGTGGACCCGAACGCCTGGTACGTGTTGGTCAACCGCAACAGCGGCAAGGCGTTGGACGTGTACGGCCTGGCGACCAACGACGGCGCGCGGATCAGCCAGTGGACCCGCAACGACGGCGCCAACCAGCAGTGGCAGTTCGTGGACTCCGGCGGAGGCTGGTACCGGCTCAAGTCGCGGCACTCCGGCAAGGTCCTGGACGTGTCGAACGCATCAACCGCCGACGGCGCCACGATCGTGCAGTGGTCCGACCACAACGGCACCAACCAGCAGTTCCGGTTGGCCGACTCGGACGGCGGTCACGTCCGGCTGATCAGCCGGCACAGCAGTAAGGTCGTCGAGGTGCAGGGCGCCTCCACCGCCGACGGCGCGAACATCGTGCAGTACGCCGACTGGAACGGCGCCAACCAGCAGTGGCAACTGGCCCGGGTCGACGGGGGCGGCCCCACGTCGCCACCACCGACCGGTGAGCCGGGCGCGGGGTGCGGCCGGACGCCGACGCTGGGCAACGGTACGCACACCATCCAGAGCGGCGGCCAGAGTCGTAGCTTCATCCTGAGGATCCCCGCCAACTACAACAACAACACCCGCTACCGGTTGATGTTCGCGTTCCACTGGTGGGGTGGCACCGCCGGCGATGTCGCCTACGGTGGAGCCGACGGGGCCGCCTGGGCCTACTACGGGCAGCAGGAACAGTCCAACAACAGCGCGATCCTGGTCGCGCCCCAGGGCATCGGCAACGGCTGGGCCAACTCCGGTGGTGAGGACGTCACCTTCGTCGACGACATGATCCGTCGGATCGAGAGTGACCTGTGCGTCAACACGGCACAGCGCTTCGCCCTCGGGTTCAGCTACGGCGGGGCGATGAGCTACGCCCTCGCCTGTGCCCGCGCGAACGTCTTCCGGGCCGTCGCGGTCTACGGCGCTCCCCGGGAACTGAGTGGGTGCAGTGGTGGCACCCAGCCGATCGCGTACTTCGGCATTCACGGCATCTCCGACAACATCACAAGCGGGCGGTCGTTGCGTGACAGGTTCGTCCGCAACAACGGCTGCACCCCGCAGAACCCGCCGGAGCCGGCGGCGGGCAGCCGGACGCACATCACCACCGTCTACTCGGGATGCCGCGCCGGCTATCCGGTGCAGTGGGGTGCGTTCGACGGCGGCCACACCCCCGGCCCGGTCGACGGCGGCGGCGACAGCGGCGCCAGGACCTGGACCAAGGGCGAGGTGTGGCGGTTCTTCGCGCAGTTCTGAGTTGAGGGGTCGGAGTCCCCGGTCGAGGCCGGGGACTCCGACGTGCCCCGACCGGTGGGTCAGGCGACGCCGGCCGGGCGGAACTGGACGCTGACCCGGGGGCCGACCGGGCGGGAGGTCTTCGGTATGGCGTGTTCCCAGGTGCGCTGGCAGGAGCCGCCCATCACCACCAGGTCGCCGTGGCCGAGCGGAAACCGCAGGCTGGGCCCGCCGCCGCCGCGCGGGCGGAGCAGCAGTTGGCGGGGGGAGCCGAAGGAGACGATGGCGACCATGGTGTCGGTGTGCGCGGAGCGGCCCTGGGTGTCGCCGTGCCAGGCGACGCTGTCCCGGCCGTCCCGGTAGAGGCACATGCCGGCGGTGACGAAGGGCTCGCCAAGCTCGTCGGCGTAGTGGCGGGTCAGCGCCGCGCGGGCGGCGGTCAGCACCGGGTGCGGTAGCGGCCGGCCGGCACCGTACCAGCTGAGCAGCCGGGGCACGTCGACCTCGTTGTCGTACATGGTGCGTCGCTCGGCCCGCCACGGCACCTCGCGTAGCAGCACGTCGAGGACCTGGTCGGAGCCGTGCACCCAGCCGGGCAGGTGGTCGACCCAGGCGCCCCGGCTCAGCGGGTGCCGGCGCTGCTGCCCGACCAGCGGGCCGAGTGCGGGCGCCGCGTCGGTGACCTCCAGCATCGACGGCTGGTACGCGGTCTGCGACATGCCCGCAGCCTAGCAGGTGTTTAGTACACCAGTGCTACCCAGTCATGCCGACGGGAGGATCCGGGTGGCCTGGACGGCGCGGCGCAACCGGCCGTCGGCGGCCAACTCCCCGAACATGTAGATCTCCGTGGTGATGGTCCCGCCTTTGCGCAGCTCTGCGACGAGCCGGTACCGGGCGGCCACCTGGTCGCCGTCCACAAGCGCCTGCTGCACCTCGACCCGGAGACCGGCTGCCCGTCTGCGAGCCGGACGGATGTGCTCCAGCAGCCGCTTCCGGTCGAGTGACACGCCGTCGTTGACCAGCTCGTAGTCCGGCGTGTGGTAGCGGTCGAGCACGGTCGCCGGATCCTCGTCGCCCAGCCCTGCCTCCTGCGGATAGCGGATCAGATAGCTGGTCAGATCGGTGCGAGGCGTCATTGGCCCCCCTCAAAGGCCTAGCTTTGACATCGTGTCTACCTTAACCTCGGGCGGTAACTTGGACAACGTGTCAGAGGTCAAGGACGGGCGACGTCGACGGAGGCGTTCGGACGCCGAGCGCAGCGCCGCCGCTGTGCTGGATGCCGCCGTGCGGGTGCTCGGTCGGCATCCGGACGCGAAGGTGGAGCAGGTCGCCGCCGCGGCCGGCGTCACCCGCCAGACCGTGTACGCCCATTACCCGTCCCGACAGTTGCTGGTGGCCGCCGTCGTCGACCGCATCACTGCCGAAGCCGTCGCCGCGCTCGACGCCGCCGACGTCGACAGCGGCACCGCCGCCGAGGCGCTGGTGCGCTGGCTGGACGTCACCTGGGGGCTGCTCGACCGGTACCCGCTGCTGCTGCATCCCTCGGTGACCACGATCGACCAGGGGGACTCCGACCGTCAGCACGCCGTGGTCGCCGAGCGCCTGGCCCGGCTGATCGGCCAAGGTCAGGCCGCCGGTGAGTTCGACGGCACCCTCGACCCGGTCTGGTTGGTGTCCGCGACCATCGCGCTCGGTCATGCGGCCGGCGGTGAGGTCGCTGCCGGCCGGATGGCCACCGCGCGGGCGGCGACGATGCTGCGCCGCAGCATCCTGCGTCTCTACGGCGCCCGCGAGCCCTGACCGGCGACGACGCGCCTGGGCCGTCGGCACGCCCGGCTGGCCCCAACCGGCTCGTTCACCACAGGGTTGTTGTCGCTGCCTCGGCGGGTCGCGCGGCACCAACCTGCTTGTCGATGGCCGGGCGGGGCTGCGGAGGCCGGAACGGCCTCCGCAGCCCCGCTGCTGAGCGGAAGATCAGCTCCGGTACAGGCAGAAGGAGTAGAGGGTACGACCGGTGGTCGTGCTGTCACCCCTGGGCTCGAACCACAGCGTGCCCTTGCCCTTGGCGCGATAGCCCACGGCGACGTCCTTCGTGACCTTCTTGCCCGAGGTGCCGAGCAGGGTGGTGGAGGTGCTGGTGCCGCCCTGGGACATCCGAACCCGGATCGACTTGACCGTGCCCGAGATCTTGTACGTGGCCTTCACCCGTGCATTTCCACCTGGCCACCCGGAGTAGCTGAATCCGAGTCCAGTCCCGACCGAGTCGCCCGCCGAGGCGCTCCAGGAGCGTACGCAGGTTGCTGCTTCCGCCTTCGTCGCCATCGGGGCCACCAGCGCGGCAGACGTCAGTAGGGCAAGCGCCGGCATCAACAGGGCCACTCTTCGTACGGACAAGATCACACGTTCTCCTTTGTGACTACACGATGGAGGGAGATTCGGACCGTAGGGGCCGCCGAGCGGCAGCCAGTAGGAACTCTCCGCCCTGGGTGCTGGCCACTGTAGTCAGGGCTCACCTGCATCAGGACGGTCGGGCTGGTGCGTCTCTGGCCGTCGGTGGCGAAGCCTTGCGCACACTCCGCCAACTGTTCTATAACTCTAGATGAGAGTTATAGAACAGTTGGAGGTTGCCATGGAAGCTCTGGCACTGCGCGACCCGATCGACCCGACCGCCGTGCCGGTGGCCGGCCGGTTCGGGCGCCACGGTGGCCGGTTCGTACCCGAGCCGCTGATACCCGCGTGCGAGGAGGTCGAGGCGGCCTTCGCCGAGGCGTGGGCGGATCCGGGCTTCCGGGGCGAACTGGCGCGGCTGCTGTCGACGTACGCGGGTCGACCGACGCCGCTGACCCCGGCCCTGCGGCTGTCGGCCGAACTCGGCGTGACGGTGCTGCTCAAGCGGGAGGACCTCGCGCACACCGGCTCCCACAAGATCAATAATGTGCTGGGGCAGGCGTTGCTGGCCCGCCGGATGGGCAAGCGGCGACTGCTCGCCGAGACCGGCGCGGGAATGCACGGCGTCGCCACCGCTACCGCCGGTGCCCTGCTGGGCCTGCCGGTGACGGTCTTCATGGGCGAGCGAGACGTCGAGCGGCAGGCGCACAACGTGTTCCGGATGCGGCTGCTCAGCGCGCAGGTCGTACCGGTGCGGTCGGGCAGCCGGACCCTCAAGGACGCCACCAGCGAGGCGATGCGCCACTGGGTCGGCGTCACCGAGGACGCGTACTACTGCGTGGGCTCGGTGATCGGGCCGCACCCGTACCCGTGGATGGTGCGCGAGCTACAGGCGGTCATCGGGCAGGAGGCCCGACACCAGTGCGCCGAGCTGTTGTCGGCCGGCACACCGCAGCATGTGGTCGCCTGCGTCGGTGGTGGCTCCAACGCCGCCGGCACCTTCGCCGGATTCGTCGACACACCGGCGCGGCTGGTGGGGGTCGAGGCGGCGGGCGGTGCCGGCGCGGCCCTCGGTGAGTTAGGCGTCCTGCACGGCTTCCAGTCGCTGTTCCTTCAGGACGAGCAGGGCCAGATCCGCGAGGCGCACTCCGTCGCGGCCGGCCTGGACTACCCCGGAGTCGGGCCGGAGCACGCCCACCTGCGCGACCTCGGCCGGGCCCGGTACGTCACCGCCACCGACGAGGAGGCGCTGGCGGCGGCGGTCCGGCTGGCCCGCGCCGAGGGCATCGTCCCGGCGATCGAGTCGGCGCACGCGCTCGCCTGGGTCATCCGGTCGGCCGGCACCACCGAACTACCCACGGGCAGCAGTGTGCTCGTCACGCTCTCCGGACGCGGCGACAAGGACATCGCGACGCTTATGACGTACCTGGGCGACGAGGAGGCGGAATGACCAGTCTGGAGACCCGGCTGCGGCTGCGGCGCGACCGCGGGCGCAAGCTGCTCATGCCCTATCTCACCGGTGGAGTCACCCCGGACTGGACCGACCACCTGCGCGCCCTCGCCGATGCCGGAGCGGACGCGATCGAGGTCGGCATCCCCTTCTCCGACCCCACCCTCGACGGCGTCACCATCCAGGAGGCGTCCGACGCCGCGCTGTCCCGGGGCGCCACCACCGGTGGCATCCTCGCCGACCTGTCGAGGAGCCGGATCGACGTGCCGGTCGTCGTCAGCACGTACGCCAATCTCGCGTTGCGGCGCGGCCCGGACCGGTTCTGCCGGGCCCTCGCCAAGGCGGGCGTGCAGGGCCTGATCGTGCCCGACCTGCCGCTTGAGGAGGTCGGATCGACGGGCACGGCCGCGCGGGCCGCGAACGTCGACCTCGCGTTGCTGGCCTCGCCCGCGACCCCACCACGGCGGCTGCGGGACATCGCCGAGCGCAGTCGCGGCTTCGTCTACGCCGTCTCCCTGATGGGGATCACGGGTGAACGGGAGCAGCTCGGCGCCCCGGCCGCCGGACTGGCGCGGCGCCTGCGGGGCGTCACGGACCGGCCCGTATTCTTGGGATTCGGCATCTCGACACCGGCGCAGGCGGCTGCGGCGGCGCGGGACGCCGACGGCGTGATCGTCGGCGCGGCGCTGATGCGACGCCTGCTCGACGGCGCGGATCCGGCGTCGACCGCCGGATTCGTCCGGTCCCTGCGCGCGGCGCTGGACGGCGTGCCGGCAGGGACAACGGCGGACGCCGGAGGTTAGGGGGCGGGGCGGCGGCATGGCTACCGGGCAGGACGCGCCCGCGGCGCGGTACCGCACCATCGCCGCGGACCTCGCCGCCAAGATCCGATCCGGGGACTATCCGCCCGGCGCGGCGCTGCCCTCCCAGCGCGACCTCAGCGCCGCCTACGGCGTCACGCTGATGACGCTGCGGCAGGCGTTGCGGCAGCTCAGCGACGAAGGGCTGATCGAGCAGCAACCCGGCCGGGGCACCTTCGTCGCCCCGCCGCACCTGGCGTACCGGCTCGGCTCGCTGCGCAGCTTCGCCGACGACCTGCGGGACCAGGGCCACGAGGTGCGTACCGCCGTGGTCGGCCGCGCGGTGCGCCGCCTGCCCGCGCGGATCGCCGGGGCGCTACGGGCCAGCGCGACCGACTCCGGGCTGCGGCTGGAGCGGGTCCGCGCGTTCGCCGGCCGCCGCGCCGTGCACCAGGTCTCGTGGGTACGCGCCTCGCACGCGGACGGTCTGCGCGAGGTGGACTTCACCGCGACATCCCTGTACGAGGCGCTCGCCGTCCGGGGTGTCTCGGTCGCCCGGGCCACCGAGACGATCCGGCCCGGCGTCCTCGACGCGGCGCTGGCGGCACACCTCGACGACGCACCGGGTGCCGCCGTGCTGATCAGCGACCGGACCACCTACACGCTTGACGGCACCGCCATCGTCGCCGACCGGGCCACGATCCTCGGCAGCATGATGGAGATCAACACCGATCGCGCCGCGCGGGGCCTGTCACTGCACTGGGGTGCCAGCCGCGACGTGTCGTAGCGCCTCCAGCACCGCGTCCACCACCCGTTGCCGCCCGCGCCCGTCCACGGCCGTCCAGGCGCGGGCGGACAGCTCCGCCCGGCGCGCCCCGTCGCCCAGCAACCCGGCCAGGGTGCGCCCGGCGGCGCGGGTCGCCGGACCCTCGCCGGCCAGCGCGGACAGCTCACCGAGCCCGGCGGCAAGACCTGCCGCCACCACCCGGTGGTACGACTCGCGTTGGTTGTCCACCACGCAGACCAGCGCCGACGGTGCCCCGAGACAGCACAGTTCCCAGGTGGAGGTGCCGGCCGCGCTGACCACCAGGTCCGCCGCGGCGATCAGGGCGGGCAACGCACCGGTGGGTGGCACCGGCAGCAGCGACTGCCCGGGCCCCGGCGTCAGCCGAGCCATCCGCGCGGCCAGCTCGGGCCGGCCGACGACGACGGTGAGTTCCATCGGCCGACCGGTCGACAGCAGCACCTCGGTCAGCACCGGTGCCGCGCCGGCCGCATCGGTGCCGCCGAAGAAGGCCAGCACCGAGGGGGGATCCACGGTCATCGCCGGGCGCGGGGCCGTCGGCCGGGCGGCCAGGACACTCTCGCGCAGCAGGGCGTACCCGCTGCCGGCGAGCAGCCGGCCCGCCGGCACCGCCAGGTCGGTGGCGAAGTTCTGGTCGAGGTAGAGGTCGGCGTCCTGTCCCCGGGTGTCCCCGTCGACGATGGCCAGGGTCAGCACCCCGGCCGCCCGCAGTGCGCCCGCACCGGCGGGATCCAGCTCGTACGAGTCGAGGACCAGCACGTCGAGGTCGTGCCGGCGGGCCGTGGCGACCAGGTCGTCCGGGGTGTCCGGGCCGGGATGCAAGGGGATACCCCGGGCGGTGAGCTGGTCGGCCGCCCAACCGACGCCGTCGACGGTGCCGAAGACCTCGACGGTGGCGCCTCGGGCCTGGAACTCCTCACCGAGGGCGAGACAACGGACCAGGTGCCCGACACCGCGCAGCGGCCCGGCGTCGCAGCGTAGTCCGACACGTAACGTGCTCAGCGCTCCTCCAACCGCTTCTGCCGTACGTCGGCGTTGAGCGCGCGCAGCGCCGGCTGCCCGTCGAGCCAGTCGGCGAGCTTGGCCAGCGGCACGCTGACGTCACCGAAATGGTCGGCCACCGCGCGGACCAGCTCCCAGTCGCGGGCAGTGTCCAGGGTGAGGCGCAGCTGCGAACGGTCCGGGGTGAGGGTCACGCCGAGTACCCGGAACACCTCCGGATGCGCGTACGCGTACGAGGTCACGTGCACCCGGTGGTGGTCGGTGGCGAGCCGGTCGACGGTGCGCAGCGCGTCCGCCCGGATGATCTCGACGTCCAGACCTCGGGGGAGGGTGCGGGCGATCGACGTGCTGGCGTAGTCCAGCCCCGGCACGGCGCGGTACACCGAGGCGACCAGGCTGACGATCTCCGGATCCAGCAGCGGACAGTCGGCCGTGAACCGCATGACCGCGTCGGCGGGATGGTCGTCCAGGGCACCGACGAAGCGGGTCAGCACGTCGTCGACGGGGCCCCGGTGCCAGGGGACGCCGAGCCGGTCACACTCGGCGACGACCGCGTCGTCACTGCTGTCGCTGCTGGTCGCCACCACCAGGTCGGCCAGCACACCGCTGTCCTGGGCGGCCCGGACCACCCGGCCGAGCACGCTGCGCCCGGCCAGCGGGCGCAGCACCTTGCCGGGCAGCCGGGACGAGCCCATCCGCGCCTGCACGATGCCGACGATGCGGTCGGTCACTGCTGTCCTCCCTGCTTCGCGGAGATGGCGGCGCGGGCCCGGCGTTTGGCGGCGCGGGCGCCGCGCCTGGCCATCCGCGCCGGAGTGATGGCCAGTCGCCCGACCTTGTAGCTCAGCGAACCGCTCAACAGGTTGATCTTCGCTTCGGCCCGACGGAGTGCACGTTCGCGGGTGGTGAGCAGGTTCTCGGTCCACTTGAGCAGCGCCGTCAGCCGGGTGTTCTCCTCCCGCTGGCGCAGCCACGCCTCGCGCAGCTGCTGGTAGCTGCGCGGGCCCGGCGGCGGGTCGGTCGGTGCGACGGCGGCCGCCGTCTCCGGCTGCATCGCGGCCTCGACGACGGCCCGGTCGAAGTCGCGTCCGGCGACTCCACCGAGCACCACGGTCAGCCCCGCAACATCCAACGTGGAGGTCCACGGGTGGGCGTACCCGCCGGTGAGCAGGTCGGCGGCGAAGCGCCACAACGTCCGGGCCAGCACCACGTCGACCGGCGACGGTGCGTCGGCCCGCCGACTCCGGTCGAGCACCGCCCAGCGGTCACCGTCGACGACCAGGTTGTCCGCCCCGGCCAGTGCCACCGCGCCGACGAGCTGTCCCTGCTCGGCCTGGCCGTCGAGCCAGTCGGCGTACCCGCGCAGCAGCCCGCGCAGCAGCGCCGTGTCCCGGCGCAGGCATCCGTCGAGCAGCAGGCTGCGCAGCAGGCGCCCGTCGGGTACCGGCTCGTCGGGGCCATCCGGTTCGCGGTGGGCCACCTCCCGGCCGGCGTACGGTGTGGCCCCGCCCTCGGGCCGGTGCCAGTGCCAGCCCTGCGGCCCGTCCCGCACCTCGACCACCGCGCCGCCGGTCATTGCGACCAATGCCACCGGCAACGGGCTGGTTTGGCCGCTCCCGGGTGGCGGGTTCTCCGACCGGTCGACGCCCGGCTGCGGGCGAGCCGCGTCGTCGGTGCCGGCTGGCTCGTGGTCGGTCGACTGGCGATCGGGGTCGGTCGGCGCGGCGGCCGGTCGGCGGGCGAGGATCAGCCAGGACGGGGCCAGGTCGGCGGCGCGGCCGGCATGCAGGGCGTCTGCGGCCAGCCGGGCCGGATCGGCGAGGACGAACCGGCCGGTGTACCCGTCGGTGCCGGCGGTGTGCAGCACCGCGTCGAACAACCCGCTGCTGGTGTGCCGAGCCAACTCGTCGACGGCCAGCAGCGCGGTGGTCAGGTCGGGACGCGGGTACGCGGCGTAACAGCTGCCGGCGCGCATCCCGGCGGCGGCCAGCCGCTCGCGTGCCTGCTCCAGGTTGGCGGGACGGGCGGCGTCGAGCACCCCACCGACGGTCCACTCGGCATCGCTCCGGCCGGCGTGCCAGCTCTCGGCGGCGACCAGCCGGTGCACGCCGAGCGGGTTGTCCAGCCGCAGCAGCAGGTCACCACCGGGTCGGACGGCCGCCACCAGGCGGGCCAGCAGCCCGTCCCAGCCGAGTCGCTCACCCTCGACCGACTCGACCGCGTCCAACCCGGCACCGGCGATCACCACGTCGTACTCCTCGCCGGCGGGCAGGCCGTGCGGGCCGGCCACCAGCACCCGGTCCACCCGGTCGGCGAGCACCGCCGCGTCCGGGTAGCCGCGCAGCAGGCAGGTGAGCCGGGCGTGGGCCAGCGCGTCGAGCAGCGCCGGGCCGTGCGGTCCGGCCAGCAGCACCCGGGCACCGGCCGGCACCAGGCGGGCGGCCAACGCGGCGAGGGGGCCGTCGCCGGCTGAGTCCGTCCGATCGGACCAGGCGAGCATCTCGCCGCCGGGCAGCGTCACCGCTGACGCCGTCTCCGTTGTCACGTCGTCTCCTCCTGCGGGTACGCCCACCCCAGCAGTTCCCGCAGCGCGGCGGGCGGGTGGCGGTGGTCGGTGCCCAGTTCGGCGTGGGCGATCGCGACGGCGGTCGGCAGGTGCACCTGTTCGCCGTGCAACTGCGGCCACTGCCGGCGGATCCGGGCGGTGCCGCCGAAGGTCGGGTCCTCGTCGGCCAGCACCATCGGGTCGCCGTACACCGCCGGCTCGCAGCCGGCCGCGATGCCGTAGAAGATGGCGCTTGTCAGCCGGTTGGACGCGACCCGGCGGTGCCGGCGCAGCTCGGTGAGCTGACGGTCCAGGAACTGCGGGTCGGTGTCCTTCCACCAGTGCCCGCGGTAGCCGTGGCAGATGACCCGGAAGCCGGCGTTCTCGTAGAGCCGGCGTACCCGCCGCATCCGGTGCTCGTGCCAGTACAGGCAGACCGTGACCGGGCCCGGTTCGGTGTCCCGGATGCGGGCGATCAGTTCCTTGTGGTCACCCTTGACGTGCTGGCCCTCCCAGCCGTGGAACGGGTACCAGATGGTGCCCTCCCGGGGCGGCTGGGATTCCTCCTCCGGTCGCATGGCCAGCAGGTAGACGAACGGTGCCCCGATCACCGTGACGTTGCGCCGCCCGACCGACCAGGCCCGCCGCCGGGTCTGCTCCGACCAGAGCAGACTCGGCGTGCGCTCGGCGTACGGGTGGCCGGGGGCCAGGCCGTCGCCGATGTTCCAGCCGTGCTGGACGTACCCGTTGATCCGGGGCGGGTGGCCGTCACCCAGCCCCGCGTAGCGGGCCAGCACGTGGGCGTGACCGTAGAAGTGGTTCGCGTGGTGCATCGGGCGTTCCCTCAGGCGGTGGGCCGGAGCGAGACGCCGCGCAGGGCCGCGGCCAACGCGTCGATGACGCGGTCCTGGTCGGCGTCGCGCAGCCCAGGGTAGAGCGGCAGCGACAACTGCTGGGCGTAGAAGGCTTCCGACACGGGACAACTGCCGCGCCGGTAGCCGAGGTCGGCGAAGGCCGGGTGCCAGTGCGCGGGGATGTAGTTGACCTGGACGCCGATCCCGGCCGCGCGCATCCGTTCGTAGATTTCGCGACGGCGGCCGTCAAGCACCCGGATCGGGTACAGGTGCCAGGCCGGTGCCGCCCACTCCCGCCGGCCGGGAACGAGCACGCCGGGGAGATCGGCGAGGGCCGCGTCGTAGCGGGCCACCAGTTCGGCGCGGCGGGCGAGGAAGGCGTCGAGGCGGCGCAACTGACTGCGGCCGAGCGCGCACAACACATCCGGCAGCCGGTAGTTCAGGCCGAACTCGTGCACCTCCTGGTGCCAGCCGCCCTCGTCCGGCCACCGCAGCTCGTCGGGTTCCCGGACCAGCCCGATGTTGCGGAACCGGCGGGCCCGCTTGAGCAATCCGGGATCGCTGGTGGCGACCGCGCCGCCCTCGGCGGTGGTCAGGTTCTTGGTCGGGAAGAACGAGAACGTGGTCAGGTCGGCAAGCGATCCCACCGGCCGGCCCCGGTAGGTGGCGCCGATCGAGTGGGCCGCGTCGGCGAGCAGCAGCGCGTCGCTGCCGTCGAGCGCGGCGCGCAGCGCGTCGTAGTCGGCCGGGTGGCCCGCGTAGTCGACCGCGGCGACGACCTTCGTCCGCTCGGTGGTGGCCCCGGCCACCGCCGCCGGGTCCAGGGTGAACGTCTCCTCCTCCACGTCGGCGAAGACGACCCGCGCGCCGAGGGCGACCGCGCTGCTGGCGGTGGCCACGAACGTCATCGGCGGCACGATCACCTCGTCGCCGGGGCCGACACCGGCCGCCGCGTACGCCACGTGCAGCGCGGCGGTGCCGTTGGAGACCGTCGCCACGCCGGCCCCACCGGCCCAGGCGGAGATGTCCGCTTCGAAGGCGGCGACCTCCGGGCCGGTGGTGAGCCAGTCGCTGCGCAGGGCGGCGACCACGGCGGCCACGTCGTCGTCGGTGACCGACTGTCGACCGTACGGGAGGAAAGACGTCATGCCGCGATGCCGAGCATGTCGCGTAGCTGGGGCACGGTGAGCCACTCGTCGTTGGTGTCCGACTGGTACGCGAAGCCGTCGGCCACCGGCTCGCAGCCGACGGGCGGCTGATAGCCCCAGGTGGCGATGGTCGGCTGCACGATGAACCGGTCCTTGGTGATCAGCGTCCGGCGGCTGTCGTCCGGGGCGATCATCTCCTCGTGCAGCTTCTCACCGGGCCGGATGCCGATCTCGTGGGTGGTGGCCTCCGGGGCGACCGCCTCGACCAGGTCGAGGATGCGCATGCTGGGGATGCGGGGCACGAACAGCTCGCCGCCCTGCATCTGGTCGAACGAGTCGATGACGAACTGCACGGCCTGGTCCAGTGTGATCCAGAAGCGGGTCATCCGCTTGTCCGTGATCGGCAGGCTCTTACCCTCGGCGGCGAGCCGGCGGAACAGCGGAACCACCGAGCCACGGCTGCCGACCACGTTGCCGTAGCGCACCACCGCGAAGCGGGTCGGGTGCTGTGCCGCGTAGTGGTTTGCGGAGATGAACAGCTTGTCGCCGACCAGCTTCGTCGCGCCGTACAGGTTGATCGGGCTGGACGCCTTGTCGGTGGACAGGGCCACCACCTTCTGCACGCCGGCCTCGATCGCCGCGTCGACGACGTGCTGCGAACCGGTGATGTTTGTGGCGATGAACTCCGACGGGTTGTACTCCGCGGTGTCGACCTGCTTGAGGGCGGCGGCGTGCACGACGTGGTCCACGCCGTGCATGGCCCGGGTCAGCCGGTGCCGGTCCCGGATGTCGCCGATGAACCAGCGCAGTCGGGGGTCGTCGCCGAGCTGCTGGCGCAGCTCGTACTGCTTGAGCTCGTCACGGGAAAAGACCACCACCCGGGCCGGATCGGTCTCGGCGAGTAGGTGCCGCAGGAAGGTCCTGCCGAAGGAACCCGTTCCCCCGGTGACGAGGATGGACGATCCGTTCAGCTCGCTCAACTGGTGCTCCCGTGTGTGTCGGATTCGCGGTCGGCCTCGGCCGGCCGGGTGGGAACGCTAGACGCGGCGGGTTAACGGGCTCATGCCCTGCGGTTAACCACGTGGCGTGCGGCGGTGAATGGCGGGCACCCGGTTGGCGAACACCTGCCGTCGTCGCGGCATGCCCGCCGACCTGCGCCGACCGGGCCGTTAGCGTCTCGACCCGACCGGGAACCGTGGCGCGTCCGGACGGCGGCTGCCTGCCCGGCCGCGTCGTGGGAGGAACGATGACCGTCGAGGCCGAGACGACCCGGGCCGAGGCCACGGGCGGGTCGGTGGACCATCGTGGGCCGGTGCGGTCCAACCGTCGCCGCTGGTTGCTGCCCCTGCTGCTGGTCGGCGGCTGGCTGCTGGGGACCGCCTGGCGGATCTGGTTGGCCCGCCACGCCGGCATGCCGTTCGCGCACACCGATGAGGACAGCTACCTCAACACCGCACGCGCCCTGGCCGGCGGTCCCGGGGGATTCAGCAGCGAGAACGAGACCCTGCGCCGGATCGGCTACCCGCTGCTGATCGCGCCGGCCTTTCTCCTCGACCGGGACTTCCTCGACACCTACCTGCTGGTGCGGGTGATCAATGCGGCGTTGAACGCGACGGTCCTGCCGCTGGCGTACCTGCTCGGTCGCTGGCTGCTGGGGCTGCGACCCGGTCCGGCCCTGGCGGCGGCGGCCGGCGCGGCGACGTTGCCGGCGGTGGCCTTCCACGCCACGGTGGCGATGACCGACGCGGTGCTCGGGCCGCTGCTGCTGGCCTGGCTGCTCGCCGTGCACCGGCTGGTCGAGCGGCCCGGACCGGCCGTCGCGGCGGTGTGCGGTGCCCTGGCGGGCGCGGCGCATCTGGTGCATTCGCGCGGAGTGGTGATCGTCGCCGGTTTCGCGCTGCTGGCCCTGGCGCTGGTCGTCCGCCGCCGGCTGGACCCGGCCGCGTTGCTGGCGGCGGTGCTGCCGGTGGTGGCCGCCGTGCTGGGCAACGAGGCGGGAGTACGGCTGCTCGGCGAGACCGTGCACCTGCTCGGCGACCCGGCCGGTGGCAACGCCGTGCGGGCGGTCACCTCGGTCCGAGGACTGTCGCAGGTGCTGGCGTCCGTCGGTACGCAGGTGTGGTACCTGACGGTCGTCACCTTCGGGCTGGCCGGGCTGGCCGGTGCCGAGGCGGTGACCCGGCTGTGTCGCCGGGGCGGTGACGCCGCCAGGTGGACGTTCGGCGTGGCCGTGCTGACCACCGTCGGCGTCGCCGTCGGCGCGGAGATCGTCCTGGCCGGTGTTCCGGACCGGGTGCCGGACGCCATCTACGCCCGGTACGTGCAGATGTTCGCCCCGTTCTGGCTGCTGGTCGGCCTCGGGCTGCTGTTCGGTACCGCGTACCGTCCGCTGCTGCGCCGGATCGGGGCCACCGTGCTGCTGCTGGCGGCGGGCGGCGCACTGATCCAGTTTCGACTGTCCCAGGCAGCCGCCGACGGTGCGCCGCTGCGCTGGGGCGGGTTCAGCGCGCCGGACCTGATGGCCCTGACCGACGGGTGGCGACAGCTGCGGCCCCTGGTCGGCTCCGCGATCGGGGTCGCCGGGTGCCTGCTGCTCGTGCTCGTGCTCGCGACCCGCCACCGGATCGCGCGTACCGGCCTGCTGGCGGTGGTGCTCACGGCGCTGCTCGTGGTCAACGTGGCGACCATGCAGGTGATCACGCAGCGGCTGATCGGCCCATTGGCGGCGGCCGGCACACCCGTGCCCAGCGTGGCCGAGCTGGGGATCCGGCCGCCGGAGCGGGTCGCCGCCTCCACCGGCGTCCCCTACCAGCTCCGGTTCAACCTCAGCCACCAGGTCACCTGGACCGAGGTGCCGTGGTTCCGTGACCGGCCGCCGGCCGACGCGGAGGTGGTCTTCGCCCGCTGGGCGCCCGGCGAACCCGACGACTGGGACGGTGCCCGGCACGGCTTCGTCCGGCTGGGCGGCGACCCGCAGCGGAAATGGGCCGGGTGGCGGCGCCGGTGATTCCCGCAGTGGTGGCCAACGCAACTCGTCGGCCACGTGAACAATGCGTGGACGGGAAACCAAAAATCAGCGAACGCGGCGGTCGGCGCGCTCCAGAGAAATGGGAATGACGGTGATTTCCCGGCCGTCGTGGGTCTCCTGGCGGCCGGGCCCCTCGACAAAACGGAGCCGACGGTTCATCTGGCGCACCACCGTGTTGTGGGCGAGCACCTCACCGTCGAGCCGGTCCAGCGCCAGCACGTCGAAGGCGTGGTCCACCGCCTCCCGCATCACCTCCAGCCAGGCGGGCAGCGTCTCGCCCCGCTCGGCCAGCCCCTCGGCGTCCAGGTAGAAGCCCCAACCGCCGGTACGCGGGCCGGACAACCGCAGGTCGAAGTAGGTGACCGCGCCGCTGGGCACGCCCTCGCGCAGGTAGGTCAGCACCCGACGGGCGGGGTCCTGACGGACCGCCGACCACCACCGTCGGTGCTCCTCGGCGGTGATGACATGACTGGTCTTGCTGACCTGTCGGTTGATTTCCTGATTACGCCAGGACAACATCAGGTTAACGTCGTCCTCGGTGGCGTCACGCAACACGTACCGCTCGCTTTCCGTTCCGTTTACCTGGTCACCGGGCACCCTAATCACGATTCACCTGGCTGTACACTCCGCCGCATGAAGGAATTGAGTCGGGCGCAGATTCGCGACCTCATGGGCGAGGTTCTCAAGAACCAGGGCAAAGCGTTGCCCGTCGACGACGCCGCCGATCTGCGCGAGGTTGGCTTCCGGTCGCTGGACTTCTCCGAGTTGGCGCTGCGCGTCGAGGACGCCACGGGGGAGGAGCTGAACTTCGACGCGCCCGGGCTGCGGCGGATCGCCACCGTCGGCGACGTGCTCGACTTCCTCGTCGAGTTGCAGCGGCAGTGAGCGTCGAGACCGCCCCGCAGGCCCCCGTCCATCCGGCGGGGGCCGACAACCGGGTCGTCGTCGACGGTGCCACGCTCACCTGGCGTGACCTGCCGGAGCTGACCCTCCCCGGGCCCGCCGCCGCGCTGTCCCACTCGGCCCGGTACGCGCTCGCCGCCGCCCGGCACCACGCCGTGCACGGCACCGAGCTGCTGCTCAGCACGGCCAGCCGAGTCGACGCGGCGATGCGCGCGGAACTGCGCGACGCCGGGTTCGCGGTGACGGAACTGGGCGGTGACCGTACGGCCGGGGACGCGACGACGCCCGCCGCGCGGGCCGCCGAGCCAGGCCGGCTGTGGCTGCTGACCTCCGGCTCCACCGGCCGTCCCAAGCGGGTGGGGCACACCCTCGAATCGCTTACCACCGTCCGGGGGCAGCAGCCCGTCCGGACCTGGCTCTGCCCGTACGCTCCCGGCACGTACGCCTGGTGGCAGGTGGTCACGCTGTCGCTGACCCAGCCGGGGCAGCATCTGGTGGTGGTGGAGCCGGATCAGCTCGACGACTGGCCGGCGCTGGCGGCCGAGCACGGCGTGGACGCCGCCTCCGGCACCCCGACCTTCTGGCGACGGGCCCTGCACCGCGATCCGGCCGGGCTGGCCGGGGTGCCGCTGCGTCAGTTGACCCTCGGCGGCGAACCGGTCGACCAGACCATCCTGGACCGGTTGCGGGAGGTGTTCCCGGCCGCCCGGATCTCCTGGATCTACGCCTCCTCCGAGGTCGGCGCGGCCATCGTGGTGCACGACGGGCGGGCCGGGTTCCCGGTGGAGTGGCTGGACCGGGCAGCCCCGGGCCGCCCCACGATCGGGGTGCGCGACGGTGAACTGGTGATCACCTCGCCGTACCACGGTGCCGGGCTGGCCGGTCCGGTCCGCACCGGCGACCGGGCACAGGTGAGCGATGGTCGGGTGCTGATCACCGGCCGGCTCGACGCGGACGAGATAAACGTCGGCGGCAGCAAGGTCTCCGCCGGTGTGGTCCGCGACGTGCTGACCGCGCATCCGCAGGTGGCCTGGGCCCGGGTCACCGGGCGGCGCGCCCCGTTGCTCGGCCACATGGTCGTCGCCGAGGTGGTGCCGACCGGAAGCGCCACGTTGGACGAGGCGACGCTGGTCCGCTGGTGCGCCGACCAACTGCCCGAGTACGCGGTCCCGCGCCGGATCCGCGTGCTTACCGAGATTCCCGTCAAGGAGACCCTGAAGAGCGATGTCTGACCCCACCACCCCCGCCCGACCGGTACCGCCCAGCTCCGTGGTGCTCGTCTCCGGCGGTTCCCGCGGCCTCGGCCTCGCCATCGTCACCGACCTGCTCGAATCGGGCCTGAAGGTGGCCGCCTTCGCCCGCACCGTCACCCCCGAGCTGGCCAAGCTCGCCGACGCACACCCGGAGCGGACGCACGTCGGCCCGGTCGACGTGACCGACCTCGCCGCCGCGCAGGCGTTCGTCCGGGCGGCCGAGGAACGGCTCGGCCCGATCGACGGCGTGGTGAACAACGCGGCCGTCGGGCAGGACTCGCTGCACGTGCACACCGCCACCGCCGACATCGCCCGGATCATCGAGACCAACCTGACCGCACCGTTGCAGCTCACCCGGCTGGCCGTGCGGCGGATGCTGGCCCAGGGGCGGCGCGGGCGGATCGTCAACATCACCTCGATCTGCGCGCAGCGCGGCTTCCCGGGTCTGGTGGCGTACTCCGCCACCAAGGGCGGGATGGACGCGGCGACCCGCTCGCTGGCCCGGGAACTGGGCGGGCGGGTGCTTGTCAACGCGGTCGCCCCGGGTTTCTTCGCCTCGGAGATGTCGGCGGTGCTCGGCCAGACCCAGCTCGACCAGATCGTGCGCCGTACGCCGACCGGTCAGCTGACCGAGCCGGAGGAGGTGGTGCCGGTGGTGCGGCTGCTGCTGCGCGACCAGACGAACATCAACGGCCAGGTCATCGTGGTCGACGGTGCCGCCTCGATCTGATCCGCCGCACCCGTTGTCCCGCACCCACGACGGTGCGGGACAACGGGTCTCCGCCCTGCTCGCCGCCGCACCACGACACCTGCGGGTGGCGGCGGTGGCCGACTCGGGTGACGCCGTCACCCGCAGCCACCTCGGCGACGGACGTTGTGTCGGCTGGTACGCCCCGCCGGTGCCCGGCTGGCGGGTCGCGATCGACGCCGAGCGTGCCGGCGCTGCGTTACCCGCCGCGTTGACCCGTCGGTTCGGGGCCACCGACTTCTGGGGCCGGTGGACCCGCGTGGAGTGTCTGGCCAAACTCGCCGACGTACCGGTGGCCACCTGGTGGCATCGGCACGGCCTGGAGGTGCCACCCGGCACCGTGTGGCTGTGGCGCACCCTGCCGCTGGCCGACCTGGTCGTCACCGTCGCCTTCACCCCCACCACCCCCGCCGACCCGGCCGGCCGGGATTCGTGCACTTTCCCGATGTCGCGGTGTCCGGTACCGGTTGAGACCGCACCATCAGGGAAGTTGTGCGGGCTCCGGCGTTTCCGAGCGCGAGCTGGTGCTGCGCAGGCTCCAGGCGATCGACACGGCGATCGTGGCCACGATGACGCCCAGGGTCACCGGGATGGGAAGCTTGCCGACGGGGGTCTCGGACAGGATGAGCTTGACCCCGGCGAAGGCCAGCAGCACCGCCAGGCCGTAGTGCAGGTGCACGAAGCGGCGGAGCAGGCCGGCGAGGCAGAAGTACAGGCTGCGCAGCCCGAGGATCGCGAACGCGTTCGCCGTCCACACGATGAACGTGCTGGTGGTGATGGCCAGGATCGCCGCGACCGAGTCGATCGCGAAGATCAGGTCGGTGGTCTCGACCGCGATCAGGACCACGAACAGCAGGGTCGCGACCCGCCTGCCGTCGACCCGGGTGAAGAACCTGTCGCCGTGGTAGGCCGGATCGGTCGGCACCAGACGGCGGACCAGGCGTACCACCGGGTTACGGTCCGGCGGGGTCTGCTCGCCGTGCCGGAACGCCATCTTGTAGGCGGTCAGGATGAGGAACGCACCGAACAGGTAGGCGGTCCAGAAGAACGTCTCCAGCAGCTCCGCGCCGACGAAGATGAACACGAACCGGAACACCAGCGCACCGATGACTCCCCAGAACAGGACCTTGTGCTGGTACGCGGCGGGAACTCCGAAGTAGGCAAAGATCATCGCGAAGACGAACACGTTGTCGATGGACAGCGCCTTCTCGATGAGATAGCCGGCGAAGTACGTGCCGGCCACGTCGCCGCCCTGCCACGCCCAGAGGATCACACCGAACAGCAGGCCGGCGGCGATCCAGATACCGGACCAGGTCGCGGCCTCGCGAAAGCCGATGACGTGGTTGTCACGGTGCAGGAACAGGTCGACGGCCAGCATCGCGGCGATCGCCAGCATCAGCAGGGCCCAGACCCACCAGGAGACAGACACCGGGAAGACCTCTCGTCCGGCCGGGCCCGTCGCCGGGCCCGGCGTTGCCGGACGAAGGTCTCCCCGGCCACCTGTGTGGTGGCCGCGTCACCGAGGCCCGGATGGGCCGGGCCCGTACTGACGGTGGCGCGCAGTGCGTCGGGTACTCCCCCTCGAACTGCGCACCAGTATTCACGAAGCATGCTTCGTGTGTCAAGGGGTGCGTGTGCTCGTCCGGGCGAGCCACCCCGATCGGTGGGCCGTCGCGGGTGACCCCGAGCACCGACCAGCCGCGCAACGCCGCGAGGAACGGCAGCGACTGGGAGAGCAGTTCGTGGACCAAACCGTCACCGCCCGGCGGCTGATCGAACCGCGGCCCCAACTCATCGACCAGCCGAGCGTGCAGCCGTCGTAGCACCTCATCGGGATCCGCGTCACCTGCTGCCGGCTCGCTGCGCGCGGGCAGCAGATGGCGCCCCAGGTAACGACTGGCGATGGTGTCCTGGAGCCGCAGCAGGGCGTACGCCAGTTCCTCCGCCCGGGGTCGGAGGCCGCGCCACGGTTCACACCTGGCGGCCAGCAGCGCCGCGACGGTGACTGCGGCCATCTGCTCCAGGGCGGGCTCGATGTCGTAGTCCCGGCGGCGGGGCCGGTAGGTGAGGGCGACCAGTGGATACCGACGAACGGTGTCGTCGACCTCCCGCAGGGTCGCCGCCCAGGCCATACACCGCTCTCGGGCGACGTCGACCCCCTCGTCGGTCAAGCTTCGGGCGAGCAGGCCCACCCCGTCGGTGCCGCGCACCTGGTCATGGATGGTCAGCGCGAACCGATTGCGGACCGCCAGCCCGGTGATCAGCTCGATGAGATAGGTGGCCAACGCGGCGAAGAAACCGAAGCCGAGGGCGGCGGCGGTCACGGCGAACAGCTTCTGTGCCCCGGTGTCCGGGGTGATGTCACCGAAGCCGAGTACGGTCAGCAGCCCGGTGGCGTAGTAGAGGGCGTCGACGAAATCGGCCGGCCCGTAACCGGCGACCCGGTGGTAGCCGTCCAGGTTCGGCCAGACGACGAGCGCGACCCCGAGCACCAGCGGCCCTAGCCAGGCGAGGAATGTGCCGGTGACCAGGATCGGTCCCGCCCAGACCAGCGGCGTGCGGCGAGGCGTCCGACGTCGGCCGGCGGTCAGCGACGAGGCCCGCCAGACCAGCCGCCGGACCGTACGGGCGACCGGTCCCTCCGCGTCCGGATGGAGCACGGTGAGCCAGACGTCGACCACCACCACGGCTATCAACGCCAGGCCCACCGTCACCGCCACCAAGGTCATACGCAGAGGTATACCCGTCCGGTGGAACCGGCACCCTCAGATCAGGTCCCAGCTCAGCGCGGTGCCGCGCGCCAAGTCGGCGGTGAATCGGCGGCCCAGCACCCGGTCGATCTCCACCGGGGGGAGTCCACCGGCCGGTCGGATCGAGCGGACGTTGTGCACGGTCACCTCGTCGCCGGCGCGTACGTCCGCCACCACGTACAGCGAGCGCCGGAAGCGCAGGCCCTCCTGCTCGGCCGGGGTCGGCCCGACCGCCGTGCCGCCCAGTGCCGCGTACGCCCGCTCCGACTCGACCACCAGGGCGGCCAGTTCGGTGGGGTTGAGGGAGAAGTCGGAGTCCACCCCGCCGTCGGCGCGGTCCAGGGTGACGTGCTTCTCGATGAAGCAGGCGCCGAGCGCCACCGAGGCGACCGGCACCCCGATACCCGGGGTGTGGTCGGACAGGCCCACCGGCACGCCGAACGCGTCGGCCAGCACCGGGATGCGGCGCAGGTTGCTGTCGGCCGGCGGCGCCGGGTAGGAGGCGGTGCAGGCCAACAGGATGATCCCGCCGGCACCGCCGTCGCGGGCGGTGCGTACGGCGGCGTCGATCTCGGCCAGCGTGGCCATCCCGGTCGAGATGACCATCGGCTTGCCGGTGGCCGCGACCAGCCGGATCAGCGGCAGGTCGACCAACTCCGACGAAGCGATCTTGTACGCCGGAGCATCCAGTTCCTCCAGCAACTCCACCGCGGAGGCGTCGAACGGGGAGGAGAAGACGGTCAGCCCCAGGGAACGGGCCCGCTCGAAGATCGGCCGGTGCCACTCGTACGGGGTGTGCGCCTTCTCGTAGAGCCGGTACAGGTTCTGCCCGCCCCACAGCTCGTGCCCGCCGGAGATGCGGAAGTCCGGCGTGTCCACGTCGATGGTGATGGTGTCCGGCCGGTACGTCTGAAGCTTCAGCGCATGCGCGCCGCTGGCCGCCACGGCATCCACGATGGACAGCGCACGGTCCAGGTCTCCGTTGTGGTTGCCGGACATCTCGGCCACCACGAAGGGGCGCTCTCCGGCGCCGACCAGATGCGACCCGATCTTGAACGTCATTCCGATCCGTTTCCGTGCGTGCTTACCAAGGTGCGGTCCCGGGTCGGGCTGCCCGATGCCGGGTCCGTCCCGCCCGTCGCGGGATCCCCGCCGGTGCCGCCGCGTAGCCGGCCGGCGAGCCGATGGGCCCGCCGCAGCGCCGCGTACGCCAGGTAGCTGTCGCGGCCGACCAGCCGGTGCTTGAGCCCCGACACTCCGCCTGGCCGCGGGTAGCCGCCGCTGGGCAGGTACCTGCGGTAGTGCGCGGCGACCCGGCGGAAAAAGTCCCGGCGCAGGTGCGGATGCAACCGGTCGTCGTTGCCCACCACCACGAGGAAGTGGTTCACCATCAGGTCGAACAGTTCGGCGTGCCAGCGCCCGTCGGGATGCCGTTGACGAAGCCAGGCGAACAGCCGATCGTACTGCTCGAAGGAGTCGAAGTGCCGACCGCTGCGCGTCGAGGTGATCGCGCCCTGGCGACCCTGACGGTACAGATAGCAGACCCGGTCCAGCACGCTGATGCGCTCCGCGCCGATCAGCAGCGGGTGGCTGAACGGGATGTCCTCGTACCAGCCGGGGTGGAAGCGCAGCCCCAACTCGGCCATGAACTCCCGGCGTACCACCTTGTTCCAGGCGGTGTGCTGCACCCGCAGCAGTTGCGGCCGGTCCGCCAGCCGCACCACGCCGGGGGTTCCGCGCAGCAACCGGCTGCTGGCGTCCACCTCCTCGCGGCCGCACTCGTGCACCCGCAGGTGGTCGACCATCATCACGTCGGGGCGGTCCACGCGGAGCCGGTCCAGCACGGCCGGGATCGTCCCGGCCGGCAGCCGGTCGTCACTGTCGACGAACCACACGTACCGGCCGGTGGCCACGTCCAGGCCCGCGTTGCGGGCCGGCCCGAGACCGACATTGCGGTCCAGATGCAGGACGCGCAGCCCGGGACGCTCGGTGGCGTACCCGCGCAGCAGTTCACCGCACCGGTCCGGTGAGGCGTCGTCGACGGCGATCACCTCCACCTGCGTCGCCTCGTCACCCGGCAGGTCGGCGTGGATGGAGTCCAGGCACTGGCGCAGGTACGCCTCGACGCCGTAAACCGGCACGACGATGCTCAGCAGCGGCGTTGGCGTCGGCTGTGTGACCACCCGGAAACCTTGAGCCACCCGGGTTGACGTACCTGGAACCTGACGTGGCCGGGCCCGGTGGAGTTTTTGAACAGCCGATGAGTGCCGGGTTAACGACGGTAACTGGGCAAATGCCGCGGCAGTGGCCTCCGGAGTACGCAGGACGGCAGAGGCAGCGGTTGTGCGCCGACTCCCGGGGTAGGGTGCCCGGCGGGCCGCACCACACCGGTTACCACGGGGGATCCGGCTCCCGCCCGGGCGGCCGGGAGGAGATGGGCGTGCGTGTGACGTGGTCGAGAACCGGGAGGTGGGTATGACGAGCACTTCCCTCGCGGCGCCGGCGACCGCCCCCGGGCGTACGGACGCCGATCGCCTGCCGTCGCTGACCGGACTGCGGTGGATCGCCGCGCTGCTGGTGTTCGGGTTCCACGCCGGCACCATGCGCATCATCGCCGACCCCGGCCCCCAGGCGGTGGTGGGCGAGATCTTCACCCTGGGCCTGTCCGGGGTGCAGTTCTTCTTCATCCTCAGCGGCTTCGTGCTGGTCTGGTCCGCGCGGCCCGGTGCCTCCCGGCGCCGGTTCTGGCGGCGTCGGTTCGCCAAGATCTATCCGAACCATCTGGTGCTGTGGGCGCTGGCCATGCTGGCGATGCTCTGGTTCGCCGATCCGATCAACCCGGTGGCGGCGCTGGAGAACCTCCTGCTGGTGCAGGCCTGGGATCCCCGGCCCGGCCACTTCTACAGCGTCAACAACGTCAGCTGGTCGCTCTCCTGTGAGCTGTTCTTCTACCTGTGCCTGCCGCTTGTGCTGCCGGCGGTGCGACGGGCCCGACCGTGGCTGCTGTGGGCCGTGGTGATCGCGGTGCCGCTGCTGATCCTGGCGCTCTGGCCCGGGCAGGCACTGGTGCCGGAGCCGGATCGCTGGTGGTTCGCCCAGGTCTTCCCGCTGGTCCGTTCGCTGGAGTTCTGGATGGGCGTGGCCGCGGCCGAACTCATGCTGCGGGGCCGCTGGCGGGGGCCCCGGCTACCCCTGGCCAGCCTGATCTTCGTCCTGACCTGGGTGGCGGCCTCCCAGTGGATCCGGGCCGAATTCTGGGCGGCGCTGTTGTCGGCGGCGTACGTCCTGGTGATCGCCGCGGCGGCCGACGCGGACGTGCACGGGCGACGCTCGCCGCTGCGCTCCCGGACGATGGTCTGGCTCGGCGAGGTCTCGTTCGCGTTCTACCTCGTGCACGTCTTCGTCATCATGACGATCCTGCGATCGACCGGCGACTGGGGCACCGGCCTGCCCGGCTGGTGGGGCCCGCTCGCGGTGATCGGATTCCTGCTGCTCACCCTGGGGCTTGCCGCTCTGTTGCACCGGTACGTGGAACAGCCGATGATGCGCCGCCTGGCCCCGTCCCGACCGCCGCGACCCGGCCGGCCGGGTGGTGGCGCGGCGTCCACGACGCCCAGTGGTGCGGCGCGAGCAACGGAATCGGGTGTGGCGGTGCGATCCGAGACCCCGATGGACGGGCTGCCGCGCCAGCGGGTGACCGGTGCCGGCGCGGATTCCGCGACGGGCGCGGAGCGCCGATCCATCCACTGAGGACGGCGAGTTGGAGGCTACCTGACCTGCGCGGATCGACGTGCATGCGCGACGCGCCGGACGGTACGACACGCCCGACGACCGGTGCGTGCCGGCGGCTGTGGCGGTAGCGTGGTGAGGTGCTTCCCGTCGCGCCCGCCCGTCCTCTGTGGTGGTTGGCGCGCTGGGCCGCGCGGCTGCTGACCGGGCTCGCGGTCGCCGCCGCCTTCACCCTCGGCGCCTGGGCGCTGCCCGGCCATCCGGCTCCCGCCGACCGGCTCGTCGCCACGGCACCGCCGGTCGAGACCGCCGCACCACCCGCGTCCGCCGACTGGTACCAGGCCGCCCCCCTCGACCTGGCCGCCGCTTTCGCTCTGGTCGCCCCCCTCGACCTGGTCGGCCTGGTGACGCCGACCGCGCGGTGTGCCGGTGACTCAGCCGACCCGGCCGGGGCGTCCACGTCGCCGACCGAGCGTGCTGCCGATGATCACGCCGACCGGGCCGGGGCGTCCGCGACGCAGCCGGCGGCCTGTGGTCGGCCCGGGCTGACGGCGTTCGGCGGCGTCGCTGTGGGCGTCACGCGGGGGCCGGCGGCCCCGGTTGCGGGCGCCCGGGCCGCCCGCGCCCCACCGCACGCCTGATTCCGGCGACACCGCACGCCAAGCCTCCGGCGGCTGTCCCGTCGCGTCCGCACCGCTCGGTGCCGCACCCGCGCCGAGCACCTGCCAGCCCGTTGCCGCCAGCCGCGCCGTCGGGCTCGCCAGATCGAGCCGCGCCGTCGGTGCTCGGCAGAACGAGCGGGACCGCCCACACGAGCCCGAGGCTGCGCGCAACGCCATCCGCGATCCACTGCCGGTACGGCCACCGGCGCCGTTTCGATCTCCCCGAGGTGCCGCCATGGAGAAGACCGTCCTCTACCAGTTCCTGATCGAGGTGCCACGCGCCGCCGCCATCTGGTCGGTCCTGCTCGTGCTCGCGCTGGGCGTACTCACCGTGTTGGTCGCCCGCCCGGAGCCGGCCGGGCCGGTGGAGAAACCCGCCGACGAGGACGCGGCCCGTGTCGCGATCGAGCAGGCCGACCTGAGCCGATACGCCGGGGAGGTGGCGGTCGCGGCAGCCGGCGCCGGGCAGAACGCCGAGCGACGGCGTACGGCCTGGCGGGTGGCCCAGGCGGAACTGGACCGCGCCTGGGCCGCGTACGACGAGGCGGAGGCCGCCGCCCGTCGGCTGGCCGGCGTCGCCGGACTGCCGACCCCGCGCACCCCCCGGACCCCGGCCGAGTACGCGGCCCGGGAGCGCTGGCTGCGCCGTGCCGCAATGGCCGCCCACTGGCGTGGTGACCTGACCGCCCGGCAGCTCAGCGACGTGCTGGCGCACCGGTCCGGTTGGGATCCCCGGCGTCACCCGGCGGACCAGGAGGTGGTCCTCGCCCGAGTGGTACGCGACAACCGCCGGGCCGCCTACCGATCGGCCGCCGAGCGGGAGCGGGACCTGTGGCGGGCGGCGGAACTGGCCACCGAGGCTGCCCGCGCTCTCTCCGCCGAGGCGTACGCGGCGGCCGAACGGCTCCGACCGAACCAGGTGCCCGTCTCCGGCCGGGCCATCATCGGGCGGCCCGGCCCGGTCCCACGCTGGCGCCCGGCTCGACTCGGCTGAAATTCCGTGAGCTGGGTCACATCAGCCGGGAATCCGGTCACTGTTCGTAGGTGAGGCGATTACCGCAGCAATCTCCGTCGAGATTGTCCACCAGCCGTCCCGTTGTCACCCAAAGGTGCCCGGAATGCCGTCGGTCCCATTGAGCGACGCCAGTTCTCAGATACCCGAAAATTGCCGTACCCGATCATGTTTAAGCAGGTCAAGGCGGGTTGGCTTCGAGGTGACCGGCCAGTAGTGTCAGCGCGTCCGGTGCGGTAACCGATCGCAGGAAGCGACGCCGTACCGACCCGCTCAATCGTGATCTCACGAACCGGGGACCCACTGCACCACTGGGGTGAATCCGCGAGCTTCGGCCCGCGGTAGGGCGTCTTCCCGCCCGAATCCGTCAGCTAACCCGGTCGGCGGTGACGGAAGGAGTACCAACCCTCGTGCAGTCCGATGTGATCCCCCTGTTCCCCCGCCTCCACGGCACCGCGGTGCCCGTGCTCGCCGGCCCGACCGCCGCGAGCTGACCCCGGTCATCGCCACCGCCCGGGTTCTCCGGGCGTACCCCTGAACGGCCTGTCCCGCTCACCCGGGCGGTCGTCGGTGCCCTGTGCCGACCCGACCGTCCGAGCCGGTGTGCCGTTCTTCCCCTCAGCCCGTGGAGGAATCGTGAAGCACACCCTCTCCCGCCGGCTCCGCCGGCTGGTCAGCGAACGCCCCTATCAGCTCGTTGCCGGATCTGCCGTGGCACTCGTCCTGGCCACCGGCACCGGAGCCGCTCTCGCCGGCACCGGGAACACCCCGGCACCCACGCAGCCCACGACCGCCGCCGAGCTGCGCGGGGACATCGCGGTGCCGCCGAGCCAGGACCAGGTCGCGGTAGCGCCGACGACCGCCGCACCCAGCAGTGCCGCATCCAGCAGTGCCGCACCGAGCAGTGCCGCACCGGCCAGCGCGGCGCCGGCCAGCGCCGCCGCCTCGCCGTCACCGAAGGCCACCGCGGACCCGGACCTGGTAAGCAAGAAGGCGGCACCGAAGCCGCCGGCCTCGAAGGTTCTGGAGTACGACCACCAGGCCCAGATCAACGGCTACTACTGCGGTCCCGCCGCGGTACGTAACGCCCTCAGCGCCGCCGGTGTCACCCGTAGCCAGGATGCCCTGGCCGGCCAGCTCGGCACCACGTTCGCCGGCACCAACTCGGCCGAGGACACCACCCGCGTCCTCAACGCCGTCGTCAAGGGCGACCCGTACGAGACCACGATGATCCGTGGCGGTGCGGCCACCCCGGCCCAGATGGACCAGCTCCAGGCGGACGTCGTCGCCGCCGTCACCGACGGGCGGGGCGTCGTGGTCAACGTCGCCGGCAGCGTCACCGACACCGACGGCCGCTGGCACTCCTTCCCCGGCGGCCACTACATCGCCGTGGTCGGCTACAAGGACTCCGGCCGGCTGGTGAGGATCGCCGACTCGGCGGACGCCTCGTACCCGTCGTACTGGCTCAGCACCATCGATCTGGCCAACTGGGCCGCCACCCGCGGCTACTCGGCCTGACCGCATCGTCCCGCTGCACCCGGAAGCCCTCGGCCCGCTGGCCGAGGGCTTCCGTTTCGGGTACGTCGGGCGTGTGGGCCGTGTTGCCTGGCCAGGCCGACGGAGTTCGGGTACGTCGGGCGTGTGGGCCGTGTTGCCTGGCCAGGCCGACGAAGCTCGCCCAGGCGGCCGGGGTGAAGGCCAGCGTGGCGGCGTCGCGGTTCTTGGTGTCGCGGACCAGCACGATGCCGGGCAGGTTGTCGGCGACCTCCACGCAGTCGTTGCCGCTGGAGCCGCTGCGGGTGGACTTGCGCCAGGTCGCGCCGTTCAGATCCATGGCTTCACAACATCCTTCATGCGCTCGATCGACTGGCGGCCGGACAGTGCCTCGTTGCGCACCGTCTCCCACTTCGACAGCAGGACACTCAGGTCGTCGTCCTTGTCGACCAGGACGCCGCCGAGTTGGGTGTCCAGGTTACCCACCCAGCCGCCGTCCGCGCCCCTCGCAAGGATGAAGGGGCCGGTCAGTCCATCGTGCATGCCGACGCCGGTGGGCACCAGGTGCACGCTGATGTTGGGCCGGGTGGCCAGCGCCATGAGGTGGTGCACCTGCTCGACAAGCACGTCCTTCAGCTCCTCGTCGACCCGCCGCAGCACCACCTCGTCGATCACCGCGACGAGCTGGGGTGGGTCGTCCTGCTCCAGCACCGCCTGCCGGGCCATCCGGTTGGCCAGCCGACGCTCCACCTCCGCCTCGGTCAGCGCGGCGTCGGTCCGGATCACCGCTCGGGCGTAGCGCTCGGTCTGGAGCAGGCCCGGCACCAGCGTCGGCTGGTAACAGCGGAGCTGCCGGGCGTTCCGCTCCGCCTCCAGGTAGGGCAGGAACCACGCGGGTTGGCGCAGGACCTCGGCGGTCCGCAGCAACTCCTCGAACATGCCCCCGGTCTCCAGGACCTCATCCGCCCGCTTCGCGTACGGCCGATCGAGCGGGCGGGTGCCCACCTCCACAGCGGACACCAGCGACGCCGAATAGTTCGTCCGCCGACCGAACTCCTCCTGGTTCATGCCGGCGGCAGTACGCAGCCGGCGAAGCTGCGTACGGATCAACTCATGCAGGTCGGAAGGCTGCTCGCGTTCCATGTCCCCTCCACCGGGTCAGTCAAGATCGCCAAGGGGTCACCCAGGGCTGGATCGGGGCACCCGGACCCCACCGTGGCCAGCGTCGATGCCTTCCGACCGTAGTGCCGTCCTCACCAGACTGTCACGCAACGGGGCCGCTCCCATCCACAGGGGACGGGGCGGTTCTGTCCCGGGGCCGCCCGTGCGCCTTCCCCCGCGTCCGGGCGGCCCTTCCGATCGCTGACTGGGAGGTCGATGTGCGTACCCGGGTTGCCTGGTACCTGTGCCCGACAACGCTGCTGCCGGTGTACTCGCCGGGACGGCAGTCGCTGCCGGAGTGCTCGCCAGGGCGGCAGTCGCTGCCGGTGTACTCGCCAGGGCGGCAGTCGCTGCCGGTGTACTCGCCACGGCGGCAGGAGCAGCGCGGCGCCCGGCTACCACCGCCTCAACCGCGCACCGGACAGTGTCCACTTCAGCGTGACCCGCAGTTGTCGCGGGGCCAGCAGGTGTCGCGTGACCCGCGGTTGTTGGGGCCGGCAGGTGTCGTGGGGCCAGCAGGTGTCGTGGGGCCGGCAGGTGTCGTGGGGCCGGCAGGTGTCGTGGGGCCGGCAGGTGTCGTGGGGCCGGCAGGTGTCGTGGGGCCGGCAAGGGGGCACGGGGTTGCCGCAGGTTCAGCACGGAACGTACCTGCCGCAGCGGCAACGGGGTACGCACCTGCCGGAGTGGATGCGGGAGCCGACCCGGCCGTTGCCGATGCTGCGTCCGGGGCGTCCCGGTTGGTTGACGCCGGGGCAGCAGTGGCGGGCCAACGGGGGCCGGCGGTGACCGTGGGCCGGTCGGGTGCGATCACCACCCGACTCTTCGCTCCCGAGCGGGGTCCGCGTCCGCTGCGTCCGTACGCCTGTGACGCCGAGGTGCCGCACACTCCGTTGCGGCCGATGTGGTGCTGCCGGGCGGACGGGCAACCCTGGCCCTGCGGGCAGGCCCGGCTGCTGCTACGCGTCGAGTACGACGGGAACCTGCCCGGCCTGTGCATCTACCTGGCCGGCCTGATGTACGACGCCATGCGCGACCTCTACCACCTCAACCCCCACGACGCCCCCGAGCCCACCATCCTCTTCACCCGCTTCATAGCCTGGACCCGCCGCCCGACCTAGCGACCCCGTCGCCGCCCGACCGCCAAGGTTCATGCGGCGGCGAGAAACACGAGATCTTGGACATTTTCCGTTAGCGCAGAACTGTTCGCGAAGAACGGAAACTGTCCAAGATCTTGGGGATCGGCCGGCCGCAGCGGACCGCGAGGGGCGATGGGCGGCGGGTCGGGTGGGGTGCCGGGGTCGGTGGGGTGGCGAGTTGGGTGGGGCGCCGGGTTGGTGGGGTGCCGGGTTGGGTGGGGGCGCCGGGTCGGGTGCGGGCGGCGGGTGGAGTGGGGACGGTGAGTGGGTGGGGCGGTGGAGGGAGGTTGGCGGGTGGGGGTGATGCGACGATCAGGGGTGACATTGACCTCGGTGTCCGACACATGTGCGGGGGAGCAATGGGGGAGCAGGAGCCTTACGCGGGGCTGGCGACGACGTTCGACACGGCCGCTGAGCTGTACGAGCAGGCCCGACCGGGCTATCCGGAACGGATGTTCGGCGACCTGGCCACGACGACGGGCCTGACCACCGGGCCGGCCAGGGTGTTGGAGATCGGCACGGGTACCGGCCAGGCCACCTGTGGTCTGCTGGCGCGCGGCTGGCAGGTGGTCAGCCTGGAACCGGGACGGGAACTGGCCACCGTGGCACGTCGCGTGCTCGCCGGTCGCGGGGACGTACGCGTCGTGGTGTCGCCCTTCGAGCGGTGGGAAACCGGCGACTTCGCGTCGTTCGACCTCGTCTTCGCTGCCACGTCGTGGCACTGGCTGGACCCGGAGGTCGCCTACCGCCGGGCCGCCGAACTGCTGCGCCCCGGCGGTCATCTGGCGATCGTGGCCACCGAGCACGTGTCGCCACCCGGGGGCGACGATTTCTTCCGTCAGGTCGAGCGGATCTACGACGAGGTCGGCATGGGCGACGGGCAGGGCGGTCCGAAGCCACCCGAGGCGATCGCGGCCCCCGACGCGGCGGCGATGGCGGGCAGCGGGTTCTTCGCCCGCCCGACCGTGCACCGCTACGTCTGGAGCCGCGACTACACCGCCGAGGAGTACCTGAGCCTGCTCTCCACGTACTCCGGTCACATCGCCGCCGCGCCCTGGCAGCGGCGGACCCTGTTCGACGGGATCCGGGAACTGATCGCCGCGCGCCCGGCCGGGACGGTACGCAAGCACTACCTGAACATGCTCCAGATCGCCGTACGCCTCGACTGACGGCTGACCTGTCGCCCTCTGACACCATGGCGACGTGCTGATCTACAAGATCTTGTTGCCCGCCGAATGGGCCGAGTTCCAGGCTGCCGGCCGGTTCGACGGCTCACCGTTCGATCGGGACAGCGGCTTCATCCACTGCTCGTCGCGATCCCAACTGCCCGCCACGGCGGCGCGGGTCTTCGGCGACCAGCCGCAGCTTGTCATCGTCGCGCTCGACGCGTCCCTGCTCCGTGATGTGCTGCGGTGGGAGGACGCCCCGAACGGCGGGCCGTTCCCGCACGTCTACGCGGCACTGCCGGCGGAAGCGGTTCGTGAGGTCCACGAGGTCGCGGGTGCGGCCCGGGTGGACGAGGACGTTCCAGCGACGGCGGGCGCGTGACGAGTAGTCCATCCGCGCCCGCCGTCGGGTGGCTCGGCGGCGTGGCAGTGCCGGATCAGGGCATCAGCACCGTTCCCACTTGAGGTTGAACAGGGTGTCCACGTCACCTTCGGTCGTCGTCATGGACATGCTGACGTTCGAGCCGGCCGTGCCCGCGTCCACTCTCAGCTCGGTGTTGACGTTGAGTACCCGCTGTTGTCCGCACGGGACGTAGACGAGCACGGGGGCGACGTCCGAGGTGCCCCAGAAGCCGTTGTAGGGACCGGTGAAGGTCGCGTCGGTGCGGCTGGTCTCGGACGAGCCCTGCCAGTAGTAGGTCGTACGCTGGCGACCTGTCGCGCCGGTGGGGATCCGGGCCCGGCCCCGGTAGTCGGCGGCGGCGACGGCGATGGTCCACCCGGCCGGCACGTTGACGAGCACGCCGAGCTGGCAGTTCTTACGGCTGTCGGTGACGTCGACGCCCCGGCCGGCGGTCGCGACGAAGTCGTAGTACCGGATCCGGAAGCCGGTGTTGTCGGGATGGGCCACCACCCGGGCGGTGCCGGGCGAGCAACCGGAGCCGTTGGCTGCCACCACCTCGACGGTGATCTCGCTGTCCGGTGCAGCGGTGGAAGCGGATGGAGCGGCGTGGGCCGGTGCGGACAGGGACAACGCGAGAACCGTGCCGATTACGGCGAAGATCCCGTTTCTCGCGCCGACGAGGTTCTTTGTCATTCCGTTCCTCTCGGATGCAGTTGATGTTCACCGAATTCAACGCGTGTTTCTTCGCCGAACGGCCGTGAGGCTCTGCGCGTACCGGCCCGTTGTGGGTGGCGGAGAGTGGTGGGTGTAGAGCACTCGGATGGCGTTCTGCGAGAGGATGCTAGCGATGCGGAACGAGGCTCGCAAGCATCAGCCTACGTCTATGTGATCCATTACTGGCGGGTGCTTGATCGGAATTGTCACACGTGGAGATCAACCTCTATAACTGTTGCTGCGTAAGGGGTATGTGCCTGATCGACTGGCGGCCCGGGTCGAAGCTTCGCGTGATCTCCACCCTGTGGGACGGCACAATGCCGCCAGACCAAGCCGAATAATATTCGACTCGAAGTTGGTATCGCGAAATTGAAATTACGTTGACATCCATCTATGTCTGTACGTAGCTTGTTCCGCATGTGGCGTCGTTTCCTGTACCGGAGGAGGATTCATGCGTAAACTGCTGACGCGGGGCGGCGTGGTGCTTGCGCTACTCGCTTCATCGTTGACCGTGGGGGCGCCGGCGTCCGCTAAGGGAGTCATGGATGATCCGCCCACCGACAAGGTCGTGATCGACCTCGTCGCGATGGCCGGCTCCGGGTGCCGGCCCGGCACTGCCGATGTCGCGGTCTCCCCGGACAACACCGCCTTCACCACGATCTACAGCGACTACCTGGTCCAGGCGGGTCCGGGCATCCCGGTCACCGACGGGCGCCGGAACTGCCAGCTCAACGTGCTGGTTCACGCCCCGGCCGGTTACACCTTCGCGATCGTCAAGGTGGACTACCGCGGGTACGGGCTGCTCAACCCGGGCGCCGTCGCCTCGGCCCGGGCGAACTACTACTTCCAGGGCATGACGCAGAGCACCTTCAGCAACCACCCGATCCCCGCCCCGCTCGACGACAACTGGATGGTGAGCGACGAGGTGCCGATCGCCTCCGTGGTCTGGCACCCCTGCGGTGAGCTGCGCAACCTGAACATCAACACCGAGCTGCGCCTGAGCCGGGGCAGGTCCACGGACACGAGCTTCCTCACGATGGACTCGACCGACGGCAGCATCCAGACGATGTACCACCTCGCCTGGCAGCCCTGCCCGTGACCTGACCGCGGCCTACGGCTAAGAAGGGTGGTCGGCCTCGCCGGCCACCCTCACCGTGACCGGGTGTGGCGCAGGGACGCGCCGCACCGGCGGGCTCAGGTGGCGGAGGTGAAGGGCGCGGCGACCGCGGCGCGTTGCGCCGGTGCGGTCCAGGCCGGGTCCAGTTCGCGTCGGGCGGCGGTCAGGAAGACCTCGGCGTACGAGTCGGCCGGGAAGTCGCCCAGGTAGCGGCTGCGGGTGGCCCAGCGGGCCTCGGCGAGCGGGTCGGTGTCGAGCAGCCGGGTCAGCACGTCGTCCAGGTCGGCCATGTCCCGGCGCAGCACGTAGCCGGCGGCGGCCAGCGGGAAGCGCTCGACGAACCGGTCGCCGTCGGTGCCCAGGTCGGTCACCGCGTACGGCTTGCCCGAGTAGAGCCAGTCGGAGACCACTCCGGAGACGTCGGAGACCAGCGCGTCCGCGCGGTTGACGCAGTCGGTCAGGGTGAGCCGGCTCGCGGCGGCACCGTAGACGTGCGCCCGGCCGGTGCGGCCCCGGTCGGCGGCGAGCAGGTCGTGCAGCCGCGCCAGTTGGCGCGACGAGGCCGGGTTCTGCGCGGTGTACGGGTGGGCCCGCAGGATGACCGTGGCCCCCCGGTCCAACAGGCGTCGCAACAGTGGCTCCGCCACCGGCAGCGAGCAGTAGTCGGCGTCGGCGTTGTGCCCGGTCCAGGTGGGCGTGTAGAGCACCGTCGGGTTGGTCAGGCCCCGCGCCGGTCGCGGGCGCACCTCGATCGCCTCGACCTGGGGACGGCCGACCACCACGAACTTCTCGGCGGGGATGTCGATCCCGGCCCGCGCGTACCGCTCGATGGCCGCCTCACCGGCGACGAAGATCCGGTCGAAGATCGCCGAGACCGGGTTGGCGCTGGGGGCCTTGTCGCTGTCACCGTGGTGCAACTGCACGTGGGTGAGCTGCGTGAACCTGATGCAGTGACTGTTCTTCGCGCCGTGGTTGACGTAGAACGCCACCCGCAGGCTCGGCACCAGCACCTCGTCCATGCTCCGGGTGGTGGGGCAGTAGACCACCGGGGCGGTGGTGGCCGCCGCAACGGGGGCCAGGAACTCCGGCTCCCGCACCATCACCACGAAGGGCCGGCCGATCCGTTCCAGGTACGGCAGCCACATGGTGACCTGGTACTCGGAGCCGGGCGGTGCGGAGAAGTGCAGGACGAACTCGGGCTGGTGCCGGCGCAGCGCCCGGGCCACCGCCGACCCGGTCGGTGACGGCCGGAACCGACGCCGGGCCAGGTCGAGGGCGACGGCCGCGGCGGCGCTGCCCACCAGCAGCGTCGCCGCCAGGGCCACCACCGTGGGTAGCCCCGTCAAGGCGGCCAGGGCCAGCAGACCGAGCAGTACGGCCACGGCGTCGCCGAGAACCGCCGCGACCTGCGGCACCCAGGCGCGTACCGGAAGGTTGGCGGCACGGATCTCCAGGTTGCCGGCCTGGCGCAGTGGACCGGTGAGCAGCACCAGGCCCAGCAGCACCAGGGCGGTCGCGGTCAGGGCCGGGTCGAAGCCGGCGTCGAGCCGGCGGCCGTAGCCGACCAGCACCCCCGCCGCGATCAGCGCGGTCTCCGCGACGTTGTCGGCACCGGGTCGCACGCGGCGCTCCCAGACTGTGGCGACGAGCGCCGCCACGGCCAAACAGAGCCCCCAGGCGGTCGCTCCGGTGAGCGCGACCACCAGGAACGCCAGGACCGCCCCACCGGTGGCCAGGCCCCGTGCGGTCAATTTCCGGACCAGCTCACCACGCATCTCGGTGTCGCTTTCGCGGTCGTGTGGTCGGACGGGTCAGCCGACGGCAGCGGCGCTCGCCGCCCGGTCGGTCTGGGCGGGCACGGCGACGGCGACCGGTGCCTCACCCGGCGGCCGGCGGACGTCGATCACCTGACCGGTGAGATCCGAGATCAGCACGTCCAGCGACGACTGGGCGACGGTCTCGGCGGCGAGCAGCGTGTGCTCCGGTTCCGCGCCGAAGGCCTTCGTCCGCATCGGGGTGGCGGTCCGCTCCGGGTTGATGACGTTTACCCGTACGCCGAACTCCGCCCACTCGTCCGCGAGCGCCTGGGTGAGGTTGACCAGGGCGGCCTTGGTGGCCGAGTAGAGCGCGTAGTCGGCCCGCCCCCGGGTGTACGAGCTGGAGGTGTAGAGCAGCAGCTGGCCCTTGGTCTGCTGGAGGTAGGGCAGGGACTGCCGGGCGACGGTGACCGGGCCGACGAAGTTGACCTGGAGCACCCGGTCGATGGTCTCCTGGTCCATCTCGGCCAGCGCGCCCTTCTCCAGGATCCCGGCGGTGACCACGACGTGGTCGATCCGGCCGGTGGCCTCGAAGGCGGTCCGCAGCGCGGCCTCGACGTCCTCGGGGCGCTCCACGTGGGTGCCGGTGCTGGAACGGCTGAACGGGAAGACCTGGGCGCCGTAGCGGCGGGCCAGCTCCGTCAGGTCGTGACCGATGCCGTAGCTGCCGCCGAAGACGACGATCGTGCGGCCGGAGACCTCCTCGCTGTACGCGCGGTGGTCGGTCAGCCGCGGCACCTTGGCGGCGGCCAGCTGGAACAGCTTGTCGGCCAGGTGCACGTCGACCGGGTGGGTGACCTTGATGTTCTCGTCGGAGCCGTCGATCACCTTGATCGGGGTCTCCGGGAGGTAACGCAGCACCACCCCGCAGTCGTCGGTGGCGGCGAAGTTGGGGTCGCCCTCGGCCCGGCGGTACGCCTCCCGGATGGTGCCGGAGCGGAACGCCTGCGGGGTCTGGCCCCGGCGCAGCGTGGCGCGCACGGGGATGTCGGTGATGCACTCGTTCTCGTCGACCTGGATGATCGTGTCGGCCGACGGGATGGCCACGTCGACGGCCGAGTAGGTCCACAGCGCGTTCACGCACTCCCGGACGATCCGGCCGCTGAGCAGCGGGCGCACCGCGTCATGGAAGAGGATGTTGCAGTCGCCCGCGCCGACCGCGTCCAGCGCGACCCGGGTGGTGTCGTTGCGGGTGTCGCCACCCTCGACGACCTTGGTGACCTTGCGGAAGCCGGCCTTGTCGACGATCTTCTGCGCCTCGGCGACGTGCCCGGTGGCCATCAGCACGATGATCTCGTCGATCTCGGGCGCGGCCTCGAAGACGGCCAGCGTGTGCTCGATGATCGGCTTACCGGCGATCTTGAGCAACTGCTTGGGAATGCCCAGACCCAGCCGGGTGCCGGTGCCGCCGGCCAGCACCACCGCCACCGTCCGTGAGGGTCGCCACGGCGTCCGGTCCTCCGGCGTGGTACCCGGATCGGTGGTCTGGTCCTGCGTCATTGCCGGTCCTCGCTCTCGGGGGTACATGACTGTGGTGGTAGGTGAACGGAAGGTTCCGCCGACGCGGCGACGGAGTGAACCATAACGCGCGGGCCGCGTCGCCCCAACGGGACAACGCGGCCCAAGATCCTGGGCACGCTCGGCGACGTCGCCGCTCGTTCACCCAGACTCTACTTGCCGTTCGTAAATGCCTCGTAAGCCGCCAGCACCTCACGAGTCGGACCGTCCATCCGGATCTCGCCGGATTCCAGCCAGATGGTCCGTTCGCAGGTGTCCCGTACGGAGGAGAGCTGGTGGCTGACCAGGAACACCGTGCCGGCGCTCTCCCGCAGCTCCCGTACCCGCTGCTCGCTGCGCTTGCGGAACGCCTTGTCCCCGGTCGCGAGGGCCTCGTCGATCAGCAGCACGTCGTGCTGCTTCGCGGCGGCGATGGAGAAGCGCAGCCGGGCCGACATGCCGGAGGAGTAGGTGCGCATCGGCAGCGAGGCGAAGTCGCCCCGCTGGTTGATGCCGGAGAACTCGATGATCTCCGGGAGCTTGCGCCGTACGTCAGCCGGCGACATGCCCATGGCCAGACAGCCGAGCGTGACGTTGCGCTCGCCCGGCAGGTCGTTGAGCAGGGCGGCGTTCACGCCCAGCAGCGAGGGCTGCCCCTGGGTGTAGACGGCCCCCCGCTCCACCGGCAGCAGGCCGGCGATGGCCCGCAGCAGGGTCGACTTGCCGGAGCCGTTGGTGCCGATCAGGCCGATGGCCTCACCCCGGTACGCGGTGAACGAGACCCCGCGCACCGCGTGCACCTCCCGGACGTTCGGTGTGGAGGTGCGGGTGACCAGCCGCTTGAAGGCGGCCACCGGGCTGGTGTTGCCGGCGGAACCCCGGTACACCCGGTAGACGACGTGCGCGTCGTCCACCACCACGGTGGGGATTCGCTCCTGGATTCGGGGGAGGGTCACCGTCACATCATTGGACATTTCAAGGTTAACCACGGCCGTACTCCTGTTCGCCGCGCCAGAAGTAGAAGTAGCCACCGAGCCCCGCGACGACCGCCCAGCCGAACGCGATCAGCCAGGTCAGCGGCAGCGACTCGTTGAGCAGGTGGGTGTTCTCCAGCAGGGAGATGCGGGCCAGCTCGATGTAGACAAGCATCGGGTTGAACTGCACGATGCCCGTGGCCCAGCCGGGCAGGTTCTCGGCGAACAGGGTGACGCTGTAGAGCACGCCGGAGCCGTACATCCAGGCCCGCAGGATGAACGGCATGACCTGCTTCAGGTCGGTGGCCTTGGCGCCCAGCCGGGCCATCGCCATGGTCAACCCGGCGTTGAAGATCGTCTGGAGCAGCACCGCCGGCACCAGCATCAGCCACATCAGGGTGATCGGCTCACCGGTGGCGACCACGATGACCATCAGCACCAGTAGCGAGCCGAGCAGTTGCTGGAGCTGGGTGGCGGTGATGGCCAGCGGCAGGCTGGCCCGGGGGAAGTGCAGGGCCCGGATCAGGCCGAGGTTGCCGCTGATCGCCTGGGTGCCCTGCTGCAGGCTGACCTGGGTGAAGTTGAAGATGAACACCCCGGTGGTCAGGTAGGCGATGAAGTTGTCCATGCCCCGGCTCTGTTCGAGCACCACACCGAAGATCAGGAAGTAGACCGCCGCGTTGCTCAGCGGGGTGAGCACCTGCCACAGCTGCCCGAGCCGGGCGTTGCTGAACGAGGCGGTCAACTTCGCGTGGGAGTACGCGGAGATGAAGTGCCGGTAGCGCCACAGCTGGCCGCTGTAGGCGACGATCGAGGGCCGCTCGCCGGCCACCCGTAGTCCGTGTCGGGCGGCCAGCTGAGCTGGGGTGAGGCCGGAGTCGGGGTCGGCCAGCAGGTTGGCCATGGGGATGGGCGCTCCGATCTGTCGTGCCGGCGTTATGTCTCGCGATGAGTGAATCTAGCGTGGGTCAGTGCGGGAGCGCCGCCCGCGGTCGCTGGCTGGACAGTAGTCCGAAATACGTCGGGACGCAACCGTAGCGTCGTTGCGCTACGCTGTCCCGGTGACAGTCGAGAAGAGTTCCAGGTGACGGCCGAGAAGAGGCGCACACCGGCCGGTGCGGCGGTGCTCCGTGATGAGATCACCACGGCCATCCGTCGTGCCCTCATGCAGGAGCTCGCCGCAGTCGGGTACGGCCGGCTCTCCATCGAGGCGGTGGCCCGCCGGGCCGGGGTCAGCAAGACCGCGATCTACCGCCGCTGGAACTCGAAGCTCGACCTGGTGCTGGACGTGGTCTCGGCCGTCGCGAGCCGGAAGCTGCCGATGCTCGACACCGGGACCCTCGACGGCGACGTGCGGCTGCTGCTGCTGGTAGTGAGCGGGGCGCTCGGCCACCCGGTGGCGTCGCAGATCATCCCCGACCTGCTCGCCGAGGCGGCGCGCAACCCGCAGATCGCCGGGACCTTGCAGAGCGCGATGAAGGACTACCAGGACCGGATCGGCAAGATCGTCATCGGGCGGGCGGTCGACCGTGGGGAGTTGCCCGGCGGTGCCGACCCGCGGACCGCGGCCGACCTGATCGTCGGGCCGATCTACTGGCGGATGGCCATCGCCCGGTTGCCGCTGGACCCGCCCGAACTGGACCGGATGGCGCGGGCCGCCGTGGCCGCCCTGCGGGTTGCCTGCGCCGTGCCGGAGAACGATCTGGCCTGAGCTGCGCGGCGTCCGTATACCGAAACGTGAACGTCGACTGGACGCCTCGTGAACGGCTTTCTGCTCTTCCGTGTCCAACGGACTAGTATCGCACCCCGAACCTGCGAACAGTCCTGCAACGGGAGGATCTTCTTCATGACTGGGCAGCGCCCGGCCTTCATACCGCCAGCCCGACCGATCATCGGCGAAGCCGAGATCGAGGCGGCTGTCAGGGTGTTGCGCAGCGGCAAGGTGGTACAGGGACCCGAGGTTGTCGCGTTCGAGCAGGAGTTCGGTGAACTCGTCGCCGGCCGACACTGCGTCGCCGTCAACTCCGGCACCTCCGCCCTCCAGTTGACCCTGCTGGCGCTCGGCGTCGGCCCGGGCGACGAGGTCATCGTGCCGTCGTTCTCCTTCGCGGCCAGCGCCAACGCGGTGCGGCTGGTCGGTGCCGAGCCGATCTTCGTGGACATCGAGCCGGGCAGCTTCTGCCTCGATCCGGAGGCGGTCGCCGCCGCAGTCACCGCGCGGACCGTCGCCGTCATGCCGGTCCACCTGTACGGCCACCCCGCCGCGATGGACCAGATCATGGCGGTGGCGCAGCGGCACAGCCTGGCCGTCGTCGAGGACGCCGCCCAGGCCCACGGTGCCAGCCTGCACGGCACCCCGGTCGGGGCGTTCGGCACCGCCGGTTGCTTCAGCTTCTACCCCACCAAGAACATGCACTCCCTGGAGGGAGGCATGATCAGCACCGCCGACGCCGGGCTCGCCCGCACCCTGCGGCTGCTGCGCAACCAGGGCATGGAGCAGCGGTACGCGAACGAGATCGTCGGGGCCAACATGCGGATGACCGACGTGGCCGCCGCCATCGGCCGGGTGCAGTTGACCCAGCTCGCCGAGTGGACCGAGCAGCGCCGGGCCAACGCCAAGTACCTCGACTCCAACATCACCGGCATGACCACCCCACCGGTGGCGGACGCCGCCCGGCACGTGTACCACCAGTACACCGTCCGGGTCCGGGGCAACCGGGACGCCGCCCAGGCGCGGCTGGACGAGCTGGGCGTCGGCAACGCCGTCTACTACCCGACCCCGATCCACCGGCTCAAGCCGTACCTGGACAAGGACGGCCAGCCCGGTCCCTGGGAACTGCCGGAGACCGAGCGGGCCGCCGCCGAGGTGATCTCGCTGCCGGTGCACCCCTCGCTGAGCCCCGACGACCTTGAGCGGATCGCCGAGGCCGCCAACCTCGCCGGTGGTGCCCGGTGAACGCGCGGCAGGGGGGCAAACTGCGCGCCGGCCTGATCGGCCTCGGTGCGATGGGGCGCAACCACGCCCGGGTACTCTCCGGTCTGGACGGGGTCGAGCTGGTCGGGATCGTCGACCCGGCCGGTGACCAGAGCGGCCTGCTCCGGGCACCGGTGCTGCCCGATCTCGGCGAGCTGCTGGCCCGGGACATCGACTACGCGGTGGTCGCCTGCCCGACCGCGCTGCACGAGCAGGTCGGGCTGGAACTCGCCGCACACGGGGTGCCCGCGCTGATCGAGAAGCCGATCGCGCAGTCCGTCGAGGCGGCGACCCGGCTCGTCGAGGCGTTCGAAAGCCGTGGGCTGGTGGCCGGGGTCGGCCACATCGAGCGGTACAACCCCGCCCTGCAGAACCTGCGCATCCGCCTGGAGGCGGGCGAGCTGGGCGAGGTCTACCAGGTGGTGACCCGGCGGCAGGGTCCGTTCCCGCACCGGATCGCCGATGTCGGCGTGGTGATGGACCTGGCCACCCACGACATCGACCTGACCAGCTGGGTGACCGGCCAGGAGTACGTCTCGGTGTCAGCCCGGACGGTCTCCCGCAGCGGCCGACTGCACGAGGACATGGTCGCGGTCGTCGGCCAGCTCACCGGCGGCACGATGGTCAACCACCTGGTCAACTGGCTCAGCCCACTCAAGGAGCGGTCCACGGTCATCACCGGTGACCGGGGGTGCTTCGTCGCCGACACCCTCACCGCCGACCTGACCTTCTACGCCAACGGCGCCATCGACACCGAGTGGGAGGCGTTGCGCGCCTTCCGCGGCGTCGCCGAGGGCGACATGATCCGCTACGCCATCCCGAAGCGCGAACCGCTGCTTGTCGAGCACGAGCGATTCCGGGACGCGGTCGAGGGCAAGGAGAGCGACATCGTCACCCTCCGCCAGGGGCTGCGCACGGTGCGGGTCGCCGCGGGGCTGCTGGCGTCGGCCACCGACGGCACCGTGGTCACGGTGGCACCGGGCCACCCCGACGAGACCGCCGCCGCCCGCTGACCACACCGGGGCCGCTCCGCCGCGTGCGGAACGGCCCCGGGATCGGTTGTCCGGTGCGTCAGTTCGTACCCGCCGGTGGCTCCAGCACCAACCGGTCGAAGTCCTTGTGCGTGACCGACCAGTCCCAGGTGCCGAGCACGTGCGAGGCCGCCGCCCCACCTGCCTCGCGCCAGGTCTCCTCGGACGCGGTGACGTCCAGGATCCGCTGCGCCGCCTCCGCCGGTGTGGAGACCACCCAGTCACCGGGGAAGAGGGTGCGGGCACCGTGCGGCCGGCCGGCGAAGAACGGCCAGTCCCGTACCACCGGCACCGCACCGCTGGCGGCACCCTCGACCAGGCCACAGTGGAAGCTCTCCCGTACCGAGGTGCTGAGGATGACCCCGACGTCGGTAAGGGCCCCCGGCACGTCCTCGGTCCGGCCGGTGCGTACCACGGCACCGGCGGGTTCCAGCTCGGCCAGGTCCGCGGCCAGTTCCGCCGCGTACCTCGCCACCCCCGGGCCGAGCGAGGTGCGCAACTCGTCACCGATCAGCTTCAACCGGTACCGGTCGTCGCGGCGGCGCAGCTCGCGTAGTACCTCCAACGCCCAGCGCGGGTCCTTGGCCACCGCGCTGAGCCCGACCAGGCCCAGCGTGAAGCGGGCCTCCGCGGACGGCTTCGGCAGCACGTACCGGTACAGGTCCATGGCGTTGGCGATCACATGGGTCCGTGGCCCCTCCGGCGCGCGTAGCCGGGGCACCGCCGCCAGCGCCAGATCACGCAGGTGCTCGGAGACGAAAACGAGGTCGTCCACTCGGGACCAGTCGGTCAGGTGCGGCCACCAGGTGAACGCCTCGAAGCTGTGCAACCGGATGATCACCCGGGCGGACCCCGGATCGATCATGGTGAGCATCGCGGCGGCCAGGTTGCACCAGTCGACGAAGATGGTGTCCGCCCAGGCGACGTCGGCACCCCACGCCTCCTGGACCTTTCGGGCGTGCTCGGAGCTGCCGGCGAGCCGGTGCCGCGTCAGACGCATCCGCCCGTTGCCGAGCACCGGGCGGATCGACTCCTCAACCAGGTTCAGCCGGCGGACCTCCACCCCGGGCGTCGCCTTGTAGCGATCGAGGATCGGCCCGATGAAGTTGTCGTTGATCCCGGTGAAGAAGAGCATCCGGTGCGGACGGTTGGCGGGTGGGAACTCCGCCTGCGTCCGGCGGCCCTGCGGAGTGGCCAAGGCCTTGCCGACCTCGCTTTTCAGCAGCGGTGCCAGGAAGCCCGCCGGATCCGCGGCCAGCGGCGAGGTGAGCCCGTCGAAGTGCAGGTTCCGGTGGAACATCAGGTCGAAGGCGCGTACCACATGCTCCGCGGCCTGACCCGACCTGCGCTTCTTCAGGTGCCCGTCAGCCATCTGGAGCTGCCCTTTGACCACCGTCTTCAGGTGTTCGGGCAGGGTGCCCTGTTTGAGCTCCGCCTCGACCATCGGACCGAGCACCTGACCCTTCGCCGCGACGCTGCGCATCCGGCGCTGGGCGGCGAGCGCCAGCCGGTTCGCGCTGTCCCGGTGACCGGCCCGACGCATGCTGCGGTTCACCCGCCGGGCGGCCATGCCCCGCAGGCGTTCCGGCACACCGGGAGCGGTCACCGCCTGATGCCAGAACCAGCGCACCGGGGCGAGCTTCATGGCCCTCTTGCCGGTGCTCAGGTCGAACACCCGCTTCGCCAGGTCGATGGTCTGACTGCGGGTGGCGCTGGTCAGCACCGTGGGCGAGGGAGCGATGGTGCTCAGCCGGTGCCGGCGGTACCGCGCCGGGTCGACCGACCGTTTCCGCACCGCCTGCAACGCCGGGGCGATGCCGTGGACCGCGTCGGCCCGCCGGTGCCGCTGCGCCAGCTGCCAGACCGTGTGCAGGGCCTTGGCATCCAGGGCGACCAGCACGTCGGCACGCTTCGCGTGCCGCCGGATCCACGGGTCACGCTGGGCACGCAGCCACGGACGCCGAGCCGGGTTGGCCCGCTTGACCATCCGGCCGAACCGCGGCCCCAACTGCGCGGTCGTGGATAGCTGGTGCACCTCGGCCAGCCCGGTCACCGCCGGAATCTTCTCCACCGGGTCGAAGGTGGTGGCGATGCGGACGGTGACGCCCAGGGCCCGGAACTGCGCCAGCGCATCGGTGAGCACCGCCACCCGGGCGGGTACGGCGCCCAGCACTACCAGGACCTCGATCATGACCCACCTTCTCGGGCAAGGACGCGGGCGCCGGCAGCGGAACCGGGCGCGGTGCCGGCTGGCCCGCCGACGCCGAGCACCAACTCGGTGACCTCCCGGACAGCGGGGATGAGCTGCTCCTCACGGGCGTACTGTCGCGCCTCGACCCGCGCCTTGTCCCGCTCGGCCACATCGGCGTTGCGGGCCATGTCGGCGGCCCGCCGGAACGCACCGGCCAGATCGTCCGGCTCAAGCCCGACCGCCCCGGTCCAGAGCGGGTACGTGGACAGCAGGGTGGACGCGTCGTGCTCCGCCTCGTGGGCGGAGACCACCGGCAGGCCGGTGGCCATGTACTCGTAGACCTTGCCGGAGGTCATGTACTTGCCGCCGGTCACCATCAACACGACGACGTCCCATCGGGTGTAGAAATCCACCACCTCTGCCTTGGGCACCGATCCGCCGACCACCACCCCGTCGTCGGCGGCCGCCTTGAGCAGCTCGGCGTGGCGGTTGTCGCCCCGGGCCCACCCGGAGCCGATGTGACCGCGCACCTCGAACGTGGCGTCGGTAAGTGCCGGGTCCTCCGCGCGGGCCTTCCGCCACCCCTGCAACACCGCGTCGAGCAGCGGCACCGGCAGATTCAGCGCCCCGAGGTAGCCGAAGTTCAGCGGCCGGTCGGCCGGGGCGGGAATCGACTCGGCCGGAATGCTGGCCGCGTCGTAGCCGTTGCGCACGATCCGCATCTTGTGGGCCAGGTCCGGATAGCGCTCGCGGTACCAGCGGGAGATCGGCTCGTTGACGTTCCAGATCGCCACCGCATGGGTGAGCAGCTTGGTCTCCCACCGACCGGAGACCGAATCCCGGGTGAACGCCTCCCCGCCGTTGATCACGTCGACGGACCAACCGTCCCGGAAGTCCACCACGTAGGGAACCCGGTGGGTCTCCCACAGCTTCCAGGTGGCGGCCAGGTTCACGTACGGGACGCAGGTGGTCACCAGCAGCTCCGCCGGCCGCTCGCGGTGGAGCTGGAGCACCGCCTCCTCCAGCGCGGGCCGCCAACCGCCGAAGACCGGCTCGGGGAAGACCTTCAGGTGCTGTTCGCGCAGTTCGGTGAGGTAGTCGTTGTGGGCCAGGGCCCGTCGCTCGGTGTAGGCCCGGACGTCGGTCTCCAGGTCCTCCCGGAACAGCGGCAGCTTCACCACCCGGACGCGGGGGTCCACCCCCGCGACCAGGGTGTGGTCGAGGCCGTAATCGCGCTCCCACGCCTCGTCCGCGATGGTGACGACGGTGACGTCCCAGCCCGCGGCGGCGAACTGGTTGGCCGTCGCCCGCATCCGGTAGGTGGAGCTCTTGGCCGCCGGCGGAAAACCGATCGCGAGGTAGATCATGTGCGGCCGGGATCCGGGCCGGCGCGTCCGGGAACGTTTCCACGAGTCCCAGAGGGGTCGCCGCTTGTTCATTTGTTCCGTTCCTGGGGAGGTGGGAGGATTCCGCACTGGTACCCGGAGGGCCCCTCCTCGCTACCCGGTCGGGTGGCGGCAGCCGCAGGACGTCTGCGGAGCGGGACCATGCCGGGAGGGACCTTTCGTCAGAGGTACGCCGCACCTTGTCGGTCGGCGGGACGCGGTTTCTGCTGCGCGACGCCGGGCAGGGCCGTCGCGGACAGGCCGCTGACCCTACAATAACGCCGGCCTGAGCGTCCGTCGTCTCGGCCGCCGTCCGATCCGTCCGGTGGCCGTCCCGGTCGCCGTGGAAGGTTGCGTCCCAAGATGACCACTCCCGACACCCGCGACCGCGAGCCCGGCCCCACCGGGAGCGCTGAGCCGGCGGAGAGCGACGCTTCCACTCCAATGCCGCGCGTCGAGCCGGCGGAGAGTGACACGTCCGCTGCCCCGCCGCTCGCCGAGCCGGCGGGCGGTACTGGACGCAGTACCGCCCGGCGTTGGCCGGTCGACGTGGTGGCCGCCCTGGTGTTCCTCGCGGGCGCGGGCTGGGTCACCGGCCGTGGGTGGCTCGACCCCGACGGTCGGCTGCTCGGCAGCCGCCCCGACGACCAGGGCTTCAACGAGTGGATGCTGGCGTACGCGGCACACGCGGTCAGCCACCTGGAGAACCCGTTCTTCACCACGTTGCAGAACGCCCCGGACGGGGTCAACCTGGTGGCCAACGTCGGGTTGCAACTTCCCGGGCTGGTGCTCAGCCCGGTCACCCTGCTCTTCGGCGCGCCGGTCGCCTACCTGCTGTTCATCACCCTGAATCTGGCCGGCACCGGCTACGCCTGGTACCACGTGCTCTCCCGGCACGTGGTCGAATCCCGGGTGGCGGCCTTCCTGGGCGGCGTGTTCTGCGCGTTCGCCCCGGCACTGGTCTCGCACAGCAACGGTCATCCGCACATCACGGCGCAATGGCTGGTGCCGTTCATCGTCTGGCGGCTGATCGCGCTCTCCCGGGGCGAGCACGTGGTCCGCGACGGTCTGGTGCTGGGCGCGCTGGTGACCGCGCAGTTCTTCGTCGGACTGGAGATCCTCTTCCTCACCGCGCTCGGCTGTCTGATGCTGGTCCTGGCGTACCTCGCCGTCCGGCCGCGGGACGCGGTGCGCCGCGGGCGCGCGCTGCTGCCGGGCCTGGCGATCACCGCCGTACTGGTGGCGGTCGTGGCCGCGTACCCGCTCTGGATGTACTTCGCCGGCCCGCAACACCGCAGCGGCCATCCCGGCACCCCCGACATGTACGCCCTGAAGCTCGGCTCGTTCGCCCGGTTCGCCACCGAGTCGGTCGCCGGCGGCCCGACCAGCGCTGTGGGCTGGGCGCCGAACACCACGGAACAGGCGAGTTTCTACGGCTGGCCCATGCTGCTGCTCGCTCTCGGCGCGTTGTGCTGGCTGCGGCGTGAGGCCGTCGCGTTGGTGCTCGGGGCCGTCGGACTGGTGACGGCACTGCTGTCGATCGGCACCACCTGGACCGTCGGCACCCGCCGTACCGACGTGCCGGCACCGTTCGCGCTCGTGCAGCACCTGCCGGCGTTCGACTCGGTGGTGGTGGCCCGATTCGCCCTGATCACCACTGTGGCGCTCGGCGTACTGCTGGCGATGACCGCCGACCGGTTCGTCACCCGCCACGGCCGGCCGTTCGGCCGGCTCGCCCGCGCAGCCGGTGCGGTGGCCGTCGCCGTCGCGCTGGTGCCGATCCTGCCGACGCCGCTGCCGGCTGGTGACCGGCCCCCGGTGCCAAACTTCGTCACCAGCGGCGCGTGGCGTGATCACGTGGCACCGGGCCGCACTCTGGTGCCGGTGCCGGTGGCCCGGATGACCTCGGTGTACTGGGGTTCGGCCGCGCTGGCCGGTTTCGCCGTGCCGGAAGGCTACTTTCTCGGACCGGTCTCCGCGACCGACGCCACCGGCCGCTGGGGAGTGGCGCCCCAGCCCACCGCGGCCCTGCTCACCGCCGTGTCGAAGGGCAAACGGGACACCGCGGTCGGCCCGCCGGAGATCAGCCGGGCGCGCGCCGACGTCCGCTACTGGAAGGCTGACGCGGTGGTGCTGCCCGACCGGGGTGCTCGGCGACACGATGCGCTGAAGACCGTGCTCGACACCCTGTACGGCCCGGGACAGCGGATCGACGACGTCTGGCTGTGGGACGTCCGGCCGTTCACCCGATGAGCGCCGCGCCCCGGCCACCGGTCAGGGCGACCACGGCCAGATCAGCAGCAGGTAGCCGCCGAAGTAGGTGGCGAAGGCGACCATCGCCACCAGCACGGTGGTCGCCCGCGCCCAGCCGGACCGGGCCAGCGCCACGGCCGCCGGCAGCAGCAGCGGGAAGGCCGGCAGCAGGAACCGGGCCTTGGACTGGTAGTAGCCGGCCGTGCCCAACGTGGTGACCAGTAGCAGCCCGCTGTAGAGCAGTAGCTGCCACGGCTGCCGGTCGAGCAGGCTCAGCACGAAGAACATCAACGCCAGCAGCACCACCAGGCTCACCACGAACAGTTGCGGCGGCGCCGTCTGCGCCAGCGCCTCGCGACCCCGGCCCACGGTGTAGACGCCGAAGTCGAAGGTGCTGCCCCAGCCCGCGGACTGGATGTGGAACCAGGCGTCCGGGCGTCCGACCTCGCTGCCCACCCAGGCCAGGTAACCGAGCCAGCCGGCGGGGGCGAGCAGCGCGGCGACCCAGGGGCGCCAGCCGTCCCGGCGTCGGACGATCGCCACCAGCGCGGCCAGCCCCACCACCGGTATCAACGAGGAGGCGGTCGGGCGGGTCAGGCCGGCGAAGAGACAGAGCAGGCCGGCGGTGATCCAGTGGCCGCGCAGCAGGGCGTGGAGCGTCCAGGCGGTGAGGGCGGTGAACAGGGTCTCGCTGTACGCCATCGATTCGACGACGGCGTGCGGCACGGCCGCCCAGAGCGCGGCGAGCAGTACGCCGGTGCGCCGGTCGTGCAGGTACGCGCCGATCGCGAACAGCCCCCAGGCGGCGGCCAGGCCGGCCAGCCAGGCCACGATCAGCCCCGCGTCGCGGGTGCTGAGCGGCGAGATCCGGTCCAGCGCGGCGGTCAGCCCGGGGTAGAGCGGAAAGAAGGCCATATTGGACTGCGTCTTCTCGTACCCGTCGTACCCGTGCTGGGCGATCGCTAGATACCAGACCCCGTCCGACTTCGCCAGGGACTCGCTGGGCGAGACGCCGACGCGGTCGGCCCAGACGGCGACGACCACCACGCCGACCAGGCGGATCAGCGCGTACGCGACGAGCCCGGGCAGGGCGTACCGGGCGGCGTGACGTAGTCGTCGGGCCCGACCGGGTCGCGTCGGTGCGGCAGTGGCCGCCGGTTGCTGCTCTCGCTCAGCCGTCACCACGCCCGATGAAGCCGTCCGACCGGAACCGCGCAGCGTGCGCTCGCCGCGGTCGACCCGGGGGTCAGCCGGGCCGCAGGTTGAGGTGGGGAAGGGTGCAATGGATGATCCCGTCCGTGCCGAAAGGGGACGATCCGACAGCTCCTTCGCGGTGCGGCCGGGCGGCGCGACACCGAAGCGAAAACGGTCATCGGTCGTCGAACAGTACGGAGGTTAGCAATCGACGCGACAGGTCGCGGACCGCCGACCGCCACGGAGTTCGGGGCCGGGATCCTGCCGTACACTCGCTCGGGTCCGCGGGCGGGCGGCACCGGCGACGACGGAAACGGGCAACGATGGGATCTGACGACCTCGATGGGGGTGGCCTGGTGAACGCGCCGGACGTGACGGTTGTCGTCGCCGTCTACAACACCATGCCGTACCTGACCACCTGCCTGGACTCGCTGGTCGGGCAGAGCATCGGTCTGGAGCGGCTCGAGGTGGTCGCGGTGGACGACGGCTCGACCGACGGCAGCGGTGAGGAACTGGACCGCTTCGCCAAGCGGTACCCCGGCACCGTCACCGTGCTGCACCAACCCAACTCGGGTGGTCCGGCGGTGCCGAGCAACCGGGCCCTGGACGTGGCGCAGGGGCGCTACGTCTTCTTCATCGGTTCGGACGACTACCTGGGCCCGGAGGCGCTGGAACGGCTGGTGGACGCCGCCGACCGGTGGGGTTCGGACGTGGTGCTCGGTCGGATGGTCGGCACCAACAACCGCTACGTGCACCAGGCCATCTACGCCAGCACGGAGGAACAGGTCGACCTGTTCGACAGCGCGCTGCCCTGGTCGCTGTCGAACACCAAGCTGTTCCGGCGGGACCTGATCGAACGGTACGGCCTGCGGTTCCGCGAGGACATGCGGATGGGCAGCGACCAACCCTTCACCCTGGAGGCCTGCGTACGCGCCGGACGTATCTCGGTCCTCGCCGACTACGTCTACTACTACGCGGTCAAACGCGACAACGCGCAGAACATCACCTACGCGAGTCGGTTCGAGGAACGGCTGCGCTGCGCCGAGGAGCTGATCAACTTTGTGGCCGGGTTGATCGAGCCCGGTCCCCGGCGCGACGCCGTCCTGGTGCGGAACTTCAGCTGGGAGGTGGCCAAGCTGCTGCGGGCCGACTTCCTCGACCTCGACCCATCGGTGCAGGAGCATAACCACCAGCGGATCCGCCGGTTGGCCGAGAGCTTCCTGACCGACGCCATCCGGGACCAGCTCGCCCCCGATGTACGCCTGCGCCTGCTGCTCGCCCGGCACGGGAGCCTGGCGCAGCTACGCGAGTTGATCCGTCAGCAGAGCGACAAGCTGCTGCCCGCGTTGACGGTCGACGGCGACCGCTGCTTCGCCGGCTACGTCGGCTTCCGCGACCCGGAACTGGGCTTCCCGGACGAGTGGTACGACGTCACCGACCGGGCCGCCAAACTGGCGGTCAAGACCACCGTGACCGAGCTTGCCTGGGGCCGCGACGCCGCAGGTGGGTTGACCCTCGTGATCACGGCGCAGAACCCCTGGGCGCGCATGGTCGATCTCACCGGGGACGCGGTGCGGGTCACCATCGGTGACCAGCCGGCCGTCGTCTCGCTGCGCCCGGACAGCGCCGGTACCCTGCTACGTGCGGAGTTCCCGGTGAAACAGCTGCTCGCGGCGGGTGCCCAACGGTGGAAGGCCGGCGCCAAGCTCACCGTGTTCGGCGGGCTCAGCACGGTGCCGCTGCGGGCGAAGGGTCAGCTCACCGCGACGCGCCAGGCGTTGTGGCGCGGGTTGCGGTTGCACCGCGTCACCGCCAACACGGACCGCAAGCATCAGGTGCTCTTGACGATCAAGCGCGTCAGGTACCGCCAGGTCGCCGCCACCCGTCTGGCCCGTCTGCGGCCCTCGAGAGGAAAGTAAAGCCATGAACATCTGCGTCGTCGCCCTCGGGAAGATCGGCCTGCCGCTGGCCGTGCAGTTCGCCTCGAAGGGACACCGGGTGGTCGGCGCCGACGTCTCCGAGCGGGTCGTCGAGCTGGTCAACGACGGGGCCGTACCGTTCCCGGGCGAGACGGACCTGGACGTCAAGCTGAAGGAGGTGGTGGCCGCCGGCCTGCTGTCGGCGACCACCGACACCACCGCCGCGGTGGCCGCCTCCGAGGCGGTCGTGGTGGTCGTGCCGCTCTTCGTCGACGCCGACGGGGTACCGGACTTCGGCTGGATGGACGACGCCACCCGGGCGATCGCCGCCGGTCTCAAGCCGGGCACCCTCGTCAGCTACGAGACCACCCTGCCGGTCGGCACCACCCGGGACCGGTGGGCACCCATGCTGGAGGCGGGTTCCGGGCTCACCGCCGGTACGGACTTCCACCTGGTCTTCAGCCCGGAGCGAGTGCTCACCGGTCGGGTCTTCGCCGACCTGCGCCGGTACCCGAAGCTGGTCGGCGGCATCGACGAGGCGTCCGGTGCGCACGGTGTGCGCTTCTACGAAGCGGTGCTGGACTTCGACGAGCGGCCCGACCTGAACCGTCCGAACGGCGTCTGGGACCTGGGCTCGGCCGAGGCGTCCGAGCTGGCCAAGCTGGCCGAGACGACGTACCGGGACGTCAACATCGGCCTGGCGAACCAGTTCGCCCGGTTCGCCGACACGGTGGGCGTCGACGTCATCAAGGTGATCGAGGCGTGCAACACCCAGCCGTACAGCCACATCCACTCCCCGGGCATCGCCGTCGGCGGGCACTGCATCCCGGTCTATCCACGGATGTACCTGTGGAACGACCCGGCGGCCACCGTGGTGCGTTCGGCCCGGGAGGCCAACGTCGCCATGCCGGAGTACGCCGTCGACCTGCTGGCCGCCGCGTACGGCGACCTGACCGGCGTCGGTGTGCTGGTGCTCGGCGCCGCCTACCGGGGCGGCGTCAAGGAGACCGCCTTCTCCGGTGTCTTCCCGACGGTGGAGGCGCTGCGCCGGCGGGGCGCGAAGCCCTACGTCTCCGACCCGATGTACACAAACGAGGAACTGGTGGCGCTCGGCCTGCCGGGCTACGCCGGTGAGCCGGTCAGCGCCGCCGTCATCCAGGCCGACCACGCCGAGTACCGGACCCTCGGCTCCGCCGATCTGCCCGGCGTGACGGTGCTGGTCGACGGGCGACGGGTCACCGAACCAGCCCGTTGGACGGGCGTCCGCCGGGTGGTCATCGGGGGCTGAACGAGCCGTACCCGGGGCCCGGCGGCTACCGCTCGGGCCCCGGTCGTAACCGGGTCAGTGGTCCCGTCGGGGCGGGTTGTCCAGGTCCCGCGAGACGACCTCGCCCCGCTCGTCGACCCAGCCCTTCGGCCGGGCCGGGTTGCCCGCGACCAGTTGGTAGGGTGCCACGTCCCGGGTGACCACCGAACCAGCGGCGATCATCGCGTACTCGCCGACCTCGATGCCGCAGACCAGGGTGGCGTTCGCGCCGATCGAGGCGCCACGGCGCACCACGGTGGGGGTGATCTTCCAGTCCGGGTTCTGGGCACGGGGACGGAAGTCATTTGTGAAGACCGCGCACGGGCCGACGAACACCTCGTCCTCCAGGAGCACCCCCTGGTAGACGGAGACATTGTTCTGGATCTTCACGAGGTCACCGATCGTCACGCCCGCGTCGACATAGACGTTACGACCGATGACGCAGCCGGCGCCCACCCGGGCCGACGACCGGATGTGGGCCAGGTGCCACACCTTGGTCCCGTCGCCGACCTCGGCCCCCTGCTCGACGTCGGCTGTGGGATGGACGAAGACGGAGGGGGAGCTCTTGTCAGTCAACCTTCAGATCCCATCGGGTGTGCACGGTCTGGCGGAACTCGGCGCAGCATACCGGGCCGTGTGATGACCGGGTCCGGACCCGACTCCGACTACGCTCCTTGCCGATCCGCCGGCATCATCGGCCGAGCGTGCGCTGCGTACGCCCCGAGCTGGCCCCGCCCGTACGACGACGACAAGGACGCCCCGTGTCGATGACCGACCAGGCCACCGCCTCCTCGGCGGCGATCGACGGACCGACCGCTTCCGCTCCGGCCCGGTGGCGGTCCGCCGTGGGCCGGGTCGGGGCGGTCATCGCCTGGCTGCCCGTAGCACTGACCGACGGTGGCGTCCTGGTGTTCGCGCTCTGGACGCTGCTGTACCACGCCGCGCTGCCGCTCGGCATCGCCCCGTCGTGGACGTTTCGGGTCTGGTTGGTGGCCAGCCTGGCGCTGGCCCTGTTCGTCGCGCTGGCCCGATGGCGTCGCCGACGCGGCACGCCGGACACCACGGGCGGCACGCCGGACGCGGCAGGCGGCACGCCGGACACCGCGGGCAGTCCAGCAGGCGGCGCGCCGGCCACCGCGGGCAGTCCGGCGGGCGGTGCGTCGGACACTGCGGGCAGCACGCCGGGCGCGGCAGGCGGTGCGCGGGACGCGGCGGACAAGGGGCCGGCATCCGACGTCGACCGGACGGCGGCACGGACCGGCCGGGCGGCGGTCGTCCGGCACGGATTGACGGCACTGGTGCTGATCTTCGGCACTGTCGCGGCGATCACCGCCGGACTGGCCGGTACACCGGCCGGCGCCGACCTGTCCTGGTGGGTGCCGGCCGCAGCCGGGATCGTCGCGGCCACGGGTCTGGTGCTGCTGACCCGGCGGACCTGGCGGACCTGGCCGGACACTCCGGTGACCCGGTCGCCGGCACCGACCGCCTGGCAGTCGGCTTACGCGTTCGTGATCGCCGGTGGTGCCGCCGCCGCCTCGCTCGTCCTGGCCCGCAACACCCCGGACGACATCTACTACGTGGGCCGGTCGGTGTGGGTCGCGGAACGCGACAACGTTCCGCTCAACGACTTCCTGTTCAGCGAGAACGTCCTGCCGGCGATGGCGTCCCAGCCGCCGATCGCCAGCATCGAGGTGCTGGCCGGCGCGCTCGCCCGGTTCCTCGGCATCTCCGCCGCCTCGGCGACCTGGTACCTGCTGTTGCCGATGATGGCGGTGCTCGCCGTGCTGGCGCTCTGGCGGCTGGTGCAGCGCTGGGCGCCCCGGCGTCCGGTGCTCGCCTTCACCGTGGCCATCGCCTTCCTCGCGTTGGTCTGCGGCCCGGATGCCGCCCTGGGCAACTTCCACCTGCCCCGGCTCTACCAGGGCAAGGGCATGTTCGTCTCCGCGGTCGTGCCGCTGATGTGGCTCTATCTCACCCGCTGGTTCGACGACCGGTCCCGGCTGGGGCTGCTGCTGATCGCCGCGCTGTCGATCACCGCGACCGGGCTCACCACCACGGCGGCGATCGTCCTGCCGCTGCTGGTGGGTGGGGCGGCGCTGATGATGCTGCTGGTGGGCCGCTGGAAGTCGGCGCTCGCCGTCGGCGCGGCCGCGCTTACCTATCCGATCGGGGCGGTGGTGATCAGTCAGCTGGTCCTCGGTTCGGCCAACGAGGCCGCCGCCGACGTCAACTTCTACGACGCCGCGCACACCTACCGTCGGACCTTCGAGATCGGCATCGTCGGTGTGATCGGCGGGCTCGCGCTGTGGTGCGGCCCGCTGCTGGCCCGCCGTCGCAGCCCGGCGCTGCTGGCGGCCGGCGGCACGGTCACCCTGAGCGTGCTGCTGGTGCCCGGGGTGTTGGAGTGGCTCAGCGCGCTCACCGGCATCTCCGTGGTGCTGTGGCGGGTGTCGTGGCTGCTCGCCCTGCCGGCGCTTATCGGTCTGCTGTGCACGGTCTGGCTGCCGGCGCGGCTGCCCGCTGTGCGGGCGCTGGCCGGTGTGGTGCTGGCCGCCGCGATGGTGGGCTCGTTCGCCGGCTACGCGGTGCCGATGTGGGACGAGCGCAGCGGGGTGCTGGTGCACGACGGGCCGACCTGGAAGATCCGCACGAAGCAGCTGGCCATCGCGAGGTTCGTCGTGGGCCTCGACCGACCGGACGGTCTGGTGCTGGCCCCGGAGAGCATCATGCGGGCCATCCCGCTGCTCACCACCGAGGCGCGGGTGGTCCTGCCGCGTGACTTCTTCCTGATCGAGTACGACATCAACTCGCAGTTCTCCCAGGACCGGTTGTTGCTGACCCGGTTCGCCAACGGTGGCCCGGCCGCCCAGCGGCCCGCCGCCGAGCAGGTGGGCGCCGCGCTGGAGCGGCTGGACGTGGGCACCATCTGCGTCTACAGCCAGAACCGTTACGCCCGGCAGACCGCTGAACGGTTCGGCTACACCACGTACGCCAGGCGGAAGGCCGATCCTCCCGTGCACCCGAACGCCGTCACCTGCCTGCGTCGCGGGTAGTGCGGTGTCCAGAAACGTTCACCGGGCCGCGCCGGGCCCAGCCGACGACCGGCGGCGTTCCTGGACACCGCACTCGACACCCGGGCGTCACGGCGTCGATGTCTCGCGTTAAGGTCGCAGCTGCGCTGGCGCCGGGACGTGGCGTTCGGTGCCGCCGGGCTGCTGACCGGCCGTCGATCTCGGTAGGGAGAGCCATCCCTTGTTCGGCATGTTGACTGCGCGCGTCGGTGTGGCGGCGCGTGGGGCCCTGCTGGTGGGGGCGTACCTTCTCCTGCTCGTCACCGGCGCGTTCGGCCAGGTCGCCGGGTTCGTGGTTGCCGCCCTGGCGGCGGTGCTCGGCGAGGTTGCGGTGCAGCGGTGGTCTCTGGCCACCGTGACCCTGATGGAGAAGGCCGGCCTCGGCCTGGGCTACCGGCAACTGGCCCGCGACGTGTCGGTCGTGCTGCTGGTCGTCGCCCAGGTGGCCCCGGCCGGCGGCGCACTGACCCTGCTGCTCCTGCTGCCCGCCCTGGTGTGGGTGATCGCCGTCTTCGCCGGAGCGTTCGAGCGCATCATCGACAGGCGTAGTCCCGGCGGTTCGATGGTGCGCAACATCGATCTGGGTCGGCTCGGCGGCGGGCCGCAGCTGCCCCGGTGGGCCGCCGCCCTCAGCGGTGACCGGCTGCCCTGGGTGAACGTGTTGCTCGTGCCGGCGGCGGTGGCCGCGGCGCTCGCCGACACGGTGACGCCCGTCCACCTGGCCGGCGTGATCGCCGTCGGGTTGGCCGCGGTGGTGGGCGCCATGGTCGCGTCGATCTGGCTGCGGGGCCGGGGCACCGGGCACGGTGCCCGGCTGTCGGCGGTGCAGCGGTGGCTCGACAGCCACCGCCCGGAGGTCGCGCTGTACTTCGCCGGCCCAGGCAAGGACATCTACCAGGCGAACATGTGGCTTGCACCGATCGAGGCGCTGGACCGGCCGACGGTGGTCTTCCTGCGTAACCGGGAGGCCCTGGCGGAGCTGGCCGACACCCGGCTGCCGGTGGTCTGCGTCCCGCCCGGTGCGGATTTCATGAATCTCGGCAAGACCAGCGTCCGGGTGGCGCTGTATCCCGCCAACGCCGGGGAGAACATCCACATGCTGCGGGAGCCCGGTGTGCAGCACGTGTTCGTCGGGCACGGCGACAGCGACAAGGCCGCCAGCGTCAACCCGTTCTGCAAGGTCTACGACGAGGTCTGGGTCGCCGGCCCGGCCGGCCGGGAACGCCTCGCCCGCGCCGGGACCGGCGTACGCGACGTGAACGTGGTGGAGATCGGTCGGCCACAACTGGCCGGCCTGCGCACCGTCGGTGGGGGATCGGCCGAACGTCCCTTCACCGTGCTCTACGCACCCACCTGGGAGGGTTGGCTCGCCGACGACCCCTTCCACACCTCGGTGCTGCTGATGGGGGAGCGGATCGTCGCCGGGCTGCTGGCGATCCGGCCGGAGGTCCGGCTGATCTACAAGCCGCACCCGCTGACCGGGAGCCGGTCGGGGCGGGTCCGGGCGGCACACGAGCGGATCGTGCAGCGCATCCGGGCCGCCGGTGGCGACGTCGACGCGAGCACTCTGGACGGACCGGCGCACCGGGTCGTCACCGGCCGGGTGCCCGCGCTGTTCGACTGCTTCGACCAGACCGACCTGCTGGTCAGCGATGTGTCCAGCGTGGTGTCCGACTTCGTGCAGAGCCAACGGCCGTACGTGGTGACCAACCCCGCCGGGCTGCCCGAGGACGAGTTCCGTCGCACCTTCCCGACCTCCCGTGCCGCGTACCTGCTGTCCGCCGACTGCGGGGAACTGGGGAAGATCGTGGCGGTGACCCGGGCGGGCGACGACCCGATGACCGAGGCCCGCCGGGAGTTGAAGACCTACCTGCTCGGCCCGGCCGACGCCAACCCGATGGACCGGTTCGCCGAGGAGGTCGGTCGGCTCTGCCGCTGACGCCGCGCGGGTGCCCCGGGCGGAGGCTCCGCCCCGCGCCGTTGAGCCCGGGTTTTGTCCGGTACCGGCCCGGTCCGCCGCCTCGGCGGGCATGCTCGAAGGGCAGGCCGCCGGCGAGGGGATGGGCATGGAGAGCTACCACGACGACTGGACCGACAGCCAGCGCGCGCTCTACGACGAGTGCTACCGCGCCGGTGCCGACTGGGCCGACGACCCCGACACGCCGTCGGAGGACGTGCAGCACGTGATCAACCTGGCGGAGGCCGACGACGACACCCTCGCCGACGCTGAGATCGACTTCGCGCCGCTTATCGACGCGGTGACCGAGGCCACCGGCGAGGTCGTCGCCACCGTGCCGGCCAGCCACGAGGACCCCGGATTCAAGGGCTTCGTGGACGGGGTGCGGGACAGCACCTCCGACGAAACCTTCGGCCTCTGACCGGCTGAGCCGCTCTCCCGGCCCCCGGGCCTGTGCACCGGGCCGCTCGTCTGCCACCATCTGGCGCAGGTAGTTGAGCAGACCGAACGGGGAGGCCGGGTGCGCATCCTGCTGGTCGAGGACGACCGTCGGGTGGCCGCCGCACTGTCGTCGGCCCTGACCCGACGCGGGTACGAGGTGGAGCACGCCGCCACCGTCGCCGCCGCGCTCTCCGCCGCCCCCTGCGACCTGGTGCTGCTCGATCTCACCCTGCCCGACGGCGACGGGACCGACCTGTGCCGGCAGTTGCGACGGCGCAGCAACCAGCTCGGCATCATCGCCGTGACCGCCCGCGGCGAGGAGCGCGACCGGGTGCTCGGCCTCCGGCTCGGCGCGGACGACTACGTGGTCAAGCCCTTCTCGATGGTGGAACTCCAGGCCCGCATCGAGGCGGTGCTGCGGCGGGCCTCGCACGCGGCACCGGAGCGCAACCTGATCGAGGTCGGGCCGGTGTACATCGACGTGGCGGCCCGTACCGTCGCGGTGGCCGGACGCCCGGTGTCGCTGACTCGCAAGGAGTTCGACGTCCTGCTCTCCCTGGCCCGGCAGCCCGGCGTCGCGGTGCCCCGCGACCGGATCCTGCTCGACGCCTGGGGCACCACCTTCACCGATCGGCACACCGTCGAGGTGCACGTCGGTTCGCTGCGCGGCAAGCTCGGTGACCCGCGTCTGGTGGAGACCGTCCGCGGCGTCGGTTACCGGCTCCGGGGCGAGTGAGGAGCCCCGGGTGCGACGGCGGCTGGTGATCAGCTATCTGCTGCTGATGGTGCTGGTGGTGGTGGCGCTGGGTACGCCGTTGGCGGTGACGCTCACCACCCGGGAGACCGACCGTGTCCGGGCCGACCGGCTCGCCGACGCCACCCGCTTCGCGTCGCTGGCCGGGCCGGCGTTGCGCGACGGCACGCCCGGCCCACTCGACCACGAGCTGGGCAGCTACGACGAGCTGTACGGCATCGGTGCGGCGGTGGTGGACCGGGACCGGCGGGAGGTGGTGGCCTCGGCGAGCTGGCGACCGGCCCCGGGTACCCGGGAGGCACTTGACGTCGCGCTGTCCGGGCAGCAGGCCAGCGGGCCCGACTCGGTCTGGCCGTGGGTCGACGGGCCGATCGTGGTGGCGGTGCCGATCAACGACGGCGGCGAGGTCCTCGGTGCGGTGGTCACCGCCACCCCGGCCGACGGGGTCCGGCGTACCGTGGCCACCTGGTGGACGCTTGTCGCCGCGCTGGGTCTGCTCGCCGTGCTGGCCTGCGTGCTCACCGCGTTCGGGCTGGCCGGCTGGGTGCTGCGTCCGGTCACCGAGCTGGACGCCGTCACCCACGAGATCGCCGAGGGCGACCGTGGCGCCCGGGTGCAGCACCGGCTGGGGCCGCCGGAACTGCGCCGCCTGGCGAAGAGCTTCAACCACATGGCGGACGTCGTCTCCGACGTGATGGACCGGCAGCGTGCGTTCGTCGCGCACGCCAGCCACCAGCTCCGTAATCCGTTGACCGCGCTGCGGCTGCGGGTGGAGGAACTGGGGCCGAGCGTCACCGACGAGCAGGGCCGCGCCGAGCACCGGCTCGCGTTGGAGGAGACCGACCGGCTCGCCCTGCTCCTGGACGCGTTGCTCACCCTGGCCCGCGCGGAACGCCGCGAGAACCAGCGGATCACCGTCGACGCGACGGCTGCGGCCGTGTCCCGGGTCGCGGCCTGGGAGCCGCTGGCCCGCCACCGGTCGGTCACCCTGCGTCTGGCGGCCGATCCCGGGCCGGTGTACGCCCGTACCGTGCCGACCGCCATCGACCAGGCCCTCGATGCCCTGATCGACAACGCGGTGAAGTTCAGCGGTGCGGGCGGCGAGGTGACGGTGACCGTCGCGGCCCGCGACGGCGGGACGGCCCTTGAGGTACGCGACACCGGCCCGGGGATGACCCGCAGCCAGCTCGGTCGGGCCACCGAACGGTTCTGGCGGGCGCCGGAGGTGCAGAACGTCGACGGTGCCGGGCTGGGCCTGACCATTGCCGCCGTGCTTGTCGACGCCTCCGACGGCCGGCTCACCATGCACCCGAACTCGCCGCGCGGCCTGGTCGCCGCGCTGTGGTTCCCGCAGCCGGCGGAGCCGGCCGAACCCACCGGCCCGGATGCCGAGGCCGGACCACTGGCACCCACCGATCCGGCATCGTCCGCGCCAGCGGTGGCCTGAGCGTAGAACCGCGCACCCGCGGGACAGCCGAGGTTTGCTGCGAACCGTAGTATGAGTGCTACATTTCAGCGCACAGATCGTACGGAGGTGATTGTCGATGGCTGTCAGCGCCGGGGCGGAAACCCCGACCAGTACCGCGTCGCCGACCGACCGGGGCGTCACCCTGGACGTGCACGACCTGCGGATGCGGTACGGCTCGACCGACGTGCTCACCGGCGTGTCGTTCAGCGCGCGGCGGGGCGAGGTGCTGGCCCTGCTGGGCCCGAACGGTGCCGGCAAGACGACCACCATCGAGATCCTGGAAGGCTTCCGGATGCGTTCCGGCGGCCGGGTCGCCGTCCTGGGGGTCGACCCGGCGCGCGGCGACGAGCGGTGGCGGTCCCGACTCGGCGTGGTGCTCCAGTCCTGGCGCGACCACAGTCGATGGCGGGTGCGGGAGCTGCTGGCCCACCTCGGCTCCTACTACGCGCCCTACTCGACCGGGCGGATCAGCCGGCCGTGGGACATCGACGATCTGGTCCAGGTGGTCGGGCTGACCGAGCACGCGCACAAGAAGGTCGGTCAACTCTCCGGTGGTCAACGTCGCCGGGTGGACGTGGCGATCGGCATCGTCGGCCGGCCGGAGGTGCTCTTCCTCGACGAGCCGACCGCCGGGTTCGACCCCGCCGCCCGCCGCGAGTTCCACGACCTGGTGCACCGGCTGACCGACATCGACGACACCACCATCCTGCTCACCACCCACGACCTGGACGAGGCGGAGAAGCTGGCCGACCGGATCCTCATCCTGGCCGGTGGCCGCATCATCGCCAGCGGATCCGCCGACGAGTTGTCCCGCCGCATCTCCGCCGACGCCGAGGTGCGCTGGAGCCAGGGCGGGGCACGGTTCGTGCACTCCACCGCCGACGCGACCGGCTTCGTCCGGGAGTTGTTCACCCAGCACGGCGAGGACATCGCCGACCTTGAGGTGCGCCGGGCCAGCCTGGAGGACACCTACATGACGTTGGTACGCGATCACGAGTCCGGCCGCGCCGACGGCGCGACCCGCGCGTTCGAGGAGGTGGCTCGATGAGCCCGCTGGTCGTGGCCGCCCGGGCCGGTCTGTCCCGGGGCCGGATCGAGCTGCGGCAGAGCTTCACCAACGCGGAGACCCTCTGGGGGTACCTCTTCCCGACGGTCGTCCTGCTGGTGGTGATGTTCTTCCTGCGGGGTGCCAAGGTGCCGGGCACCGAGTTCTCGCTCGGCGCGCAGACGCTGCCCAGCACGCTCGGCATGACCGTGGCGTTCGGCGGGCTGGTCACCATGGCGTCGATCCTCACCGTGGAACGCGAGGACGGCACCCTGTTGCGGGCGAAGGCCACCCCGAACGGCATGTTCGGCTACCTCATCAGCAAGATCACCTTGGTCTCGGGGATGACGCTGGTGAGCGTCGCCCTGCTGCTCGTACCGGGTCTCTTCCTCTTCGACGCCCTGGCGCTCGACAGCGTGGCGGCCTGGCTGACCCTGGCCTGGGTGATGCTTGTCGGCATGGTGGGGACCATGCCGGTCGGTGCGGTCCTCGGCTCGCTGCTGTCCAACCCCCGGAACATGGGGCTGATCATGCTGCCGATGATGGGACTCATCGCCACGTCGGGCATCTTCTATCCGATCACCGCACTGCCCGGGTGGTTGCAGGCGGTCGCGCAGCTCTTCCCGATCTACTGGCTCGGTCTCGGCATGCGGTCGGCGTTGCTGCCCGAGGCCATGGCCGCCGTCGAGATCGGCGAGTCGTGGCGGCACCTGGAGACGCTGCTGGTGCTCGGCGGCTGGGCGGTCGCCGGGCTGGTGCTGGCACCGGTGGTGCTGCGCCGGATGGCTCGCCGGGAGTCCGGGTCGAGCGTGGCGGCCCGCCGCGAGAAGGCCCTGCAGCGGGTGACCTGAGGATGGGCCGTCGAGATGAGTGAGATCGTCCACAACCGCATCGCCATGCTCCGGGCGGAGCGGGGGATCTCCCGCCGTCAGCTGGCCGAGGCGTTGGGCGTCCACTACCAGACCATCGGCTACCTGGAACGCGGCGAGTTCAGCCCGAGCCTGCATCTGGCGCTGCGCATCGCCCGGCACTTCGAGGTGCCGGTGGAGGTGGTCTTCGCCACCGAACCGTTTCCCCGGCTGGGCGACCCCACGCCGCCCGCCGCGCGGTCCGCCTGACGCGTCCGGTCAGGGTTTGCTGGCCCGGTAGTAGTCGACGGCGCCCGGGTGCAGGGGCAACGGTGAGGTGGCGATGGCCGAGCGGGGGCTCATCCGGCCGGCTGCCGGGTGCGCGGCGGCCAGTTCGGAGCGGCGTTCCATCAGCAGCCGGGTCACCTCGCGAACCAGCGACTCCGGCAGGTTGGCCCGCACCACCAGGTAATTTGGGTTGGCCACGGTGGTGACCGGGTCGACGCCGTACACCGAGCGGGGAATGTCCCGCGGTACGTACACCTCGGGGTTGCCCCGGCGCAGCCGTGCGGTCCACTCGCCGAGGTCGACGATGCGGGTGGGAGTGTCCTGGGCGAACTGGGCGACCGCGCGTACCGGCAGCCCACCGGAGAAGAAGAAGGCGTCGATCCGACCGGCGTGCAGGGCGGCCACCGAATCGTCCAGGCCGAGCTGCTCCTGCCGCACCTGCGGGCCGTCGAGGCCGGCGGCGGTCAGCAGCCGATCCACCGTGATCTTGGTCCCCGAGCCGGCCGCGCCCACCGAGACCCGCCGCCCGCGCAGGTCGGCCAGGGTCCGCACCGGGCTGTCGGCGGTGGTGACCAGGTGCAGCAGGTCGTCGTAGACCCGGGCGACCGCCACCACCGGCGGGTCCGGACCCGGGTCGGCCTGCAACACGTCGGCTTGGGTGAAACCGAGTTCGGCCTGCCCGGCGTTGAGCAGCTGCACGTTCTCCGCGGAGGCCGCGGTGACCAGCACCTCCGCCCGCACCTGGGGCAGCTCCCGGTTGAGGATGGCCGCCAGCGACGCACCGAAGGCGTGGTAGACGGCGGTGGGGCTGCCGGTGGCGATCCGGATGACCACCGGCTCACCCGGATCGTCGCGGCAGCCGCCGAGGCCGGGCAGGGCCAGCAGCACGGTCAGCGCCAACGCCACGCGGGCGCCACGCCACCGGGCTCGCGCGGGACAGCGGGTACGGGTCACGGGCAGCACTGTGCGCCGCCGGACCCCGATGGCGCAACCCCGGGACGGCGGAGCATGGTGCGGCCGTGGGTCGGCCGCCGGTCACGCCACCGGCCGCTGCACCGCCTCCTCCGCCGCGTACCGCAGGATCCGGTCCCGGTCGCGGCCGTGGGCCACGCTGACCAGGAAACAGCCGGTGTTCGGGCGCAGCAGCGCCGGCACGTCCAGCAGGGCGGCGCCGCGTACCAGCACCGCGCCGAGTTCCCGGTCGGTGATCCGCACCCCGAGGATGTGCCGCCGGACATGCCGACCACCGGCCAGCAGCGCGGCCCGCCAGGCGGCGGCGGCCAACCGGGTGCGCCACAACCGCCGCGCCGTCGATGCACCCGGCACCGGCCCGCCGAGCAGCTCCCGCCGGCCGCGCCGCCAGCCGTTCTCCACGATCGCCGCGTACGTCGGCCGGTGCTCCCGCTCGACGTGCAGCCGGTGCAGCTCGTACCGGCGGCGCAGCCCACCGACGGCCACCTCGTGCCGGACCGGGATGTCGAGGCGGTCGAGCAGTTGCCGGGTCCGCCGTGCCGCCTCCTCCCGGTTGAACTCGATCGTCGTCGGCCGGACGGGTTGCTGCGCCGCATGCCGGTGCCCGGCGGCTGCCGGCGGTGGCATGCAGCGCAGCAGGCAGGCCGTCTCGAACGCGTCGGCCAACGTCGACCAGTCCAGCGGTGGCGCTGCCGACGGGGGCCGGGCCGACGACGGCGCGGTGGACGCCGGCAGGGCCGATGACGGACGGGACCGGTCGAGCAGGATCGGTTCGGCAACCACCGCAGGGCCTCCTCGTCGCGTCGGGTCCTCTTACGGTGACCCGGGACACGGACCGGTGGTACCGATCCGGTCCAGCCTTGAGGAAATCTTGCGTCTGGTTACAGCTCCGAAACGATCACGTCGACCTGACGCGGCCGGCCGGGGGCGGTGGCCTGCTCGCACACCTGGTACTTCAGGTCCCGCAGCGTCGTCACCAGCGCGGCCACGGAACGCGGTCGGGCTCCGGCGAGCAGCAGGTCCCGGACCAGCCGCCCCTTCGTGGCCTTGTTGAAGTGGCTGACCACCGAGCGCACCGGCACCCCGTCGACCTCCCGCTCGTGCAGCACCCGCACGGTGAGGGTGCGCTCGGCCAGCTCGCCGCGGGGCGTCCAGGCCGCCGCGTACGCCCCGGACCGCAGGTCCAGCACCGGGCCGCGACCGGCCGCCGCGGTCAGCGCGGCACCCAGGTCCTGCCGCCACAGCGCCGGCAGCGCACCGACGCCGGGCAGCCGGGCCCCGATCGGGCAGCGGTACGGCGGAATCCGGTCGGTCAGCCGCACCGCTCCCCACAGACCGGAGCTGACCAGCACCTGCCGTCCGGCCGCCCGCTGCGCCGTTGCCGGCAGGCCGGCCAGGTCGAGGGCCTCGTAGAGCACGCCGGTGTAGATCCGGCCGGCGGGCGCGGTGGCGGCCTGCCGCAGCCGAGCGTTGCGTCGCACCTCACCGTGCTGCCCGGCGCCGAGGCCGAGCGCGGTCAGCGCCGTCTCCGGCGGCCCGGCGCCGAGGGCGACAAGCGCGGACAGCACCTCCTCCCGCCGTGGGTTCAGCTCCGGCAGGGAGAGCCGGTCCAGGTCCAGTCGGCGGCCCGAGCCGGCCTCGGCCTTGCCCTCCGAGGGCGGCAGCAGGATGAGCATGGGTGACTCTAACGCCACGGCCGCAGCGGCTCCGCCGGGTGGTACACCCGGAAGCCACCGACCTCGGCGAGCAACGCCGCGTCGGCCCGGTCGCCGAGCAGTTCCCGCAGCCGCCGGTCCGCCGGGGCGTCGGCGGCCAGCACGTACCCGGGCCGCTGCGCCCGGGCCAGCCGCCACCAATACGCCGGGTACCGGTTCTGCCCGGGATGCAGACTGCCCTCGACCACTGCGCAGACCACCTCCTCGTCGGTGTTGAAGACCAGCCGGTTGCAGGTCCAGTACTCGCCGTACACCTCACGCAGGCCGGCCGCGCGGACCGTGTCGGCCAACTCCCGGGCCTGTCGTTCCTCGGTACGCCCCGGAGCCGCGCCGGTGGTGGCGAAGAGCACTGTCACCACAAGCGAACCGGCCGCCAGCGCGGCCAGCACGGCGGTGGCCGCCGCACCCGCCACCCGGCCCGCCACGCCGGCGGTGCCCCGTCGGGCGGCGACCGCCGCCACCCACAGCGGCCAGAGCACCGCCGGCAGCGACAGTTGCAGCACCGACAGGTAGCGGGCGTTGCCCAGCGGATCCGTGGCCGCCAGCGGGCTGCGCAGGTACGCCAGCAGGGTCAGCGCCGCGCCGGTGAGCAGCGCGAGGTGCACGACCGGGCCGACCCGGTCGCCGCGCCCGGTCGCCCGCCGGTACGCGAGCCCGGCGAGCGCCGCCGCGACCACCAGCAGCAGCGGGTAGAGCAGGCCGAACCACGCCTGCCAGCGGGCGCAGCCGTCGACCGGGCAGAGCCCGGCGGCCAGCGGTACGCCGTCCAGCAGCCCGCCGCCGAGCCGCTGCGACCACGGCGGCACCGGCCCGTCCTCGCCGCTGACCCCCCGTAGCACCGACAGGGAGTCCTGCCCGGGTGGGGCAACCAGGTTGTCCCGGATCATCGGGGCGAGCCCGACGGCGAAGCCGACGACAAGCAGCAGACCCGACCAGCCGAACAGCTCCCGGCGCAGCGTCCACACCAACACCAGCCCGGCCACCGCCAGGTACGGCACGATCAGCCAGTCCGACCAGAGCGCCACCCCGGCGAGCAGCCCGAACCCGCCCACCGCCAGCCCACGGCGACGTACCGTGCCGCGGGCCAGCGCCACCACGACCAGCAGCATCGCCAGCACCGCCACCTTGACCTCCGGCCGCCCGCCCACCGCGGTCACCTGGTCCCGGACGACCCGCTCGGAGCCGAGCGCGAGCAGCCCGACGACCACGGTGGCGAACCACGGCGAGCCGATCCGCCGGGTCAGCCGGTGGATCAGCCAGAGGAACAGCGCGTAGAGCGCGAGCACCGGCAGCCGCAACATCGGCCAACTCGGCCCGGTCACCGCGAGCAGCGGTGCGGCCAGGTACGACTCCAGGGTGCCCATGTACCGCTGGCCGTACAGGAAGATCGGCTGCTCGCGGCCCTGCGCGATGTGCAGCGCGGCCAGCCCGAAGGTCGCCTCGTCGCTGTTGGAGACGGGCACGGTGGTCAGCACCAGCACCAGCCGGTAACCGACTCCGATCATCCCGAACAGCAGGGCGACAAGCGCCGGCCGGTCGAGCCGTGGCCGCCACCGCCCGCGCTGTCGCCCTGGTTCCGCCCCTGCTCGTGGCACGACCTCGCCCCCGTCGTCGTCCCGACCGGAGTGTGTCACGGCGGCGACGCCGGGCGTGGCGGTTCGGCTCAGCTCGCGTGGCCGAGGTGGCTGGTCTGTGGCAGGGTTGCTTCCGTGCCACCGACTCCCGCAGGCCAACTGGCCGTACCGAACCTGCACCGGGCCGCGCGGATCGAGGACGCCGTACACGCCCTGGTGGAACGCCGGCTGCGGCGGACCGGCTGGCGGACAAACATCATCGCGTACACCGGCTACGGCGGGCCCGGTTGGGTGCGGGTGATGTGCCGGGTGCTGCTGGGGCGGCCGGACACCCGCCAGCGCGGCCGGCTGGAGAAGGTCCGGGGCTGGCGCAGCTTCACCACCCTGCCGGCCAAGCACGTCACCGTGACCATCGAGACCGGCGGGGTGGTGCACGAGGCACAGGCCGACCGCAGCGGCTTCATCGACACGGTGGTCGAGGCGGGCCTGCCACCCGGCTGGGGTTCGGTGCGGCTGAGCATGCCCGACGCCGATCCGGTCGAGGCACCGGTGCGCATCCTCGACCCGGAGGTGCGCTTCGGCATCCTCTCCGACATCGACGACACGGTCATGGTGACCGCGCTGCCCCGGCCGCTGCTCGCCGCCTGGAACACCTTCGTCCTCGACGAACACGCCCGCGCGGCGGTGCCCGGCATGGCGGTGCTCTACGAGCGGCTGGTCACCGCCCACCCCGGCGCGCCGGTGTTCTACCTGTCCACCGGCGCGTGGAACGTCGCCCCGACGTTGACCCGGTTCCTGTCCCGGCACCTCTACCCGGCCGGTCCGCTGCTGCTTACCGACTGGGGGCCGACGCAGGACCGCTGGTTCCGCAGCGGCCGGGAACACAAGCGCGCCACCCTGGCCCGGCTGGCCAAGGAGTTCCCGGACGTACGCTGGCTGCTCGTCGGCGACGACGGCCAGCACGACCAGGAGATCTACCGCGAGTTCGCCGTCGCCCATCCGGACAACGTCGCCGCGGTGGCGATCCGCCGGCTGTCGCCCACCCAGGCGGTGCTCGCCGGTAGCCTGCCGGTCCCACACGACGACCACGCCGAGGGGCCGGTGGGGCAGAAGTGGCTCTCCGCGCCCGACGGCGCCGGCCTGTGGACCCTGCTACGCGGCGCCGGCCTGGTCTGAGCCGGCCCTCGGTTCGCCGATCCCGATCCGCCGACCGGGCCGGCCGGGGAAGCTGCTCGGCTGGCGGGGGCGCTGCTCGGCAGGCGGGCGGAGCCGGTCACCTGGCCCGGCCCACCCACCGTCCGTCGGCGTCAGCCGCCCGGTGTGAGCGTGACCTCGCCGGTGCAGCCGGCCAGGGTGCGACGGTCTTCGAGCAGGTCGATGACCGCCTGCCGGTTGGCGATCCGCGCCTCGGAGAGGGCGTCCGGGTTGCGCCGCTGGCCGTCGATGAAGGCGAGGTTGTTGCGGACCGCGCCGTCGAGGCCGGCGCAGTTCTCCGCCGCGCCACCGTTGAGTGCCGCGTTCGGGTCCGCGTCGGGTACCTCGACCTCGCCGGTGCAGCCGGCCGCCGCACGCCGCTGCTCCAACTGGTCGATGACCGCCTGCCGGTTGGCGATCCGGGCCTCCGACAGCTCGTCGGGGAACACCAACTGGTCGGCGATGAACGCGAGGTTGCTGCCCACTGCGGCGTCCAGGCCGTCGCAGTTCTCGCTGGCCTGACTGGTCCCGGTCGCCACCGCGAAGGCCACCGCCAGGGTCACCCCGACCGCCGCGAACCCCGCGATCCTCCGCTGTCCTAACGAGGGCTCACTCCCACGGTCCCGGGCCGTACCCCTGCTGCTCGCCATCGATCCTCCGCCTCGTCGTCCACCTGGAACCATGGGTACGGAGGCGAGGGCGCGGGTGGTTCACCGTCCGATGATCTACCTGCCCGCCCGGCGGGTTGTTCTACTTCTGGTAAGCGTCATGTCACTCAGACAGGAAATTCTGAGTGACATGACGGCGTCGAGGACATCCGGTTCGGCGGCTCTCCGACGCGGCTAGGCGGGGCGGAGCCAGAGGGCCCCCAGCGGCGGCAAGCGGAGCGCCACCGAGGCGGGTTGGCCGTGCCAGGGGATGTTCTCGGCGTGCACGGTGCCCAGGTTGCCGACGCCGGAACCGCCGTAGTGCTGGGCGTCGGTGTTGAGCACCTCCGCCCAGTCACCGGCGGCCGGCAACCCGATCCGGTAGTCCTCAAGCGGCAGCGCGGAGAAGTTGGCCACGCAGACCAGAGTCGCCCCGTCGGGCGCGATCCGGACGAACGAGATGGTGTTGTTCGCGACGTCGTCACCGGCGAGCCAGCGGAAACCGGCGGGGGAGGTGTCCTGCGCCCACAGCGCCGGGGTGTCCCGGTAGACCCGGTTCAGGTCGCCCACGAGGCGTTGCACACCGGCCCGCGCCGGATCGTGCAGCAGGTACCAGTCGAGGCCGCGTTCCTCGCTCCACTCCCGGTCGTCGGCCAGCTCGCAGCCCATGAACAACAACTGTTTGCCCGGGTGCGCCCACATGTACGCCAGCAGCACCCGCACGTTCGCCAGCCGCTGCCAGGTGTCCCCGGGCATCTTGCCGACCAGGGAACCCTTGCCGTGCACCACCTCGTCGTGGCTGATCGGCAGCACGTAGTTCTCGCTCCAGGCGTACGCCAGGGAGAAGGTGAGCTGATGGTGGTGGTGCTGCCGGTAGATCGGGTCCTTCGAGGTGTAGAGCAGGGTGTCGTGCATCCAGCCCATGTTCCACTTGAACCCGAAGCCGAGCCCGCCGTCGCTCGTCGCCCGGGTCACCCCCGGCCAGGCGGTGGACTCCTCGGCGATCATCACCACCCCGGCGTGGTGCTTGTAGACGGTCGCGTTGACCTCCTGCATGAACGCGATGGCCTCAAGATTCTCCCGGCCGCCGTGCACGTTCGGCGTCCACTGCCCGGCCTGCCGCGAGTAGTCCAGGTAGAGCATCGAGGCGACCGCGTCCACCCGCAGCCCGTCGACGTGGAACTCGTCCAGCCAGTAGAGCGCGTTGGCGACCAGGAAGTTGCGCACCTCCCGCCGGCCGAAGTCGAAGACGTAGGTGCCCCAGTCGGGATGCTCGCCCCGGCGCGGATCGGGATGCTCGTAGAGCGGGGTGCCGTCGAACCGGGCGAGCGCCCACTCGTCCTTCGGGAAGTGCGCCGGCACCCAGTCCAGGATCACCCCGACGCCGGCGGCGTGCAGCCGGTCCACCAGGTAGCGGAAGTCGTCGGGGTCGCCGAACCGGGCCGTCGGCGCGAAGTAGCCCGTCACCTGGTAGCCCCACGAACCGCCGAACGGGTGCTCCATCACCGGCAGGAACTCCACGTGGGTGAAGCCCAGCTCCACCACGTACGCGGTCAACTGCTCGGCCAGCTCCCGGTAACCCAGGCCGGGCCGCCACGAACCGAGGTGCACCTCGTACACGCTCATCGGCTCCTGGTGCGGCTGCCGCCGCGACCGCCGGTCCAGCCACTGGGCGTCGGACCACTCGAACGTCGACCGGTGCACCACCGACGCGGTGGCCGGCGGCACCTCCGCGTACGCCGCGAGCGGGTCGGCCTTGTCCCGCCAGTACCCGTCCGCGCCCAGCACCCGGTACTTGTACCGGGTGCCGGCGGTGGCGTCCGGCACGAAGATCTCCCACACGCCTGTCGAACCGAGCGAGCGCATCGGCCAGCCGTCATCGGGCGCCCAGCCGGTGACGTCGCCGACCAGCCGCACGCCCCGGGCGTTCGGCGCCCACACCGCGAACGCCACCCCGCCGTCGACGACCCGGGCGCCCAGCGCCTCCCACAGCCGTTCGTGCCGGCCCTCACCGATCAGGTGTAGGTCCAGGTCGCCGAGGGTCGGCGGGAAACGGTACGGGTCGTCGTGGCGCACGCCGTCGACGTCGAGCCGGTAGTCGAGCACCTCCCCGGGGACGGTGGCCTCGAAGACTCCGACGTCGTGCACCCGCTTCATCGGGTGCCGCTCCTCGCCGACCAGCACGCCGACGTCACCCGCGCCCCGGCGCAGGGTGCGGATCACCGTACGCCCGCCGGCCGGGTGCGCACCGAGCACGGCGTGCGGGTCGTGGATCTCCCCGGAAATCAGCTGGTCCATCGGGTGTCGTCCTTCTGGGCGGGAGCGGTAGGTGCGGTGCCGCCCGACAGGTCGGCGGGCACGTCCTGAACGGTCAGGGTGACCGGCTGGGTGCCGCCCTGACCCGGGGACCCGGCATCCGTCGGCCCGGACAGGGCCGGCCCGGTCACGGCTGGCCCGGTCGAAGGCTCCGGCGCGGTGGCCGGGCGGTGCAGGGTGAGCACGTGCGCGGGTTGCAGGTACGGGTCGAGCCGGACCGCGTTGCGCTGCCCCCAGTCGTAGCGGGCGCCGGTCAGCTCGTCGTGCACGGTGAACCGGTCGTGCCAGTCCAGACCCAGCGCCGGCATGTCCAGGGTGGTGTTGCCCCACTGCACGGTGTGCGAGTCGAACGAACAGATCACCAGCACCGTGTTGCCGGTCGCCGGATCATGCTTGGACCAGCACAGCAGGGCCGGGTTGTCGATGTCGTGGAAGACCAGGTTGCGTAGCCGCCGCAGGGCCGGGTTCTCCCGGCGTACCCGGTTCAGGGTGGTGATGAACGGCGCCAGCGACCGGCCCCGCGCCTCGGCGCCAGCCCAGTCCCGCGGGCGCAGCTCGTACTTCTCGTTGTCGAGGTACTCCTCCGCGCCCGGACGGGCCACGTGCTCGAACAGTTCGTAGCCGGCGTACATGCCCCACGACGGGGAGAGCAGCGCGGCCAGCACCGCCCGGATCTTGAACATCGGCGGTCCGCCGTGCTGCAACGAGGCGTGCAGGATGTCCGGCGTGTTGGGCCAGAAGTTCGGCCGCATGTAGTCGGCCGCCGCCACCAGCTCCGTGCAGTACTCGCGCATCTCCGCGGCCGAGGTCCGCCAGGTGAAGTACGTGTACGACTGGGTGAAGCCGACCTTGGCCAGCCCGTGCATCATCGCCGGCCTGGTGAACGCCTCGGCGAGGAAGAGCACGTCCGGGTCGACCCGCTTGACCTCCCAGATCAGCCAGTGCCAGAAGTCGACCGGCTTGGTGTGCGGGTTGTCCACCCGGAAGATCTTCACGCCCTCGCCGACCCAGTGCCGCACCACCCGCAGCACCTCGGCGCGGATGCCCTCGGGGTCGTTGTCGAAGTTCAGCGGGTAGATGTCCTGGTACTTCTTCGGCGGGTTCTCCGCGTACGCGATGCTGCCGTCGGCCCGGGTGGTGAACCACTCCGGGTGCTCGGTCACCCACGGGTGATCCGGCGCGCACTGCAACGCCAGGTCCATCGCCACCTCCAGGCCCGCTTCGGCGGCGGCGGCGACGAAGTCGCGGAAGTCCTCAGGCGTACCCAGATCGGGGTGGATGGCGTCGTGCCCGCCCTCGGCCGCGCCGATCGCCCACGGCGAGCCCACGTCGTCCGGCCCGGCGACCAGACTGTTGTTCGGGCCCTTGCGGTTGACCCGACCGATCGGGTGGATCGGTGGCAGGTAGAGCACGTCGAAGCCCATCGCCGCGACACCCGGCAGCCGCTCCGTGGCGGTGACGAAGGTGCCGGAGCGGGCCGGCGCGTCGACGGCCGCCGGGATCGCCCCCTCGGAGCGGGGAAAGAACTCGTACCAGGCGGAGAAGAGGGCCCGCTCGCGGTCCACCCAGAGGCGGTACTCCTCGCCGGTGGTCACCAGCTCGCGCACCGGGTGCTGCCAGAGCAGGTCGGCCAGCTCCAACGCCGGACTCACCCGCTGCGGCAGCGGCCGGTCGACGTCGGTCAGGGTTTTCGCGGCCTTCTTGAGACGGGCCCGCTCGGCCTTCGGCACCAGCTTGGTGGCGGCGCTCAGCACGCGTACGCCCTCGGCCAGGTCGTTTGCCAGCTCAGCCGGCCCCTGGCCGGCGGCGATCTTCTTGGTGACCGCGTTGTGCCAGGTCAGGTAGGGGTCGCTGAACGCCTCCACGGTGAACATCCACTCGCCGACCGCGTCCGGCACGATGGTGGCGTGCCAGTGGTCCTGGCCGGGTTCACCCGGACGCATCCGGGTGAACGGGCGGGCCACCCCGTCGGGGCCGAGCCACACCACGTTGCAGCCGAGCGCGTCGTGCCCCTCGCGGTAGGCGCGGGCCGACACCGGCACCACCTCGCCGACCACCGCACGGGCCGGGTAACGACCGCAGGAGACGACGGGGGAGACGTCTTCGATCGGGAACCGTCCGCTCACCGCCCCAACCTACTGCCCGAGATCCCCTCGCGCTCGGCTGACAACCAACGAGATCTTGGAGGGCGTGGTGCGCCCCGATCCGTGGCAGTGAAAGTGGACGACACGCCGAGGCGAAGACACCAGTACTGCCACAGATCGGGGCGGGTAGCGTGCCGGCATGATCGAACTGGTCGAGCGGCACACGGTGCTGGCCGTCGTGGTCGGGTCGCGGGCGTACGGGCTGCACGGCCCGGATTCCGACCACGACCGGCGTGGCGTCTACGTGGCACCGACCCGCGCCTTCTGGCACCTGGAGAAGCCACCCACCCACCTCGACGGGCCGGCGGCGGAGCAGTTCTCCTGGGAGTTCGAACGCCTCTGCGAGCTGGCCCTGCAGAGCAACCCGACGGTGCTGGAGGTGCTCTGGTCCCCGCTTGTCGAGACGCTCACCGAGGACGGGCGACAGTTGCTGGCCACCCGGCGGGCGTTCCTGTCACGGCGGGTGGCCCAGACGTACGGCGGCTACGCCCGGGACCAGCTCAACCGGGTGGCGGCCCGCCGCGAACGTACCGGCGAGACGAACCACAAGCAGGCCATGCACATGATCCGGCTGCTGATCGCCGGGGTGCACGTACTGCGGACCGGGGAGATCCTGGTGGACGTACGGCACCTGCGTGACCGGCTGCTCGCGGTGCGCCGAGGCGAGCTGCCCTGGGAGTCGGTCACCGGCTGGGCCGAGGACCTGCAAGCCGAACTCGCCGACGCGACCGCCACCACCATGCTGCCGGAACAACCCGACCGGGACGCCGTCGACCGGCTGCTCACCGCCGTACGGGAGAGGAACCTGTAGTGACAGTCGACGTACCGTCGTGGGCCGCCGAGGCCGCCGGGGAGCTACCCCGCCCGCTGCTGTTCGCCACCGTCAGCGGCGCCCACCTGTACGGCTTCGCGTCGGTCGACTCCGACCTGGATCTACGCGCCGCGCACCTGCTGCCGGCGACGGAGGTCGTCGGGTTACGCACCGGACCGGACACGTTGCAGCACACCGGCGTACGCGACGGCGTCGAACTGGACGTGGTCAGCCACGATCTGCTGAAGTTCGCCCGGCTGCTGAACAGCCGCAACGGGTACGTGCTCGAACAGGTGTTGTCGCCGCTGGTGGTCGTGACCACCCCGGTGCACGCCGAACTCGTGTCCCTGGCACCGCGACTTGTCACCCGTCACCACGCGCACCACTACCTCGGCTTCGCGGCCACCCAGGAGCGGCTGTACGCGCAGACCGGAAAGCTCAAGCCCGCGCTGTACACGTTGCGGGTCCTGCTCACCGGGAGCCACCTGATGCGCACCGGCCGCCTGGAGACGGACCTCGGCGAGCTGGGAAAGAGCCTGGCGTACGTGCCGGATCTCATCGTCGCCAAGCGGGAGGCCGAGCACGGGCCAATGCCCCCGGGCACCGCCGAGCGACTCGCCGTCGACGTACCGCGGCTGCGCGCCGACCTGGAGGAGGCCAGGAACGCCTCGACCCTGCCCGACCAGCCCGACCCGGCCGCCGTGGACGCCCTGCACAACCTGGTCGTACGCACCCGCCTGGCCTGAGCCGCGTCAACGGAGCTTGATCCCCTGCTCGCTCGGTCGACCGCCCACGGGCTCGGGCTGTTTCCGACGACGTAGAATTTGGCCCCCGCGAGGGACCTGGGAGGGCGAGGCCGGCATGAGTTACGCGGCACTGATCCGGCCGGTGATCGACCGGGTGTACGTGGGACTGCGCAGCGCGGGACGGGACCGGCTGCGGGCGGTCTACGACCGGCACGGCCTTCGACCCGGGTTCGAGTGCAGCTTCTACTTCGGCCTGCTTGCCCGCCCGATGCCTGCGGACAGTTTCGCGGCGGCTACGGCGTACTCCGGCTCCGACATGACCGGCGAACTCGAACAGGGCATCGCCGTCGTCGACGCCGACGGCGCGTGGCGGCTGACCGAACGGGGCCGGGAGGTGGCGCTGGCCGTACAGCGCACCATGGGTGACTTCGCCGAGGAGTTCTGGGACCGGAAGCCGATCGAGACGATGCCGGGCCTGGCGGTGGTTCCCCACCTGGCCGACCTTGTCGGTCGCCTCCTGGAGGCGGGCCTGGCAACCGGTGGTCCAGCCTTCCGTGCGATGGCCCCGGTGTACGAGCCGACCGATGCCACTGCGGCCGTACGCCTGACCAGCCGACTCGGGGCGCTGCGGCACCACCGGGCCGACGCGCACCGGGCGGCCTGGGCCGCCGCCGGGCTCACCCTGGCGCAGCTTCGGGCGCTGGCCCCGGACGATCCTCGACGACAGGCCGTCGAGGACGCGACCAACCGGCTGGACGAGCCCATCTACCAGGCCCTGTCTCCCGCCGAGCGGGACGAACTGCTCGCCGGCCTCGGAGCACTCCCCGGCTGACCCGGCTCTGAGGACGTATCCGTCTGCTGACACGTATCGTTTGTATTACGTGATACGCGGAGGCGCCATGAAGCTCAACAGCAAGGGGCAGGTCACCATCCCGGCCGCGCTGCGCGCCCGGTACGGCCTGCACGAGGGTGACGAGGTCGACGTGATCGAGGACGGCGGTGCACTCCGAATCGTCCGGGTGAGCGGCGCGGAGAGTCGAGGGCAGCGCCTGGTGCGACACATGCGCGGGCGTGGTGGCACGAAGCAGACCGCCGGCATGTCCACCGACGACCTCATGGAGTTGCTGCGTGGGGATTGACCGACTCCGCGCCGTCGCGCACCGGCCCACCGACTCGGCCACGACCCTTGTCGACACGAACGTGCTGCTTGACATCCTCACCGACGACGCCCGGTGGGCGAACTGGTCCAGCGAGTCACTGGCCGAGGCACGGGACAACGGGGCCCTGGTGATCAACCCCATTGTGTACGCCGAGGTGTCGGTCCGTTTCGACCGCATCGAGGACCTCGACGAGGCGCTGCCGGCCGGTGACTTCCTTCGTGAGGAACTCCCGTATGCGGCCGGCTTCCTCGCGGGCAAGGCGTATGCGAGTTACCGCGCGCAGGGCGGCACCAAGAGGTCGCCGATTGCCGATTTCTACATCGGGGCACATGCGGCCGTGTGTGGATACCGTCTGCTCACCCGCGACGGGGCCCGCTTCCGGACGTACTTCCCGAAGCTGGCGTTGATCAGCCCGGCGGGTTGATCGCACTACTTCAGCAGGGAGCGGTAGAGGTCGAGGGTGCGGGTGGCGATGGCGTCCCAGGAGAAGTGTTCGACCGCGCGTCGCCGCCCGGCCCGGCCGAGCGTGGCGGCGCGCTCGGGCGCAGCCAGCAACTCGTTCAGCCGCCCCGCCAGGTCGGCCTCGAAGCGCGCCGGATCCACAGGCGTGCCGTCGAGGCCGGCCTGTTCGATCGGGACCAGCAGGCCGGTCTCGCCGTCGGCGACCACCTCGGGGATGCCGCCGGTGGCGGTGGCCACCACCGCCGTCTCGCAGGCCATCGCCTCCAGGTTGACGATGCCCATCGGCTCGTACACCGACGGGCAGACGAAGATGCTGGCGTGGGTGAGCACCTGGATCACCTCGGACTTGGGCAGCATCTCGGCCACCCAGACCACCCCGGAGCGGCTGGCCCGCAGCTCGGCGACCAGGCCCTCCACCTCGGCGGCGATCTCCGGGGTGTCAGGTGCCCCGGCCAGCAGCACCAATTGGGTGTCCGCCGGCAGCTCGCGGGCGGCGCGCAGCAGGTGCGGCAGGCCCTTCTGCCGGGTGATCCGCCCGACGTAGGCCACGCTGGGCAGGGCCGGGTCGATGCCGAGGCGCGCCAGCACGTCGGTGCCCGGATCCGGGGCGTACTGCGCGGTGTCGATGCCGTTGTAGATCACGTGTACCCGGTCCGGATCCACCGACGGGTACGCGGCCAGCACGTCCCGACGCATGCCCGCGCTGACCGCCACGATCGCGTCGGCCGACTCGTACGCGGTGCGCTCACACCACGAGGAGAGCGCGTAACCACCGCCGAGCTGCTCGGCCTTCCACGGTCGCAGCGGCTCCAGGCTGTGCGCGGTCGCCACGTGCGGCACCCCGTACAGCAGCTTCGCGGTGTGCCCGGCCAGGTTCGCGTACCAGGTGTGGCTGTGCACCACGTCGGTGCCGGCACACCCGGCGGCCATCTCCAGATCCACGCCCATCGTGCGCAGCGCGGCGTTCGCGCCGGTCAGGGCCGCCGGCTCGGCGTACGCCCGAACTCCCGGCTCGGTACGCGGCGCGCCGAAGCAGTGCACCCGCACGTCGGTGAGCTGGCGCAGTTCCCGGGCCAGGTACTCGACGTGCACCCCGGCGCCGCCGTAGACCTCCGGCGGGTACTCCCTGGTGAGCAGGTCCACGCGCAGCCGTGCGGAGTCCGTCATGCCCGGCACCCTAGTGCAGAATCCGGCGTCGCACCCGGCCGCGGAACTGTCCCGTACGAGTGGTGAACCGGCACCGGTATGGATAGCGTCTGTTCATGGCTGCCAAGGTGCTCGCGATCGTCCTGGCCGGCGGAGAGGGCAAGCGCCTGATGCCGTTGACCACGGACCGGGCCAAGCCGGCCGTCCCGTTCGGCGGGATGTACCGCATGGTCGACTTCGTCCTCTCCAACCTGGCCAACGCTGGCTATCTGAAGATCGTCGTGTTGACCCAGTACAAATCCCACTCCCTCGACCGGCACATCACCAAGACCTGGCGGATGTCGACGCTGCTCGGCAACTACGTCACGCCGGTGCCCGCGCAGCAGCGCCGTGGCCCCTGGTGGTTCGCCGGCTCGGCCGACGCGATCTACCAGAGCTTCAACCTGATCTACGACGAGCAGCCGGACTATGTGATCGTCTTCGGTGCCGACCACATCTACCGGATGGACCCCCGGCAGATGGTGGAGGACCACATCGCCTCCGGCGCCAGCGTGACGGTCGCCGGCATCCGGCAGCCGCTGTCGACGGCCGACCAGTTCGGCGTCATCGAGGTCGGTGAGGACGGCCGACGGATCCGGGCCTTCCGGGAGAAGCCCACCGACGCCGTCGGTCTGCCCGACGCCCCCGACGAGATCTACGCCTCGATGGGTAACTACGTCTTCACCACCCGGGCGCTCATCGACGCGGTCGAACGCGACGCCGACGACAAGACCAGCAAGCACGACATGGGCGGCAGCATCATCCCGATGCTCGTCGAGCGCGGCGAGGCGAACGTCTACGACTTCCGCGACAACGAGGTGCCCGGCAGCACCGACCGGGACCGCGGCTACTGGCGCGACGTGGGAACCCTCGACTCGTTCTACGACGCCCACATGGATCTGATCAACGTCCACCCGGTGTTCAACCTCTACAACTTCGACTGGCCGATCTACACCGAGCAGCCGCCGTATCCGCCGGCCAAGTTCGTGCACCAGTGGGGGGAGCGGGTCGGCCGGGCGGTCGCCTCGATGGTCTCGCCCGGCGCGGTGATCTCCGGCTCCCTGGTGGAGAACTCGATCGTCTCGCCCAAGGTGAAGGTCCACTCCTGGGCTCACGTGGACGGCTCGGTCCTGATGGAGGGCGTCGAGATCGGCCGGCACGCGGTGGTCCGTCGGGCCATCCTCGACAAGAATGTCCAGGTGCCCGAGGGCGCCGAGATCGGCGTGGACCTGGAACGCGACCGGCAGCGCTACACGGTCTCCGACAACGGCATCGTGGTCATCGGCAAAGGACAGAAGGTAGAACCGTGAGCGCGAGGAGTGCAGCGCAGCGGAGCCCCGCAGTCGCGAACGAAAGGTCAATACAGCCTTGAGCAGTCATCCCCGTGCCGGCCAGCCTGCCGAGCCCGCCGACCTGGTCGACGTACCACGGCTGGTGACCGCCTACTACGCCGAGCACCCCGACCCGGCCGACCCGGCGCAGCAGGTCTCCTTCGGCACCTCCGGGCACCGCGGGTCGAGCCTGCGCAACGCCTTCAACTCCGACCACATCCTCGCCGTCACCCAGGCGCTCTGCGACTACCGGCGGGAACAGGGCGTCGACGGCCCCCTCTTCCTCGGCCGCGACACCCACGCGCTGTCCACCCCGGCGGCCGTCGACGCCCTGGAGGTGCTCGCCGCCAACGATGTCACCGTGCTGCTGGACAGCCGGGACGGCTACACCCCCACCCCGGCGGTGTCGCACGCCATCCTCACCCACAACCGGGGACGCACCGCCGGCGTCGCCGACGGCATCGTGATCACCCCGTCGCACAACCCGCCCGACGACGGCGGCTTCAAGTACAACCCCACCCACGGCGGCCCCGCCGACTCCGACGTCACGAAATGGATCCAGGACCGCGCGAACGCGATCCTCACCGCCGGGCTCAAGGAGGTGCGCCGCATCCCGTACGCGCGGGCCCGCGCCGCCGACACCACCGACACGTACGACTTCCTCGCCGCGTACGTCGACGACCTGCCGGCGGTGCTCGACCTCGACGCGATCCGCGCCGCCGGGGTCCGCATCGGCGCCGATCCGCTCGGCGGCGCCAGCGTCGACTACTGGGGCGAGATCGCCGACCGGCACCGGCTCGACCTGACAGTGGTCAACCCGACCGTCGACCCGACCTGGCGGTTCATGACCCTCGACGGCGACGGCAAGATCCGGATGGACTGCTCGTCGCCGAACGCGATGGCCTCGCTGATCGCCATGCGCGCCGACTACCAGGTGGCCACCGGCAACGACGCCGACGCCGACCGGCACGGCATCGTCACCCCCGACGCCGGTCTGATGAACCCCAACCACTACCTCGCCGTCGCGATCGCCCACCTGTTCCGTACCCGCGAGAACTGGGGCCCGGACGCGGCCGTCGGCAAGACCCTCGTCTCGTCCTCGATGATCGACCGGGTCGCCGCCGACCTCGGCCGACCGCTGCTGGAGGTGCCGGTCGGCTTCAAGTGGTTCGTGCCCGGGCTGCTCGACGGCACGGTCGGCTTCGGCGGCGAGGAGAGCGCCGGCGCGTCGTTCCTGCGCCGCGACGGCGGCACCTGGACCACCGACAAGGACGGCATCCTGCTCTGCCTGCTCGCCGCCGAGATCATCGGGGCGACCGGGCGCACGCCCAGTGAGCACTGGGCCGAGCTGGCCGACCGGTTCGGCGCACCCGCGTACGCCCGCATCGACGCACCCGCCACCCGGGAGCAGAAGGCGGTGCTCGGCAAGCTATCCCCGGAGCAGGTACGCGCCACCGAACTGGCCGGCGAACCCATCACCGCGACGCTGACCACCGCCCCCGGCAACGGCGCCCCGATCGGCGGGCTGAAGGTGACGACGGAGAGCGGCTGGTTCGCCGCCCGCCCGTCCGGCACCGAGGACGTCTACAAGATCTACGCCGAATCCTTCCAGGGCCCCGACCACCTGGCCCGGGTACAGCAGGAGGCCCAGGCCCTGGTCACCGACGTGCTCGACAACTCCTGACACTGCGGCGGAGCGGGCGCCCGGGTGTGGTGACCAAGAGTGACCACACCCGGGATGCCGCTGTCACGATCCGGCCGGACCGATCGACGTGGGGCGGAAGGTGTGTTCCCGACCGCAGTAGTCCGGCCTGATGCTGGGCCCGTCGAGAGACGTCCGGCAGACCTGGATGGTCACCCGGTCGATGCCCAGCACCGAGGCGCTGGAGCCGAGCACGAAGTCGAACCGGACCACTCCGTTGTCGACCCGCTGGGCTGCCTGGTCGATGGGACGATCGCCCGCGTACGCGATGTAGGTGGCAGTGGTGTAGCGACGGTCGTCGCGGCAGGCGATCGGCTCGTTGGCGCTGGGCCGGTCGACGACGACTCCGGTAAGCCGTACCGCACTTGTGGGTGCGGTTGAGCGCCATTCGAGCACGCCTTCGGTGTAGCCGTAGGTGCAGTTGTCTCCGGACGGGACGGAGAAACGCTGGGAGATCGGGCTGGCGGCGGCGCTGCTGGCCATGACGGTGGCGGCGAGAAGCGCGGCGGCGAGGACGGTCGCCGCCCGCAGGAGTGCGCGGGTCATCTGCTTCCTTCCAGACTGATCGGGGTGCGGTGGTGTGTTGGGCGGGACGGGTCGCGACTGGGGGCCCGATTGGGACGGCCACCGGCACCGATTGCAGATGAAGCGAAGTCTATCGATGTAAGGGCGGAAAGTCAGCCGCCGCAGCGCCGGGTCAGCGCGGTGGGGGGAGTTCGCGGCGGCCGAGTTGACGACGCAGGTTCTCCGGGAGCAGCTCGCGGAGCTGCTCGGGCAGCAGCGGCAGGTCGAGCAGGCTCAGTTTGAGCTGGCTGCGCTCCTGGTAGCGGGCCGGGTCGAGGCGGACCACCAGGCCGGCGTCGGTGCGGTAGCGGATGTGCACCGCACCCGAGGTCGACCCGTCCCGGATGACCAGGCCGTCCACCTCCACGGCGACCGGCGCGGACCCGGGACGTAGCTCCAGATGGATCGTCTCCTCGGGGGAGAGCACCACCGACCGGGAGATGCCCGACATCGGCGCGCTCGGGGTGACCACCACCGCTCGTGTGGCCGGGGAGACCAGCGGCCCGCCGGCGGCGTAACTGTAGGCGGTCGACCCGGTCGGGGTGCTCACCACCAGCGCGTCACAGCGGTAGTAGCCGTACTGCTGCCCGTCCACCGCCAGGGTCGCGGTGACGAAACCCTGACCGGGGCGCCGGATCAGGGCGATGTCGTTGAACGCGACCACGTCGTCGCCGCACACGTCACAGGCCAGGCAGCTGTGCGACTCGACGGTGTACTCGCCGGCCAGCAGCCGGTCCAGCGCCGCCGGCAGCTCCGGCGGCTCGACCTCCACCAGAAACCCCAACTTCCCCAGGTGTACGCCGAGCACCGGCTTCGGATCGGGTACGGCCGCCCGCAGCGCGCCCAGCATCGTGCCGTCCCCGCCGATGCTGACCAGCACGTCCGCTCCGGCGGTGAGCTGGTCCTCCGGTACCGGGCGGACGGACTCGGGCACCCGCTGCCGGTCCTGCTCGCGTACCGTCAGGGCCACCTCGTGCCGCGCGGCCCAGGCGGCGATGGTGTCCACCACCGGGGACACGTCCCGGGTGGGGTGCAGCACCAACCCGAGCCGGATGCGGTCCATACCCACAGCTCATCACAGTCCGGACGCCCGTCAGGCCGGTACGCGGCAAGGCGCGCCGACGGTGGCTCGACCACGACCCGGGTGTCGTCGACGAACAGGCCGAGGCCCGGGTACAGCAGGCGGCGAAGGAACTGGTCTCGGATCTCAAGAGCGCCTGAGTCGTCTCGTCAATTCGGTCGTCGACAGCCACGGCCGTGCATGACGTCGGCGTGTGCCGTCGAGTCACCGTACGACGACGATGATGTCGCACTTATGCGAAGTGATTCTTCACCGATGGGCTCCCAGCAGTGACAAGCGGGACGAGCAGCCGTGCGAGGGCGAGTGACATCGCGGTACGCGACTGGTTCGCCTGGATCCATCGTTGGCCGGCCATCCCCATCTTCGCCAACTCTTCCGGGCTGGCCTGCGCCATCTGTCCGAGGCCGTGGGCAAGGCGGACAGGTGGCGTCACGTGTCCACAGCCGGCAGTCAGCACGAGATCGCCGACAACTCCCGGGCTGTTGGTGACCACCGGCCGCCCGGCGGCCATGTAGTCAAAAATCTTGTTGGGGCTGACCGCGGAACGGAACAACTCGACATCGGCTAGGACGTGCACACCGATGTCCGCGGCGTGGAGCAGATCGGGAATCTCCGTCTTCGGGATCGGATCGAGGAGTCGTACGTTGGGGATGTCCGCTGCCGCGACCTGTAGCCGGGGCTTCTCGACACCTGATCCCACGAGGACGATGTCGATCTCGGGCACCGTGCGTGCGGCCTCCAGGAGCAGGTCGAGCCCGTTGGCTGGGCCGTGCGCCCCGGCGTAGACAGCGGTCCGGCGGGTGAACCCATAGCGTGACCGCAGTGTGTTCCGGTCGGCGCTGGGTACAAAGTCGTCCGGGTCGGCGCCGTTGGGAATGAAGGCGATCTTCTCTGGCGGTACGCCCAGGGCGGCGACGGCCCCCACCGTGCCCGGTGCCATCACCACCACCCGAACGGCCCGTTGGTAGAGAAACCGTTCCAGGCGCTCCAGCGCCCGATACGGCAACGATGTCTCCGACAGCGCCCCCATGTCGACGAGCATTCGCGACCACAGGTCCCGGATCTCCAGAACGAACGGTGCCCGGCGCAGCGTCGCCACCACCCACCCGGACAGCCCGGCCAGCACGTGCGGCGAGGACGCGTACACCACGTCGGGGCGGGCCTGCCGCAGACCGGCGACCGTGGCCGTCACCGCGTAGCTGACCCAGTTGACTACCCGGCCCAAGCCGTTGCCCCGGTACGGCGTCACCGCCACCGGATGGAACCCCGGCTCCGCGCGCTGGGGCAAGCCGCTGATCAAATTACGCCGGGCGGCGATGATCACGTGCTCCCAGCCGGGCAGTCGGCTGAACAGCTCGACGTGCCGGGTGCCGCCGGGGCAGCCCCGTGGCGCGGCGAAGTGGTTGAAGACAAGGATCTTCCGGTGAGTCATAGCGACGCTTCCAGGTGTTGGTCTTCCACTGACTCGAGGGTGGTGACGGCGAGCGACGCGCTGGCCCGGTGCCAGGTCACCGCGAACCGGAGACCGTCGAGTGCATGGGCACTGTTCTGGGGCCTTCGCCGAAGGGGCGATTCATCTCCAAGAGTTGTATCAGCATCATTGATGGGCGGCAGGAAAGTGGCGACAGTGGGGCAGATTCCTGCAGATCAACTCTGGAACAGATCGAAAGGATGCGCCGCGCCGGCGCACCGTATCGCGTCTGGCGTGTCGTGGGCTCCGATCAGTGGCCGGTGTCGCTGGCGTCGAGCCTGGTCAGCGCTCCGAACCGGGCGGTTCTCGCGTTGGCGCTATTCCTGGGGTAACTGATTGTTTCTTCGATCGTTTTACCCGTTGTGCCCCCGCGCAGTGGTGAGAGCCTCTCGCAAGTCCTTTCAGTCAATCGGTATGCGTTCACGGCTACTGCTCGATCTTTCGGCCGAAACCCCTGCGGTCCGGGTCGCCATGTCGACCGGCACGCCTGGTGGCGCATGCCGCTGCTCTCGAGATGGAGGGGGTCAGCGCCCACATCGCTGAGATCATCGATCACTGTCTCCACTGCGGATCGATTCACGTGAAGCACGTTATTCAGTCCATCTCCAACGGTGCGCTGACCGTCGTCGAGGTGCCTCAACCTGCTGTGCCGGCCGCCCCGCAGGTCGCCGTGTCCGTGGGCACCGCCGCCGACGGTGTGGACGCGTGCGGGGCGAGGTGTGCCACTTCGTCGACCGTGCTCGCGGATCATCGGCGCGGCGCTCAGCACGGTCCCTGCCGTGGGTGGTCAGTGCGGTGAGGCTGGACTCGGACGTCGTGATTCTCCTCGGCTACCTAGATGGTTCCACTGCCACCCGTCGACAAGGGACATCTCAGCCGGCTCACGGCCTTTCGCCGCGCCATCGTCGACGGACGGTCGCTCTGAGCACGAGTGTCCCTCCGACCATCGACGACCCTCACCTGCCCTTGAGAAGGGACTCACGCCGACCCTTCATAAACATCGCCCTTGCTATATGTTCACGGGAATATGGTACATACCGGATGTATGCTGACAGTGTGAAGCAATGTGGAGGTGTGCGATGAGAGGCGTGGTCGAGATGCTTCGCCGGGTCGTGCCGTCGTCCCGGCGAGTCCGGGCGCGGGTCCATGCGCGAAGACACCTTCGCGCTGGACGCGACGTCGTCATCCGGCCGGCCTCCCGACTAAAAGGCGGCCGGACGCTCAGGGCGGCTGGTCGTGTCTCGATCGGTCCGAACTTTCATTGTGTGACCAACGCTGTGTCCGCAGATGACGCCATGGTCTCAGCGCCGGTGGCTCTCGTCGGGAACGACCACGCCTTTGACGACCCCGGGCAGAGAGGGGACAACCTCATCGGGGTCGGCACGATCGTGATGGGCAACGTGCGCACCGGGCGGCGGACGGCTACGAGTTTGGCGGGGCCGCTGACATGACGGACGATCGACCACGCGTTCTCATCGTGTACCACCATCTGCCGCATTATCGCAGCGGGGTCTTTGCGGAACTGGAGCGCAGCCGCGACGTGGCATACGAGTTCGCGGCCGGGACGGCCTCGCGGGACGGCACGATTCCGACCATTCCGCCAACCTCCCTTCGCAGATTCTTCCGGTTGGCCAACCATTGGTTGGGCCCCTTCCTGTGGCAGACGGGACTACTCTCGGTGCTCTGGCGGGAACGCCACCACGCCGTCGTGTTTTTCGGCGATATGAAATACCTGTCGACGTGGGTGGGTGCCCTGCTGTGCCGGTGGCGCGGACAGTCCGTGTTGTTCTGGGCGATCGGCTGGCACCGGCCGGACGCAGGGCTGCGCAAGCGGGTCCGGCTGGCCTTCTACCGGCTCGGCCACAAGCTGCTCCTGTACGGACACACTGGCGCGCGCATCGGCACAGAACTCGGCTACCCGGCAGATCGGATCGCGATTGTTGGTAACAGTCACATTTCAAGCATTACGGCGACTGGAACGCGAGACGAGATCGGAATCGAGGATCTCGACCTCCTCCTGCCCGGGGTCGACGTCGACGTGGTGACCGCCGTTGTGCGTCTCACTAGGCCGAAGCGGCTCGACCTGGTCGTCGCTGCGGCCGCCCATCTCGGCAAGACCGGCCGCAAGGTCGTCGTGGTCCTGGTCGGGACCGGTCCGGAGCGGGAGAACCTGCGACGCCTGGCCGACGACCTCGGCGTCGACCTCCGGCTCACCGGACCGATCTACGAAGAGGAGAAGCTGCGGTTGATCTACGAGCGCACGAGCGTGTCGGTGGTGCCGGTGAACGCTGGTCTGACGGCTGTCCAGAGCCTGAGCCACGGGCGGCCAATGATCACGTCGGACGACGAGTACCACCGTGCGCCCGAGTCTGAATGCATCCGCCCCGGGCAGACCGGTGGCTTTTATGTGGACGGCTCGGCAGAGAGCCTTGCCGAGGTGGTCGCCGAATGGCTTGACCGCGTGCGCGCCGAGCCGGAGACGGTAGCCGGCGCGTGCCGGCACGAGGTCGAGACGCGCTGGACGTCGAGCGCGCATGCGGCCGCGATCAACACCGCCGTCACGGCCGCCCTGACTCGACCGGAGTGTGTCTCATGAACCCGCCTTCACCTGACAAGAGTCCGATGAGGATTGCGGTTGTCAATCCGTACGGCACTGGAACTACATACAGCGGACCAGCAGTATTCTTGAGTCGGCTGATGGAACCGGTCTCCCGAGAGCATCACACCGTGGTGCTCTACGGTATTCGGGACCTCCACGCCACGAGCCTGTCATGGGCGACGGTATCAGTGCCGATCATGACGTTTCGGCGGTACTCGGTGCTGGAGCAGATGCGCTGGTCGTTCCGGGCGACGCGGTGGCTGCTGCGCCATCTCGGCCAGTACGACATGGTGCACTTTCATGGTGCTGCGCTGTTCAATCTATTGCCTGCGCTCGCCGCGATCGTCCGGCGGCGTCGCTACCTGCTCGTGGCGCTGTCCGCGCGCGGCGATCTGTCGCCCTCCGCGCGATCCAACCGCATTCCGCTCGTCGCCGCGCTGCGTCGGCGGCTGGTGTCCGGGGCAACGGTGGGCCTGGCGCTCTCCGACGACATCGCATCGGAGTTCGCCGCCCTCGGACTTCCGTCCCAGCGAATTGTTCCCATGCAGAATCCGGTCGACACCACTCGGTTCGCTCCGCTGGTGCCGCCCGGCGAGGATCCGCGTGCGCTGTCACATACGCTCGGCTTCGTCGGGAAGCTCTGCGCACGCAAGCGGCCCGACCTGGTCCTGGAGAGCCTGGCGCTGTTGCGCCAGCGCGGCTTCCACGAGGCGCGAGCGGTCTTCGTCGGTCCGTTCGATAGCCCAGAGTACGAGCGGTTTTTTCGCGACCGGATGACCCGGCTCGCGGTGACGGACGCGGTGGAACTTCTGGGCTATTGCGCTGATGTGTCGACGGTCCTCGCAGCGGACGTCAGCCTGCTGGTCCTTCCTTCGACAAAGGAAGGACTCCCTGGCGCCCTCGTCGAGGCGATGGCGTGCGGGCTTCCCGCGATCGTGACAGACGTGGGTGCCATGGGACGGACCGTCCGGGACGCGGGCTGTGGGTGGGTCGTGGAGGCGGACCCCGAGGCGATCGCTGCGGCGGTGACGGAGTTGTGGGTTGACCGAGATCGCTGGATCGAGTATTCGACCGCTGCCCAGCGATACGCCCGGTCGCACTGCGACATCAAAGCGGTCGTGCATACCTATGTGAGTGCGTTGAGTGAGGCAGGTAAGCGATGACACCGGTAGGGCAACTGCCCGATCTGAGCGGGCTGCGGTCGCTGCTGGCCGAATGGCGCGGCCACGCCGGCTACCTGGTCGAGTACGTGGGACCACGGGCCATCCCGTTGGGAAACAACGGCGACGAACTGCTCGGCCGGGTGTTCCTCCGGGTTTTGCGAGACCTGGGCATCACGCTGGTGCGGCGCCCAAGCGACGCCAGCGTGCTCCTGGTGCGTCCGGGCGGCGCACTCCTGGACCGCTACCAGGCACCGGCGTTGTTGGCCGGCCGGCTGGCCCAGCTACCGGACTTGCCATTGATCATCTTTCCGCACTCGAGTTGGTTCGAGCGGGACGATCCGGCAACCATGTTCGCCGGTCGTCGATCGCGCACCCTGTGGATTTCACGCGAGGAACGGTCACACCGCCACCTCCGCGACGCGTGGGGAGAGAGTCTCGCCCGCGCCGGAGTCACGCTTGAGCTCGACCACGACATGGTCGTCAGCGGGAACTCGTACGTTGCGCAGGCGCTCGGGGCCGTCACTGGGCGGACGGGTGTTGACGACGGCCTGCTCCTGGTCGCGCGACTGGGTGTCGAGGCCGGACGCATGAATGAGCCGATCGACCGCGGCACCTGGTACCGACAGCTGGCCGTGCGTGGACTGCGCCGTCTACCTCACCGGACGTTGGTCTCCATCCGTCAGCGCACTACGCGTGATCGGCAGATCGCGGCGAACAGTCGGATGCTGACTAAGGTGAGTTCCGAGCTTGCGACCTCACGCATGTCGATGAGCCCGTGGTGTTTTGACATCAGCGATCCGTCATTGGCGAGCTTCGACGAGTTCGCACGGGCCATCTCCGGGGCCGCCGCAGCCGTCACCGACCGGCTCCATGTCGCTGTCCCCGCCGCAATCTTGGGGAAGCGCACGTTTCTTGTGGAGTCTGGTTACCACAAGGCGGGCGGAGTGTACGAGCACTCACTCCGAGATATGGAGGCCATCACATTCGTTCGGCGGACGTAGGTGACGACGGCGGCAACCGGCATCAGGGTTGTCCTGCGCAGTGTGGCTCAGCTCTCCGCCGGCACAGTAGTCGTACAGTGCATGGTTGCGGTCAGCCAGATGCTGTTCGTGGCGTGGCTCTCTCCGGCACAGTTCGGGGTGTGGGCGACGGCGACGGCGTCGATGGCGGTCCTGACCGGCCTGGTCAACTTTGGTGAGGTCAACGGCTACCTCGCGGGTGGCGCACGGAGCCTCGGCGAGGTGCGGCGCTCCATCTGGCGGCTCAACGCGATCCTCACCGCTGGCGCCTTCGCCGTCGTGGGCGGCTACTGGTATTCCGGTCGTCACGACCTGGCGGTCCTGGTCGCGCTCATTGGGCTCAACTTGCCGCTTCTGGGCGAGTGCAACCTGTTGTACGCCGCCTATGTGCGGCGGACCGAGAACGGTAGGCTCGTGCGGGCGCAGGCGATCTCTGCCGCCGCGCGAACCGCCTTGGGGCTCGCCGTTGCGTGGCTGACCGAGTCGGCAATTGCGTTCGCGGCCGCGATGTTGCTCTATTCCGTCGCGATGATCATCTTGCTCTCTCCTGGCACTCGACAGTGGCCGGAGCGAGCCGGTGATCGGCTTACAGCGGTTGGCTGGCGGGTGCGCGGCGCGTGGTCAGCCCAAGCGCTGTCCCAACTGTTGCCCACACAGGTGGACTTCCTCGTCGTCTCCGTTGTCGCCGGGCCTTCGCTGCTGGGCGTGTACTTCTTCGCCTACCAGGTAACGGTCGGGCTCAGCGCGATGGTGGCGGGACCGCTGGTGAAGTCGGTCCTGTCGACCCTCGCGGCGCAGGACGAGCAGGCCCGTCCGGCACTCGCTGAGCGTCTGATGTCGACCGTCGCCGCCCTTGCCGGCGGTGTCGCCGCTGTGGGCGTAGGCGTGATCACCGTGGCGGGTGGGGCGTTGCCCAGTCAGTGGGAGGGCGCCGCGGCGACGATCGGGCTGCTGCTCGCGTCGGTGCCGGCGAGATTCCTGTCGGTCATCAGCGATGCGGCCCAGATGGCCGCTGGTGCCTGGTGGCGCAGCTCGGGGCTGAACGCGCTCGATGCCGTCGGCACCGCCGCCGTCGCGCTCACCGCCGTTGCTGGCGACATCACGGTGCTCGCGATTGCCGTCGTGGGGTGGAAGGTGGCGTTCATGTGTGTGCGCGTGTGGCGGAGCCCGCTGGGTCTGCCGGCCTGGCAGCGGGTCGTAGTCGCCGCACCCACGGTGCTCGTCGCTCTTTCGCTTGTCACAGCCGTACTGGCCGGCCCCCCATACCTGTGGTTCCTGACGATCAGCGTACTAGTCGTTTCCGGTGGTCGCCTGTTCACGCTGTGGCGTGTCCGTCGCCCCGTCGCGGTGCCGGCCGGAGCGGTCGCGGCCGAATCATCTTGGAGTTGATGTTCAATGGCTTTGCCTCTGCTGACTGCTCACAAGCCCCGTCAGGAGCAGGTACTAGGGTGCGTCGCCTTGTTCGGGCTGTGTTACGCCGGTCTGGTGAAGGGGGCACCCATTTTCGCCGGCTCGCCGATCGATCTCACTCTTTTCTTTGGCATAGCCACCGGACTCGCCGTCGTCACTTATTCCCTGTCCGGGCGCTCATACGACTGGCGGGCGGTCGCGTGCGTGATCGGCTTGTGGGCGGTCTTCGGTATCGGTGCGGCGATGAACATCGGTACAGATCGCGGTGCGTACAAGACTGCCCTGCTGTACACACTCACGCTGCTGTGCGCCCTCGGGCCGTGCCTCCTCCTCGCGAGCGCCCGGGCGCAGCGGCTCTGGCTGTACCTCGCGGTGGCGGGCGGCCTGGCGGTGGCCGTCGAGACCATCCTCATGCGAGACGCTACCGCGTGGACGGTGTATCACCGGCTCAACGTCGAGGGCACATCGACGATCGGAACCGCGCGGGTCATTGGCGCGGCCGCAGTCGTCGCATCGGTCATGACGGCCCTGACCTTCGGCCGCCGTCGGTTGTGGTGGTGTGCGGTCGCCGTGTTCTGCACCGGTCTTGTCGTCATGGTGGGCAGTCGTGGTCCCCTTATTTCTTTGGCGCTGGCCGTTCCGGTGGCGCTGTTCCTCAGCAAGGCCATGTACGGCCGGCGTGTCGCCGCGCTTGCCATGGGGATCATCGTCGTTATCGCGTCGGCATGGGCCGTGGTCGAGTCGTCCGTACGCCATTCGGTGCGCATATCACGGTTCATGGCAGGCGACGTCACTGACTTGGCCCGCGAGGCACTGCTGCGCGAGGCGCTCAGCGTGATCGGTCGCAACCCGCTAGGTCTGGGGTGGGATGGCTTCATCGCAATCCCGGCCATCCAGTTCAACTACGCGGGCCGGGACCGTCCGATCTATCCACACAACTTTCTGCTGGAGATTTTCGTAGAGGGTGGTTGGCTCGCCGGAGCGCTCGTGCTGGTGCTAGTGGCTCTCTCGATTCGTGGATTTGTTCTGAACTCGCGGACGAGCGAGTCAACGGCGGTACTCGGCCTCGGCATCTACTGGATCGCAGCTGCCCAGACGTCCAGCGACATCAACGGAAACCGGACGACATGGGTCATGCTAGTGCTGGGCCTGATGTACTACCTCAGGGAACGCGGAGAGCGTCGGGCTGCGCGTGCGGTATCCGCTGGCGAGCGAGTGGGGTGGCGTCAGGTCAGCCCGCCTTGACGATGTGCAGCCGGCTCCGCCGGACGAAGGTGTACCCGGTCCGGCCGGCGAAGTACTCGTCGACCGCGGTTCGGCATCCGGACCAATGGTCGTAGTCGTCGATGACGAGTCGTCCGCCTGGAACGAGTCGGGGTTCGATCTGACGCAGGCACGTCATCACCGATTCGTACCAGTCGCAGTCCACGTGAGCGAAGGCCACCGGATAGGTGACACGCAGAGTGTCCTCATACAGGCCCTGCACGAACTCGACGGAGTGGGCTTCCGCGGGCACACCGAGGGTACGGAAGTTGTCGCCGACCTCGCCGAGCAAATTATCGCGATAACCATAGTAGGTCTCCCCGCCGATACCGGTTGCTTTGCCGCTCGCGATCGCCGCATAGCGCTCATGGACGTCGCGCCCGTCCCGATCAGCTGGAGGAGGGATCATTCCGAACGTGTCGTAGACCTTCATCGGTCGCGACGGCGCCTTTGCCTTCCCGAGGACGATGGCGGAACCGCCGAGGGCTGCGCCCGCCTCGACTACGGCGCCGGGCAGGCCGCGCCGCTCCATCGCGAGCACCGCCTCAGCGAGGTCGATGAGGCACTCGTGGGAAAGGAACGTCAACCGGCGCGCGCGGACCTGGCCGATGAGGTGGCCCAACTCGGGGTGGCGGCGAGTGAAGAAGCCGGCCCGAATCGGACTCCGCAATGTTGCTACCGGGTGCCGCGACAGACGTCGCAGTTGGGCTGCCATGCTCATGTGCGCTCCCTCAGAAGAGATGGACGCCGATTAAGAACGGCGTGGAGAAATACGTGGTTGGTGCGGCGGGCCGTGCCGGCCACGATCACGCCGAGACGGTGGAGCACCAGCACCGTCACGACCGGGCCTGCAGCTCGTGGCGATCGCCGGTCGTCTCGTTGACGGCAAGCAGTGTGGCGACGCGGGGTGCCCACCGAACCTCCAGACGGTAGCCGTCCCAGTTGAACGGCGTACCCGGCGGTGCCTCGCCGACTCCCCAAGCGCCCAACGTCCGGCTGTCCTCCGACAGCCATGTCGCCGGTTCCCAGTGGCCGTACGTCCGGCTGTGCCAGCCGGCGAAGGGCTTCAGCTCGCCCTTCTTCGCGGTACGCACGTCGAGGCCGAACAGCGTGATCATCTCACCGTCGCGTAGGAGAGCGTGCTCCTTCACCTCCACATCTGGATGTAGCGGCACGGTGAGGCGCCAGGACCGCACCTGCTCCGGGCGGTCGGCGAACTCGAGGACGGCGACGTAGGTGTCGTGCACGACGACGGCCCGGCCCACCCGCAGCGGCGCGTACGCGTCATGCCAGCCGAACAGAATCGTGCGGTCGGGCAGGCACAGGGGAGCGGCGAGGTGCCCGTGGGCGGTTCTCAACCACCGGAAAACCCGGTGCGGCTCAAGCTGATCCTGCCCGTCCGGGCGCTGGACAGGGTGCGCAGCCGATGATCGCAGTCCGTTGCGGACATCAAGCGGCCCGTTGTACGTACCGGTACCCGGTTCGCACACCAGCCAGCGGCCGCGATGGGCGATCCAGACCGAGGTGAGGTCGGCGTGACCGTGGGAGGGCCCGCTGCCGACCTTGAACCAGACCCGCCATGGGCCCCTGCGGACATGCGCGATCCCGCCTGAGGAGAGGGCCGCTGGAGGTGGTGGCGCGGGTCGCTCGATCGGCTGGATCGGCGCGTACCAGGCGAGCTCGTCGTAGTCGGTGTACCAGGCGCCCGGGATCGCCTCGCCCGACAGTGCGAGCCCCAGGGCTGCCGACCCCGCGACGTCGAGCGGGTCGCCCGAGGACGCGAGCACGCGGCCCTCGTCCCAGTCGCCGTACTGCGGTACGTCACCCTCGAACACCCCCAGCGCGCGGAGGTGCTGGCTCGCGGCATGGAGCGCGCGCCGCACCGGAACGGGCGCGTCACCCAGGAGGACGCGCACCGAGAGCATCTCGAGTACGAAGCGGTGGTAGGAGAGCGAGTCCTCGATCATGGATCCATCGGCGCGGAGGTGGCGGCGCAGCTGGGCCAGGAAGAGGCGCTCACCGAGGCGGGCCCAGCGACGGGCACCGCGCGCATCCGGAAACAGGCGCGCGAGCGTGATGAGACCGAGGGCATCGCCAAGCAGATGGTTGTTCCGCATGCTGCTTACCGCATATGGCAGCTCGAACAGGAGATGCCGAGCGCTGGCGAACAGCAGCCGTTCTAGATCCCGGACCAGAGGGTGCGGCAGACGCTCACCGGCGAGGTCGAGTATCTGGCTCCACGCGATGGCCCGCAGGCTCAACTCGAGGCTCGAGTGCCAGTGAACTCCCTGCTCCGGTGCAGCCTGTGTCACCCACGAGCGCAGGAGATGCGTGAGCGCGTCGAGCCATTCGCCCTCGGGATCGAGCCGGCTCGCCCGCGCGAGCACGACGAGATCCCGGTGTCGGCCCGCCTCCCAGGTCAGCTTCACGTCCGACAAACGTCGGTCGGATCTGATGTCGATGCGCCACCACGGACGGTCGTGGGGCCACCGGCGACCGGTCAACGGGTCGACATCCCATGGATCGGCAGTGCCGTTGCGCACGCGCCGGCCGAAGACCAGGAGCCCTTCATCGAGGATGAGTTGGGCCTCATCAAGGCAGCGCTGCGCGGCCTCGGACGTCACCGGCGAACGGTGCGACAGATGCAGTGCTCGGGACGGTCTCGGGGTCCGGTAACGGGACGGGCGCAACAGTGCCCCATGGAGCCCGGTCCGTTTCGATGCCTCGTACGCGGCGCGTACCGGCGCACCCCATCCGATCGCGCGGATATCCCGGACAACATGTGGCAGATCCAAGATGCTGAACTCCTTCCAAAGCGACTGAGGTGGTCATCCAATGTGACAACGATCCTCGGCCGAAGCAGAAACTCATCCGAGGTCGCCGCGCCTGCGGTGCGGTCGGCGGGCCCGTCGGAAGGTCCGGGCCGGGTGTCGCGCGCCGAGCTACCTCGGATGGGTCGCGTAGCCGCCGCTCAGAGGAGGTTGTCGGCGGCGTCGAGCCGCCGCTGCAACATGATCCGCAGCGGTAGCGACTCGCCGTCCCGAGCGCCTTCGCCGACGATCAGCGGGGCCGGATCGGGCTGTGGGTCGGCGCCAAAAAGCCGGGCGCGCAGCGAGCGCGGCACGGTCAGCAGGTGAAAACGACCATCCACGTCGACCGCCCGGCTGCGTGCCCGGTCGATGTACCAGCCGTGCAGTCGGGTCCGGTAGCGGACCCGGCCGTCGTGCGACCGGGCGACGAGCCGGGTGGTCGCCAGGCCGCGCCGCCGCGCCTCGGCGACGAAGTCGCGGACCAGTGCCGCCGCCTCCGCCTGCTCGGCCTCCCGGCGCCGCTGCGCGGCCGCGGCATGCGCCAGCACCGCCTGCCGTCGCGTCTCCCGCCAGTCCGGGCCGCCGTCGCTCACCACGACACGACGGTACGCCACCCGCTACCGTCGCTCGGCGCTCGCTCCCCGCTCGGCTGCCACCGGTGTACGGCTTTCGAGGGCGGTCCCCGGTGCACGGGCTGAGGCGCCCGCTCTGCCTTAACAGGCGCATCCTTGGGCGGTCTCCCACCGCAGCGGTCGTTTCGGGCGGTGGATCGGTGTGTGCGGGTTGAGGCCCTTTGCTCTGCTTCAACCCACGCATCAGTGGTGCGCCAAAACCGTTGCGTGCGTTGAAGCAGAGCAAAGGGCGCGAGGTGGTATCTGCCTCGGCTGGTGCCAACGGCCGTGTCCGGCGGGACTGGGCACGCGTCCCACCGGACACGGCCGTTGGCGAGGGCGGCTCGCTCTAGAGCAGGCCGGCGCGGCGCAGCGCGTCGGCCATCGCACCGTCCGCGGGTGTCGCAGCGCCGCGTCCCTGGCGCACCTGCCCGCCCTGCGTTCCACGGCCCTGCCCGCCCTGGCCGGTACGGCCCTGGCCGCCGTGGCCCTGACTGCTCTGCCGGCCACGCCCCTGCTGGCCGGCGTCACCCCGGCCGCCGGCGCGCCCCGCGCCGGGCTCCGCTTCGTCCTCCAGGCGCAGGGTCAGCGAGATCCGCTTGCGCGGCACGTCGACGTCCAGCACCTTGACCTTCACCACGTCGCCGGACTTGACCACGTCGCGCGGGTCCTTGACGAAGGTGCGGGACATCGCCGACACGTGCACCAGCCCGTCCTGGTGCACCCCGACATCCACGAACGCGCCGAACGCCGCCACGTTGGTGACCACACCTTCCAGAACCATGCCCGGCGTCAGGTCGCTGATCTTCTCCACGCCCTCGACGAAGGTCGCCGTCTTGAACTCCGGCCGTGGGTCGCGGCCCGGCTTCTCCAGTTCGGCAAGGATGTCGGTGACCGTGGGCAGGCCGAACGTGTCGTCGACGAAGTCGGTGGCCCGCAGCCCCCGCAGGATCGCCGACTTGCCGATGATCGACCGCAGGTCCTGGCCGGTCGAGGCCAGGATCCGGCGCACCACCGGGTACGCCTCGGGGTGCACGCTTGAGGAGTCCAGCGGGTCGTCGCCGCCGGGGATGCGCAGGAAGCCGGCGCACTGCTCGAACGCCTTCGGGCCGAGCCGGGCCACCTTCTTCAGCTCGGCCCGGGTGCGGAACGGCCCGTTGGCGTCCCGGTGCAGCACGATGTTCTCGGCCAGTCCGGCGCCGATGCCGGAGACCCGGGTCAGCAGCGGCGCGGAGGCGGTGTTGACGTCGACACCGACGCCGTTGACGCAGTCCTCCACCACCGCGTCCAGCGACCGGGAGAGCTTTACCTCGGACAGGTCGTGCTGGTACTGCCCGACCCCGATGGAACGTGGGTCGATCTTCACCAGCTCGGCGAGCGGGTCCTGCAACCGCCGGGCGATGGAGACCGCGCCGCGCAGCGACACGTCCAACCCGGGCAGTTCCTGGGCGGCGTACGCGGAGGCCGAGTAGACCGACGCGCCGGCCTCGGAGACCACCACCTTTGTCAGCTTCAGCTCCGGGTGCCGCTTGATCAGGTCACCGGCCAGCTTGTCGGTCTCCCGGCTGGCGGTGCCGTTGCCGATGGCGACCAGCTCGACCCCGTGTGCGGCGGCGAGCGTGGCGAGGGTGTGCAGGGACGCGTCCCACTGCCGGCGGGGCTCGTGCGGGTAGATCGTGTCGGTGGCGACCACCTTGCCGGTGGCGTCCACCACGGCCACCTTCACCCCGGTCCGCAGGCCCGGGTCCAACCCCATGGTGGGCCGGGCACCGGCCGGCGCGGCCAGCAGCAGGTCCCGCAGGTTCGTGGCGAAGACCCGGACGGCCTCCTCCTCGGCCGCCTGCCAGAGTCGCATCCGCAGGTCCGCACCGAGATGGATGAGGATCCGGGTACGCCACGCCCAGCGCACCGTGTCGGCGAGCCACCGGTCGCCGGGCCGTCCCTGGTCGCTCACCCCGAACCGGCCGGCGATGGCGGCCTCGTACCGGGTCGGTCCGGTGACCACCGCGTCGACGTCGCCTTCGGCCTCCGGGTCCATGGTCAGGTCGAGTACGCCCTCCTTCTCGCCCCGGAACATGGCCAGGATGCGGTGCGAGGGCAGCTTCGGGTACGGCTCGGCGAAGTCGAAGTAGTCGGCGAACTTCGCTCCGGCGCTCTCCTGTCCTTCGCGTACCCGGGACACCAGCCGGCCCCGCGACCACATCTGCTCGCGCAGCGTGCCGATCAGGTCGGCGTCCTCGGCGAACCGCTCGATCAGGATGGCCCGCGCCCCGTCCAGCGCGGCGGCGGCGTCGGCCACGCCCTTGTCGGCGTCGACGAACGCCGCCGCCACCGTACGGGGATCCTGCGTCGGGTCGCCGAGCAGCGTGTCGGCGAGGGGCTCCAGCCCGGCCTCGCGGGCGATCTGCGCCCGGGTCCGCCGCTTCGGCTTGTACGGCAGGTAGATGTCCTCCAGGCGGGACTTCGAGTCGGCCGCCATGATCTGCGCTTCCAGGGCCTCGTCGAGCTTGCCCTGGGAGCGGATGGACTCCAGCACCGCCGCGCGCCGCTCGTCCAGCTCGCGCAGGTACCGCAGGCGCTCCTCCAGGGTGCGCAGGCGGGTGTCGTCGAGCAGGCCGGTGGCCTCCTTCCGGTACCGCGCGATGAACGGCACGGTGGCACCACCGTCGAGCAGTTCCACGGCCGCGCGTACCTGGCGCTCGGCGACGCCGAGTTCCTCGGCGATCCGCTGATGAACAGAGAGGGTCACGATGTCGCTCCGCCTTCGGGTGTGGGTTCCGTGGTGCATTCTGCCGGGCTACCGTGGCGATCATGGAACCACCTGCGGACCCCCGGGCGCGCCGACTCTTCGGCGGCAGCGCGCGGGCCCTCGGCGACCTGGCCACCAGCCCCTTCCGGGCTGACCGGGACCGCATCGTCGGCTCGCCGTTCTTCACCCGGCTCGGCGGCGTCACCCAGGTGGTCAGCCCGGGCGGGTCCGGGCTGCTGGTGCACAACCGGCTCACCCACAGCCTGAAGGTCGCCCAGGTGGCGCGGGCGATCGCCGAGCGGCTCACCGCCGACGACCACCAACGTGACCTGGTGGAGAAGCTCGGCGGCTGCGACCCGGACGTGGTGGAGGCCGCCGCGCTCGCCCACGACCTCGGGCATCCGCCCTTCGGGCACCTGGGGGAGCGGGTGCTGGACCGGCTGGCCCGGCACCGGCTCGGCCTGACCGACGGGTTCGAGGGCAACGCCCAGTCGTACCGGATCGTCACCTCGACCGAGATCCGGGGCGCGGCGACCACCGGCCTGGACCTGACCGCCGCGGTGCGGGCGGCGATGCTGAAGTACCCGTGGACCCGGCTGGACCACCCCGACCCGCACCCCCGCACGATGGATCCGCCGCCGCGCGGCGCGACCCCGCCGCCCGACGATCCGGACAGCGGCTCGCTGAAGTTCGGGGCGTACCGCACCGAACTGGACGACCTGCGGCAGGCGCGGGCACCGTTCGCCGGGCGGATCGCCGACTGGCAGCAGACCGTCGAGGCGTCGGTGATGGACACCGCCGACGACATCGCGTACGCCATCCACGACGTGGAGGACTTCTACCGGGTCGGTGTGCTTCAGCAGGGCGCGGTGGCCGCCGAGCTGATGGCCTGGCAGCGCGAGGGCGGCCATCTGCGGGCGATCACCGACTCCGCGCTGGCCACCTCGGCCCGTCGGCCCGGCTCGTCGATCGAGCGGCTGCGTCGCCAACTGCACCACAAGGACGCCTGGATCGCCGACGACGAGGCGTTCGCCGCCGCCGTCGAGCATGTCCGGGAGGAACTGGTCGAGGGGCTGCTCGCGTTGCCGTTCGACGGTTCGATCGAGGCGGAGCAGTACGTGGCCCGCTTCTCCGCCCGGTGGACCACCCGGTTCGTGGACGCGATCACCGTCGTCGAGCAGCCCGCCGTGCGCTCCGGGCACGTGCTGCTGGCCCCGGCGCAGTGGCACGAGGTGCAGGTGCTCAAGTTCGTGCACCACCGGTTCGTGCTGGCCCGTCCGGACCTGGCGTTGCACCAGCGTGGGCAGGCCCGGCTGCTCGACACCCTGGTCGACGCGCTGCGCGAGTGGCTGCTGGATCCGGAGGAGGAGTCCCGGCTGCCCCGGCGGCTGCACGACCTGGTGGAGCTGGCCGAGGCGGAACTGCATCCGCGTACCCCGGACCGGCTCGGCAAGGCGCGCGGCCGAGCCATCGTGGACTTCGTCGCCCAGCTCACCGACGGCCAGGCGGTGGCGATGCTGGACGCGCTCTCCGGCCGCTCCGGCGCCCTCTGGACCGACGCGTTCGTGCTGTGACGACTTATGCCGGCATAGCCGACGATCCTCCCCGGCAGGGCCCGGTAACTGGACCCGGCACTAGGGCTTCGTCCTGATCGAAGTCAGCGCTGGCTTCCGAGGAACTCCGGTGCGGTCGCATGGCCCTCGGCGCAGATTCCGTCCCGGCGCAGCGTGGTACCGACGGTTGCGACCAGGATCGACAGGTCGAGTCGGAAGCTGCGGCGCTCCACGTACTCGACGTCAAGCGCGAGCCTGTCGTCCCAGTCGAGGCTGTTGCGCCCGCGCACCTGCGCCAAACCGGTGACACCCGGGCGAACTATGTGCCGCCGCGCCTGAGTGGGCGAATAGCGACTGAGATACTGAGGGAGCAGCGGTCGAGGCCCGACGAGGCTCATATCCCCGCGCAGGACGTTCCAGAAGGTGGGCAACTCATCCAGGCTGGTGGCGCGCAGCCAACGACCGAGCGGAGTGAGTCGATCGGCGTCGCTGATCAGATCGCCGTGTGGCTCGCGCATGGTACGAAACTTGACCAGCTCGAATGGGCGCTCGTTCAGCCCGATGCGGCACTGCCGGAACAAGACCGGTCGCCCCAGCCCTACGGCGACCGCCACCGCTACCACCATCATCACCGGTGCCGTCAGCAGCAGTAGCGTGACTGCCAGGACCACGTCCACGACCCGCTTCACCTGGTCGTTCGGTTGCGCGTGTCGGGGCCGGCGTACGGGCGCAGCAGGCGAGGATGTGGACACGGATCCGACCTCCGTCCGGGTCAAACGGTCATTGCGTCCATAAGGTTTTTATCAGGCATAATGTGGGCGTACGTCGAAACATCGGATTCAAGGTAGTTTTGTTGGTCGGGGCGACGGCTTCGGGTGTGATTCAGCGAGCCGGCACGCCCTTGACCACAACGTTCGGCGGGACGTCGCGTACGACGCAGGCGCCGGCTCCTACCGTTGCTCCGGCACCGATATGCAGCCGGGGCAGCACCACAGCACCCGCTCCGATCAGGGCGGCGGTGCCGAGGCGGCAGTCGCCGGAGACGGCGGCGAGCGGGTGCAGCGACACATGGTCGCTGACAACGCAGTCGTGGGCGAGGGTAGCGTTCTGGTTGACGTGCAGGTGCCGCCCTGCGGTGACGTTTGTGGTGATTCGGGCACCGGCAAACACCACCAGGCCCTCGGCTGCGTTGAGGTTGGCACCCACGGTGGCGTCCGGGTGTACGAGACTGGCTGCGGGCAAGCCGAGCGCGTCGATCCGGGTGTCCACGGTTCGCCGGATGGTGGGATCGCCCAGCCCGAGCGTGACATGGGTCTGCGGGGGCAGATCGTGAAGCACTGCGAGCGTGCCGAGGTACGGGGCTCCGGTCGCCTCGGCTCGCTTACGGTTGATCTCCGAGGGCGCGTCGTCAACGAAGCCGACCAGCCGCCACACCAGCCGGCCGTTCGCCTCGTTGACGGCCGCCACGAGTTGGGCGATTTCCCGACCGTGGCCACCGCAGCCGATGATGACGAGGCCGATGGTCATCCTGATCGGTCACCTCCGCAGGGTTTCGGCGCGTCGGAGGCCGTCACCGTCGTTGACGCGCCACCGCGCGGTTGGCCGGGTGGCCCGTTCCATCGAGCCCACTGGCGGGTAGGTCCGTCGGACGGTTCCGGACCGGTGCGGCGAGGTGATCGAGCAGAATGTCGGCAATCCGCTCGGCAGCCCGGCCGTCCCACAGTGCGGGGCAGCGTCGTGGTGGTGGCGTGTGCAGGATCCGGGTGGCGGCACCGATGATGCGCTGCGGGTCACGACCTACCAGGGTGTTCGTACCTTGGGCGATGGTGATCGGGCGCTCGGTGCTCTCGCGCAGCGTGAGACATGGCACGCCGAGTACGGTGGTCTCCTCCTGCACACCGCCGGAGTCGGTCAGCACCATCCGCGCCTCGGCCTGCAAGCTGAGGAAGTCCAGGTATCCGGCGGGCGGCAACAGCTGCAGACCGGTGGGGATGCCGGACGCATCCAGTCGTTTCGCGGTCCTCGGGTGGACGGTCATCACCAGCGGTAACAAGCGTGCGACCTCCCCCAGCGCCGTCATCAGGGTGCCGAGGGCGACCGGATCATCCACGTTGCTCGGTCGGTGGAGCGTGACCAGCCCGAACTCACCAGCTTTCAGCCCGTTGCGGGCCAGCACGTTCGACTCGCGCGCGCGGGAGAGGTTGGCCAGGAGGGTGTCGACCATGACGTTGCCGACGAGACGGATCTGGTGGGGGTGATAACCCTCGCCATGCAGGTTGTCCACGGCGTCCGGCGAGGGGGCGAAGAGAAGGTCGCTGACCCGGTCCACCACGACCCGGTTGATCTCCTCAGGCATGTCCCAGTCCCGACTGCGCAGACCGGCCTCCACGTGGGCCAGGGTGATCCCACTGTGCGCGGTCACCAGAGCGCAGGCGAGCGTCGCGGTCACGTCGCCCACCACGACGACCGCGTCGGGCGCGATGTCGGCCAGGACGGGCTCGAAAGCGGTCATGATCCGTGCCGTCTGTTGCACCACCGTTCCGGAGCCGGTCCCGAGGTGCCGATCAGGCGCGCGTAATCCCAGGTCGGCGAAGAACACCTCGCTCATGGCATGGTCGTAGTGCTGGCCTGCATGCACCAGCACAACGTGTGCCGCGCGTTTCTCCAGCGCGTCCAGAACGGGTTTGATCTTCATGAAGTTCGGCCGCGTTCCGGCGACCAGCATGACAGTGGGCATGGGTCAGTCCTGTCCGGTGGCGAGGGACATCGGCACGTGCTCTCGGCCCCAACGGCGGCCGACCGCCGTCATCGGTGCGGCGTAGTGGTTCAGAACGAGGACGTGTCCGGTAGCGGACGGTCATCGGCGGTCGAGGAAGTCGCCGATGGCGGCGGTCACCCGGGCGACCTGCTGGTCGGTCAGGGCTGACCCGCTGGGCAGGGCCAGACCGTCATTGAACAGTTGCTCGGCGGCACCGGACAGCACGCTGCGCGCCCCACGGAACACCGGCTGCAGGTGCATGGGTTTCCAGATCGGTCGGGTCTCGATGTCGAGCGCCCCGAGATGCGCGGCCAGATCGCCGACCTGCCATCCGGCCACTGCCGGATCAACCACGATGCTTGTCAGCCAGCAGTTGGCACCAGCGTCCCGGTCACCAAGCAGCCGCACGCCAGGCACGGCACTGAACAGCTTGGCGTACCGCTCGCGGTGGGCGCGTCGACGTTCCAACATGCCGTCCAACCGACGCAGTTGGGCTCGGCCGAGTGCGGCGAGGAGGTTGCTCAATCGGTAGTTGTAGCCGATGTCGGTGTGCTCGTAGTGCGTGACCGGCTGCCGCGCCTGCGTGGACAAATAACGGCACCGGGCGATCAGATCCTGGTCGTCGGAGACCAACATTCCACCGTTGGAGGTGGTGATCATTTTGTTGCCGTTGAAGGAAAGGACCGCCGCCCGGCCGAAGGCGCCTGCCGGATGGCCGTCCTGGACCGCGCCGAGCGCCTCTGCGGCATCCTCGATAATGGGTACACCGGCCGATGCGCCGATCGGCAGGATGCGTCCGTAGTCGGCGCAGGACCCAAACATGTCCACCGGCAGCACCGCAGCCACTCGCCGCCGGGCACGGCGCAACTCGTCCAGCGTCCGTTCGAGAAGGTCCGGGTCCAGGTTGCCGGATTCCGGCTCACAGTCCACGAAGACTGGCTCGGCCCCGGTATAGACGACCGCGTTGGCGGTGGCCACGAAGGTCAGCGTGGGAACCACCACCGCGTCGCCGGGGCCCGCGCCGAGGGCGAGTAGGGCCAGGTGCAACCCGGCGGTGCCCGACGTGAGCGCGGCCGCGTGTGCCCGGCCCACTCGCGCGGCGACTTCCCGCTCGAACGCGTCGACCTCGGGGCCCACCGGCGCGACCCAACCGGATCGCAGTGCTCTGACCAGGTACGACTCTTCCAACGGCCCGACGTCGGGACTTGAGAGCCAGATACGCTCCGCCGTCGGCCCGATTCCTGGATTGGCGAGCCAGACCTGCTCGATCGTGTGCTGGGAAGGCGGATGGCCAGCGTTGTGTTCGCGTACCGTCATCTGAACCTCCCGTCGTAAACGGGGGCACCCCCGCTTGTTCCTCGGAAGGTCAACGACGTAACCGTGAACGGGTGTCGCCCTAATGGGGGCAAAATCGCCCATTCACCCGGTCGTGCGTTATCGACCTGGTCGACAACCTTTCTCAGGCGATGGCCTGCCACCAGCCGTCGACCGGGGGCGGGTCGTCGACCACCACCCGCTCGCCGGGGCGCGGCACGGCCAGCCGCACGTCGCGGGCCTTCGCCTCGGCCCAGAGCCGGTCCACCGGCTCGGACCAGTCGTGCAGCGCGAGGTTGAACGTGGCCCAGTGGACCGGCAGGAAGAGCCCGCCGCGCAGGTCCAGGTGGGCGGCGACCGCCTCCTCCGGGAACATGTGGATGCCCGGCCAGGCATGGTCGTACGCGCCGATCTGCATCAGCGTCACGTCGAACGGGCCGTGTGCGGCGCCGATCTCGGCGTACCCGCCGAAGTAGCCGGAGTCTCCGGTGTAGTAGACGCGGCGCTGCTGACCGGCCACCACCCAGGAACTCCACAGCGTGCCGTTGCGGCGCAGGCCCCGGCCGGAGAAGTGCTGGGCGGCGGTGCAGGTGATCTCCAGCTCGGCCACCCGGTGGGTCTGCGACCAGTCCAACTCGATGATCCGCTCCGCCGGTACGCCCCAGCGGTCGAGGTGGGCACCGACCCCGAGCGGCACCAGGAACGGTGCCGACTGCCGGGCGGTCAGTTCCCGCACCGTACCCATGTCGAGGTGGTCGTAGTGGTCGTGGGAGATCAGGATCGCGTCGAGGCGGGGCAGTTCGTCGAGGCGTACCGGCGGTTCGTGCAGTCGACGCGGGCCGACCGCCGTCGACGGGGAGCACCTGTCGCTCCACACCGGGTCAAGCAGCACCCGCTTGCCCTCGATCTCGATCAGGGTGGAGGCGTGGCCGTACCAGACGATGTTCAGCTCGCGCGCCGGGTCGATTCCGGTCTCGGCGGCCGGCCGCAGCAGCGGCACGGGTGCGACCGGCCGACGCTTCTGCTTGCCGAAGAGCAGTTCCCGGAACAGGTTGCGGTCGCTGACGGGCACCATCGTGCGGGTGTCCGTCCGGTTGTGGAAGGTGCCGTCGCGGAACTGTGGTGACCGGGCCGCCCGTTCGGCGCGAGCGCCGGCCAGCCGGCCGCCGATCGCGGCCGGCACGTTCCGCGCGGCCCAGGCCGCTCCGGCGAGCCCGGCCAACGCGGCCAGGCCCGCCACCGATCCGGTGATCCGCCGACCGGTGGTACGTCCGCTCGGCTCGTTCGGCGCCCGCATGGTTCCCCCTTGGTTGATCCCCGAGGTCCACGGTAGCCGTCACCGGCAGGGTTCAGCCGCCGTTGCTGGGGCGGTACGTGTGCTTGCGGTGGGTGGTGCCGGTGCCGCCGAAACCGGCGGTGAGGTCCATGACCCGCCGGCCCCACCGGGCCCGTGCCTGCACGGCGGGGTGGGTGGCGCCGAAGTCGTCCGCGCCGGCCTGCCCGTCGGCGAAGAGGGCGTACGTCACAAGTGGCGCGCCGGCGGTGTCGAAGATCACGCCAGCTTCGTGTCGGGCGTCGACGAACCAGCCGGCCTTGGTGGCGACGCGGGCCCGTTCGGCGGAGGACATCTCCCGGCGCACCCCGTCGGTGAACGCCACCGGCGAGCGCAGCAGCCGCAGCACGCGATCGGTCGAGGCGGGGGAGAGCAGGGTGCCGGCGACAAGCGCCCGCAGCAGGTCGTGGGTCTCCCGTGGCGTGCTGGTGCCCAGGAAGAAGCGGTTCGGGTTGGCCACCGGCTGCACCTGGGTGTTCGGGAAGCCCTTCGCGACCAGGATCTGGTTGACCTCGGCGGCCGGGCAGACCAGCCCGCAGAGCCGTACCGCGGTGTCGTCGGAGACGGTAAGCAGGTTCGCCAGGACGTGGCCGACGGTGACCAGGCTGGGGTAGGCGCCGTCCAGGCTGAAGATGCCGTCGCCGCCGGGCACCACGATCGCCTCGGTCACCTCCACCTGGTGGTCGAGGGCGAGCAGACCCCGGTCGACCTTGTCCAGCACCGCGACCGCCACGGCGATCTTGTTGACGCTGTACGCCTCGATCCGCAGGTCCGCCGACTCGTTCACCGCGACCAACGGCCCGTCCGGGCTGGCCAGGCTGACGTACGCCTGCCAGTTGCCACCGGCCCGGGTGCTCTCCCGCTGGAAGACGGCGGCGATGCGGGCGGCGAGCCGTTCGCGGTCGCGCGGCCCGCCTGCCGTGCCCGCCTCCTCGGCGGGGTCAGCGGCGGCGGGCACTCCGGTGCCGAGCACGGTGCCGGCCGTCGCCACGGTGCCCAGGCCGAGCGCGGTCCTGCGGTCCATCCGGATGGTCACTCGTCTCTCCCATCGGTCCCCTGGTGTGTACACGACACACCCTAGGCCGAAGGATCGACGTGCGTGATCCCGTGGCTGGGCTCACGGGGCGAGGACGACCTTCACGCAGCCGTCCTGCTTCTTCTGGAACATCTCGTACGCCTGTGGCGCCTCCTCCAGCGGCAGCCGGTGGGTACGCAGGTCGGCCACGCCGAGCGGGTCGTCGTCGGTGAGCAGCGGGATGATCTCGTCGGTCCAGCGCCGCACGTGGCACTGACCCATCCGCACCTGGATGCCCCGGTCGAACATCTCCATCAGCGGCAACGGGTCGACCTCGCCGCCGTACACCCCGGAGATGGAGACGGTGCCGCCGCGTCGGACGGCCTTGAGCGCGGCCTTGAGCGCGACCAGCCGGTCCACCCCGACCTTGTCGATCATCGGCTGGGCAATCTTGTCCGGCAGCAGTCCGGCGGCGGCCTGAGCCATCTTGCCCAGCGGCGCGCCGTGCGACTCCATTCCGACCGCGTCGATCACGGCGTCCGGCCCGCGTCCGTCCACCAGGTCGATCAACGTGCCGGGCACGTCGTCGAGCTGGGAGATGTCGAGCACCTCCACACCGTGCCGGCGGGCCATCTCCAGCCGCTCCGGCACCACGTCGAGGCCGATCACCCGCTCGGCGCCGAGGTGGCGGCCGATGCGGGCGCAGAACTGGCCGACCGGCCCCAGCCCGAAGACCGCCAGGGTGCCGCCGCGCGGCGTGTCGGCGTACTTCACCGCCTGCCAGGCGGTCGGCAGAATGTCGGAGAGGTAGAGCCACCGCTCGTCCGGCCCGTCGGCCGGCACCTTGATCGGGCCGAACTCGGCGTGCGGGACGCGGAGGAGCTGGGCCTGCCCGCCGGGCACCGCGCCGTAGAGGGAGGTGTAGCCGAACAGGGCGGCGCCCTTGCCCTCGGCGGTGACCTGGGTGGTCTCGCACTGGGCGTAGAGCTGCCGCTGGCACATCCAGCAGGATCCGCAGGCGATGTTGAACGGCACCACCACCCGGTCGCCGGGCTTGAGGCGGGTCACCCCGGGCCCGACCTCCTCGACGATGCCCATCGGTTCGTGGCCGAGGATGTCACCCGGCTTGAGGTAGGGCCCCAGGACTTCGTACAGGTGCAGGTCGGAGCCGCAGATGGCGGTGGAGGTGATCCGCACGATCGCGTCGGTCGGGTCCTCGATCCTCGGGTCGGGCACCTCCTCGACCCGTACGTCCCGCTTGCCGTGCCAGGTCAACGCCCGCATGCCGCCTCCTCCACCTCGCCGCCCTCCCCAACCCTCTACCCCCAAACCGACAAACCCCACCTCCCGATGTGTTGATCATGAGGTTGGCGGCAATCGTTGATCTTCAAACTGCCGCCAACCTCATGATCAACGGAGGGGATGGGTGGGGGTGGGGTGGGTGGGGTGGGTGGGGTCAGGTGCCGGGGGTGTCGGCGTGGCGGGTGGTGGCGGCGAGGTAGTCGCGGTTGAGGCGGCCGATGGTGGTCAGCGGGATGCCCTTCGGGCAGACCACGGTGCACTCGCCGGCGTTGGTGCAGCCGCCGAAGCCGGCCTCGTCGTGCGCGTCGACCATGCCGATCACCCGGGTGTAGCGCTCCGGCTGGCCCTGCGGCAGCAGCGACAGCTGGGTGACCTTGGCGGCGGTGAACAGCATGCCGGAGCCGTTCGGGCAGGCCGCCACGCAGGCACCGCAGCCGATGCAGGCGGCGGACTCGAAGGCCGAGTCGGCGTCGGCCTTGGCCACCGGCACGGAGTGCGCCTCCGGGGCGCTGCCGGTCGGCGCGGTGACGTACCCACCGGCAGCGATGATCTTGTCGAAGGCGTTGCGGTTGACCACCAGGTCCTTGATGACCGGGAAGGCCCGGGCCCGCCACGGCTCGATGTCGATGGTGTCGCCGTCTTTGAACTGCCGCATGTGCAGCTGGCAGGCGGTGGTGCCGCGCTGCGGGCCGTGCGCGTCCCCGTTGATCATGAGGCCGCACATGCCGCAGATGCCCTCACGGCAGTCGTGGTCGAAGGCCACCGGCTCCTCACCGGCGAGGATGAGCCGCTCGTTGAGCACGTCGAGCATCTCCAGGAACGACATGTCCGGGGAGACGTCGTCGACCTGGTACTTCACCATCCGACCCTTGTCCTGGGGGCCGGACTGGCGCCAGATGCGCAGGGTCAGGTTCACTTGTAGCTCCGCTGCGTGGGGTGGACGTATTCGAAGTTCAGGTTTTCCTTGTGCAGCACCGAGAGTTCGCCCGTGGCGGTGAACTCCCAGGCCGCGACGTACGCGAACCGCTCGTCGTCGCGCTGGGCCTCGCCCTCGGGAGTCTGGTGCTCGGCGCGGAAGTGGCCGCCGCAGGACTCCTCGCGGTGCAGGGCGTCGATGCACATCAGCTCGGCCAGCTCGAAGAAGTCGGCGACCCGGCCGGCCTTCTCCAGCGACTGGTTCAGCCCTTCGCCGTTACCCGGCACCCGTACCCGCTGCCAGAACTGCTCACGCAGGGCACGGATCTCGTCGATGGCCTTGCGCAGCCCGGCCTCGGAGCGCTCCATGCCGCAGTGCTCCCACATGATCTGGCCCAGCTCACGGTGGAACGAGTCCACCGTGCGGTCACCGTTGATCGCGAGCAGTCGCTGGATGCGGTCCTCCACGTCGCGACGGGCCTCGACGGCCGCCGGGTGGGTCGCGTCGACCTTCTCGAACGGACCGGCGGCGAGGTAGTTGGCGACCGTGTTGGGCAGCACGAAGTACCCGTCGGCCAGGCCCTGCATCAGCGCCGAGGCGCCGAGCCGGTTCGCGCCGTGGTCGGAGAAGTTCGCCTCACCGATGACGAACAGGCCGGGGATCGTCGACTGGAGGTCGTAATCGACCCAGAGGCCGCCCATCGTGTAGTGCACGGCGGGGTAGATCCGCATCGGGACCTCGTACGGGTCCTCGCCGGTGATCCGCTCGTACATCTCGAAGAGGTTGCCGTACTTGGCCTCGATGGCCTTGCGGCCCAGCCGGTCGATGGCGTCGGCGAAGTCGAGGTAGACCCCGAGCTTCGTCGGGCCCACGCCCCGGCCCTCGTCGCAGACGTTCTTCGCGGCGCGGGAGGCGATGTCGCGGGGCACCAGGTTGCCGAAGGACGGGTAGATGCGCTCCAGGTAGTAGTCGCGCTCGTCTTCGGGGATGTCGCGGGGGTCGCGGTCGTCGTCCTTGGCCTTCGGCACCCACACCCGGCCGTCGTTGCGCAGCGACTCGCTCATCAGGGTCAGCTTCGACTGGTGGTCGCCGGAGACCGGGATGCAGGTCGGGTGGATCTGGGTGTAGCAGGGGTTGGCGAAGTACGCGCCCTTGCGGTGCGCCCGCCAGGTGGCGGTGACGTTGCAGCCCTTGGCGTTCGTGGAGAGGTAGAAGACGTTGCCGTAGCCGCCGGAGGCGAGCACCACGGCGTCGGCGAACTCCGTGGTGATCTCGCCGGTGACCATGTCCCGGACCACGATGCCCCGGGCCTTGCCGTCGACGACGATCAGCTCCAGCATCTCGTGCCGGGAGTTCATCTCCACGTTGCCCAGGCCGATCTGCCGCTCCACCGCCTGGTACGCCCCGAGCAGCAGCTGCTGGCCCGTCTGGCCCCGGGCGTAGAAGGTGCGCTGCACCTGCGCGCCGCCGAACGACCGGGTGTCGAGCAGGCCGCCGTACTCGCGGGCGAACGGCACACCCTGGGCGACGCACTGGTCGATGATGTTGACCGAGACCTCGGCCAGCCGGTGCACGTTCGACTCGCGGGAGCGGAAGTCACCGCCCTTGACGGTGTCGTAGAAGAGCCGGTGCACCGAGTCGCCGTCGTTGCGGTAGTTCTTGGCGGCGTTGATGCCGCCCTGCGCGGCGATCGAGTGCGCCCGGCGGGGGCTGTCCTGGTAGCAGTAGGACTTGACCCGGTAGCCCTGTTCGGCGAGCGTGGCGGCGGCGGAGCCGCCGGCCAGGCCGGTGCCGACCACGATGACTGTCATCTTGCGGCGGTTGGCCGGGTTGACCAGCTTGGCCTCGAAACGGCGGCGCTCCCACCGGGTCTCGATCGGGCCGTCGGGAGCCCTGGTGTCGGCGATCGGGTCGCCCTCGGTGAACAGATCCATGGTCAGGACACCAATCCGGTGAGTACGGCGAACGGGACCACGAGGTAGCCGGCACAGAGCACGACGGCGAAGACCAGCGCCACCGCCCGGGCCCGCTGCTCGCCGCTCGGTGTCTGCTGGCCGAGGCTGCGCAGCGCGCTGAACACGCCGTGCCGCAGGTGGAAGCCGAGCGCGACGACCGCCACGGCGTAGAAGAGCGTGACGTACCAGCGCTCCGGAGCGAAGTCGGCGACCACGTTCGCGTACGGCCGGGACGGGTCGCCGACCGGGTTCAGCGTGCCGGTGGTCAGGTCGAGGATGTGGTAGACCACGAAGAGCAGGATGATCACGCCGCCCCAGCGCATGGTGCGGGCCGCGTAGCTGCCCCGGACCTTCTTGCGGTGGGCGTAGCGCACCGGCCGGGCGGCCCGGGCGCGCAGCGCCAGGACCGTGGCGGCCCAGATGTGCAGCAGCACCGCCGCCAGCAGGCCGACCCGTTGGATCCACAGGAACCCGGCGCTGGGCAGCAGCGGGACGCCGAGTTCACGCAGCCAGTGCGCGTAGTGGTCGAACGATGTCGCGCCCGAGAAGATCTTCAGGTTGCCCAGCATGTGGGCGATGAGGAACAGCACCAGCAGGATGCCCGTCACCGCCATGACGGCCTTGAGGCCGACATTGGATCGGATGGGCGACCGGGTTCTCGTCGTGACTACCACTCGACCGACGCTAGGAGCACTTTGATCAGTCGTCCAATGCATCGACACCGCAGTCTTGATAGCCATAAGCTATGTAGATGCAGCTCCATCAGCTGAAGTACTTCGTCGCGGTGGCTGAAGTACGACATTTCACCCAGGCGGCCGACATCGTGGGCATCACCCAGCCCTCATTGAGTAAGCAAATTCACGCACTGGAGGACACCCTGGGTGCGCCCCTGTTCGAGCGGGTAAGGGGCAACATAACGCTCACCGCGGCGGGGGAGGTGCTGCTGCCGCTGGCCAAGCGGATCCTGGCCGACGTCGAGACCGCCACCCGGGAGGTGCAGGAACTGGTCGGCCTGCGGCGCGGCCGGGTACGCCTCGGTGCCACCCCCAGCCTCGCCACCTCGCTCGCCCCGCCGGTGCTCCGCCGGTTCCGCGACGCCCACCCCACCGTCGACCTGCGGATGGAGGAGGGCGGCTCGCAGGACCTCGTCCGTGACCTACTCCGCGGCGACCTCGACCTGGCGCTGATCATCATGCCCGCCCAGGGCACCGACCCCGGCCTGCGAGCCGACCCGATCCTCACCGAGAGCCTGGTGGTCGCCTCGGTAGACCCGGTGCCCACCGCCACGCCCGGTGCCGACCTGCGCATCACCGACCTGCGCGACCAGCCGATGGTGATGTTCCGCGAGGGTTACGACCTGCGCGACGCCACCCTCCAGGCGTGCCGGGACGCCGGCTTCGAACCGACCCTGTCGGTGGACGGCGGTGAGATGGACGCGGTGCTCAGCTTCGTCGAGGCCGGGCTGGGCATCGCCGTGGTACCCGGCATGGTGGTGGCCCGCCGGGCCGGCATCCGCGTCACCCGGCTCGCCCCACCCGGCGTACGCCGGACCATCGCCGTGGCCCGCCGCCGGGACGCGGTGCCCACCCACGCCGGCCGCGAGCTACGCCGAATCCTGCTCGACTACGTCCACACCGCCACCGCCACCGCCCAACTCCCACCCGGCGTCGAACCCCTGAGCTGAGCCCGCTGAGTTAAGCCTGGTGTCCGCTTGTGGGGCCCGATGCTTAATTCGTCCTTAAGGGCCCGATATCGCCACCAACGGCACTCCCGTCACCTATCGTGAGGTCTTGCACGGGGGCTAGCACCCTCATTTGTCGCTTTTCGAGGCCAGAACCATCTGCGGGCGCGGCGCGACCACAGGGTGGATGAGTGGTAACCCACCCGGACAGCCCGGGGGTGGCGGGATAGACGATGCGCGGATTCGCGTGGCAGGGAGGCCACATACATGAGGATCCTGGTGACCGGTGGTGCTGGCTTCATCGGGTCGCACTTCACCCGGTGCCTACTGGACGGACGCTACCTCGGCTTCGAAGGCAGCGCTGTCACAGTGCTGGACAAACTCACGTACGCCAGTAATCGCAGGAATCTGCCCGCCACCCATCCGCGGCTGAGCTTCATTCGGGGCGACATCGCCGACGAGTCGCTTCTGCGCGATGTGGTGCCGGGCCACGACGTGGTGGTGCACTTCGCGGCCGAATCGCACGTCGACCGGTCGATCGACGATCCTTCGCCATTCTTCGAAAGCAACGTGATGGGATCGCACCGGCTGATGGCCGAATGCGTCCGCAGCGGTGTCAGCCGCGTCGTGCACGTCTCCACCGACGAGGTGTACGGCTCGATCGCGGAGGGCTCCTGGGACGAGCGCTGCCTGCTCGAACCGAACTCCCCGTACGCTGCCTCCAAGGCCGCGAGCGACTGCGTGGTGCGTTCCTACTGGCGGACCTACGACCTGGACGTGTCGATCACCAGGTGTGCCAACAACTACGGGCCGTACCAGCACGTGGAGAAGGTCATCCCACGCTTCGTGACCAGCCTGCTCTCCGGTCGGGACATCACCCTGCACGGCGACGGTAGCGCGGTACGGGAGTGGTTGCACGTCGATGACCACTGCCGGGCCATCGCGCTCGTGTTGGCCAAGGGGCGCGCCGGCGAGGTCTACAACATCGGTGGCGATGTCGAGTTGACCAATCGGGACCTGGCCGAGCGGATCCTGCTACTGGCCGGTGCCGACTGGGACCGGGTCCGGTACGTCGCCGACCGGAAGGTGCAGGACCAGCGTTACTCGCTCGACTTCCGCAAGATCTCCGAGGAGTTGGCCTACGAGCCACGGATCAAGTTCGCCGACGGGCTGGCCGAGGTCTTCCAGTGGTACCGGGAAAACCGAGACTGGTGGGCCTCGACCTGTCCGGAGCCCCGCTCGGCGGGTGCCGAACTGACCCGCTCGGTGGCGGATCTGCCGGTCGGCTGGGAGTTCCCAGTGCAGGTCGGCTGAGCGATCAGCGCCCTTCGGCGTCGTCCATGGCGCGATAGATGCGCTGATCCGAGATCGGGTACGGGGTGCCCAGGGCCTGCGCGAAGATACTCACGCGCAGCTCCTCGATCATCCAGCGGATCTGCCGCACGGCGACGGAGTTGCGTCGGGCCGGCGGGAGTATGGCGAGCATCTCGTCGTACTCCCGCTGCACCACCGCCACGCGGTCCTGCTGCTGTTTGTCCCGCGCCGGATTGCTCGGCAGCCGGTCCAGCCGGCGCTCGATCGCGGTCAGGTAGCGCAGCAGGTCGGGCAGCCGGGCGTACCCGGCCTCGGTGATGAAGCCGGCGTGCACGAGGCCGGTGAGCTGGTTGCGGATGTCGGCCAGGGCGGCCACCACGGCCAGGTTCCTGGTCGCGCCGAGGCGCTGCTGCACCGCGTACGCGGTGGCGAGCACCGCCCGGACCCGGTCCATCACCGCCACCACCGTGTCGACCAGCTCGGCCCGGACCTTCTCGCGTAGCGCGGCGAAGCCCGCCTCGTCCCAGGCCGGGCCGCCCGCGTCGACGATCAGCTTGTCGATGGCCGCGCCGGCCGCGTCCTCGATCAACGCCTGCACCCCGCCGTGCGGGTTACGGGACAACGCCAGCTTCGCCTCGTTGGTCAGCCGCCCCTGAAGGAACTTCGCCGGCGACGGCACGGTCAGCCGCAGCAGCCGACGGGTGCCGGCCCAGTGCGCGGCCTCCTGCTCGGCCGGGGAGTCGAACACCTTCACCCCGACCGTGGCGCCCTCGTCCACAAGCGCCGGGTAGGCAGTCACCGCGTACCCGGCCCGTACCTGCTCGATGGTGCGCGGCAGCGTACCGATCTCCCAGCCGGTCAGCCCCGAACGGGACACCTCCGGCGCGGCGGCGGCCACCACCTGGCGTACCTCCGCCTTGAGCTGACGTTGCAGGGCCGGCAGATCCTTGCCCTCGGCGACCGGTTTGTCGTCGTCACCGAGCACCCGGAAGGTGACCCGCAGATGCGGCGGCAGCCTGCCCAGATCCCAGGCGTCCCTCGGCACGCTCACCCCGGTCATCCGCCGCAACTGCCGGGTCAACGCGTCCAGCAGCGGCTCCTCGCCCGGGGTGATCGCGGCCAGCGCGGCGCGGGCGTAGTCGGGCACCGGCACGAAGTTGCGCCGGATCGGCTTCGGCAGCGACCGGATCAGCGCCACCACCAGTTCCTCACGCAGCCCCGGCACCTGCCAGTCGAAGCTCTCGGCGGGCACCTGGTTGAGCAACGGCAACGGGATGTCCACCGTCACGCCGTCGGTCGCCGTACCCGGGTCGAACGTGTACGTCAGCGGCAGCGCCACCCCCTCGGCCCGCCACTCGTCGGGGAAGTCGGCCTCGTCCAGCCCACCCCGGCCCGCGTTGACAAGCAGCTCCCGGGTGAAGGTGAGCAGCTCGGGCCGCTCCCGCCGGGTCGTCTTCCACCAACTGTCGAAATGCCGCCCGGAGACCACCTCGGCCGGGATCCGCTCGTCGTAGAACTGGAAGATGGTCTCGTCGTCGACCAGGATGTCGCGTCGCCGGGCGCGGTTCTCCAACTCCTCCACCTCGGTCAGCAGCCGCTGGTTGTCCCGCCAGAACTGGTGGTGGGTGGACCAGTCGCCCTCCACCAGCGCGTGCCGGATGAACAGCTCCCGGCTCAGCGTCGGGTCGATCCGACCGAAGTTGACCTTGCGGGAGGTGACAAGCGGGACGCCGAAGAGGGTGACCTTCTCGTACGCCATCACCGCCGCCTGCTTCTTCTCCCAGTGCGGCTCGCTGTAGCTGCGCTTGACCAGGTGCTGGGCGAGCGGTTCGACCCACTCCGGTTCGATCCGCCCGTTCACCCGCCCCCACAGCCGGGAGGTCTCCACCAGCTCGGCGGCCATCACCCAGCGGGGTGGCTTGCGGAACAGCGCCGAACCCGGGAACAGGGCGAACTTCGCCCCTCGCGCCCCCAGGTACTCGTGCTTCTGCGCGTCCTTGAGGCCGATGTGCGACAGCAGACCGGGCAGCAGCGACTGGTGCACCTTCGGTGTGTCGATCTCCTCCGGCAGGTCCGCGCCGGCCTGGCGTCGCCCGCCGCCGTCGGGCGCGCCGTCCGTGGCGCCCCGCCGGCCGCGTCCCCGGTTCCTGTCGTCAGGGGTACGCAGGACCTGCCGCAACTGACTGACGATGTCCTGCCACTCTCGGACCCGCAGGTAGTTGAGGTACTCGGCCCGACACATCCGGCGGAACGCGCTGGAGGAGAGCGCCCGCTGCTGCTCCCGCAGGTACCGCCACAGGTTGAGGTACGCGACGAAGTCGGACTCCTTGTCGGCGAACCGGGCGTGCGCCTGGTCGGCCTGGGCCTGCTTGTCCGCCGGCCGCTCACGCGGATCCTGGATCGACAGGGCCGCGGCGATCACCATCACCTCGGTGGCGCAGCCGTTGCGTTCGCCCTCCAGCACCATCCGGGCCAGCCGGGGGTCGACCGGCAGCTGGGCCAGCCGCCGGCCGAGGGTGGTGAGGCGTTTCGTCGGCTCGGTCTCGGCCGGGTCGATGGCACCCAACTCGTGCAGCAGGTTCACCCCGTCGGTGACATTGCGGCGGTCCGGCGGGTCGATGAACGGGAACGCGGCGATGTCGCCCAGGCCGATGGCGGTCATCTGGAGGATGACCGAGGCCAGGTTGGTCCGCAGGATCTCCGGGTCGGTGAACTCGGGACGGGAGTCGAAGTCCTGCTCGTCGTAGAGCCGGACGCAGATGCCGTCCGAGGTACGCCCGCAGCGGCCCTTGCGCTGGTTGGCGCTGGCCTGGGAGATCGCCTCGATCGGCAGCCGCTGCACCTTCAGCCGCTGCGAGTAGCGGGAGATCCGGGCGGTGCCGGGATCCACCACGTACTTGATGCCGGGTACGGTCAGCGAGGTCTCCGCCACGTTCGTGGCCAGCACCACCCGCCGCCCGCCGTGCGGGGCGAAGACCCGGTGCTGCTCGGCGACGCTGAGTCGGGCGTACAGCGGCAGGATCTCGGTGCCGAGCAGCGACCGCTTGTTCTGCACCAGCTTGCCCAGCGCCTCGGCGGTGTCCCGGATCTCCCGCTCACCGCTGAGGAAGACCAGGATGTCGCCCGGCCCCTCGGCGGCCAACTCCTCGACGGCGTCGCCGATGGCCTGGATCTGGTCGCGGACGTTCTCCTCGTCCGCGTCCTCCTCGTCGCCGTCGGCGACCTCGACCAGTGGCCGGTAGCGCACCTCGACCGGGTAGGTCCGGCCGGAGACCTCCACCACCGGCGCCGGCTCGCCGTCGGGATGCTCGGCGGTCGGTGGCCCGGCGAAGTGCCGCGCGAACCGGTCCGTCTCGATGGTCGCCGAAGTGATGATCACCTTGAGGTCGGGACGGCGCGGCAGGAGCTGCCTGAGGTACCCGAGAATGAAGTCGATGTTGAGGCTGCGCTCGTGCGCCTCGTCGATGATCAGCGTGTCGTACTGGCGCAGCATCCGGTCGGTCTGCAACTCGGCCAGCAGGATGCCGTCGGTCATCAGCTTGACCAGGCTGTTCTCGCCCACCTGGTCGGTGAAGCGCACCTTGTAGCCGACCACGTCACCGAGCTCGGTGCCCAACTCCTCGGCGATCCGATCGGCCACCGTACGCGCGGCCAGCCGCCGAGGCTGGGTGTGGCCGATCAGTCCGTGCACGCCGCGCCCCAGCTCCAGGCAGATCTTCGGCAGCTGGGTGGTCTTGCCCGAGCCGGTCTCGCCCGCCACGATCACCACCTGGTGGTCGCGGATCGCCGCGGCGATGTCATCCTTGCGCTCGCTCACCGGCAGACTGGCGGGGTAGACGATCTTCGGTACCGCGGCTTTCCGCCGCTCCAGCCGACCCTCAGCCGCCGCCGTCTCGGCGACGATCTCCGCCAGCACCGACTCGCGTCGCTGCGGGTCGCGTAGCTTCCGCAGCCCGTCGAGTCGACGGCGCAGGTGCCGCTGGTCGCGGAACATCAGCGGGGAGAGGCGACGCTGCAACTCCCGAACGGGATCGGTCGCGGCGGGTGAGGCTGGATTCTGCATGTCGTCGCCAAGGATAGGCAGCCGCTGCCCGGTCCGCCTCCTGGTTACCCGGGCCCTGCTCCGGGCTACTCCGGCCGGGCTGGGCTGGCCGGGTTGGGGGCCGGTCGCGACGTGGCCCCCGGGCCTGGTCGGCGCGCGGTGGTGTGCGGCCGGAGGTTGGCCGCCGCGCCCCCTTTGCTCTGCTTCACCCGGCGCAACGGTTGCGGCCTCGAGTTGATGCGTGGGTTGAAGCAGAAGTCATTAGGAGGCGGTGTGGTGGCACCAGCGCGGCGGAGGTCTATCGTTGGGCGCCGAGTTGGGAACGGAACGCGGGGACGCCGATGACGATGCGGGACACCGACCGGGCACTGGTGCAGGCTGCCAGCGCGGTGGCAAAGCTACGTTGCCGCAGCGCAGCCCACACTCTCGCGACGGCGGCCCGTACCGCTGACGGCCGGGTGATCTCCGCCGTGAACGTGGCGCGCGCGACCGGCGGGGCCTGCCCCGAGGTGGTGGCTCTCGCGACCGCCGCCACCCAGGGCGTGGGGGAACTGGAGACCATTGTCACGGTCGGCGACCGGGGCAGGATCGTGGTCACCCCCTGCGACGCCTGCAGCCACCTGCTGCTCGACCACTTCCCCGCGTTACGCGTCATCGTCGGTCCGCCCGAGAACCCAAAGGTCCTGCCCCTCGCCGACCTGCCCCAGCACCCTGGACGAGCGGGGTCGGGCGTCGCTGCCCCTGGATAACTCCGGAACGCGGCGGGCCGGCCGGGGCGACGTGACCGCGCGGCGCGGTGGGCGGACCGGTGGTGGCGGAGGGCTGCACCTGGGCCCGAGCGGGGGGTGGCTGGGCCCAGGTGCGGGCCGGGTGGGGCCCAGAGCGGCCGGGTCGGAAGGTCGAGAGCTCTGAATGGGACAGTCCCGCCTCGCCCACCGGACATCCGGCCGCGGCCGGTGGTCGCTAAGCGGCGGCGGACCAGATGGCGCGGAAGGCGGCGGCCTCGCCGGCGAGCCAGCGTTCGATCTCGTCGGGCCGGGCGTTGTCGGGCATCCGGTGGGTGATGCCCCGACGCACGTCGACCAGGACCGGCTCGGCGTGCGGGAGAACGGCGTCCATGTGACGGGTGGTCAGGTGCAGTGCCGCCAGTGTGGCCTCCTCGCTGGGCGGGGCCTCGTCGAAGTGCAGGCGCACCGCCTCGGCGCGACCGTCGGCGTACCGGATGCCGAAGTGGGGGTTGATCTTGATGGGAAGGTCGCCGAGCATGGCCAGTGCGTCGCGGGTCTGGGCCAGGTCGACCCCGGCAGGCTCGCCGAGCGAGTGCAGCCACGCCGTCGCGCCGGGCACGAGCGCCTGGTAGAGCGGGCGCCACCGGGGCTTGACCACGTCGACCACCTGCGCGAGGTGGGTGCCGCCGGTGTGGAAGGCGATGTCGGCCTTGAGTGCCTTGACGAACTGGCCGTGCGGGTTGAACCCGGAGCGGCTCGCCCGCTGCCGGCGCAGGCCGCCGACGAAGCTGGCCTTGGTCGGCCCGGTGCGGTCGACGTACCGGGTGAAACCGAGGAGGGTGGCGTACGGCGTGAGGGGGGCGGGAATGGGCGCGGTCACGAGCATCCTCCCAGGTCAGGAACTCGATTAGTACATACATTCTAATCGACGGCCCTGACATCGCCCAGGGTACGAAAGGGGCCGCCCGGGCATCCCGGACGGCCCCTCGTACGAAAAATTTCAGAGCTGGCCGACGTCGGTGATCCGGACGACGGCGGCGCCCGCCTCGTCGGAGGCGGCCAGGTCGACTTCGGCGCTGATGCCCCAGTCGTGGTCGCCCTCCGGGTCGTCCAGGATCTGCCGCACCGTCCAGCGCTCCCGACCCTGCTCGATCATCAGCAGCGCCGGGCCGCGGGCGTCCGGGCCCGTCCCGATGCCGTCGTACGACTCGAAGTAGGGCTCCAGCGCGTCGGCCCAGGCGTCGGCGGGCCAACCGGAGTCCGCGTCCAACTCGCCCAGCGCGTCCCACCGCCGTAGCGCGGCCAACTCGACCCGCCGGAACAGGGCGTTGCGCACCAGTACCCGGAACGCCCGCAGGTTGCGGGTCACCGCCGCCGGGCGGTCGTCCAGTGCGGCGGCCACCTCGGGCAGGTCGGTCGGGTTGCGCAGCCGCTCCCACTCGTCGATGAGGCTGGAGTCGACCTGGCGGACCAGCTCACCCAACCATTCGATCAGGTCGACAAGTTCCTCGGTCTTGGCCTCCTCGGGCACCGTCTGCCGCAGCGTCTTGTACGCGTCGGCCAGGTAGCGCAGCACCAGGCCCTCCGAGCGGGTCAGCCCGTAGAACTGCACGAACTCGGTGAAGGTCATCGCCCGTTCGTACATGTCCCGCACGACCGACTTGGGGGAGAGCTGGTGATCGGCCACCCAGGGGTGCCCGCGCCGGTACATCTCGTAGGCGTTCTCCAGCAGCTCGGCGAGCGGCTTGGGCCAGGTCACCTCGTCGAGCAGTTCGAGCCGGGCCTCGTACTCGATGCCCTCGGCCTTCATCGCGGCGACCGCCTCGCCGCGGGCCTTGAACTGTTGGGCGGAGAGCACCTGGCGCGGGTCGTCGAGGATCGACTCGATCACCGACAGCACATCCAGGGCGTACGACGGTGACTCGCTGTCCAGCAGCTCGATGGTGGCCAGCGCGAGCGGTGACAGCGGCTGGTTGAGCGCGAAGTCGAGTTGCAGGTCGACGGTGAGCCGGACCCGGCGCCCGGTCTCGTCCGGCTCGGGCAGTTCCTCGACCACGCCGCCGGCCCGCAACGCCCGGTAGATGGCGATGGCCCGGCGGATGTGCCGGCGCTGCGCCGCCGCGTCCTCGTGGTTGTCGGTGAGCAGGTGCCGCATGGCCGCGAACGCGTCGCCGGGGCGGCCGATGACGTTGAGCAGCATCGAGTGGCTGACCTGGAAGCTGGAGGTGAGCGGCTCCGGTTCGGCCTCCACCAGGCGGTCGAAGGTGGGCTTGCCCCAGCCGATGGAGCCCTCCGGGGGCTTCTTGCGGACCACCTTGCGCCGCTTCTTCGGGTCGTCACCGGCCTTGGCGAGCGCCTTCTCGTTCTCGATGACGTGTTCGGGCGCCTGTACGACGACCCGGCCGATGGTGTCGAAGCCGGCTCGTCCGGCCCGGCCGGCGATCTGGTGGAACTCGCGGGCCTTGAGCAGCCGGGTGCGTACCCCGTCGTACTTCGACAGGCCGGTGAACAGCACCGTGCGGATCGGCACGTTGATGCCGACGCCGAGGGTGTCCGTACCGCAGATGACCTTGAGCAGCCCGGCCTGGGCGAGGGTCTCCACCAGCCGGCGGTACTTGGGCAGCATCCCGGCGTGGTGCACACCGATGCCGTGCCGGACCAGTCGGGACAGGGTCTTGCCGAAGCCGGAGGTGAACCGGAACCCACCGATGGCAGCCGCGATCATGTCCTTCTCGGCCCGGGTGCAGACGTTGACGCTCATCAGCGCCTGGGCGCGCTCCAGAGCGGCGGCCTGGGTGAAGTGCACGACGTACACCGGGGCCTGCTTGGTCTCCAGCAGCTCCTCAAGGGTCTCGTGCAGCGGCGTCATCGCGTACGAGAAGAGCAGCGGGACCGGCCGCTCGGCCGAGCGGACGACGGCGGTCGGCCGACCGGTACGCCGGGCCAGATCGTCGACGAACCGGGTGGTGTCGCCCAGCGTGGCCGACATCAGCACGAACTGGGCCTGCGGCAGCTCGATCAGCGGCACCTGCCAGGCCCAGCCCCGGTCGGGTTCGGCGTAGAAGTGGAACTCGTCCATGACCACCTGGCCGACGTCGGCCCGGCTGCCCTCGCGTAGCGCCAGGTTGGCCAGGATCTCCGCGGTGCAGCAGATGATCGGGGCGTCGGCGTTGACGCTGGCGTCGCCGGTGAGCATGCCGACGTTCTCGGCACCGAAGACCTCACAGAGCGCGAAGAACTTCTCCGACACGAGTGCCTTGATCGGCGCGGTGTAGAAGGTCGTCCGGTCGTCGGCCAGGGCGGCGAAGTGCGCGGCGATGGCGACCAGGCTCTTGCCCGAGCCGGTCGGCGTATTCATGATCACGTTTGCCCCGGAGACGATCTCGATGACCGCCTCCTCCTGGTGGGGGTAGAGGTCCAGGCCGCGCTCGGACGCCCAACTGGCGAACGCGTCGTAGAGGGTGTCGGGGTTGGCGGTCTTCGGCAGCGCGGCGGTGAGTGTCATGGCCGGTCCATGGTGCCTGGATCACGCGCCGGGACGCCAACCGGGGAGGGCCGGGCACCGGTAGTGGACGCCGGCCGGGCAGGGTCTGGCATCGGGCGCGGGCGCCGGCTTGCCGTCGTCGCGCTACCTCAACGGCGGCGGTAGATCAGGTCGGCGACCGGGCGGCCGGCGCGCAGCGCCCGCCGCTCGAACCGGGTCACCGGCCGGTACGCGGGCCGGGGAGCGTACCCGTCGTAGGCGTTGACCAGGCCCGGGTCGGCGTCCAGCGTCGCCCGCATCGACTCGGCGTACTCCGCCCAGTCGGTGGCGCAGTGCAGCGTGCCGCCGACAGCCAACCGGGAACGCAACCGCGCCACATGCGTCGGCTGGATCAGCCGCCGCTTGTGGTGGCGGGACTTCGGCCACGGGTCCGGGAAGAAGACGTGTACCGCGTCCAGCGAGGCGGCTGGCAGCAGATCGAGCAACTCCACGGCGTCGCCCTCGACGATCCGGACATTGCCCAGGTCACGAAGGTGGACCAGGTCCAGCAGGTTCGCGATTCCCGGGGTGTGCACCTCGACCGCCAGATAATCTCGATCCGGGTCGGCGGCGGCCATCTCGGCGGTCGTGTCGCCCATGCCGGATCCGATCTCGACCACCAGTGGGGCCCGGCGGCCGAACAGGCCGACGGGATCGAACGGGTCGACGTCGGCGACGCGCAGCCCGTACCGCGGCCAGAGCTGTTCCAACGCCGCCACCTGCCGGCCGCTCATCCGGCCGCGACGCGGGTGGTAGGTGCGAATGGCCCGCGCCCGGTGCGGCGCGGCGACGGCGGGGGTCGGGTCGGTGGAGGTCACAACGCACCGAGCCTACGCGAGCACCGCGCCGGACCGGATGTGATGTACGCCCGGTGGTGAGACCATCATCGGGAAAGGCAGGACCGGGTGTCCGGCAGTGCCCGGCGACCGCACCGGCGCACCGGGAGGGGGCATCGTGTCAGCAGCGACCCAGACTCGTCCGGCCCTGTCCGCTGCTCCGCTGCGTACTCTCGTGGCCTTCGCTCCGCTGCTCGCGATCGCCCTGGCCACCCCGCTGCTGACGGCGGCACCGGCCGTGGCGGCGCCCGTCCGGGCCGTCGTCGCGCCGCTCGTCGCCGGGCAACCCGGCGGTGGGCAACCCGGTGCCCCCGCGGGCGCACCGCAGCCGGGCCCGACCGTGTTCGTGGAGGTCTCGCCGAGCATGGTGGAACCGGGCCATCTGGTCGGGCTCCGGGCCAGCTGCCACGACAACTCGGTGGGCGCCATCGTCGTCTCGGACGCGTTCGGCCGGGTCGCCGTGCAGCCGCAGCGTGGGCTGCTGACCGGCACGGCGATGGTCAAGGAGCGGGTGCTCCCCGGCAACTACCGGGTCAAGCTGGAATGCCGGGGCGGCGAGACCGCGTCCACCATGATCCAGGTCGTACGCCACATGAAGCCCAGTCGAGGGCCGGCGACCGGATTCGGCGGTGGCGCCGGCAACATCAGCGCCAGTCTGCTGCTCCCCGGCGGTCTGGCGCTGACCGTCACCGGCATGGTCCTCTGGGTCACCGCGACCCGCCGTCGCGGCAGCCGACGGTGAGCCGCCATGACCGCCGCCCGCACACCCCGCCCCACAAACGTCACCGGTACGCCGGCACGCACCGGCTCCGGCCGGGCCACCCCGCGAACCGGCGCCGGCCTACCGGCCCGCCCCGCCGGTAGCCCACCCCGCCCCAGCTATCGACCCGACTTGTTCGTACCCTCGGCCAGCCCGCCGCCGGCCCCCGACGACCGTTCGGGCATGCCCCGGAACGACGACCGTTCGGGCCCCGGTTCCATGCCGCGTAACGGCGACCGTTCGGTGGGCCCCGACTCGACGCGGCCTCCGCACGGTCGGGCGGCCGTGCCGGACACCGGCTCCCGTCGCGCTCGTGCCGCGGCACCGTTCACCGATCGACGCCGTGCACCACGCAGTGCCGGCGGGTCCGGCCGCGCGGCGCACTCCGGGCGCAGCCCGTGGTCGCTGCCGCTCGCGGTGGTGCTCGTGCTGGCCGGCGTGTTCGCCACCGGCGCCGGCCTCGGGCACACCGTCGGAGGACCCCTCGACTGGACTGCCACCGGCGGTGAAGGCGGCTCCGGCGGAGCGTCGACGGTATCCGCCGGGCGTGCCGCCGCGCGGCCGGTGAGCCTGTCCATCCCGTCGATCGACGTCTCGGCACCGGTGAAGCCGGTCGGCGACGCACCGGACGGCTCGATCGCCGTGCCGCCCCTGAGTCGGCACGAGGAAACCGGTTGGTACGACCGTGGACCGGTGCCGGGAGACCCGGGGCCGGCGGTCATCGTCGGACACGTGGACACCAGGAGCGGCCCGTCGGTCTTCTACAACCTGGGCAAACTGAAGGTGGGAGACACCGTCGAGGTGGCCCGGGAGGACGACTCGGTGGCCGTGTTCACCGTGAACTCGGTGGAACACTTCCCGAAGGAACGGCTGCCCGCCGACCGGGTCTACGGCCACGAGGGCCCGCCCGGCCTGCGGCTGATCACCTGCGGCGGCGAGTGGCTCGGCGGCGGCACCGGCTACGCCGACAACGTCATCGCCTTCGCCACCCTCACCGCCACCCGCCCGTCCTGACTATTCGCCGCTACTGCTCCGGTCCAGAAGCGGTGAACGGGCGGTCGGTCAGGGGACCTGCTGGACGACCTCGAACTCCAGGAGGGTGGCACCGGAGGCGACGGGTGGCCGCCGCTCGGCTCCGGGCGGGGTGGCGTGGGCGGCTCGGGCGGGGCCGGCGGCCCAGTCCTGGTACGCCTGCTCGGTCTCCCACCGGGTGTAGACGAAGTAGCGGTTCTCGCCGGCCACCGGGCGCAGCAGTTCGAAGCCGAGGAAACCGGGGGAGTTCTCCACCGCGCGGGCCCGAGCGGCGAACCGCTTCTCCAACTCCTCGCCGCCACCGGGCGCAACGTCGATCGCGTTGATCTTCACAACTGCCATGACCTCACCCTAGCCGTGCCGCCGGGCGCGGGCGCGGTGCGCGGGTTGCGGGAAGTGGGGCTTTCCGGACGGCGGGAGAGGCCGACTTGCGGCATCTCGTGCCGCTGGGTCGGCATCGGGGCGGGCGGGGCGGGCGGGTGGTGTCCGGGCGTGGCACTCAGAAGGATTCGACGGTGGGGGTGAGGTCGGCGTCGACGACGATGGGGGCGTGGTCCGAGGGGCCCTTGCCCTTGCGGGCCTCCCGGTCCACGTACGCCGAGCGGACGGTACGGGCCAGCGGGGCCGAGGCGTACACCAGGTCGATGCGCATGCCCTTGTTCTGGTGGAACATGCCGGCCCGGTAGTCCCAGTAGGTGAACGGGTGCGGGCCCTTCATCGGGGTGGGCACCACGTCGGTGAGACCGAGATCGCGCAGCGCCGCCAGGGCGGCCCGCTCGGGCGGCGTGACGTGGGTGGAGTTGACGAACAGCGCCGGATCCCACACGTCGTCGTCGGTGGGTGCCACGTTGAAGTCACCGCAGACGGCCAGCGGCGCCCGGTTCGTCAGTTCGGTGTCCAGCGCGTCCCGCAGCGCCGCCAACCAGGCCAACTTGTACGCGTAGTGCGGGTCGTCGGGCGTGCGGCCGTTCGGCACGTACACCGACCAGACCCGCAGTCCGCCGCAGGTGGCCGAGATCGCGCGGGCCTCCGGGTCGGGGAAGCCGGGCTCGCCGGGAAACCCGACGGTGACGTCGGCCAGACCGACCCGGGACAGGATGGCGACGCCGTTCCACCGGCCGTCGCTGTGGCTGGCCACCGTGTACCCCAGCTCACCCACCTCGGTCGCCGGGAAGGCGCCGTCCGGGCACTTGGTCTCCTGGAGGCACACCACGTCCGGCCCGGTGCCGGCCAGCCAGTCGAGCAGCCGGGGCAGCCGGGCCTTCACCGAGTTCACGTTCCACGTCGCCAGGCGCATGACGCCAGCCTGCCCCATCCCGGCCCGACCCGCGCGGCAGCCACGCTGCCCGCCGCCGACCGGGAGGTCGGTTGTCAGCCGCCGGGGGTGTCGTTGTTCGGACGGGTCTGCTCGGCGAGGAAACGCTCCAACTCGGCGCCGAGTTCCTCCGCGGTGGGCAGGGGGCCGTTCTCCGCGGCGAGCAGGTTCTTCTCACCCCGACCCCGGGCGTACGCGTCGTACTGCTCCTCAAGGGCCTGGACCAGGGTGGTGGCCTCGTCGCTCTGCGCGACCTGTCGGTCGATTTCCACCCGTACCACCTCGGCGGCCGAGCGCAGCCCGTCCCGGGGCAGCAGCAGCCCGGTGCTGCGGGACACCGACGCCAGCAGCACCTCGGCGGCGGCCGGGTACTCGGCCTGCGCCACGTAGTGCGGCACGTGCGCGGCGAAACCCAGCGCGTCGCGGCCCGCCTCGCCGAGGCGGAACTCCAGCAGGTGGCCGACGCTGCCGGGGACCTGCACCCGTTGCAGCCACGGTTCGTAGCCGGCGATCAGGTCACGCCGGGTGGCGTGCGCGGTCACGCCGGTCGGCCGGGTGTGCGGTACCGCCATCGGGATCGCGTTGAGCCCGACGGTGAGCCGTACGTCAAGCCGGGCGGCGAGCCCGGCGACGGCGGCGGTGAACCGTTCCCACTGCAGGTCCGGCTCCGGCCCGGTGAGCAGCAGAAAGGGGGTCTCGTCGTCGTCGTGGAGCAGGTGCAGCTCCAACTCCGGGTCGTCGTAGCTCTCCCAGTGGTCCTCGACGAAGGTCATCACCGGGCGGCGGGAGCGGTAGTCGAAGAGCTGGTCCAGGTCGAACTGGGCGATCGGGCGGGACTCCAGCGATGTGAGCAGCTGTTCGCGGGCGAGCCGGCTCGCGTTACCGGCGTCGACGAAACCGGTGAGCGCCTGGATCAGGACCGGCTGACCGAGGTCGGGCAGATCGTCGGTGAGTTCGTAGAGCTCGTGTGGGTCGAGCACCGGTGCGGCCTCCCTGCATGTGCGTAACGGGGCCACCGGATTGACGGTGCCCCGATCGCCAGAACGTACCTGCCATCCTCGTGCATTCCTGTCGCGCCGGTCCGGCCGGCCCGGCGTCGCCGTGCGATCGGCCGACGGTACGCCGTTGCCCCGGCGGGGTACACATGGATGCGCGCCACCGAAAGGAGAGGTGATGAGCGATCCCGTGCCCGCCGAGGGCCAACCGGTCACCCCGGCCCCGCCGACGCCGGGCAGCCGGGTCGTCGAGGCGCTGCCGGCCACGCTGTGGGACCGGATGCGCCAGGATCCGCAGTACGCTCCCGAGCACCTCGCGCTCGAGGCGGTGCGCCGGCTCGGCCCGGAGGCAGCGCAGTGGGCGCAGCGGATCCGGGCCGCGCAGCCCGGGATCAGCGCCGAGGCCCTGGCGGAGCAGGCGGTACGTCGGTTCGTCAATCAGGCCCGGCTCTCCGGGGCCGTCTCCGGTGCGGCCGGGCTGCCCGGTGCGGTGATCGACGTCGGCGTGCTGGCCTGGACCCAGTCCCGCATGGTCCTGCACGTGGCCGCCGCGTACGGTGCTGACCCGACGCATTCCGACCGCGCCACCGACCTGCTGGTGCTCCAGAAGGTGCACAAGGCCGCTGCGAGCGCCCGGGTGGCGCTGGGGGTGGCGGCCGGGCGCGAGCGGGCGGGCGCGCTGTTCGGCGGGGGCGGGCAGGCACCGCTCGGCCGGGTGATGCTGCACCTCGGGGTCCGGCTCGCCCAGATGGCCGGGGTACGCGCGGCGAAACGGCTCTTCGCCAAGGTGGTCCCCGGAGCGGCGATAATCCTCGGCACCTGGGCGAACTCCTCGGCCACCAAGAAGCTGGCCGAGCGTTCCCGGGCGCTCTACCGCCAGCACGGCGACGCCCGAATCCCGTTGCCCCGTCATCCCGATGAGGCGGGCGATCAGTCGGCGTAGCCGGAGGCACGCCAGGTCACCTCGGCGAGGCGGGACTGACCGGCCGTGTTGGGGTGGAAGTAGTCCAGCGGGTTGACCAGGTCCAGGTCGAAGCGGACCCGGTGCGCGGCGCCGCCGTCGTATCGGCATCGGGCGCCGTAGGCCCGGCAGGCCGCCTTCAGTTGACTGTTGTACGCGGCGACCCGTTCCCGGAACGCCGCCCGGCGGCTCCGATCCGCCGGTGCGGTCGACGTCGCCTCGGCCAGCAGCGCCGGACACACGCCCCGCCGCCAGGCGCGCACCGCCCGGGGCTCGTCGTGGCCGACCTCCCAGAGCCGGTACAGGTTCGGAATGCTGACGACCAGGACGCGGGCCTTCGGCCGCCCCTCGCGCAGCACCCGCAGCCCTCGGTTGATCTCGGCCCGGAAGTCGGCCACCGGGGTCATCGCGTCGATCGTGGTGCGGCAGGCGTCGTTGGCGCCGACCAGCACCGTGACGTAGTCGGCGCGGTCGCGTACCGCCGCCTCCGCCTGGCCGGCCAGCGCGGCGGCCCGAGCCCCAGCCCGGGCGTGGTTGTGCGCCTTGCCGCGCAGGCCCGGGTTCCGGTCGAGCAGCCGACGGTAGTGGCTGTCGACCCGCAGTCCGTCCCCCGTCGACCAGGAGTTGCGCTGGCACGAGGTGAGGACCAGGCAGGACCCGAAGCCGGTGGTGATCGAGTCACCGAGGGCGGCGACGACCCGGGGAGAGCCGGGCTGGGCCGTGCCCCCCGACGGTCGCGGTGCCGCGTCCCCACCCGCCTCGCAGGCCAACGCGACGAGTGCGAGCAGGCAGACGGCGGCGGTGGTCCAACGTCCAGGCATTACTTCCCCGACCTCACAGCACTTCCCCGACCTCACAGCGCAGAGCGATGGCACGATGACTCTACGCGCGTGGGCTGGGCCGGTCATGTGCTGCTGTCGGGGATGCGGCAGTGCCCTGTCGCGTCCCGGGCCGACATGCTAAGTGGGCTCGGCCGCCGCCTACCTGTGCCAGGGCGCCCGCTGGCCGTGCAGCCACCAGTGCAGCGCCCGGGTGATCCGCGGCAGTACCAGGTAGGTCATCAGCGGGGTCAGGGTGAGCGTCATGACCAGCACCCGCGCCGGAGTCGGCAGCCCCGGCAGGAACTGGCCGGTCAGCAGCGTGGCGGTCAGGCTGAGCGGGAAGAACGCCAGCCAGATCGTCACCGCCTGCTTCCAGCGCGGGGGCGACGGCGGCACGGTCGGTTCCGCGTCCAGCGGCTCGACGGCCGCCGCGTGCGGCGGGTCGAACCAGCCCTCGATGCCGGTCCGCCGCTCGACGTGGGTGTGCTCCACGATGCCCTGCGCCGACGTCAGCCACCAGTGTCGCTGCGGCGATTCCTCCCAGCGGCGCAGGGTATCCGGGTCGGCGAACCGGTACAGCATGTGCCAGTCGCCGGATCCGGGGGCGCGGCGCACCCAACCCGCGCCCAGGAAACCCGGGAACGCCTCGGCCAGCGCCGTGCCGGCCCGCATCCACGCCACCATCTCGTCGGTACGGGCGGGGTCGGCTCGGCGGGCGACGGCGACGGTCACCGGCTCGGCGTGGCTCACGGTCATGCGTCCATGGTCCCCGCCGACGCCCGGAAAGGCCGGGTCCAGCCGGGCCGGTGTAACGCAACGCACGGCGGTGCCAGAAGGCGCGGCAGTTCCGCAATGCACGGGCCGTTCCGCAACCCGTGGTGTCGGGGCCTTGCTGGCCGGCCGGGCTTTGTCACAGGCGACTGCTCGACTGATCCCATGACGAACCAGGACATGATTCTTGTGCTCGGCGCCACCGGTACGACCGGTCGGCGGGTGGTCCGCCGGTTGCGGGCCGCCGGTCACCCGGTCCGATCCGCCTCCCGCTCCGGGGAGCCGCGTTTCGACTGGACCGATCCGAGTTCCTGGCGCACCGCCGTGACCGGGACCACCGCGATGTACCTGATGGCTCCGCACGACCGACCGATCGAGTCCGATTTCGTCCGGCTGGCGGTGGAGCAGGGAGTGCGCGGCCTGGTGCTGCTCTCCAGCCGGGCGATCGAGGCGATGGGTGACGAGCGACTGATGGCCGCGGAGGAGACGGTACGCACCAGCGGCGCGCAGTGGACGATCCTGCGCCCCGACTGGTTCGACCAGAACTTCGACGAGGGCTTCTTCCGGGAGGCCGTGCTCGCCGGGGAGATCGCCGTGCCGGTGGGCGACGCCCGCCAGTGCTTCGTCGACGCGGACGACATCGCCGACGTCGCGGTCGCCGCCCTCACCGGTGCCGGACACGCCGGCCGGACGTACGAGATCACCGGCCCGGACGCGCTCTCCTTCGGCGAGGCCGCGGAGATCCTCACCGAAACGGTCGGCCGGCCGGTGCGTCATCTCGGTACGGCCGACGACTACCGGGCGGTGATGCTCGCACTGGGTGTGCCGGCCGAGCAGGTGGCGGGCGAGATCGCCGCGTTCGGGGCGCTCCGTGACCTGGGCGACGGCCAGCCGACCGGGACGGTCCGGCAGGTCACCGGCCACGACCCGAGGAGCTTCGCCGCGTACGCCGCTGATGCGGCCGCCCGCGGCGCCTGGCGTTCCTGACTGGCCGCGGCGACTCGCCCCGCCATCGCGGCGGGGCGGAAAGGGCGCAGGCGACGGTTAGCTCTGGCGGCGCGGGGTAGGTGGGGGTGATGACGAGATCACAGCCCCGGCGTGCCCGTGGCACGGTCGGTCACGCGTACAGCGCACTGAACCTGCGGCTGGCGTTGGCCAGCTTCGGGCTCGTCACCATGACCGTTTTCGCGGTGTTGGCGTTCCGTGCCGACGTGGCCTGGTTGGGTGTCGTCTGCGCCGTCTTCGCGGTGGTTGCCGTGGTCGACCTGATCATCATTCAACGTCGTCGCGCCGCCCGCCGCCGGGAGGAGCCCGGCGCGCGGCACTCGCTCTTCGAGTGACGGGAGAAGCCCTGATGACCATCGCCACCACCAATCCGGTAAACGGCCAGGTGCTCAAGACGTACGAGGCGATGTCCGACGAGCAGATCGACGGCGCGATCGAGCGGACCGACCTGGCGTACCGGCAGCTGCGCGGCACCACGATCGAGCAGCGCGGGCGGTGGCTGACCGCGGCGGCCGACCTGCTGGAGGCGGAACGGGACGACACCGCCCGGCTGATGACCACCGAGATGGGCAAGACGCTCGCCGCCGCCAAGGCCGAGGTCACCAAGTGCGCCGCCGCCTGCCGCTTCTACGCCGGCCGGGCGGCGGAGTTCCTCGCCGACGAGCCGGCCGACCCCGAGGCGGTCTCGGCGACTCGGGCGTTCGTCCGCTACCAGCCGATCGGTCCGGTGCTGGCGGTGATGCCGTGGAACTTTCCCCTCTGGCAGGTGATGCGCTTCGCCGCGCCGGCTCTGATGGCCGGCAACACCGGCCTGCTCAAGCACGCCTCGAACGTGCCGCAGACCGCGCTGCTGCTGGAAGACCTGTTCCGGCGGGCCGGCTTCCCCGAGGGTGCGTTCACCACCCTGCTGGTCGGCTCCGAGGCGGTGGACCGGATCCTGAGCGACCCCCGGGTACGCGCCGCCACGCTGACCGGCAGCGAGGTCGCCGGCCGGTCGATCGCGCAGATCGCTGGCCGGGAGCTGAAGAAGACGGTGCTGGAGCTGGGTGGCAGCGACCCGTTCGTGGTGATGCCCTCCGCCGACGTGGAACTGGCCGCGCAGGTGGCCACCACCGCCCGCTGTCAGAACAACGGCCAGTCCTGTATCGCGGCCAAGCGGTTCATCGTGCACACCGACGTCTACGACGCCTTCGCCGAGGCGTTCGCGCATCGCATGTCGGCGCTGCGGGTGGGTGACCCGATGGACGACGACACCGATGTCGGCCCGCTGGCCTCCGAGCGGGGCCGCGACGAGGTCGACGCGCAGGTCCGTGACGCCGTCGACAAGGGAGCGACGGTGCTCTGTGGTGGGGAGAAGCCGACCGGGGCGGGCTGGTTCTACCCACCGACGGTGGTGACGGATCTGCAACCGGGCATGCGGATGTGGGCCGAGGAGGTGTTCGGGCCGGTCGCCGGGCTGTACCGGGCCTCGTCGTACGACGAGGCGATCGAGTTGGCCAACGGCACCAGCTTCGGGCTCGGCTCGAACGCCTGGACCCGCGACCCGCAGGAGCAGCAGCGGTTCGCCACCGACCTGGAGGCCGGGGCCGTCTTCATCAACGGGATGACCACGTCCTACCCGGAGCTGCCCTTCGGCGGGGTGAAGAACTCCGGCTACGGCCGGGAACTCTCCGCCCAGGGCATGCACGAGTTCTGCAACGTCAAGACGGTCTGGGTGGGGGAGGGCGCGGCCACTGCCGGCGCCGGCAGCCACTCCGAGTAGCTGCTGCTTACTCCTGCCGCCGGGTGGGTAGTGAAGCGCGGCATGACGGCGATCGCGTTTCACGCTTCCCACGAGCAGATCCACCCGCGTGAGCTGCTGGCGGCGGTGGTCCACGCCGAGCAGGTCGGCTTCGACGCCGCCATGTGCTCCGACCACTTCGCACCCTGGAGCGAGCGTCAGGGCCACTCCGGATTCGCCTGGTCCTGGCTCGGGTCGGCGTTGCAGGCCACCGGCCTGTCGTTCGGGGTGGTCAACGCGCCGGGGCAGCGCTACCACCCGGCGATCATCGCGCAGGCGATCGGCACGCTCGCCGCGATGTATCCGGGCCGCTTCTGGGCGGCCCTGGGCTCCGGTGAGGCCGCCAACGAGCACATCACCGGCGACGCGTGGCCGCGCAAGGACGTACGCAACGCCCGGCTGCGCGAGTGCGTGGACGTCATCCGCGCCCTGCTGGCCGGCGAGGAGGTCAGCCACGACGGTCTGGTCCGGGTCGACCGGGCGAAGCTGTGGAGCCGTCCGGAGCAGCCGCCGGCACTTGTCGGCGCCGCGGTCAGCGTCGCCACCGCCCGCTGGTGCGCCGAGTGGGCGGACGGTCTGATCACGGTCAACGCGCCGACCGACCACCTGCGCCGCATGATCGACGCCTACCGGGAGGCCGGCGGTCGTGGACCGGTGCACCTTCAGGTGCACCTGAGCTGGGCGCCCGCCCAGGCCGAGGCCGAGGCGATCGCCTACGACCAGTGGCGCAGCAACGTCTTCGCGCCGCCGGTCTGCTGGGACCTGACCACCCCGGAGCACTTCGACGTGGTCTCCGCCGAGGTGCCGATGGCCCGGCTCGCCGAGGTCGTCAACATCTCCGCCGACCTGGGCCGGCACGTTGCCTGGCTGGAGGAGTACGTGGCGCTCGGCTTCGACCAGATCGCCCTCCACCACGTAGGCCAAGACCAACGTCCCTTCCTCGACACCTTCGCCGACCAGGTCCTCCCCAAACTCCGCCCCTGACCCCCCGCCCCACCCCCGGGCAGGCCGCGTTGATCATGAGGTTAGCGGTACTTCGAAGATCGATAACTGCCGCTAACCTCATGATCAACCTGGTCAGTGGGTGGGTCGGAGGCGGCGGGTGAGGAGTTGGCCGGGCCAGGGGAGACGGTTGGGGCGGTCGACCGTGAACGGGGCGGTGGGGGTGAAGCCCTGGCGTTCGTACCAGCGCATCAGGGCACCGTCGTCGCCGGCGTAGCAGTCCACCCGCAACAGCCCGACCCCGCGTTCGTGGGCCAGGTCGGCGGCGTGCGCCAGCAGCCGCCCACCGATTCCCCGCCCGGCGTACGCCCGGTCGGTGACCAGCAGGTTGACGTACAGCTCCGGCTCGGTCGCGGGTGGCACGTACTCGGTGGCCGTACCCACGACCAGCGCGCCGACCGGGCGGTCTTCCGCCTGGGCCAGCCACAGCCCGCCACCGGTGGCCCACGCCTCGGCCTGGGCGATCCGACGGGGATCCGTCGAGGCGGGCTCGGTGCCCCACTGCCCGCTCCGACCCCGCGCCACCAGCCAGGCGGTCGCGGCGTCGAGCAACCGCAGCACCGCCCCCGCGTCCGCCGGACCACCACTGCGCAGCACCACCCCGCCGAGATCACCCACGCCCCCATCCTGCCGCACGGTGCCGACCCCGCCACCCGTGCCAGATGACCAAGAAGTTCTGGTCCGGATCCGTCACGGATCCGGACCAGAACTTCTTGATCACTTCATCGGGGTGGGGGCCGGGTGGGGCGCCGGTCGCCGACGGCACCCCACCCGGGGATCAGGACACGGTGCAGGGGGCGCCGTTGACCGTGACCAGGTTGGGGGCGGGGTTTGCGAGGCCGGCGGTGGTGGCGTTGAAACCGAACATCACCGAGCCACCCGGGTTGATCCGCGAGTTGTACGACTCGCTCTTCGCGGTCACCGTGGCCCCGGACTGCGTCACCTTGGCCATCCACGCCTCGCGCACCTTGGCGTCACCGGTGAAGGCGAACCGGGCGGTCCAACCGTTCACCGCGGCGGTGCCGGTGTTGCGGATGTTCACCTGGGCGGTGAAGCCGGTGCCGCCCTGCCAAGAGCCGTAGTTGGTGTACGACACCGTGCAGGTGGGCGCCGGCACCGCGCCGGAATCACCCTGGTCGGCCAGGAACGAGGCGATCCAGGCCAGCGCCGAGTTCCAGTTGATCGCCACCTCGTTGGTGGAGTACGAGGCGATGTCGTCGACGAAGCAGAACATCGGCGCGCAGCCCTCGAGCAGCTGCTCCACGAACGGGTCCTGGAGCGCGGCGTTCGGACCACCGGCGATCGAACCGGCCGGCGGCTTCGGCATGCTCGGGTCGAGCTGGAAACCGAAGATCCGGCTGTGCTGGTTCTCCGCCGCGTGCTCACCCCACCCGGTCACGTACGAGATGTTCAGCGCGTTACGGCCGAGGATGTAGTCCATCGTCTGCACCGCGCCGTCGCGGTACTTCGCCGCTCCGGTCAGGTCGAACGCGGTGGCCAGCACGACCGCGTTGTTGATGATGGCACCATTGCCGCCCCAGAAGTAGCTGTTCGGGTCGCCGGGCATGGGCAGCCCGTACGCCTGCCGGCGGATCTCGTCGAGGTAGCCGTCAGCGGCGGCGATGACCGACTGGCGGATCCGGGTCTGCTCGGCGGCCGGCAGCCCGCTCGGCACGGTGGCCAGGTCGAGGCGGCCCAGCGCGGCCACGCTCTGCCAGCCGAAGCCACGGACGTCGAAGACGTCGCCGGTGTGGTGCGGCGAGGCGGTCAGATCGGTCAGGTAGGTGCGCTCGCCGGTGGTCAGGTACAGCTCGGCGGCCGCCCAGTAGAACTCGTCGGTGACGTTGGTGTCGTCGTACGGGCCACCGCCGTTGCCGGTCGACGGGGCGTACCGGGCCGGGTTGGCCTTGGCCGCCGCGTAGGCGGTCTTCGCCGCGCTGCCGCAGCGCTGCGCGAACTCCTTGTCGTACGGGGCGAACAGCCGGGCGCACTGGGCGGCGGTGGCGGCCAGGTTCAGGGTGGCGGCGGTGGACGGCGGGTGCAGCTCGCGCGGCTCCGGGTCGTCCTCGGGCTGCATCGGCAGGCCGGTCCAGTTCCGGTCGTGGATCTTGTGGTGGGCCATGCCGGCCAGTGGCTTGCCGGCCGGCACCTGCATCCGCATCAGGAACTCCAGCTCCCAGCGGGCCTCGTCGAGGACGTCCGGCACCCCGTTGTCCCGCTCGGGCAGCCGCAGCGTCCCGTCGCCGAGGTCGGCGCCGAAACCGGCCGTGGCGGCGTTCTTGGTCCGCTCGAAGGCGCTCAGCAGCTGGTAGGTGGCGATACCACCGTTGACCACGTACTTGCCGTGGTCGCCCGCGTCGTACCAGCCGCCGCGCACGTCGAGGCGGTAGTCGCAGGCTCCGGCGGCACAGGGCACGTCGGTGTCGCCCTGGTTCGGCGCGACGTCGAGGTGACCGGCGGGTCGGGCGTACTCCTCGCCGACCAGGTCACCGTCGATGGCGATGCCGCTGCGCTGGATGTAGAAGAACTGCAGAGCGTCCGACCGCAACTGGTCGTAGAGCGTGCCGGAGATGTCGAACGGGTGGCTGACCTCGCCGTCCACGGCCAGCGTCAGCCCCTGTCCCGGGGTGCGGTACGAGGAGAAGTCCAGCGAGTGCACGTTCTGCGCCGACGCCTGGTCGACTCCGCGGGGCGTGGTGGTGCCGCTGGCCAGCACGGCACCGGAGGCGGAGTGCAGCTCCCAGGGCAGCGCCTCGGTGGCCTCGGTGACCACGGTGGCGTTCTTCGGCCCGCCGGGCAGGTAACCGACCTGGTTCACCCGGACGCGGGGGCCGGTGTCCGGCACGTACGGCTCGGGCGGGTTGCCGCCGCGCAGCGAGACGTTGTCCAGGCAGACGGTCTGCGCCTCGGCGGCGCCGCCGACCTGGAAGATCAGCTGGGCGCGATCGTCGTCGTTCGAGGCGACGAAGGTGCGCTCGACGCGCTGCTGGGTCGGCGTTGCGGCAGCGGTGACCGAGTAGTAGCCGGTGTAGGGCTCGCTGCCGAGTTGCAGCACGGCGGAGACCGAGCCGCCGGGGGTGGCGGTGACGTCGAAACCGAGGGTGTACTCGGCGCCGGCGATCAGCGGAAGCGCGTCGTGGCCGATGCCGGCGTCCCAGGGGTTGGCCAGGCCGCCGGCCACCGTGGCGCAGAGCTGGCCGTCGACGACGCCGAGCGTGTTGGTGCCGTACGAGAACCAGGGCGACGAGCCTTCGCTGAAGTCACCGTTGCGGATCTGTTCGGGTGCGTCGGCGGGTGGATCTGCGAACGCGGTGCCGGCGCTAACGCCGACCAGCGCCACGGCGGTCGCCGCGGCGAGCACCGCGAGACGACGTCGGGATGGCGTCACGGGGGAGTCCTTCCGACGAGCGGGACGGAATAGGCGAAGTGAAGGTGTGGACCTGGGAGCGCTCCCAGATATCGGGCATGTTTCCAGGACACGCAGGACATGTCAATCGATCGCATCCGATGGGAATTCACGTTCACTGTCAGTGAGATTCGCCGCGCCACGCCGGGCGGTCCTGATCTCCTAGAGACAACCGAGCCCTACTCCTGGCAGGCTGCGTGCCATGACCCTGAAGCTGCGTTCCGCCGGGACGAGCGACCGTGGGCTGATCCGCAGCGGAAACCAGGACGCGTTGCACTCCGGCACCTGGCTGGTCGCCGTCGCCGACGGCATGGGCGGCATGGCCGCCGGGGACCTGGCCAGCGCCATCGCCATCGGGGCGGTGGCCCCGCTCGATGTGGAGACGCCGGAGGACGTGCTGGTCGCCGCGTTGCAGAACGGCATTCAGCTGGCCACCGAACGGATCCGTCAGGCGGTTGCCGAGGACCCCCAGCGGCAGGGCATGGGCACCACGCTGACCGCGCTGCTGTTCGCGCGTACCGGCAGCTGCCTGGCGCTGGCCCACGTGGGTGACTCCCGGGCCTACCTGTTCCGCGACGGTGTACTCAAGCAGATCACCCGGGACGACACCTTCGTGCAGATGCTCGTCGACCAGGGGCTGATCACGCCGGACCAGGCCGGCAGTCATCCCCGCCGGGCCGTGGTGACCCAGGCGTTGCAGGGCGACGACGTCTCCCCGACGTACGCGACGATGGTGCCCCGAGCCGGTGACCGCTGGCTGCTGTGCAGCGACGGGCTGTCAAACGTCGTACGCGCCGACACCCTGGCCGAGGTGCTGGCCGGCCAGCCGGAGCGGGACGCCTGCGGGCGCCGACTCATCGACCTGGCGTTGCAGGCCGGTGGGCCGGACAACATCACCGTCGTCATCGCCGACGTGGTCGACGAGCCGTGAGCAGTCAGGAGCGCCGCCCGGCCCGCCGGGTCGGCGTGGCCGTGGTCGGGTCCTCCGGCCAGGGGTGGCGCGGATAGCGTCCGCGCAGTTCGGCGCGGACCTGGCGGTAGCCGGAACGCCAGAACGAGGCGAGGTCGGCGGTGACCGCCACCGGTCGACCGGCGGGGGAGAGCAGGTGCAGCAGCACGGGCACCCGACCGTCACCGACCCGGGGCGCCTCGGGCCAACCGAAGGTCTCCTGGAGCCGGACCGCGAGGACCGGCGCGGCCGGGTCGGCGTAGTCGACCCGGATCCGCGAACCGCTCGGCACCGCGATCCGCTCCGGTGCCAGTTCGTCCAGCCGCCCGGCCAGCGGCCAGGGCAGCAGCCGGCGTAGCGCGCCGACCACGTCGACGCGAGCCAGGTCGGCCCGGCGTCGGGCACTTGCCAGTTCCGGCCCGAGCCAGTGCGGTGCGCCGGCCAGCAGCGCCTCGTCGGAGACGTCGGGCCAGTCGTCGCCGAGCGCGTACCGGCAGAACGCCAGCCGCTCGCGCAGTGCCCTGGCGGCTGGCGTCCAGGTCAGCACGTCGAGCCCGGTGTCGCGCAGTCCGGTCAGCAGCGCGGCGGCCACCGCGTCCCGGTCGGGTCGGGTCAGCGGGCGGTCGACCAGCTCGACGGCGCCCAGTCGGAGCACCTCCCTGGCCACCACGTCCCCACCCGACCAGCCGATCTCCCGCTCGGTGCGCAACAGCGAACCGGCCGCCTCGCGGGCGGTCGCCTCGTCGAGGACGGCGGCGAGCCGGATTCGGGCGGCCGGTGCGCCGGGAGCGCGGTCGGCCACCGCGACGGCCAACCAGTCGACGCCCACCAGCCCCGACCCGGGCGTCAGCTCCGCCGCGGTCCCACCACTCATCAGGTACGCCGAACCGCCCGGCCGCCGCACCCGGGCCAACCGTTCCGGGTACGCCAACCCGACCAGTAGCCCGGCGGCAAGCTCGTCGGGCAACCACGCCATCCGCTCGCGGTCAACCCGGCCGTCACCCGCCAGCCCGCCAGCGGCCCGCGCGCCGTCCGCCTGGCGCTCGCCTGCTCGGCCGTCGCGCGCCTGGGCTGCCTCGGCGGTTGGCAGGGCGGCGCGCAGCCGGCGTACCTCCGCACGCCAGCGGGCGGTGGCGGCCGGGTCGGTGCCGGCGCGCAACCGACGCCAGACGGCACCGAGATCGTCGCCGGAGCCGGCCACGGTCGACTCGGCGAGCAGCGCCATCACCTGTGCGGCACGATCGGCACCGACCCGGTCGGCCCCGTCGAGCAGTGCCCGGGCCAGCCGGGGATGCGCTCCGACGGCGACGACGCCCCGGCCCCGCTCGGTGATCCGTCCGTTCGCGTCGATCGCGCCGAGGGCGGTAAGCGTCTCGGACGCCACTGTCATCGCCGCCGCCGGAGGCGGATCGGGCAGCGCGAGCCCGGTCCCGCCGGGGGCACCCCAGGCGGCGAGTTCAAGGGCGAACCCGGTCAGATCGGCGGTGGCGATCTCCGGTTCCGGCTGCGCGGGCAACCGCTCGTGCGTCGCCGGCGACCAGCAGCGGTACACCTGGCCGGGTGCCTCCCGCCCGGCCCGGCCGGCCCGCTGGGTCGCCGCCGCACGGGAAACCGGCACGGTGACCAGCGCGCCCAGTCCTCGGGTCAGGTCCAGCCGAGCCACCCGGGACAGGCCCGCGTCCACCACCGTTCGTACGCCTGGCACGGTCAGGCTGCTCTCCGCCACCGCCGTGGCCAGCACCACCCGTCGCCGGTCTCCCGATCGCAGTGCGGCATCCTGGTCGGCGCCGCTCTGGCGGCCGTGCAGGCGTAGCACGTCGACGCTGTCGCGCAGTTCGGCAAGGCGGCCGGCGACGGCGGCGATCTCGCCCACGCCGGGCAGGAAGACCAGCAGGTCGCCCTCCTGTTCGACGAGGGCCCGCCGGACGGTGGCCGCGACGTGGTCGAGCAGTGCCCGGTCCACCGGGCCCGCACCGGGCGGTGCCACGGGACGGGGCGGTGGTGTCCAGATGCGGGTCACCGGATGCAGTGCCGACGAGGCTTGAACCACCGGTGCCGGCACTGTGCCGCCGAGCAGGGCGGCGAAGCGATCCGCCTCCGGGGTCGCCGACATGGCCAGCAGCCACAGCTCCGGCCGCAGGGTCGCCCGGGACTCGACGCTGAAGGCGAGCGCCAGGTCGGCGTCGAGCTGACGTTCGTGGATCTCGTCGAGCAGCACCGCGTCCACACCTGCCAACTCCGGATCGCGATGCATCCGGCGGACCAGCAGCCCGGTGGTCACCACCTCGATCCGGGTACGAGGTCCGGCCCGTCGCTCTCCCCGAACCGCGTAGCCGACCCGACCGCCGACCGGCTCCCCGAGCAGGGCCGCCATCCGGCGGGCGGCGGCGCGGGCGGCCACCCGGCGGGGCTGGGCGACGATCACCCGCCCGGCCACCGCGTCGGCCACGGCGAGCGGAGCGAGGCTGGTCTTACCGGTGCCCGGCGGGGCGACCAGGACCGCGCTGCCGGCCGAGCCCAGCGCCGCCACCAGCGCCGGCAGCACCGCCCGCACCGGCAGATCGATGGACACGTCGGAGAGCACGGCCCAGTCTCGCACCGCCCCCGCCCCCGCCTCGGCACCCGCACCCGCCTCGCACCTGCGCGCCCCGAACCGAACCAGCGGCCCCGAACGGGTGCAAGGGCGCGGCGCAGGGCAAGTGCGGCGCGGTCTGGCGCGGGGGCGGTGCGGCGCACGGCAGCGTGGCGCGGGGTGGGTCGGCGGGCAGTGGGTGGGGTCAGCGCGTGTGGACGCTGGCGACGAAGGCGTTCCAGGCCGACGGTGGGAAGGTCAGCACGGGGCCGTGACGGTCCTTGCTGTCCCGAACCGCGACCCCACCGTCGACAGTGGCCACCTCGACGCAGTTGCCGTTGCCCACACTGCGCGTGCTGGTGCGCCACTCCGGCCGGGACAGGTCGAGCGCGGTCATCGCGATCCCTTCGTCGATACCGACAGTGACCGCGATGCAGCGGTCACGTAAAGTAACGAGAAGCTTCCTTCAGGCGGATCAGGGACGCCGCTGGATCGAGTGCCAGACTGCACAGCCTCTCGTGCACAAGGCTATACGAGCGCACCTGTGCGGCCTCCTCCAGTGCCAGGCCAGTAGAGAGATTTTCCAGGTAGACGACGGCCGCGTCGGCGGCGTCGGCGAACGTGAGGATCACGTACGGCGAGTTCATCGCCGGATGTCCGCCAGCATCGAAGGGAAGTACCTGAATAGTTACGTTCGGTAATTCGGCGAGGGTTTCCAGGTGGGTGATCTGGCCCGCCATGACGGTGCGATCGCTGACAGGGCGTAGCAGTACCGCCTCGTTCAGCACCACCGACAGCTCCACCGGTTCGTTGCCGCGCAGTACGTCCTGCCGGCGTAGCCGGGCGGCCACCTTGCGGTCCAGATCATCCTCACCGGCGGTCAGCCGGTACACCTCGCGGGCGTACGCCTCGGTCTGCAACAGACCGGGCACCGCCTCGGCCTCGTACGTGCGCAGGGTGGCGGCCTCGGCCTCCAGTCCCACGTAGAACTCGAACCATTCCGGGAGTACGTCGCTGTAGTGCTGCCACCAGCCGCGTTGCTGCGCGCCCCGGGCGATCTCGATGAGCGCCTCGGCGTCGTTGCCGGTGACCTGGTACAGCGCGAGCGCGGCCCGGACATCGCGCGGCTTGATGCCGATCTGCGCGTTCTCGATGCGGGACAGGTTGCTTTTGGACATGTCCAGCTGTCGGGCGGCGACGTCCAGGGTCATCCCGGCGCGTTCACGTAGCTGGCGCAGTTCCCGGGCGATACGGCGGCGTCGAACGGTGGGGCTCGCGGTCACCCTCCGAGTCTGTCACGGGAAAAGGCGCAGGTCGCTTCACCACGGAGTGCAACTGACCAAAACGGGAGTTGCGTTGCAGTTGCGCTCGGTGCATCCTTTCCCGGTTAGCGATCACTGTGGACGGCCGGCTCGGGAGGACGTGTGCTCACCGCCGACGAGTTCTTTCTGATCGCGCACAACGACACCCGGGGCAAGGCGAAGCTGCACCCGGCGGCGACCAGTCTCGGGTTGGCCGGGGGGCTCCTCGGCGAGTTGATCCTCTATGGACACATCACCGTCGCCGCCGGTCAGGTCGGCGTGATCGACCGACGGCCGCCGGCTGACGCGTTGGCGCACACCGTGCTGGACCAGTTGATCGGGGAGGCCCAGCACCAGTCGGTGCGTACCTGGCTCAGCTTTCTCGCGCAGACCTCGGTGACCTCGGTGGGCGAGCGGTTGTCCCGGGCCGGTGTGCTGCGCCGACAGGAGAGCCGGCGGCTGCTGCGGACCACCGTCACCTACCAGCCCATCGACCTCAACGTCGTGGCCTGGCCGGCCACCCGGTTGCGTGCGCTGCTGGAGCGTGCCGAGCCGCCCAGTGTGCCCGACGCGACGCTGCTCGGGTTGGTCGCCGCCGCGGGACTGACCCGGGAAGTGCTGTGGAGCGCCGGTCCGCGCGCACACCACCGACTCAATCTGATCATCCCGGCCCTGCCGGACCCGCTGAAGGAACTCGTGGCGCACACCGAAGCCGCCGTTGGTGCGGCGGTGCTGCGCGGTGCCCCCTGACCCGGTACACCCCCTTCCCCTCAGACCGGAGCAGTACATGTCCTCGACAGCGACAACCGAACGACCGAGCAACGTCTCCGAGGCGCTGGCCCGTGGCCGGCTCGGCGTCCCCTCAGTGATCTTCTTCGTCCTCTCCGCGGCGGCACCACTGACCGTGGTCGCCGGCGTGGTCACCACCGGCTACGGGGTCATCGGGGTGCTCGGCATTCCGCTGGCCTTCCTGGCGGTGGCCGTGGTACTCGCCGTGTTCTCCGTCGGCTACGTGGCGATGGCCCGTCGGATGGCCAACGCCGGGGCGTTCTACGCGTACGTGGCGCGTGGGCTGGGGCGTCCGGCCGGAGTGGGTACGGCCTGGGTGGCGCTGATCGCCTACAACGCCCTCCAGGTCGGGCTCTACGGGACCATCGGCGCGGCGGCGGCACCGGTGCTGGACCGGCTGTTCGGGGTCGCGCCGCAGTGGTGGGTCGTGGCGCTGGTGGCGTGGGCGCTGGTGGCGATGCTCGGCCTGCTCCGGGTGGACATCAACGGCATGGTGCTGGCGGCGCTGCTCTGCGCCGAGATCGCCATCATCGTGGTGTTCGATCTCGGCCAGTTGGGCAACCCGGCCGGCGGCGACGTGAGCTTCGCCGCGTTCGCCCCGGACAACTTCTTCGTGCCGGGGCTCGGCGCGGTGCTGGTGCTGGCGATCCTCGGTTTCGTCGGCTTCGAGGCGGCGGTGGTCTTCAGCGAGGAGAGCAAGGACCCGAAGCGTACGGTGCCGATGGCCACCTACCTGTCCGTGGCGATCATCGCGGTGGTCTACGCGCTCTCCTCGTGGAGCATGACGGTGGCCGTCGGGCCGGACCGGATCGTCGAGGAGGCGGGTACCCAGAGCGTCGAGCTGATCTTCAACCTGGCCGGGGCGCACCTGGGCGACACCGTCCTGACCATCGGGCAGGCACTCTTCCTGACCTCGGTGCTGGCCGCCATGATCTCGTTCCACAACACCACCGCGCGCTACACCTTCGCGCTGGGCCGGGAGCGGGTGCTGCCCGCGGTGTTCGGGCGGACCTCACCGACCACCGGCGCACCCCGGGCCGCCTCGCTCGCGCAGAGCGCGCTCGGCCTGGTGGTGATCATCCTGTACGCGGTCAACGGCTGGGACCCGGTCCTGCAACTGTTCTTCTGGTTGGGCACCAGCGGCGGCTTCGGCGTACTGCTGCTGATCGCCATCACCGCGGTCGCGATCATCGCGTACTTCGCGCGCGGCGGTGTGCAGGAGACGCTGTGGCGGCGGTTGGTCGCGCCCGGCATCGCCGTGATCGCGCTGGTCGCGATCATCGTCCTGGCGGTGCAGAACTTCGCCAACCTGCTCGGGGTCGAGCCGGACTCGCCGCTGCGCTGGGCGATCCCGCTGGCCTACCCGGTGGCGGCGCTGCTGGGCGGGTTGTGGGGCCTGTCGTTGCGGCGGCGCCGTCCCGACACGTACGCCCGGATCGGCCTGGGCGCGGAGAGTGCGGCGGCCGTCGTGGTTCCCCCGCCGGTCACCGAGCCGGCGCCGACGGCGGAGGTGCGGCGGTGACCGGGCCGGAGATCAACCAGCTCGGCGCGGACGACGCCCGCTGGGTCGCCGCGCGGATCGCCGAGGCATTCATGGTGCTCGACCAGCCCCGCTGGCTGGTGCCGGACGAGTCCAAGCGGGAGTCGGTGCTGGCCGGGAACTTCGAGATCATCGTCGACCACGCCACTCGGTACGGACTGGTGTTCGGCACCGAGGACCGCGCCGGGGTGGCCGTCTGGCTGCCGTCGGTCGGTGAACCACTGCCGCCGCCGGAGGACTACGACGCTCGGCTGGCCTCGGCTTGCGGGGAGTGGACTCCGAACTTCGTGCACCTGGACGAGTTGTTCGCCGCCAACCATCCGCACGCCGATCATCATCACCTGGCGCTGCTGGCCGTGCGTCCGGACCGCCAGGGCCAGGGCGTCGGCACGGCGCTGCTGCGCCACCATCACGCCTGGCTGGACACCAACGGCGTGCCGGCGTACCTGGAGGCGAGCAGCGAGACCAGCCGCGACCTGTACGCGCGGCACAGCTACCGGGTCGCCGAGCCGTTCCGGCTGCCCGACGGCACCCCGTTCTGGCCGATGTGGCGGGAGCCGGCCGCCGGCTGAGGTGCGAAGACGATGGTGGCCGGGTCCGTCGGACCCGGCCACCATCGCCACCCCCTCCTAGTACGTGCCGTCGAGCTGACCCCGCAGCTTCGTCAGGGCCCGGGTCAGCAGCCGCGACACGTGCATCTGCGACACGCCGATCTGCTCCGCGATCTGCGACTGCGTCAGGTTGCCGTAGAACCGTAGCGTCAGGATCTTCTGCTCGCGCTCGTCCAGCGTGGCCAGCGCCGGGCCCAGTGCCACCCGCAGCTCGGCAAGCTCGAACTCGCTGTCCTCACCGCCGAGCATGTCGCCCAGCTCGGTCGCGCGGTCGCCGTCACCGGTCGGGGTGGACAGCGACACCGCGTTGTACGCGCGGGCGCCCTCCAGGCCCTCCAGCACCTCTTCCTCGGTGAGCTTGAGGTGGGCGGCGATGTCGGCCACGGTCGGGGAGCGACCCAGGGACTGCAACAGGGTGCTGTTGGCGTCGGAGATGGCCAGCCGCAGCTCCTGCAACCGGCGAGGTACGCGGATGTCCCACGTCCGGTCGCGGAAGTGCCGCTTCAGCTCGCCGATGATGGTGGGGATCGCGTACCCGGCGAAGTCGACCCCGCGGGACGGGTCGAACTTGTCGATGGCCTTGATCAGGCCGACGGCGGCGGTCTGCGCGAGATCGTCGGTGGGCTCGCCGCGACCGCTGTAGCGGTGGGCGAGGTGGTTGGCCAGCGGCAGCCAGGCCTCGATCGCCCGGTCACGCAGGGCGGCCCGGGAGGGATGCCCGGCCGGCAGCGCAGCCATGGCGTTCAGCAGCTCGGCGGCGCTGTCGGTGAGCGCCCGCGGGTCGAGCTTCGGGGCCGGGGTTGCCGGGGTGGTCGCCGATTCAGTGATCGTTGACGCGGTCATGGTGGTCCTCCCTGCACCTCGTCCGCGGATATAGACGTGACGCTTTGGTTGGTTCTGTTAGTACGTTCGGGAGTCACCTTAGCCCGATCGTCTGCCAGAAATCTAGCCGAAAGGACGATGTACTTAAGTTATTTCTGGGCATAAAAGCCGCAAAGGGCCTCAGGCTGACCTGTCGAGAGCGGTCAGATCGTCGCGACTGCCGCGTACGGGCGGCCGACCGGACCAGTCGCGGATGTCCGTACGTCCATGATCGCCGATCCGGACGAGGTCGTCGCGGTGCCGAACGGACGATGGCCGCCGCAGGTGGCAAGCGGAGTGTCACCAATCCGTCGTTGTCCCGTGAACGGGACCGGGCTTAACGTCGCGGGGTACAACCCTGAACCGGAGGTGCCGTGCTCGATCCTGCCGTTCCTCACCTCGTCGTGAACAGCCGGACGCTGTACTTCAGCTGGCTGCCGGCGGACCCGGACGCGGTGGCGGCGCTGGTCCCCACGGGGCTACGGCCCCACCCGGACCGCGAGGTCTTCATGAACCAGTACGTCGTGGACGACGAGAGCCAGACCTCCGGCTTCGGTTCCTACTCCCTGACCTACCTCGGCGTCACGCTTGTCGACATGGACGCCCCGGACGGGGTGACCCCGGGTGGCTGGTGGACCCACTACGTCACCTCCAGCGAGCGGGTACGCGGCTACGCCCTGGCCCGGGGTGCCCCGGCCGTACCCGGCCGCACCAGCATCACCGAGCAGGGCGACACGATCGTCACCGGGACGGACATCGAGGGCGTGCCGGTGATCCGGGCCCAGGTGCGCGTCGGTGACACCGGACACGCCGTGCACAACGGGCACCATCGCTACCTGACCGAGTTGCACGGTCAACTGGTCAGCAGCATCTATGCGGTGGTCGCCGAACCGTCCACCTCGTTCGAGATCGAATCGGTCGAGTTCCTCGATCCGGACCACCCGGTGTACGCGTTGCGCCCGGAGAACCCGCTCACCATCGCCTGGGGCTACTACTCGCCGCGCTCCTCGTTCGCGTACCCCGGAGGGCTGACGGTGCTCGGCGAGTTGGAGCCGAGCTACCAGGTGCCGGACCGGCGGGCCCGCAGCGGTCTGCCGTCGGGGTCGTAGACCAGGCGGTACGCGGGCAACGCCCAGGCCCGGATCCACCAGGGCAGGCGCCGGGCACGGTGCGGTCGCAGCCGGCCGGGTGGGCGCGGGCCCACCTGCCCGCCGTCGTACCAGCGCTGCAACGCCTCGGCGGCGGCGGTGATCGCGGCGACCGCGTCGTCCGGGTCGATCAGGTCGGCGTCGTCGCCGCCGGCCGGATCGCGGTCCAGGTGCTCGCGGAGCAGACGTAGCCGGAGCTCCCGGGCGAACTGCCGGGCCCCGTCACCCCGACCGGCCGGATCGGGCGGGTGGCGTTCGTCCGCAGTGTCGTCCAGCACCGCGCAGGACAGTTCGCTGTCGTGCGTCCAGGACCGTCGGTTGAAGTTGTCGCTGCCGACGCAGGCCCACACGTCGTCGACCACGCACACCTTGGCGTGCACGTAGACCGGGGTGCCGGCGTGGTTCTCCGCGTCGAAGACGTGCACCCGCCCTGCCGCGGCCTGCTCGCACAGGGCCAGCGCCTGCTCGCGACCGACCGTGTTCGGCGGCAGGGCCAGCCGCCCGTCCACGTCGGGATGGCGGGGTACCACGGCGACCAGATGCAGCTCCGGGTTGTCGCGCAGCGCTCCGGCGAAGAGTTCGGCTACCTCGGTGGACCAGAGGTACTGGTCCTCCAGGTAGATCAGCCGACGGGCCCGGCGTACGGCCTTGGTGTAGCCGCGGGCCACCGTGCGTTCGCCGTCCGGTGCGAACGCGTACCGGGGCCGGACCGCCGGGTAGGTGCGCAACACCTGGACGTGATGCGGCCCGCAGGTCGGCGGGTCGGCCGGTTGCTCCGGCAGCGGCCCGGGGGTGAGATCCGCCCCGCGCAACCGGTCGCGCAGATAGGCCAGGGGGTTCTCCGAATCCAGCGGCATCGGGTCGGTCCAGCGTTCGCGGAACGTGGTGTCCAGCGCGCCCACCACCGGCCCGCGCAGCGCGAGCTGCACGTCGTGCCAGGGCGGATGGTCGCCGTAGGCGGCGGCCATCCGTACCGCCTGTGGGTCACCGTGATGCGCGTCGTCGTCGCGACGGCTGTGGCAGAGGTCGATGCCGCCGACGAAGGCGACGTCCTGCTCGGGGGCGGCCGGACGGCGCAGCACCACCAGCTTCTGATGGTGTGATCCACCTCGCCGGACCCGCTGGTCGAGCAGCACCTCACCGCCGGCTGCCGAAATGGCCTCGCTGAGGTTGCGGTTCTCCTGGTGGCTGTAGGACAGCACGTCGAGGTGCGACCGCCAGATCAGACCCTTGACCACCACGCCGCGCTGGGCGGCGCGGGCGAACAGTTGGGAGGTCGTCGGTCCGTCCGGACGCAGGCGCTCGTCCGGGTCGCCCCGCCAGTCGGCGAAGAAGAGGTGGTCGCCTTCGCCCAGCCGCTCGACCTCGGTGACCAGCCGGTCGAAGTACGCGGCACCGTGAATCAGCGGCTCGGCGAGGTTTCCACTGGTCCAGACGGGTAACTCAGAGACCGGGTTGGCGCGTTCCGGTGCGGTGAGGAACCAGTCCTGTAGCGGCACGCTCCCGCCCTCAGAGAGGTCGTTCACGTCCTCACCATACGAACCCGTGGTCGGGCTCGCACGCTGGTGGGCTGCCGGCTGATGGCGACCGACCCGCACCCCGAGCAACGAGGAGCCGAAGCATGTCCGGCGAGCCGACGAACTCCGCGACCGAGCACCGCGAGCAGGCGGTGGAAAGCGAGCGGGGGGCGCTGTTGACCGTGCTGGTGATGGTCCTGCTCGGTGTGGCCGGCATCTTCGCCGTCTCCTGAGCCGGGCGGGCGGCCCCGGTGACCGGAGCCGCCCTGCGTCCAGCGCGGTCGATCAGGGGCGCTCGCCCTGCCCCTCGGTGTGCGGCAGCCGCTCCGCCGGGACGACTCCGAGCCGTCCGGCCTGGAAGTCCTCGAATGCCTGGATCAGCTCGTCGCGGGTGTTCATCACGAACGGCCCGTAGTGCGCAACCGGCTCCCGGATGGGCTGGCCGCCCATGATGTAGAGGTCCAGGGTCTGGTTGCGGCTGTCCTGGCGGGCGTTCGCCTTGAACCGCAACGCGTCGCCCGGCCCGTGCACGGCCAGTTGTCCGGTGCGTACGCCGCGCCCGTTGGCGCCCACCGTGCCGCGCCCGCCGAGCACGTACACCAACGCGTTGAAGTCCGGCCGCCAGGGCAGGTCCACCTGCGCCCCCGGCTCGACCGTCACGTGGGTGACGGTGATCGGGGTGTAGGTGGAGCCGGGCCCGCGGTGGCCGGCGATCTCACCGGCGATCACCCGGATGAGCGCCCCGCCGTCCGGGGTGGTGAGCAGCGCGGCCTCGTTGCCACGGATGTCCTGGTACTTCGGTGGACTCATCTTGGCCGCACCGGGCAGGTTGACCCACAGTTGGGTGCCGTGGAACAGCCCGCCGCTGACCACCAGGTGCTCCGGCGGGGCCTCGATGTGCAGCAGGCCGCTGCCGGCGGTCATCCACTGGGTGTCGCCGTTGGTGATGGTGCCGCCGCCGCCGTGGCTGTCCTGGTGGTCGAAGATCCCGTCGATGATGTAGGTGACGGTCTCGAAGCCCCGGTGCGGGTGCCAGGAGGTGCCCTTCGGCTCGCCGGGTGCGTAGTCCACCTCGCCCATCTGGTCGAGCATGATGAACGGGTCCAGCTCGCTCATCGGCACCCCGGCAAAGGCCTTGCGCACCGGGAAACCCTCGCCCTCGAAGCCGCTGGGCGCGGTGGTGAGCCGGCGGACCGGCCGGAACGCGGTGGACTCGTCGAGCCGGGGCAGCCGGGGCAGGACGAGGACGTTGTCGACGGTGATGGCGGGCATCGGGGCTCCTTCAGTTGTCGCCGGGGGCGGTGGCGAGGGTGGCGTCGCTGCCGTCGGCCCCTCGCAGCCGTCGGCCGAGCCGGGTGAAGATCCTGGTCAGGACGGCGACCTCGGCATCGTCGAGGTCGTCCATCAAGTGGGTACGCACGGAGTGCAGGTGGTGCGGCGCGGCCTCCCGCAGCGCCAGCAGCCCGGCGGCGGTCAGCACCGCCTCATTGCCCCGGCCGTCCTGCGGGCAGGGCTGCCGGGCGACCAGGCCCCGCCGTTGCATGGAGGAGACCTGATAGGTCAGTCGGCTGGGTGAGAAGACCAGGCGGTCGGCCAACTCGCCCATCCGCAGTCGTTGCCCTGGCACCTCGGAGAGCAGCACCAGCACGTGGTAGTCGGCGAAGCTGAGCCCGCTGTCGGCGCGCAGGTCGTCCTCCAGCCGGGTGAACAAGCGTTGGCTGGCCTCGATGTAGGTCCGCCAGGCGGTCAGGCGGTCGCGGTCCAGGCTCTCCGTCACGCCGCAAAGGTAGCACCTGTTCAAAATTTGAACAAGAGTTCGCCGTAGTGGTGACTGCGGTGTGGCGGGGGGAGGGGAACGGGTATTGGTCAAGCTTTGAAGGAACGGACCGGGCGACCTCCGGGGAGGTATCCGGTGCGCGCCCGGAGCGGGCGGTGTGAGACTCTGCCGCCGTGGAACTGACCGCTCCCGGCCTGCTGCTGCGTCCCTGGCGGGAGGCGGACGCACCCGCCGTCCTGGATGCCTGGCGTGATCCGGCGATCGCCCAGTGGAACCCGCAGGGCGACCCGCTCGACCTCGACGCCGCGCTGCGCTGGCTACGGTGGCGGGCCGACTGGTCCGGCGGTGGCCACGTGTCGTTGGCGGCCGCCGACCCGGTCGACCCGGAGATCCTGCTCGGTTCGGTGTCGCTGCACCGCATTCACGCCGGCGACGCGTCGATCGGTTACTGGACCGTCGCTGCCGCCCGCGGTCGCGGGGTCGCCACGGCTGCGGTCGTACGGCTCAGCGGGTGGGCCTTCGCCGACCTCGGGCTGGAACGGATCGAGTTGTGTCACGCGGTGGCCAACCCCGCGTCCTGCCGGGTCGCCGAGCGGGCCGGCTTTCCGGCCGAGGGCACCCTGCGGCAGTCGCACCGCTACGGCGACGGCCGACGCTACGACGAGCACCTGCACGCCCGCCTCGCCACCGACTGACCGGGCGGCCCCACCCACGGCGGGACCGCCCGGTCGGCGTCTTCGCGGGGTCAGCCCGCCGTCTGCGGAGCCCGTCCACCCAGGTTGAGCCGGGCTAGCAGCTGACGGGCCTGGTCGGCTACGTCGGCCTCCACGGTGACCGCGTACTGGTTGGCCCGCAGGGAACTGGCGGAGGTGAAGTCACGCTGCCCGCCCGTCATCGCATGTGCCACGGCACCGAAGACGGCACCCCAGATCGCACCGATGACGAGGCCGGCGAGGATCACCGCCACCCAGTTGCCGACGGTGAAGATGCCGAACAGCAGGCCGATGAACAGACCGAACCAGGCCCCCGTACCGGCCCCGACCAGCGCCGCGCGAGCGGTGGTCATCCGGCCCAGCACGGTCTCCACCAGGGTCAGGTCGGTGCCGACGATGGCGGTGCGTTCCACCGGGAACCGGTTGTCGGCGAGGTGGTCCACCACCCGCTGGGCGGCCGGATAATCCGGGAACGCGCCGATCGTCACGGTCGGCGGCCCGGTCGGCGGTCCGTGGCCGTCGCCACTGGGAGCGGCCGGGCGGCCGCCGGGACCCGACGGGAGGGTGCCGCCGCCGGTCACACCCGGCTGCCAGGCCGAGGGGTTCGACTGTGTGGTCATGGGTCTCCTCCTTCGTCGCCGGTCGCCTTCCCCCGTCGGCGCGGCGGTAACACCCCGGCGGCCTCCGGCTCGTGCGCCTGCGCTGAAGCGGCGGCCCTACCGGAACAGGGGCGGGCCCCCGGCGCCGCCGGTACGGGCGGCGGCCGGGGGCCCTCGGGACGGGTCGGGCGATCAGGCGCAGGCGGTCCCGTTCAGCGTGTAACCGCTCGGCGCGGACAGGCTGCTGCCGGTGTAGGTGCCCTGAAGACCAACGCTTACCGTGCCGCCGCTGGGCAGGTTGCCGTTCCAGGCGGCGTTGCGGACCGTGATCTGGTTGCCGGACTGGCTCCAGTCACCGTTCCAGCCGTTGCTCAGCTGCACCCCGGAGGCGACGTTGAAGGTGAGGTTCCAGCCGTTCAACGCGGAGCCGCGGTTGGTGACCCGGATCTCGGCGGTGAAGCCACCGGTCCACGTGTTCGGGGTGAACGTCACCGAGCAGCCACCGCCGGGCGGGTTGGTGGTGGGCGGGGTGGTGGTGGGCGGCGTGGTGGTGGGCGGCGTGGTGGTCGGCGGGGTGGTGGTCGGCGGTGCCGTGGTCGGCACCGGACCGGCCGCGATGGCCAGGTCGTACGCCCGCTGCGGCACGAACTGACCCGCTGCCGCGATGCAGCCGTCCGCCTCGCCCGGCAGCTTCACCCAGAGGAACGCGTCGATGGCGGAGTCACCGGTGTTGGTGGTGCTCGGGGTGCCGATCGCCCGCCCCGGCGGGTCACACCATTCGGAGCCGGCCGGGCCGTTGCCGTTGCGGCTGGTGTCGACGACCGCCTTCAGTCGGGAGTTGCCGGTGGCCGCGATGATCTGCTTGGCGTACGAGACCTCGTCGGCGGTGCGGCGGTAGTTCGACACGTTCACCGAGATGCCGTCGGCGCTGTTGGCGATGTCGGCGGCGTTCAGCCGCGCGGCGGCCTCCCCGGCGGAGAGCCAGCCACCGTGGCCGATGTCGAAGTAGACCTTCGCCGCGGACGAACCCCGCTTGAGTGCCTTGCCGGCGTACGCCATCGAGGCCCGTACCTCGGCCTGCTGGCTCTCGTTCATGCAGCTGGTCATGATGGGGAGCACGTCGGGCTCCAGGATGATGCTGGCCGGCCGACCGCCGAGGCCCGCGGCGACCTGGTCCACCCACTGCCGGTAGGCCGAGTGGTTCGGTGCGCCGCCCCCGCTGTGGTTGCTGCAGTCACGGTTGGGGATGTTGTAGACCACCAGGATCGGGATCTTGCCGGCGGCGGCTGCGGCGCCGACGAAGGAGTCCACCTCGGCGCGTACGGTCGAGGTGTTGGTGGTGGTGTACCAGCGGGGCTGGGGGACGCTGGCGATCCGGTCCCGGATCACGGCGGCCTTCGAGTCGTTCGGGTTGGCCGCCACCCAGCGGGCGGCGCTGGTCTGCGGGTCGACGTAGAAGGCGGAGTCGGCGGCCGCGGCGGGCGCGGGGCGCAGCGCGCCCACGCCGACGCTGCCGGCCACGGTCAGTGCCGTCGCCACGACGCCGACCAGAGCGAAGGTGCTTCGGGTTCTCATGGTCTGCTCCTCGTACCCATCGAAGAAAGTGCGTGGAAGCGCTCCCACATGTCCGACAAGGTACGGGCCGATTGCCGGCTTGTGAAGACCTTCCGGAAGTATCCGACCGACCACCGTCTCCCGGGCGTCGAGCCGTGGCGGGCGGGCCGCCCTACGATCATGGGATGCATGGTGAGCGGTCGGGCGTGGTGGTGATCGGTGCCGGGATCGCCGGTGTGGCCTGCGCCCGGGAACTGCGCGACGCCGGCGTACCGGTCCAGATCCGGGAGCGGGGACGGGTGGCCGGCGGCCGGATGGCCAGCCGGCGCTTCGACGGCCGCCCCGCCGACCTCGGCGCGGCCTACCTGACCGTGAGCGACCCCGAGTTCGCCGAGGTGGTACGCGGCTGGCAGGCGGCCGGTCTGGCCCGCGAGTGGACCGACACCTTCGTCGCGTACGACGGTGGGGGCCGCCGCGAGGTCCGCGGGCCGATGCGGTGGGCGGCACCGCGTGGGCTGCGCTCGCTTGTGGAACATCTCGCCCGGGACCTGCCCGTGGTGGTGAACCGGCTGGTGCTCGGGGTCGGGCCGGGACCGACCGTGGACGGCGAGGAGTGCGCGGCGGTGGTGCTGGCGATGCCCGGGCCGCAGGCCGCGTGGCTGCTCGACCCGGGACTCGCCGCGGCCACCGAGGCCGTGGCACGGCAGCGGTGGTCGCCGACCCTGGCGGCGATGCTGCGGTTTCCGAGCCGGCGGTGGAGTGACTTCCGGGGCGCGTTCGTCAACGACCATCCCCTGCTCAGCCTGGTCTGCGACGACGGCGACCGGCGCGGCGACGGTGCTGCGGTCCTGGTCGCCCACACCACCGAGGAGTTCGCGGCCGGACACCTGGCCCAACCCACCGCGGCCGCGCCGGACGTCGAGGCGGCCGTACGCGACCTGCTCGCCCTCGCCGACCGGGCAGAACACCTGCACGTGCACCGGTGGACGTACGCCAAGCCGGCCGACGGTGGTGGCCCGGACACCGGCTTCCACCTCGACGACGACGGCATCGGACTGGCCGGGGACGCGTTCGGAAAACCCCGGGTGCAGACCGCCTGGTGCTCCGGCCGCGACCTCGGCCGGGCGCTGGCCCGCCGGCTGACCTGACCATCGCGCCGCCGGGTGGGCGGCTCAGGCGGCGACGGCTGCGGAAGGCTTCGGGGCCGCCGTCCTGGTACGCGGACCGGACGCGTCCAACAACCGCATGACCGGGGTCGCCGCGACGCCGTGTACAACCACGGAGACGATCACCACCAGGGCGGCGGTGGCCCAGACGAGCTCCGCCTGCGGGAAGTCCGCCTTCGTGGTGGCGTAGGCCAGGTAGTAGAACGAGCCGATGCCCCGGATGCCGAAGGTGGCGATCACCAAATGCTCCGCCGGTCGTCCCGGTGCGCCGCGCAGCGCCAGCCAACCGGCCAGCGGCCGGACCAGGAACACCAGAGCCAGGCCGACCAGCGCGGCGGGCCAGGTCAACGGGGCCAGCAGACCGCCGATCACCGCGCCGCCCAGCAGCAGCAACATCAGCACGGTGAGCAGCCGTTCCACCTGCTCGGCGAAGTCGTGCAGCACCGCGTGGTACTGGTGGCTGCGCTCCGCCGCCCGGATCGCGCGGGCGGCCACGAAGACCGCCAGGAAGCCGTAGCCGCCGGCCACCTCCACCAGCCCGTACGCCAGGAAGGTGGCGGCCAGCGCCAGGAATCCCTCCGCGTGCCGGGCCAGCCGCAACTCGCTGGGCGCCCGGAAGAAGAGCTTGCCGAGCAGCCAACCGATCAGGAGCCCACCGACCAGCCCGGCCCCGACCTTGTAGAGCAGGTCGACAGTGATCCAGCGGACCAGCCAGTCGCCGGGAGCGAGGCCGGTGCCGGCGATCGCGATCGCCGCGTAGACGAACGGAAACGCCAGACCGTCGTTCAACCCCGCCTCCGAGGTGAGCGCGAAGCGAACCTCGTCCTCGGAGTCCGACTCGGCGGTGGGTTCACCGACCTGGACGTCGGAGGCGAGGACCGGATCGGTCGGCGCGAGCGCCGCGGCGAGCAGCAACGCGCTGGCCGGCACCAGGCCCGCCCACCACCACCCGAGCAGTGCGACGGCGGCGATGCACAGCGGCATGGCCACGGCCAGCAGCCGCCACGTCGACGACCAGCGCGCCCAACTCAACGGACGATCGATCTTCAAGCCGGCGCCCATCAGCGCGACGATCACGCAGATCTCGGTCAGATGGGTGGCCAGATCCCGATGTGACAGGGGATCCGGCACGGGCAGTCCGGTGGGCAGCGCGTACACAAGCATCCCGAAGCCGAGGAAGGCCAGCGGCATCGACAGCGGTCGCCGCTCCAACAACCGAGGCAGGATGCCGGCGAGCAGCGCGGCCACGCCGAGCACCGCGAACGCAAAGTCGATCGTCTCCACCGGACCGCCTCTCGCCACGTCCGCGGCACGCGGACAGGTGGCGCACAACGTGCCCCGGCGGAGGTTCCGGTAATCCGGGGAAAACTCCCGCGCCCGGTGACGACGGTGCCGGCCGGTGACCGACGGCGAGCGGCGTCAGCCTCCGTGGAGTGCTCAGGCGGGTGGGAGCAGGATCTCGAACCAGACCGTCGAGCCGCGGACGGTGGGGTCGGTGCCCCAGGCGTCGCTCAGCTCCTCGATCAGACCCAACCCGCGTCCGCGGCTGCTCAGCGTCTCCGTGCGGGCCCGGCTCACCGTGCCCCGGGAACCCGAGTCGGCCACCGACACGAGCAGGCGCTCCGGGCTTAGATCGACCTCCACCCGAGCCGCGGTGCCGGCGTGCAGCAACGCGTTGGTGGTCAGCTCGCTGGTGCACAGCACCGCCGCGCCGATCACCGACTCCGCGACCTCCCACTCGGTGAGCTGGGCGGTCATCCAGTGCCGCACCCGGCTCGGCGCGGTCGGCTCGGCGGGCACCTCCATCCGCGCCGACCGGCTGGGCCGCACCGCGTACTCGACAGCGAGCACGGCCACGTCGTCCTCGGTCGCGCCGGGCACGGCCGCGGAGGCCACCGCGCACAACGACCTCGGGTCGCCGCTGGGTGCCCCGGCCACCGACTCCGCCAGGCGTTCCAGGCCGTCCGACAACCCGCGCCGGCGTCGTTCCACCACACCGTCGCTGAACAGCAGCAGCGTGTCGCCGGGCGAGAACGCGACGGTACGCGTCGCCGCCCGGTAGCCGATCCCCAACGGGGCACCGGAGGGCACGTCGAGGTACTCGGCCCTCGGCTCACCCGTCGCCGCACAGCGACGCACCAGTGGTGCCGGATGACCGGCGCTGGCCAGGGTCAGCTCCTCCCGGCCGACGTCGATGACGCCGAACGCCACGGTGACGAACAGCTCGTACGTGCCGGCCTCGGCGCCGAGGCTGCCTACCAGCCGGTCGAGCCCGGCGAGCACCTGGTCCGGGCGGGGGTCGTTGAGCGCCAGCGCCCGCAGCGCGGCGCGTACCTGGCCCATCCGTGCGGCGGCCTGCACGTCATGGCCGGCGACGTCGCCGAGGACCACACCCAGGTCGCCGGTGGGCAGCACGAACGCGTCGTAGAAGTCCCCGCCCGCGGCGTTGCCGTCGACCCCCGGGTCGTAACGCGCGGCGATCCGCAGGCGGGGCAGGACCGGCAGGTTCTCCGGCAGCATGCTGCGTTGCAGCAGTTGGGCGGTGCCGTGCTGGGTCTCGAACCGGCGGGCCCGTTCGGTGGCCTGCCCGACCAGTTCGGCCGAGGCTGCCAGCAGTGCCCGCTCCGCCGCCGACCACGGATGCGCCGAGCGGTAGCCGACCGTCAGCGCTCCCCGGACCACCGAGGCCCGCAGCGGTACCGCCGCCAGGGCCCGGATCTTCTCGTCGTGCCGGTCCGCCGCGATCTCGTGCAGGGGCTGGCCGTCGTCGATGAAGCTGGCCTGTCCGCTGCGGGCACTGACCACCGCCGGCGCCGACCAGCCGGCCGGGCCGCGCCGCCACAGCGGGGGCAGCCGCTCGTCCGCCTCGTCCACCAACTCGCCGCGGACCCGCCGGACCATCCGCCACCCGCTGCCACCGCCCCCGTCGTCCACCGCGAAGGAGACCCGGTCGGCGTCGAACGAGGTGATCGCGTAGCGCATTGCCACCCGGGCCACGTCGTCCAGGGTGAGCGTGCCGGCGAGCGCCGCGGCGAAATCGCTGAGGCCCTGCAACTGGCGGGTGGCCGGGCTGGTCTCGGCCACCACGGACAGCACGCCGACGACCCGGCCGTGGCTGTCCCGCAACGGTGAGCAGGCACGGGTGTAGACGGGCTGGTCGAGGGCGACGGCGGCAGGGTGCAGGGGGAGCGGGATCTCCCGGTCCAGGACGGGAACGCCGGTGCGATAGGTCTGCTCGACGACGTCACCCACCCCGGGGCGTTGCCAGACCTCGGCGAAGACCTCGGCGGGGGGACGGCCGATGGCCTCCGGGTGCCGATCGCCGATCAGGTCGGCGTACGCGTCGTTGTACAGCAGCAGCAACTCCGCGCCGAGGTGCAGGGCCATCGGGGCCGGAGAGGCGAGCACCACCTCGACGGTCGCGCGGACGGCGGGATCCCACGACTCGTACGGGCCGAGCACCGTGGCACCCCAGCGGGGGTGGCCGGCGACGGTCGCCGTGCCCGGCACCGCCGTGCCCGGCAGCGGGCCTGCTGGCGTGGGTACTCGCCCGACCGTTCCTGGCATGAACGCAGCCTAGTCCGCCCGCTCGACCGGCGTTCCCGATCATCGGCCGGGCGCGCCGGGTCGGGACGTCAGCGCAGGTCAGAGCCGTTCCGGTGCGGTCTGTCCAGAAAAAGGGGGTGATCGGAGCGGCGTGCTGGCCGGGGGAAGGGGTAAGCGCGCGGGGCAATCCATGCGACAGGAGGGACGTCATGCCGGAAACCCTCGCGGCCAGGCAGGTCAACATCGGTGACGCCGCGGCCGACATGTGGAGGTCGGTGCTGCTGTTCGTGCCCCGGGCCATCGCGTTCATCGCGATTCTCGTGGTCGGATGGCTCATCGCCAGAGCCGTGCTCAAGATCGTGGACACGGTCCTGGAACGGGTGGGGTTCGACCGGTGGGTCGAACGGGGCGGTATCAAGCGTGCGCTGGAGCGGACGCGGTACGACGCCAGTGACATCCTGGCGAGGCTCGCGTACTACGCGGTGCTGCTGTTCACCCTTCAGTTCGCCTTCGGCGTCTGGGGGCCGAACGCGATCAGCGATCTGATCGCCGGCGTGGTGGCGTGGCTGCCCCGGGCGTTCGTCGCGATCGTCATCGTGGTGGTGGCCGCCGCGATCGCCAACGCGGTGCGGGATCTCGTCACCGGGGCGCTCGGCGGGCTGTCGTACGGCCGCTTCCTGGCCGACGTGACGGCGATCTTCATCATCGCGCTGGGCGTCATCGCGGCGCTCAACCAGGTGGGTATCGCCACCACCGTCACCCAGCCCGTGCTGATCGCGGTGCTCGCCACGGTGGCCGGCATCCTGATCATCGGCGTCGGTGGTGGTCTGGTGCGGCCGATGCAGAACCGCTGGGAAGGCTGGCTCACCAGAGCGGCCGAGGAGTCGCGGGCGATCCGCGAGCAGCGGCAGGGTGCCGAGGCCGGTCGCGGCGACATGCAGCGGCAGATGGCCGACCGGACCGGCGCGGCCCAGCCGGCCGCCCGGGGATCGGAGTCCTCGATGGCCGGGGGACGGGGTACCTACCAGTCCGGCAACGCGGGCGACGAGACCCAGCAGTTCCGTCCGTGACGGTGCTTCGGTCGCGTTGCCGGTCGCACTGGGACGGGTGTCCGCCGCATGGCGGGCACCCGTCCCACCTCACAACGGTGGTGGCTGCGGCGCCGGGGTGTCCAGCGCGGCCGTAAGCGCGCAGACCGCGAGCAGGCGCAGCAGTACCCAGTCCGCCTCCGCCCAGTCGATCGGGGTGGCCGGCTGCCAGCCGTACTCCTCGGCGGCGGCGCGCACACCGTCGGCGTAACCGGCGAGGGCTGCGGCGGTCAACGGCCGCCGGTCCCCGCGCAGGCTGTCACGCACCGCGGCGGCGTGCTGGTCCACGGCGGCGAGCAGCCCCGGCCGGGCGGAGGCGGCGGCGAGCCCGTCCAGCCCCACGGCGTTGGCGAGCGTGACCAGACTGGACCGGGTCCAGTCGACGGCGGTGGGGGAGACGACCCGGTTCGACGGCACGCGCATGGGGAACGAATGTAGCCAACCCGCAGCGTCGCGACCTCGGCCGCTCGGACGGTCCCGGTATCCGCGGCGGTGCCCGGCAGGTGTCCGAGGGGATCGAGTCGGGCGCGGCGGACGGCGGGTAAGCGGACGCTGCGGCACGACCGGCACCAGGAGGTACGGATGGACACCACCGACGGGCCCGACGAGCAGCACCGGCGTCCGGCCGGAGTGAGCGACGACACGGTGGCCGCCCTCGGCAAGCTCAGCGAGGCCCTGGAGTGCGTGGAACGCGCCCGTGGTTATCTCTACTCGCTGCACCAGCTCATCGGGCACGCCGACCTGATGCTCGACGACGCGGTACGGATGTTCCGCGACGCCGGGCACCCCGGGATCGCCGACCGGATCGCCGACGAACTGGTGGGCCGCAACGTCATCGCCGGTCGGTGGACGTTCCAGATCGTCGAGGACTTCGACGACGGATACCACGCGGTGTTCCGCGACCTGGACCGGTCGGCACGTGACCAACTGGTCGGTGGCCGACGGCACCTCTACGAGGCGGAGATGAAGGAACGCCGCCGGACACACGGGCGTTCGGGCCACGAGGCGCGCCCGGTTGGCGAACCATGAGCCCTCGGCCCGGCCGAGGCGCGCGGCCGGCGAAGTGTGCCGCCTCGACCCGGCCGGTGACCTCGGGCAGCCCCTACTCGGAAGGCGCGTCCGCCGGGCGGCGCCGCGCGGCGTCGTCGGCGATGATCACGGTCGCCACCATCAGCGCGACGCAGAGGCTGAACAGCCACGAGCTGTCGTCGACCAGCCTGGCGGAGACGGGTGCCTGCACTGCGGCGAGGAGGAAGCCGAGCCATGCCAGGCGACGCTGACGCGTGGAGAGGAAGCCGGAGCCCTGATGCATTCCGAAAGTCTTGCGCGCGACGCGGCCATTGCCGTCAGCCGAACGGCCGATTCTGCCTGAGCTGTCCGAATTCGCCGTCCGTTCGGCTGACCTGTTTCCGCTGCCGGCTGTCGCGCTCCGGGTACCTCACGGACCGCTGCCGCGGCCCGGAACGCGTACCCGTGGTGGTGTCAGAGAGTGTCCGGGCCGGTGCGCCCGGTGGTGGAGGGGCGGTAGGCGCGGTCCGGATCGGTGGGTTCGCGGCCGGTGCCGGGCACCTCGCCACCCCGGTCGGCCGCCTCGGGGCCGTGCCCGAAGGCGGCTTCCTCTCCGGCGTCGTTGCCGGTCACGTCGTCGGCCTGCCCGTCGAGCGTGGACCGGGCGACGGCCCGGTCCAGTTCCTCCAGCGGGAGTCGTTCCTCGTTGCGCCACGCCCTGTCGTCGGTCATGCCATCGCGGTACCCCCGCGCCGTCGTCGCAAACGGCACCCCCAGGCCGGGCGTGATCGTTCGGCGGTAGGGCACCGGATCCGGTGCACGCGGCGACGGCCGCCGGGGACACCCGGCGGCCGTCGACGGTCTCATCGCGGGATCAGGGCTGCGGACGGTCGACCTGCCCGCGCCACGCACCGGTCTCCTGACCGCGCCGCTCGATGAACGTCTTGAACCGTTGCAGGTCGCCCTTGGCCCGGCGGTCGACCACGCCGAGCTTGTCGCCGGCCTGCTCGATGACGCCGTGCGGGTCGAACTCCAACTGGAGGCTGACCCGGCTGCTGTTCTCGTCCAGTCGGTGGAAGGTGACCACCCCGGAGTGCTGGGTGCCGCCGGTCGACCGCCACGCCACCCGCTCGTCGGGCAGCTGCTCGGTGATCTCAGCGTCGAACTCCCGCTTGACCCCGGCGATCTCGACGGTCCAGTGGGTCATCGTGTCGGAGACCTGGCGAATCTCCTGCACGCCCTCCATGAACTGCGGAAACTCCTCGAACTGGGTCCACTGGTCGTACGCCGTCCGCACCGGGACGGCCACGTCGACATGCTCAATTACGCCACTCATCAGCATCCTTCCCTGCGCTTGGTGAGGCTTGCGGACCGGTCGGGTCCACCTACCAGCGCGTTGTCTCGTTTGTGTGGCCGAGCGCCGCCCACACCTCGGACACCGTCTGGTACCGGGTGCTCTCGGGCAGGCGCTCCAACGCGGCCAGTACGTCGTCGGGGGCCTCGTTCTCGCGCGCGTTGGCGAGCAGTGCGGCCCGGTCCCCGGGTAGGGCGCTCATCGTGATGAACCGCCCCAACCGGCTGCGGGCCTCGACGTCCTCGGAGGTCATGCCCTGGGGAGCGCCGCTGCGCAGGTCGCCGGCCGGCGCCGTGGTCGGCTCCGGCTGGTCCTCTCCCGCGGGCTCCGGGACGCGGAACTCGTCGACCCGTGAGCCGCCGGTCCCCGGCCCCTGCACGAGGCCGCTGACCTCCTGGCTCATCTGCTCGTCGACCCTCGGTGAGTGCTTGCTGCTGCCGCGATCCATGTCTTCTGCGCTACCCGGCGGGACGGGTGGTAAACCGGTGAGCGGTCACGCACCGGCCGGCGACCGCGGCGGCAGCACCGGCTCGTCGGCGTCCTCCCGGCCGGACTGGAGCCGCCGTCCCCGCTGAAGTTCGGCGTTGATCTGGACACCGAGCATCAGCGCGGAGTTGGACAGGTAGAGCCAGACCAGGAACGCGATCACCGCTCCGAGGCTGCCGTACGTGGTGTTGTACGAGCCGAAGTTCGCCACGTACAACCCGAAGCCGAAGGAGCCGAGCGCCCAGGTGGTCAGGGCCACCACCCCGCCGGGGGTGAGCCAGCGGAAGCGTGGCTGACGCACGTTCGGGGCGACCCAGAACAGCAGGGACATCAACAGCATCGCGATCAACGCAAGCGCCGGCCACTTGGCCACCGCCCACGCGGTGCGGGCCGCACCGCCGGCCCCCACCAGGTCACCGACCGCGTCGGCGACCGGGCCGCTGACGATCAGACCGGCGGCCACGGTGGCGAGCAGCACCAGCGACAGGGCAGCCAGTCCGATCTGTGTCGGGCGCAGCTTCCACACCGGCCGTCCCTCGACCACGCCGTAGATCGCGTTCGAGGCCCGGGTGAACGAGGCGATGAAGTTCGAGGCCGACCAGAGCGCGCCGAGCAGACCGAAGCTGAGCAGCACCCCGGCGGAGCTGTTCTGGTCCACCACCTCGCGGACCACGCCGACGAAACTCTCGTTCGCCACCACGGAGCCGGCACCGACGTCGCGGGCCAGATCGAGCACCGTGTCGACGGTGCGTTCACCGTCGGAGACCAGACCGACCAGGGCCACCACCACGACGGTGGAGGGGAACAGCGCCAGCACCCCGTAGTAGGTGAGCGCGGCGGCCCAGTCCGTGCAGTTGTCCCGCAGGTAGTTGCGTCCGGCGCGGACCAGCACGCCACGCCAGGTCTGCCAGCGGAGCTGGCGGATCCCGGGTAGCCCCGGCACCGGCGGATCGGTCGACGGGGCGTCGGGGTTCGTCGTCGTCATAGCCGCTCCCTGGGCACTGCGGGCACCGTAGCTGGCCCCGCCGGTACCCGGCGCGGTCGAGCGGCAAACGCCGCCGACGTTTGCCGCCGCATCGCCCGGGTACACCAATCCGAATCGCTCGCACACGGAGGAGGATCGAGATGCCCGGGCGCGAGGTACTGCCCAGCACGCTGCGGCGCTCCCCGGAGAAGGCCCAGCGCACCTGGGAGAAGACACACGATTCCGCGGTCGAGACCTACGGCGAGGGCGAGCGGGCGCACCGCACCGCGTTCGCCGCCGTCAAGCACGAGTTCGAGAAGGTCGGCGACCACTGGGAGCCGAAGGGCCGCAAGGGCCCCAGCGACCAGCAGGCCGCCGGCGGTGGCCCCGCCCGGCGGGCACCGACCGCCGGTGGGGTCGACGCGAACGCCCCCAAGGAACACCTCATGGGGGTGGCCCGCGAACTGGACGTGTCGGGGCGGTCGAGCATGACCAAGCCGGAACTGGTCAAGGCCATCCAGAAGGCCAACGACCGCCAGACCCGCAAGGCCCGCGGTCGCTGAGCCGACGTTCGTCGACCCACACGGCCCGTGGCGGGTCGAGCCCGCCGTTCGTCGACAGGGGCCCGACCGGCGTACGCGCCGGGCCGGGCCCCTGCGGCACGCCCGGTCCGAGGCGCCGGTTCACCAGTGGCCGCCGCCGGGTGCCTGAATGTGTACCGCCTTGGTGGCGGTGAACTCGTCGAGCAGCTCCGGTCCGTAACCGAAGCCCTGACCACTGCCCCGGCGGGGGTGCGCGGCACCGGCCGGCGCGCCGCCGAAGACCGCGTTCACCTTCACGGTGCCCACCGGCAGCTCCCGCCAGGCCCGCTGGGCGTGGCTCATCGACCCGGTCAGCACGGTCGCCGCCAACCCGTACGGTGAGTCGGCCGCGCATCGCAGCGCCTCGGAGAACGAGTCGACCACCACCACGGCGGCGACCGGGCCGAACGTCTCCTCGCGGATCAACGCCAGGTCGTGCCGGCAGCGGTCGACCACGGTCGCCGGGTAGAAGGCACCAGGCCCCTCCGGCAGGGTGCCGCCGACGCGCAGCCGGGCGCCGTCCGCCATCGCCGCGATCACCTGCCCGTGGACCTGATCGCGATGGCGCCGATCGACCAGCGGGCCGAGCTGGGTGTCCGGGTCGCGCCCCGGTCCGACCCGCAGTGCGGCGGCCCGCTCGACCAGCGCGTCCACGAAGTCCTCGGCGACGTCGCGGTGGGCGTAGATCCGCTCCACCGCGACGCAGATCTGTCCGGCGTTGGCGAAGGCGCCCAGGGCGGCCTCACCGGCGGCCCAGTTCGGGTCGACGTCGGCGTCGACGATCAGCGGGTCGCTGCCACCGTTCTCCAGCAGCACCTTGGCGCCGGTGCCGGCCGCGGCCGTGGCGATCGCCCGGCCGGTGGCGCTGGAGCCCACGTGGGCGACCATGTCCACCTCGGCGGCGGCCAACGCCGCGCCGGTCGTCGGGCCGCCGCTGAGCAGCGACAGCACCCCGGCCGGCAGGGCGGTGTCGAATGCGCGGGCCAGCAGCCACCCCGTCGCGGGAGTGCGCTCGCTGGGCTTGTGCAGCACCACGTTCCCGGTGACCAGGGCCGCACCGAGCAGCCCGCACGACACGGCGACCGGGTCGTTCCACGGCGTGATGGCAGCCACCACGCCACGCGGCTGTGGCGTCATGAAGTCGATCGCGGCGGGATCGCCGTGCAGGGTACGGCCGCCCCGGGCCGGCGCGAGTTCGGCGTACTGCCGCAGGGTGGCGACGCCCGCCTCGACGCCGCCCCGGGCGTCCGCGAGAGGCTTGCCCATCTCGGCCGTCGTCGCCTGCGCCAGGTCGTCGGCGATCTCGCTGACCGCGTCGGCGATCCGGTGCAGCGCCGCGGCCCGCGCCGCCGGGGCCGTCGCGGCCCACTCGGACGCGACTCCCCGCGCCGCCGCCACCGCCTTGTCGACCTCGTCAGCGGTGGCGATCGGGGCGCTGGTCACCGGGCGGCCATCGGCCGGATCGTGCACCGTCAACTCGCCGGCCTCCCCGCCGGCACCCCAGACCCCACCGATGAGCTGCGTGACCGTGTACATGGCGCGCTGCATGCCCGGGCCCGGCCCCGGCAAACGTTTCGTCGGAACGACTCGGGGTAGCGTCCTCGGATGACTTCGCCAGGTTCCCTCGGTGCCGAGCGGGCCGACGCCGTCGTCGTCGGTGCCGGACACAACGGCCTGGTCGCCGCCAACCTGTTGGCCGACGCGGGTTGGGACGTGCTGGTGCTGGAGGCGACCGGGGTACCCGGCGGGGCGGTGCGCTCGGCCGAGGTGACCGCGCCCGGCTACCTCAGTGACCTCTTCAGCTCGTTCTACCCGCTCGGCTACGCCTCGCCGGTGCTGCGCGGGCTCGGCCTGACCCGGTACGGGCTCTCCTGGCGGCACGCCCCCGACGTGCTGGCCCACCTGTTCCCCGACGACCGGGCCGCCGTGCTCAACCGCGACCCCACCGTCACGGCGGCGTCACTGGAGACCTTCGCCCCCGGTGACGGCGAGCGCTGGCTGACCGCGTACGAGCAGTGGCAGCAGGTCGCCGACCCGATGCTGGAGCTGATCACCACTCCGTTCCCGCCGGTACGCGGCGGCCTCGGCCTGCTGCGCCGACTGCGGGTCGGCGGCTCGCTGCGGCTGGCCCGGCGGCTGGTGCTGCCGGCGAGCCGGCTCGGTGAGGAACTGTTCACCGGTGCCGGCGGGCCGGCGTTGCTCGCCGGCTGCGCCCTGCACACCGACCTGTCCACCGAGGAGGCCGGCTCCGGCGTCTACGGGTGGCTGCTCGCCATGCTCGGCCAGCAGGTCGGCTGGCCGGTGCCGGAGGGCGGCGCGCAGAAGATCACCGACGCGCTGGTTGCCCGGTTGGCCGAGCGGGGCGGCCGGATCCTCTACGGTGCCCGGGTGGACCGGATCCTGGTCGCCCGGGGCCGGGCGGTGGGGGTACGCACCGTCGGCGGTACCAACTGGCGGGCCCGTCGGGCGGTGCTCGCCGACGTGCCCGCGCCCGCGCTGTACCTGGATCTGGTCGGCCCGGCCGTGCTGCCCCCGCGACTGGTGGCCGACCTGGAACACTTCCGCTGGGACGGGTCCACGCTGAAGGTGGACTGGGCGCTGTCCGCCCCGATGCCCTGGACGAACCGCCGCGTGTCCACCGTCGGCACGGTGCACCTGGGAGCGGATCTCAACGGGCTTACCGGTTACGCCGCCACGCTGGCCCTGGGCGAGCTGCCGCCGGACCCGTTCCTGCTGGTGGGGCAGATGTCGGTGGCCGACCCGAGCCACTCGCCGCCGGGCACCGAGTCGCTCTGGTCGTACACCCACCTGCCGTTTCGCCGGCACTGGCGGGCCGACGACATCATGGCCCACGTCGAGCGGATGGAGACGGTGCTGGAAGCCGCCGCCCCCGGGTTCCGCAGTCTGGTCGTGGGCCGGCACGTGGCCGGCCCGGCCGAGCTGGAGGAGGCGAACCCGAGCCTGGTCGGCGGCGCGCTGGGCGGCGGCACCGCCGCCCCCTACCAGCAGCTCTTCCTGCGGCCGGTCCCCGGACTCGGCCGCGCCGACACCCCGGTGGACCGACTCTTCCTGGCCAGCTCGTCGGCACACCCCGGCGGCGGGGTGCACGGCGCACCCGGCGCGAACGCCGCCCGTGCGGCGCTGGCTCGCGACCGGGCCCTCACCGGTGGGTTGTACCAACGGGCGATCGCCAGCGCGCACCGGGCCGTCTACGCGTGACCGCCGGGCCGACCGGTCAGGGCTCGATGTTGCGGTGCCGGGTACGGAGCTTGAACGGCATGAGGGCGCTTTCGATCTTGGTGGCGGTGGTCATCTTCGAGGCACCGTCCCGCCGCTCCTCGAACCGGATCGGCACCTCCAGGATGGTGTGCCCCAACTTGGTGGCCAGGTAGTGCATCTCGACCTGGAAGCTGTAGCCGTTGGACTGCACCCGCTCCAGCCCGATGTCGCGCAGCGCGTCGGCCCGCCAGATCTTGAAACCGGCGGTGAGGTCGCGGATACGTACCCGCAGCAGCGTGTGCACGTACAGGTTCGCCCAGCCACTGAGCGCCCGTCGGTACAGCGGCCAGTTCTCGTCCAGCTCGCCGCCGGGCACGTAGCGTGAGCCGATGACCACACCGGCCTGAGTGGACAGCAGGGCGCCGAGCATGCCCGGCAACGCCTCCGGCGGGTGGGACAGGTCGGCGTCCATCTGGGCCACGTACTCGGCGCCGCCGTCGAGGGCCCGGCCGATCCCGTCCACGTACGCCCGGCCCAGACCCTCCTTGCCCGGCCGGTGCACGACCTGCACCCGTTCCGGATGCTCTATGGCGAGCTTGTCCGCGACCTCACCGGTGCCGTCGGGGGAGTTGTCGTCGGCGACCAGCACCTTCAGGCCGGGTAGGGGCAGCGCGAGGAGACGCTCGACCAGCGTCGGCAGGTTGCCCGCCTCGTTGTAGGTCGGGACCACGACGGTCAGGCGCACGTCCCGCCACGGCGAGGGCAACTGGACGGGTTCGATCATGGGGGACATCCTCGGTCTGCGGACAGGGTTCCCCGTGAGCGTAGCCACTTGTCCCTTCCGGGGTGAAATGGCTCCCCGTCGCCGTGCCCGCGATCAGTCCGGTGTCTTCTGCCGGCGGGCGATGTCGGAGAGCCGGTCCAAGGTCTCCTCGTTGCGCAGATGCAGCACCAGATCATTGATTTTGGTGCGGATCCAACGCAGCGGTCCGGCAGCGAAGTCCTCGGCGAGCAGCACCCGGGTCGCGTCCGTGCCGACGGGTTCCAGGGTGAAGACCACCACCGCCTCCCCGGCTGGCCAGAGTTGCACCCGGAGCACGAGTTTTCGACCCGGCTCGCAGGCCAGCACCGTCGAACAGTCCTCCAGGGAGAACGGCCAGGGACCGGCTCGGTGGTACAGCCGGGTGCCCACCCGGGGCCAGTCCTGGTCCACGTTGCGCATGTGGGCGGTGCCCACCACCCAGTCGCTGTAGGTCCATCCGTCCGCGAGCACCGCCCACACCTGCCCGGCCGGTACCTCGATCAATTTCTCCACGACCGCCACCGCCCCTCGGTACCCGGCCCGTGGCCTCGGCTAACGAGGTGGCCGGGTTAGCTTCTCGGGGACCGCGGGTAAGGCCAACCGCGGGCGGCCGTGCGGGTGCCGCCGGTGCGCGGTGTCCTCAGCCGCGTCGCGGGTGACGTTTACTCACCGGGGCGCAGGGAACCCGCCGCCCGTGCGACAGGACCATGGGGAGCCGGATCAGCGCAGGTCAGCAGGGGTGCTGGCCGAATCCGACCGGACCATGTCCCGCCCGGTCCTGTTCGACGCGGTCCTGCTGGACCGGGACGGCACCCTGGTCGAGGACGTGCCGTACAACTCGGATCCGGACAAGGTGCGCCCGATGCCGGGTGCCCGCGCGGCGTTGGACCGGCTGCGGGCGGCCGGACTGAAGCTCGCCGTGGTGACCAATCAGTCCGGGTTGGCTCGGGGGCTGTTCACCGAACGACAGTTGCACCGGGTGCACCGCCGGATCGAGGCACTGCTCGGCCCGTTCGACTCCTGGCAGGTGTGTCCCCACGACGACGGGGACGGCTGCGCGTGTCGCAAGCCGAGGCCGGGCCTGGTGCACGCCGCAGCTCGGGCGCTGGGCACCGTACCTACCCGCTGCGCCCTGGTTGGTGACATCGGCCGCGACGTCACGGCGGCGCTGGCCGCCGGTGCGGCCGGCATCCTGGTCCCGACGCCGGTGACCCGCGCCGAGGAGGTGGCGGCGGCTCCGTGGGTGGCCGCCGACCTGCCCTCGGCCGTCGCGGAGATCCTGCGGCGTCAGGCCGCACTGGGCCCGGCGAAGCCGATGTCGGGGGCCGGGAACCGTTCCGAGGTCACGGGTGCCCGGCGAGCCGGCGCGGGACGCCCCGGCAGCGGTCGCACCGTTCTGGTGGTGCGGTCGGACTCGGCTGGTGACGTGCTGGTGACCGGACCGGGCATCCGGGCGGTCGCCGCCGGGGCCGAGCGGGTGGTGCTGCTCTGCGGGCCCCGCGGGCGGGCCGCCGCCGACCTGCTGCCCGGGGTCGACGAGGTGATCGAGCACCGGCTGCCCTGGATCGACCCGGCCCCCGCGCCGGTGGATCCGCCGGAGCTGGCCACCCTGGTCAGCCGGCTGGCGGCGGTGGCCGCCGACGAGGCGGTCATCTTCACCTCGTTCCACCAGTCGCCGCTGCCCTTGGCGCTACTGCTGCGGATGGCCGGCGTCGCCCGGATCGCGGCGATCAGCGACGACTACCCGGGCAGCCTGCTGGACGTGCGGCACCGGGTGCCGGTTGGCGTGCCGGAGGCCGAACGGGCCCTGTCCCTGGCCGCCGCCGCCGGTTACGCGCTCGGCGAGGGCGACGAACCGCACCTGCGACTGCGCCCGGTCCCACCGCCACCGCTGGCGGCCGGCGAACCGGGTTACGTGGTGCTGCATCCCGGCTCGGCGGCACCGGCCCGGGGTTGCCCGCCCGAGTTGGCGGAGCGGATCGCCGACGAGCTGAGCGCCGCCGGGTACCGGGTGGTGGTCACCGGCGGTCCCCACGAGCGGGACCTCACCGAGCGGATCGCCGGACGGCACGGCCGGGATCTCGGTGGCCGCACCGGCCTGGCCGAGTTGGCCGGGATCGTGGCCGCGGCCGGCGCGGTGGTGGTCGGCAACACCGGTCCGGCGCACCTGGCCGCCGCGTACGGCGTGCCGGTGGTCAGCCTCTTCGCCCCCACCGTCCCCTTCGGGCAGTGGGGGCCGTGGCGGGTGCCGACGGTACGCCTCGGCGACGCCAGCGCCGCCTGCCGCGACACCCGGGCCGCACGGTGTCCGGTACCCGGGCATCCTTGCCTGAGCGACATCGAGCCAGGTGCCGTCCTCGACGCGCTGCGACTGCTGGGTGTGGCGCCGGACCGGGTGGCCACCGGTCCGGCCGGGCCCACGACGGCACCCGAGGTGGCCACCGTCGGCGGTGGGGGCGGCCGATGAACATCCTGCTCTGGCACGTGCACGGTTCCTGGACCACCTCGTTCGTGCACGGCAAGCACCGCTACCTGATCCCGGTCACCCCGGACCGGGGGCCGTACGGGCTGGGCCGCGCCCGGACGTACACCTGGCCGGAGAGCGCCGCGGAGGTGAGCCCGGAACAGTTGCGCACCGCGGACGTCGACCTAATGATCCTGCAACGCCCCGAGGAACTCGACCTGGCCGAGCAGTGGCTCGGTCGCCGGCCCGGCCGGGACCTGCCGGCGATCTACGTGGAGCACAACACGCCGAAGGACGGCCAGATCCCCAACAGCCGCCACCCGATGGCCGACCGGGACGACCTGCTCATCGCCCACGTGACCGCGTTCAACGAGCTGTTCTGGGACACCGGTACCACCCGCACCACTGTCGTCGACCACGGCATCGTGGCACCCACGGCGGCCTGGACCGGCGAACTGGACCGGCTGGCCGTGGTGATCAACGAGCCGGTACGCCGGTGGCGGGTCACCGGCACCGACCTGCTGCCCCGGTTCGCCGAGATCGCCCCGCTGGACGTCTTCGGCATGAAGGTGGCCGGGCTGGCCGAGCACCTCGGTCTGCCGGCTGACCGGTTGAAAAGCCACGACGACGTGCCGCAGCACCGGATGCACGCCGAGTTGGCGCGCCGCCGGGCGTACCTGCACCTGTGCCGGTGGACGTCGCTGGGGCTGAGCCTGATCGAGGCGATGGCCATGGGGATGCCGGTGGTGGCGTTGGCCACCACCGAAGCGGTGATGGCGGTGCCACCGGGTGCCGGTGCCCTTTCCACCCGGGTCGACACCCTGCTGGAGGCCGCCGACCGCTTCGTCGCCGAACCGCAGCGGGCGCGCGCGGCCGGCGCCGAGGCTCGCGCCGCCGCTCGTGAACGTTACGGCCTCGACCGTTTCCTCACCGACTGGGACCGGCTGCTGGAGGAGGAAGTATGCGGATAGCGATGATCTCGGAGCACGCCAGCCCGCTCGCCATCCTGGGCGGCGAGGACGCCGGTGGCCAGAACACGCACGTCGCGGAACTCTCCGCCGCGCTCGCCGCCGCCGGGCACGACGTACGGGTCTACACCCGCCGCGACGCGGTGGACCTACCGGTGACCGTACGCAGCCCGGACGGCTACGACGTGGTGCACGTGCCGGCCGGGCCGGCCGAGCCGGTGGCGAAGGACGCCCTGCTGCCGCACATGCGCCCGTTCGGCGCCTGGCTGATCGACAGGTGGCGGGGCGGGGACTGGGCCCCCGAGGTGATCCACGCCCACTTCTGGATGAGTGGGCTCGCCGCGCTTGAGGCCGGCCGGCAGACCGGGGTGCCGGTGGTGCAGACCTACCACGCCCTCGGCACGGTGAAGCGTCGTTACCAGGGTGTGCAGGACACCAGCCCGGCCCGGCGGATCGGCTACGAACGCCAACTGGGTCGTTCGGTCGACCGGGTGATCGCCCAGTGCCGCGACGAGGTCGGTGAGCTGGTCCGGATGGGGGTCCCACGCACGGCGATGACGGTGATCCCGTCCGGTGTCAACCTCGCCACCTTCGCCCCGCTGGGGCCGGCCACAGAGCGGGAGCCCGGGCGACCCCGGATCCTCACCGTCGGCCGGTTGGTGGAACGCAAGGGCTTCCAGACGGTGGTACGGGCGATGGCGCACGTCCCCGAGGCCGAGTGCGTCGTGGTCGGTGGTCCGCCGGCCGGCCTGCTGGAGAGCGACCCGTACGCCCGGCGGCTGCGGGCGCTCGCCGGCAGTTGCGGTGTCGCCGACCGGGTTCGCCTGGTCGGTGCGGTGCCCCGGGAGGAGATGGGCCGCTGGTACCGCTCGGCGGACATCCTGGTCGCCGCGCCCTGGTACGAACCGTTCGGGCTGACCCCGCTGGAGGCGATGGCGTGCGGGGTGCCGGTGGTGGCCACCGCCGTCGGCGGCCTGCGTGACACGGTGGTCGACGGCGTGACCGGGGACCTGGTGCCGGCGCGGGATCCGCGCGCGCTGGGGGAGGCGCTGCGTGCGCTGCTCGACGACCGGATCCGCCGGTTCGCGTACGCGGGCGCGGCGCGGGCCCGGGCCCGCCGCCACTACTCGTGGGCGGTCACCGCGCAGCGCCTCGCCGAGGTCTACGACGAGGTGGCCGCGGTACACCGACCGACCCGGGTGGTGGCCTGATGAGCCTGCTCGACGCGCACCTGGCACACCTGACCGCGGCGCTGCCACCGTTCCGGCGCTGCGAGCCGCTGCTCAACCGGTGGGGCGCGGCGCTGGCCCGGCGGCTCACCGACGGCGGTCGGCTGCTCGTCGCCGGCAACGGTGGCAGCGCCGCCGAGGCGCAACACCTGACTGCCGAACTGGTCGGCAAGCTCCGCGACGACCGTCAGCCGCTGTCCGCCATCGCGCTGCACGCCGAGACGTCGGCGTTGACCGCGATCGGCAACGACTACGGCTACGAGGAGGTGTTCGCCCGGCAGGTCCGCGCGCACGGCCGACCCGACGACGTGCTGCTGTTGCTGTCCACCAGCGGTGGCAGCGGCAACCTGCTCGCCGCCGCGCGGGCCGGTCGGGAGGTGGGACTGCGCTGCTGGGCGTTCACCGGGCCGGTGCCGAACCCGCTCGCCGAGGCGTGTCACGAGGTGCTCGCCGTGGACTCGCCGGACACCCAGGTGGTCCAGGAGTTGCATCTGGTCTCCAGCCACCTGCTCTGCGAGTACGTCGAGCAGGCGATGGCGGATCAGCTGACACCGGTGGCGCCGGCGGCCGGTGCGGTGCGGGCCGGTGTCGAGGTGGTGCTGGACGGCGGTGCCGCCCGGCCGGTGCAGGCGTGAGGAGGCAAGCGTGACGGGACCCGTGGTGGTGGTCGGCGACACCCTGCTCGACCGGGACGTCGAGGGTGTGGTCAACCGGCTCTGTCCGGACTCGCCGGTGCCCGTGCTCGACGAGATCGCGCACGTGGATCGGCCCGGCGGCGCCGGGCTCTCCGCCGTCTTCGCCGCCGCACAGGGTGCCGAGGTGGTGCTGGTGACCGCGTTGGCCGACGATGCCGGTGGGGCCCGGCTGAGCGTGCTGCTCGCCGCCGCCGGGGTGCAGGTGTATCCGCTGCGGCTGGCCGGTGCGACCCCGGAGAAGATCCGGTTGCGGTCCGGGGGTCGGGTGCTGCTGCGCCATGACCGGGGCGGCGGGGTGGGGGAGCTGGGGGAGCCGGGCGAGGCGGTGTTGCGCGTCCTGGACCGGGCATCGGTGGTGCTGGTCAGCGACTACGGCCGCGCGGTGGCGCGGCAGCCGGCGCTGCGGGCGGCCCTGGCTTCGATCCGCGCCCCGCTGGTGTGGGATCCCCACCCTCGTGGTCCCGCCGCGGTACCCGGAGCGAACCTGGTCACCCCGAACGAGGCGGAGGTGCGGGAGTTGATGGAGGCCCCGGTCGGCGCCACCCGGCTGGCCACCGCCGCCGAGGGGGCGCAGCGGCTGCGGCAGCGGTGGCGCGCGGGGGCGGTCGCGGTGACCCTCGGTGCCGACGGCGCGCTGCTCAGCCACGCCGGGTCCACCCCGCTGATGGTCCCCGCCCCGGTGGCCGCCGAGGGGGACACCTGCGGCGCGGGCGACCGGTTCGCCGTCGCCGCCGGCCTCGCCCTGGCCCGTGGCGCGCTGGTCTCCGAGGCGGTGCAGGAGGCGGTGGCGGAGGCCTCGGCGTACGTGGCGGACGGTGGTGTGGCGACGGCGCTGCCGGCACCGGTGCGGCGTGCCCCGCAGGCGGTGCACGCCGCGGTGGCCGGCGACCGGGTCGGGGTGGCCGCGTCCGCCGCCGCGGTCGCCCGGGTCCGCGCCGCCGGAGGCACGGTCGTCGCCACCGGCGGCTGTTTCGACCTGCTGCACGCCGGCCACGTGGCGACGTTGCAGGCCGCCCGGCAGCTCGGCGACTGCCTGATCGTGTGCCTCAACTCCGACGCCAGCATCACCGGCCTCAAGGGGCCGGACCGGCCGGTGATGCGCCAGGACGACCGAAGTCGCCTGTTGGCCGCGTTGAGTTGCGTCGACGCGGTAATGATCTTCGACGAGCCGACGCCGGAGGCGGCGCTGTCCTGGCTGCGCCCGGACGTCTGGGTCAAGGGTGGCGACTACGCCTCCGGCGGCGGTGACGGTGACGGCCTGCCGGAGGCGGAGCTGCTGCGTCGGTGGGGCGGTCACACGGTGGTGGTGCCCTACCTGGACGGGCGCTCCACCACCGAGCTGATCGCCGCGACGGTCACCCGGACGGAGACGGTCCGGTGAGCGTGTCGGGTACCGGGCGGACGGTGCTGGTCACCGGCGGCTCCAGCGGACTGGGTGCGGCCGTGGTGGCGGCGGTGGCCGCCGCCGGTGGTCGGCCTCTGGTGCTGGATCGGCGGGCGCCGGCCGACGGGGTGCCCTGGATGGAGTGCGACCTGGCCGACACCCGCAGCGCCGAGGCGGCCACCCGCGAGTTGGTCGAACGCGTGGGCGGGCTGGACGCCGTGGTCACCGCCGCCGGCATCGACGTGCCCGGTCGGCTCGCCGACGTGCCCGGTGAGACCTGGGACCGGATCATCGCCGTCGACCTGCTGGCGACCGCGGCGGTGGTCCGGGCCGCGCTGCCGTTCCTGACGGCATCCAGGGGCACCGTCGTGACGGTGGCCTCGACCCTCGGAGTCAAGGCGGTCAGCGACGCGACGGCGTACTGCGCGGCGAAGTTCGGGGTGGTCGGTTTCACCCGGGCGCTCGCCGCCGAACTGGCCGGTACGGTCGGCGTCACGCTGCTCATCCCGGGCGGGATGCGGACGGCCTTCTTCGACGAGCGCGACCCGCAGTACCGGCCGGGGGCGGACGCGATCCTCAACGATCCGGCCGACACCGCTGCCGCGGTCATGTTCGCCCTGTCCCAGCCGGCCGGCTGCGCGATCCGCGAGATGGTGGTCTGCGCCGATCAGGAGACGTCGTACCCATGATCCTGGCGCTGCGTGCCCTCGGCGTCGGTGACCTCGTCACGGCGGTCCCGGCGTTGCGGGCGTTGCGGGTGGCGTACCCGGACCAGCAACTGGTGCTCGCCGCGCCCGCCTGGCTGGGGCCGCTGGTCGAGCTGGTCGGCGGGGTGGACCGGTTGCTGCCCACCGACGGCCTGACCCGGCTGGACCGGCCCGCCGGGCGGGTGGAGGTGGCGGTCAACCTGCACGGCCGGGGTCCACGGTCGCACCGGCTGTTGGCCGCCGTCCGCCCTGGCCGGCTGCTCGCCTTCGCCAACGCCGAAACGCCGCACGTCGACGGGCCGGAGTGGGACGACGAGGAGCACGAGGTGTGGCGCTGGTGCCGGCTGCTGCGGGGGTACGGGGTTCCGGCCGACCCGACCGACCTGGACCTGCGCCGGCCGGAGCCGGGCTTGGCGGCCGGCGGTGTCACGGTGCTGCACCCCGGCTCGAAGGAGCCGGCCAAACGCTGGCCGGCCGGCCGGTACGCGGCCCTGGCCCGGGAGCTGACCGGGCGGGGGCACCGGGTGGTGTTGACCGGCAGCGCGTCGGAGCGGGCCGGGGTCGCCCGCATCGCGTACCAGGCCGGGTTGCCAGCCGCTGCGGTGCTGGCCGGCCGGACGGACCTGGCCCAGCTCGCCGCGCTGATCGCCGGGGCGCGCCTGGTGGTCAGCGGGGACACCGGGGTGGCACACCTGGCCACCGGCTACCGCACCCCGTCGGTGGTGCTGTTCGGCCCGGTTCCGCCGGCGCGTTGGGGGCCGCCGCCGGAGCGCCGACGGCACCGGGCGCTCTGGGCCGGCGCGCGGGCCTGGCCGGCGTGGGACGGGGTGGGTGACCATCCCACGATGGTCGCCCTCGGTGTGGACGAGGTGCTGGCCGCCGTCGACGAGGTGGAGCGGGCGGTGCGGGTGGACCGTGCGGTTGCGGCGTAGCGATCCGGGTCGGCCGGGGTACCGGCGACGCCGACGGGGCGGGGGCTGGTCGTTCCTGGGCCCGCGCGGCGAGCCGGTACGCGACCCCGACGAGTTGGCCCGACTGCGTGCCCTGGTCATCCCGCCGGCCTGGCGGGACGTGTGGATCTCGCCCCACCCCAACGGTCACATCCAGGCCATCGGTGTCGACGCGGCCGGCCGTAAGCAGTACCTCTACCACCCGCTGTGGCGACAGCGGCAGGACGAGGCGAAGTTCGACCACGTGCTGGAGGTCGCGGGCCGGCTGCCGCTGCTGCGCGAGCGGGTCGGTCACGACCTGGCGGTACGGGGGCTGCGCCGCGAGCGGGTGCTGGCGACGGTGACCCGGCTGCTGGACATGGGCACCTTCCGGGTCGGCAGCGACCAGTACGCGGCGGGTGAGGATCCGACGTTCGGGGTGGCGACCCTGCGCCCCGAGCACGCCCGGCTCCGCCGGGGTTGTGTGCTGTTCGAGTTCCCGGCCAAGGGCGGCATCGAGCAGGTACGGCTGATCTCCGACCCGCAGTTGTGCCGGGTACTGACCGACCTGCGTCGGCGGCGGCGGGCGGCCGACCGGTTGTTCGGTTACTGGGACGGCCGGCAGTGGCGGGACGTACGGGCCGACGAGGTCAACGACTACCTCCGCGAGGCCAGCGGCGGCGAGATGACCGCGAAGGATTTCCGTACCTGGCACGCGACGGTACGGGCGGCGACGGAGCTGGCCGCGTTGGCCTCCGCCCGGTCGGTCACCGCTCGCCGTCGGGCGGTGGCGGCGGTGATGAGGCAGGTGGCGGAGTTGCTCGGCAACACACCGACGGTGGCCCGCGCCTCGTACGTGGACCCGAGGGTGGTGGATCTGTTCCACGACGGTGTGGTCGCCCCGGTGACCGAGGGGATCTCTCCGGAGCAGGCCGAGCAGGCGGTGCTGACCCTGCTCGCGCGGGCCTGACCGGGCGCCTCAACCCGCGTCGGACGGACCGTCGCCACCCGACCGGCCGGCTTCGCGGGCCGGGACGGCGGCCCGAGCCTCGATCATCGCTGCCACGCCGTCGAGGATCCTACCCAGCCCGAACCGCCATTCGAGGTCCGTGTCGTCGTCGTACTCGTCGCCCTCGGCCAGTAGCTCGTGGATCGCCGGGTACGGGCCGGGCGCGGTGACCGTGGCGAGGTGCTGCCAGTAGCGCAGGCCCACCTCCTCCGGGGTCTGCCCGGTCCGGGCGGCACCCTCGGCGATGTCGACGGTGAGCGTGGCCCAGCTGCGGGCGTATCCGCTGACCAGCATGATCGCGGCGATCCGCTCGCTGGCCCGCAGGCCGGTGCCGCGCAGGGCGGCGAGCCCGTACTCCAGCCAGCGGACCTGGTTGGGGTTGATCGGTGGGCCGCTGATCGGCACGTGCCGCATCCAGGGCTGTCGGCGCAGTGCGGCGACGTTTCCCTCACCCCAGCGGGCCAGCGCCGGTCGCCAGCCCTCGTCGGCCCCACGCGGGCGTGGGGGCGGGCCGTACGCGGTGTCCACCATGAGGTCGAGCAGGTCGTGCTTGGTCGGCACGTACCGGTAGAGCGACATCGTCGCCACGCCGAGTTCGCTGGCCACCCGGCTCATCGACACCGCCGCCAGCCCTTCGCCCTGGGCGATCTGGATTCCGGCGGCAACGACCTGGTCCAGGCTGAGGCTGCGCTTCGGACCACGGCTCGGGCGGTCGCGCAGGCCCCAGGCGAGCGCGACGCTCTCGGGCAGCTCGACGTCGGGTTTGTCCACTCCACCTCCCAGGCCGGCGTTGACCGCCAGCATAGCCTCTGCGTATGGTCTACGCAGAAACGCGTATGTCGTACGCAGATTCGTGGAGGTGTTCATGGTGAACGGACCGCCGTCGGTCGAACTTGTCGACCTGCGCAAGTCCTTCGGGGATGTGGTCGTGCTCGACGGGCTTACCCTGCGGGTACCCACTGGCGGGGTGCACGCTCTGCTGGGCCAGAACGGGGCCGGCAAGACCACCACGGTGCGGATCCTGGCGACGCTGACCCGGCCGGATTCGGGTACCGCCCGGGTCGCCGGTCACGACGTGGTGCGGCAGCGGCGGCGGGTACGCCGGGCGATCAGCCTCGCCGGCCAGCACGCGGCGCTCGACGACGGGCAGACCGGCATGGAGAACCTGACCATGCTGGCCCGGCTCGCCGGGCTGCGGGCACCCGCGGCCCGCGCCCGCGCCACGGCGCTGCTGGACCGCTTCGACCTGGCCGACGCCGCCGGGCGACGGGTGGTGACGTACTCCGGCGGAATGCGGCGGCGCCTCGACCTGGCGGCCAGCCTGGTCGGTGCCCCGTCGGTGATCTTCCTGGACGAGCCCACCACCGGCCTCGATCCGCGCAGCCGGCAGGGGCTGTGGGAGGTGATCGGCGAGTTGGCCGGTGCCGGGGTGACGGTGCTGCTCACCACGCAGTACCTGGAGGAGGCCGACCAACTCGCCGACCGGATCATGGTGCTGCACGGCGGTGGGCTCGTCGCCGAGGGGACGGCGAGCGACCTCAAACGCCGGTTCGGTGCCCAGCGGTTGGAGCTGACCTGGCGCGACGCCGCCGGTCTGGCCGAGGCGGCGCGGCGGTTGGGTGACCGGGTCACCCACCGCGAGCCGGCCCGGCTGGCGTTGTCCGTGGCCACCGACGGCAGCGCACCCCAGGTACGTCGCCTGCTCGACGAGGTCGATCCGGACCGGCACGGGGTGGTCCGGTTCACCGTCCGGGAGGCGACCCTCGACGACGTCTTCTTCACCCTCACTGGCCGTCCGGCCAGCCCCGAGCGGGAGGTGGCCCGTGTCTGAGCTGACCGTGCGGCCGATGCACGCCGCGGTGATGATCGGCCGTTGCGTGCGGCTGTCCCGGCGCAACGTCGACGCGCTGCTCACCTCGCTGCTGCTGCCGGTGATCCTGATGCTGCTCTTCGTCTACCTGTTCGGCGGGGCGATCGAGACCGGTTCGGCGTACGTGACCTACGTGGTGCCCGGTGTGCTGCTGCTCTGCGCCGGCTTCGGTGCGGCCGGCACGGCGGTCAGCGTCACCACCGACCTGACCAACGGGATGATCGAACGGCTACGCACGATGGACGTCGGCGCCACCTCGATCCTCGCCGGGCACGTGGTGGCGAGCGTGGCCCGCAACACCGTCTCCACGGTGCTGGTGCTGGGGGTGGCCGTGGCCATCGGGTTCCGGCCGGCCGTCGCGCCGCTGCGCTGGTTGGCCGCCGCCGGGGTGCTGCTGCTGTTCCTGCTGGCGGTGTCCTGGTTGTCGGCGGCGTTCGGCCTGCTGGCCCGGACCCCGGAGGCGGCCAACGGCTACACCTTCCTGGTGATGTTCCTGCCGTATCCGAGCAGCGCCTTCGTGCCGGTCGAGACCATGCCCAGCTGGCTGCGTGGCTTCGCCGAGCACCAACCGGTCACGCCGGTCATCGAGTCGCTGCGCGGACTGCTGCTGGACACCCCGGTCGGTACGGCACCGACCCGGGCGGTCATCTGGTTCGTCGGCCTGCTCGCCGTAGCGATGCTCCTGTCCGCCCTACTCTTCCGCCGCCGAATCGCCTAACCCCCACCCACCCCCACCCACCCCCCACTTCACCGAGTTGATCATGAGGTTAGCGGCGGTCCTGATCTCCGCTGGTGCCGCTAACCTCATGATCAACAGGGCTTACGGGGGGTGGGGGGTGGGGGAGGGGTCAGTCGTTGAGGATCTGGGAGAGGCGGTCGCGGAAGCGGCGCTCGGAGGGGCTGACCTCGGTGCCGCCCAGGCCGAGCACGCCGCCGGTGCTGGCGGCGCCGACGACCTGCTCGGCGATCTCCACCAGCCAGTGCCGGTACGCGCCCGCCTCGCCCTCGTCCACCTTGGCCGCCAGCAGCGCCGACGCCTCCTTGGCCCGGCCCAGCACGTCCTCGGCGTAGCCGCGCGGATCCGCGGGCTCGATGACCGGCAGCTCCTCACCGGCCTCCGGGTCACCGACCCGGGTGACGATCTCGCCGGCCACGGCGGCCACCAGCGGGCTGGCCGACTCCCGTCCGCCGGAGATGGTCTCCAGACCGGCGGCACCCTCGGCCATCGTCGCCTTGGTCCCGTCGGACTCGGCGGCGCTCGCCGCGGTGAGCACCGACTGTGGCAGGCCGACCAGCAGCCCCCACTCCTCGTCGGAGAAACCGAAACCGGTGTACGCCGGTTCTTCGATCACGACCCGCCCCTCCCGTTCGTCGTTCACGTCTTCGTCAGCCCTACCGCCGGCGGCGGTGCGGCCCGGTCTGGCCCAGCCGCCGGAACCGGCCGGCTCGACACGGTCCAGCCGCCGGCGGCGGCCGGCTCAGGTTAGTCCAGGGTGAGCAGACCCTGTTCGGACACCACGCTGACCGACAGCGTCTTGTACCCGACCTCGTCGAACAGGACCGTCATCCGATCCTCCTCGTAGCTGAGCACCAGGCCGGAGCCCCACTCGGCGTGCCGCACCTGGCTGTGCACCGGGAACGGGCCGACCGAGCCGTCGTCGGGCACGCTGGTGCCGGCGTGGCAGTTGTCGCAGTGCCCGCAGATCTCGGTCATCTGCTCGCCGAAGTAGGCAAGTAGCGTCTGTCCCCGGCAGGCGCTGGTCTCGGCGAAGGCCCGCATCATGTCGGTACGCGACCGGGTCAGGCTCTGCTGCCGTTCCGCCTCGGCCACCGCGGCAGCCGCCGCGTCGACCGGGGTGGGGGCGTAGCGGGGGGCGCCGACCCGTTGCCCCGCCGCCTGCTGAGCGGCGCCTACCTGCTCCAGCAGGGCGAGGTACTGCCCGAGCTTGCGGGGGCCGAGCCCGGTCACCTCGCGTAGCTCCTTGCGGGTGGTCGGTTCCTTGCGCAGCAACGCGGCCAGGTCGCGCAGCTCGGTGGCGTCGGGCAGGCCACCGCTGAAGTAGCGTTGCAGCCCGACGTCCTCGGCCTGCCAGAGCAGCAGGACCCGGGCCGGCTGGCCATCGCGGCCGGCGCGGCCGATCTCCTGGAAGTAGCTGTCCGGCGAGTCGGGCAGTGCCATGTGCACCACCCAGGCGATGTTCGGCTTGTCGATACCCATGCCGAAGGCCGAGGTCGCCACCATGATCGGCACCTGGTCGGCGAGGAACGCCTCGTGCAGCCGGGCGCGGGCGTTGGCGGGCATTCCGCCGTGGTAGTACTGCGCGGGAAAGCCCGCGTCGGTCAGCCGGGCGGACAGTTCCTCGGCGGCGCGGCGGGTGGGCACGTAGATGATGCCGGGTCGCCCGTCCTCGCGCAGCAGGGCGATCAGGCGCCGCCACCGGTAGTCCTCGGTGGGGCAGTGCGCCACCTCGAAGAAGAGGTTGGGCCGGTCCAGTCCGGACACCACGATCTCGGGCTTGCGTAGCCGCAGCCGGTCGACGATGTCGTCGCGTACCGGTGGGGAGGCGGTGGCGGTCAGCGCCACCACCGGTGGCCGGCCGATGCCCTCGATGAGCTGCCCGAGGGCCAGGTAGTCCGGCCGGAAGTCGTGGCCCCAGGCGGAGATGCAGTGCGCCTCGTCGATCGCCACCAGCGCCGGCTTTAGGTCCCGGACCTCGGCCAGCCGGTCGGGGTTGGCCAACTGTTCCGGGGTGATGAAGAGGAACTCGGCCCGCCCGTCGCGGATCTCGGCGATCGCCTCGGCCTGCTGGGCCGCGGTCTCGTCCGAGCTGATCCGGACCGCTCGCAGTTCCGAGCGCTGTCGCTCGTTGAGCGCGGCGATCTGGTCCTGCTGAAGTGCCAGGAGGGGGGAGATCACCACGGTCGGGCCGGGGATCAGGCTGGCCGGGATCTGGTAGATCGCCGACTTGCCGGCGCCGGTGGGCAGCACCACCAGGGCGTCGCGGCGGCGCATCACGGCGCGCATCGCGGCCAACTGGTTGGGCCGCAGGGCGGTCCAACCGAACAGGCTGCGCGCGGCTCGGCGCAACGACATCGAGTGCGTGGTCAGCTTCATCGAAGGCCGCAGGTACCCGGGAGGATCCGCGCCGAAACCCCGGTTGATCAGCGCACCCGGGGCAGCACCTCGCGCTGGTACAGGTCGAGCAGCCCCGGCCAGTTCGGTCCGGTGTTGGCGACGTAGACCTCGTCGAAACCGGCAGTCGCGTACGCGTCGATCCTCGCCAGGTGGGCGTCGGCGTCGTTGCCGCAGACGAACGCCTCCCGCATCGCCTCCGGGTCCACCAGCGTGGCGGCCTGCTCGAAGTGGCGGGGCGAGGGCAGGACCTGGAGCAGCTCACCGGGGATCGCCTCGGTCGGCCAGCGCTCGTACGCCAGCCGCATGCCCTCCTCGACCGTCGGCGCGTACGCGGCCTTGAAACCGGCCTGGCAGGGCTTGTCGCCCCCGCCGTTGTCCCGGAACCGGCTCACCAGCTCGGCGTCGGGCGTGGTGTTGACGAAGCCGTCGCCGATCCGCGCGGCCAGGTCCACCGCCTTCGGCCCGAATGCGGAGACGTAGATCGGCGGGGGCGTCTCGGGCAGCGTGTAGATCCGGGCGTGCTCCACCTGGTAGTGCCGGCCGTGGTGGTTGACGAAGCCACCGCGCCACAGCTTGCGCATCACCTCGACCGCCTCCTCCAGCATCTCCAGGCGGACGCCGGCCTGCGGCCACGGGCCGCCGAGGATGTGTTCGTTGAGTGCCTCGCCGGAGCCCACCCCGAGGACGAACCGGCCGGAGTGCAGCACCGCGCTGGTCGCCGCGGCCTGGGCGAGCACCGCGGGGTGGATGCGTACGGTCGGGCAGGTGACGGCGGTGGTGACCGGTAGCCGGCAGACCTGGCTCAGCGCGCCGATCATCGACCAGACGAAGGGGCTCTGCCCCTGGGCGTCCGTCCAGGGATGGTAGTGATCGGAGATCCACAGCGCCTCGAAGCCGGCCCGCTCGGCGGCCCGGGCCTGGTCGAGCAGCTCGGCCGGCGCGTACTCCTCGGTGGACAGGAAGTATCCGATCTTCATTTCTCCCCCTCGGGGCCGCCGCCTGTGCGGCAGGCGGTACCCCGGCGGGCGCCGGTCACACCCGGCGGGTGGTCAGCGGCGGAACATCGCGCGGATGGCGAGGAGCAGCAGCAGGCCGCCGACCACCAGGCCGAGCAGGCGTACGCCGGGGATGTCGGCCGGGCTCGTCGCGTCGGCCAGCAGTACGGGGTCCATACCCGCACTGTCGCGGTGCAGCGCTCCCAAGGCAACTGTAAGGTTTATTGACTATTGAGTGGCGCGGTGTGACCATGTCTGCACCGCCGGCTGGCGGGGGAGTCCACGGCGGAACACGCGGGGGTACAGCGCCGAATGAGCGAGCGGCAGCGAGCGAATCATCAACTCAGCGCGGCGGTGCCTCATGGCGGCACGCAGCGAAGCGGAGTGCCGGCATGAGCGAGCGGCAGCGAGCGAATCATCAACTCAGCGCGGCGGTGCCTCATGGCGGCACGCAGCGAAGCGGAGTGCCGGCATGAGCGATCGAGTCGAGCGCAACGGAAACCTGGCGACCCTGGCGGCTGCGGTCCTCCAGCCCGGTTTCGTCGGCACCGTCCCACCTGCCTGGATCTGCCGCTGGCTCGGCGACGGGCTCGGCTCGGTGGTGCTGTTCAGCCGTAACGTCGTCGATCCCGTGCAGGTCGACGCGCTGACCGCCGCGCTGCGCGCGGAGCGGCCGGACGTGATCGTCGCCATCGACGAGGAGGCGGGCGACGTCACCCGCATCGAGTCCGGCCGGGGCAGCTCCCGACCGGGCAACCTGGCGCTCGGCGCGGTGGACGACCCGGCGCTGACCGAGGAGGTCGCCCGCGATCTCGGCGTGGAACTCGCCGCCGCCGGGATCACGCTCAACTACGCGCCGGACGTCGACGTCAACTCCAACCCGGACAACCCGGTGATCGGCGTCCGTTCGTTCGGCGCCGAGCCGTCGCTTGTCGCCCGGCACACCACCGCCTGGGTACGCGGCCTGCAGTCCGGTGGCGTCGCCGCCTGCGCGAAGCACTTTCCCGGCCACGGTGACACCCGCGTCGACTCCCATCACGATCTGCCCCGCATCGACGCCGACCGGGCCCGGCTGCACGCCGTCGAACTGGCTCCGTTCCGGGCCGCGGTGGCGGCGGGCGTCCAGGCGGTGATGACCGGGCACCTGCTGGTGCCGGCCCTGGATCCCGACCTGCCGGCCACTCTGAGCGGCCGTATTCTCGGTGGCCTGCTGCGCGAGGAGATGGGCTTCGACGGAGTCGTGGTGACCGACGCGGTGGAGATGGGCGCGGTGGCCGACCGCTACGGTTTCGCCGGTGCGGCGGTGCGTGCCCTGGCCGCCGGGGCGGACGCGATCTGTGTGGGCGGCGAGCACGCCGACGAGGAGACGGCCCGGCACCTGCGCGACGCCATCGTCGACGCGGTCGTCGCCGGCGAGCTGCCCGAGGAGCGGCTGACCGAGGCGGCCAAGCGGGTCGGCCAACTCGCCGCCTGGACGGCGGCGGCCCGTACCGCCCGTTCCGCAAGCCCGGCCGGCGGCTCGGCTGTGGGACTGGTCGCGGCGCGACGTGCCGTCCGGGTAACCACCGGCGATGCCCCGGCCACGACGCTGCCGCTGACCGGCCCGGCGCACGTGGTGGAGTTCCAGCCGCCGCACAACATCGCGATCGGGTCGGAGACCCCCTGGGGGGTGGCGGCACCGCTGGCCGCCCTCGTGCCGGGCACCACGAGCGTCCGGCACGTCGAGCACTCGGTGCCGGCCGACCTGGCCGCCGACGCCACCGGCCGGCCCCTGGTGCTGGTGGTCCGCGACCTGCACCGGCACGCCTGGATGCGGGACGCGGTCGACCGGGCGCTGGCCGTCCGCCCCGACGCGGTGGTCGTCGAACTCGGTGTGCCCGCGCTGGTCACCGGCGCGGTGCACGTCGCCACCCACGGCGCCACCCGGGCCGCCGGTCGGGCCGCGGCCGAGCTGCTCGCCGGCGGTGCCGTCAGTCCGGGCTGGTGACCAGGTCGGCGTACTCCGGGTGGCGTTCGATGAAGGCGGCCATGAACGGGCAACGTGGCACCACCCGCTGCCGCTGCGCGCGGACCTGGTCCAGGGTGCCACGCATCAACGCCGAACCGACGCCCATGTTCTGGAAGGCCGAGTCCACCTCGGTGTGCGTGAAGATCAGCACCTGGTCGCGGGGCAGGTACGCGGTGAAGCCGGCGAGCGCGTCGTCGACCAGGATCTCGTAGCGGTGTTTGGCGGGATTGTCCTCGACCAGCATGCTCACCCCTGCATTGTCCATCGCCGGTCGGCCCAACCGGTCGGTTCGCCGGGGTCTCGTACGCTTGACGGCGTGACGAACCGACTCCCCGCCGGCAGGACCCCGCTCATTCCCACCCGTGGCACCCCCACCCGACTCGCCGGACTGCTGGCCGGTCTCGCGCTCGGCGCGGCCCTGCTGGCCGGTTGCAGCTCCGAGGGGGCCAGCACCGACTGCGGGCTGGACGCCTGCACGGTGACCTTCGACCGGGGCGTGGACGCCCGGGCCAACATCCTCGGCGTCGAGGCACGTCTGGTCGAGGCGCAGGACGACGTGGCCACCATCGAGGTCGGCGGCGAGCAGCTCTCCCTCACGGTCGGCCAGCAGGCGGCCGACGTCGGTGGCCTCGCGGTCACCCTGGACAGCGTCACCGACGCCGAGGTGAAGGTCCGCATCGCGCGTAACGGCGGCTGACGCGATCCGGGCGGCGGCCAGCACGTTTGGAAATCTTCGCGTTCGGAGATTGAGGCGCCATGTCTCTTACCCGGAACGCCGAAGCCACCGCCGCCCGTACGGCCGACAGCCGGTGGCTGGAACTCCTCGCCCGGGCCGGTTTCATCGGCTACGGGATCGTGCACCTGCTGTTCGGCTGGCTGGCGCTGCAGATCGCGTTCGGCAACTCGTCCGACGACGGCGACCAGTCCGGCGCGCTGCGTACCCTCGCCGCGCAACCCATGGGCCAGTTCCTGGTCATCGCCATCGCCGTGGGCATGCTCGCCATGGCGATCTGGCAGGCCCTCGAGGCGGCCGTCGGGCACCGCACCGAGCGGGGCAACGACCGGCTCAAGGAACGGATCATCTCCGCCGCCCGCACCGTCATCTACCTATGGCTGGCCTGGACCGCCTGGAAGGTCTTCTCCGACGCCAACTCCGACAGCGCTTCCCAGCAGGAGGGCCTGACCGCCCGGATGATGGAGTCCACCGGCGGCCGGTGGCTGGTCGGCCTCGCCGGCCTGGTGCTCCTGGGCATCGGCGTCGGTATGACGATCTACGGCGTCAAGAAGAAGTTCATGAAGCGGCTGAAGACCGGCGAGATGAACGCCAAGACCCGGCAGCTCGCCCGCCGGCTCGGCATGGCCGGATACGCCTCCCGGGGTGTCGCCTTCGCTGTCACCGGCCTGCTGGTCATACTGGCCGCGGTGAACTACGACCCGGAGAAGGCCCGTGGTCTGGACGCCGCCCTCCGGACCCTGCGTGACCAGTCGTTCGGCACCATCCTGCTCATCCTCATCGCGCTGGGTATCGCCGCCTTCGGCGTCTACTGCTTCCTCCAGTCCCGCTACCGCAAGGTATGACCTTCTCCTCCCCGGCCACCCCCGCGGTGGCCGGGGCCGGCAATCCAAGGCACCATTGCCCCTTTGCCGGATCTTGATCGCCCGTGCGCCGGACGTCACCGCCGGGGGCCGCCGTCGGGCCGGAAGGAGAAGCGACACGTGCACAGCTACCTCGGGACGGTCGTCGCCACGCTCGCCGCGGCGGCGATCGCTCTTGCCGTGGTCGAGGTGGTGCATCGTCTCACCCGCCGGTGGGGCCGTCGATCGCTGCTGCTGACCGAGTTGACCGAGCACGCGCACCGCTCGTTCCAGGTCGCCGCCACCGTGCTCGCCGTGCAGCTCGCCGTCCGGTTCAGCACCGGGTACGCGATCGGCACCGGCTGGCGCCAGGCGTTGCTGCACCTGCTGGTGCTCGCCGTCATCGCCGCCGTGGCCTGGCTGGTCGCCTCGCTGCTGGTGGTGGTGGAGGACACCGCGCTGGCCCGGTTCCGGGTGGACGTACCGGACAACCGGCACGCCCGGCGGGTGCGTACCCAGGTGGTGATGCTGCGCCGGGTGACGATCGTGGTGATCGTCGTGCTCACCCTCGGCGTGATGCTGATGACCTTCCCCGCCGTGCGGGGCATCGGTGCCGGCGTACTGACCAGCGCCGGTGTGGTCGGTGTCGTCGCCGCCCTGGCCGCGCAGAGCCTGCTGGGCAACGTCTTCGCCGGTCTGCAACTCGCCTTCAGCGACGCGGTACGCCTCGACGACGTGGTGGTGGTCGAGGGGGAGTGGGGCCGGATCGAGGAACTGACCCTCAGCTACGTGGTGGTCCAGATCTGGGACGACCGGCGGCTGATCCTGCCCACCTCCTACTTCACCAGCACGCCGTTCCAGAACTGGACCCGGACCGAGGCGAAGGTCCTGGGCACGGCCGAGTTCGAGGTCGACTGGTCGATCCCGGTGCAGGCCATGCGGGAGGAACTACGCCGGCTGGTCGAGAGCACCGAGCTGTGGGACGGCCGGGTCTGTGTCCTCCAGGTCACCGATGCGACCGGCGGGATGATCAAGGTTCGCGCGCTGGTGAGCGCCGCAAACGCGGGCGCGCTGTGGGACCTGCGCTGTCGCGTGCGGGAACATCTGGTGGCGTGGGTACGCGACCACCGCCCCACCGCGATGCCCCGACTTCGTACGGAGGTCGGCGACGGCGGAAGCGACCTGCCGTGGCAGTGGGTCCAGCCGCGGCACTCGGGGCGCCGCCGGGCCGAAACCGAGGTGCCCGACGACGCCCGACTCTTCGGTGGCAGCGACGACGGCCACGCCCGCAACGAGGCCTTCGTCGGCCCCGACGAGACCGTCGAACCTCGGGAGCCCGCCGAACCTCGCCGCTGACCACCTCGTTATCCACTCGGATGTGGAGGTTTGGCGCGGCGTTCGGCGGGGACGTGCTGCCCGACGCTTCTGCCCCCTTTTCGGGAACAGGATTGACGAGCGGCGACTCCGGGCATACAGCGCGGTGATGACGAGAGGGGGACAGCATGGCTGACGTGGCGAACGCCCGTACGTCCCACAACGGGCGTACGTCCCACAACGGGCGTACGTCCCACAACGGGACCGAGCCGTCCACCGCCGAACTGGTCCAGCGGGCGACCGAGCAGGTCTCGCGCCTGGTTCGGGACGAACTGGCGCTGGCCCGCGCCGAGCTGACCGAGAAGGGCAAACAGGCCGGTATCGGTGTCGGTCTGTTCGCCGGTGGGGGCGCCCTCGCCTTCTTCGGTCTGGGTGCACTGGTGACCGCCGCGATCCTCCTGCTGGCCCTGGTGCTGCCGGCGTGGGCAGCCGCCCTGATCGTGGCGGTGGCGCTGTTCCTGGTCGCCGGAGTGCTCGCGCTGATCGGCAAGCGTCGGGTCAGCCGCGCGGTCCCGCCGGTGCCCGAGGCGACCGTGCGCAGCCTGCGGGCCGACGTCGACGTGGTCAGCGCTGCGGTGAAGGACAGGGGACGGGCATGACGGGCAACGGTACGGGTGACACGGAGGCGCTGCGGGAGGAGATCCGGCGCACCCGCGTCGAGTTGGGCGAGACGATGGAGGCGCTGGCCGCCAAGGCCGACGTGAAGAAGCGACTGAGGTCCTCGGCGGATCAGGCCCGGGAGCGGGTACGCGAGCAGGCCGCGCTGACCGTCGCCCGGGTCCGCGCCCAATCCGGTCTCAACCACGAGCTGGGACGGAGTCGGCAGGGGCCCGCTCCGTTCATCGCGCTCGCGGCCGGTGCCGTCGCCGCCGCCGTGGTGTTGATGATCATTAGAGGGAGGCGTGCGTGAGCAAGGGAATCGGCAGGGCCGCCTACAAGCCGGTCGGCGTGCTGATGGGCTTCGCCGCCGGTGCGATCGCGGGCGCGGTCTTCCGCCAGGTGTGGAAGATGACGGCCGGTGACGGCGAGGCGCCCAACCCGACCGACGAGGACCGCCGCTGGGGTGAGATCCTCGCGGCGGCCGCCTTGCAGGGAGCCATTTTCTCGGTCGTTCGGGCTGCTGTGGACCGGGGCGGCGCGGTCGGCGTGCGTCGGCTCACCGGTCGTTGGCCGGACTGAATATCGGTGTCAAGGCCCTCTCACCAGTTGCCGGTGAGAGGGCCTTTCGCCTTGTCCCACCGCCTCCACCCGACGGATCCCACGCATCCGTCAGGTCACATGTCGGAGAATTTCGTCGGTTAGGTTGTGCAGAGTTTTTGCGTACGTGGTTAAGCTGTTCCACGCTGTTGAGAGATGGCGTGGGTTGAGAGAAGTCTCCTTCACCGGGGGCCGCCTCAGGCACCGCTGCTCGAAAACGGCCAACCGGCCGCACGGTGTGCTCGGCCGCCAGTTTTAGAAGGAGATACACATGGCGCAGGGAACCGTGAAGTGGTTCAACGCTGACAAGGGCTTCGGCTTCATCACCGTCGACGGCGGGGGTGCTGACGTGTTCGTCCACTTCTCGGCCATCCAGTCCAGCGGCTACCGCACGCTGGAGGAGAACCAGCGGGTGGAGTTCGAGATCGCCCAGGGCCAGAAGGGTCCGCAGGCCGAGCAGGTCCGCCCCCTCTGAGGCACCGGTCGGCGACCGTCGGCCACTGGCGAGGCAGTCCCCGAATCAGTGCGAAGCCCCGCGTCCCGACCGGACGCGGGGCTTTCCGCATCGTTGGCTGCGGTGTGGCCTCAGCGGCGGCTGCGGGCGCGTACGCCGAGCCAGAGCAGGGCCAACCCGACAAGTACCAGCAACGGTCCGAGTACCGCCCAGATCCGCTGGCCGGTCATCACGCTGCCCTCGACGTAACCGAGGCCCTGCACCGTCCACACCGCGCCCACGACCACGGCCAGCAGGCCGAGCGTGAGCCGAAGCCAACCGTTCATCGCGGTCTCCCTCCGCTGTGGCCCGTCACCGGACGGCCCGCCGCCGGGCGCACCGCTCACCATCGGTGGTGCACCTGGGGGCGGATCAGGTCGTCGTAGACCGCCGCCACCTCGGCCAGTTCCGCAGTGGACAGTGGTGGCTGGCTGGCCACGGCGGCGTTGCCGCGGGCCTGGGTGGCGTCGCGGGCACCGGGGATGACCACGGTGACGCCGGGTTGGTCGAGCACCCAGCGCAGCGCGAACTGGGCCATCGTGCGGTCCTCGCCCACCAGCGGGGCGATCCGTCGCACGGCGGCCAGGCCGGTGGTGAAGTCCACCCCGGAGAACGTCTCGCCGACGTCGAACGCCTCGCCGTGCCGGTTGTAGTTGCGGTGATCGTCGGCGGCGAAGGTGGTGTGCTCGTCGTACCGGCCGGAGAGCAGGCCACTTGCCAGCGGGACGCGGGCGATGATGCCGACCCCGGCGGCCGAGGCGGCCGGCAGTACCCGTTCCAGCGGCTTGTGGCGCAGCGCGTTGAGGATGATCTGGACGCTGGCCACCCCGGGCCGGGCGATCGCGGTGAGCGCCTCGTCGCAGGTCTCCACGCTGACGCCGTACGCGGCGATGCGCTTCTCGGCCACCAGGGTGTCGAGGGCGTCGAAGACCTCGTCGGCGGCGAAGACGGCCGTCGGCGGGCAGTGCAGCTGCACCAGGTCCAGCGTGTCCATGCCGAGGTTCGTCCGGGACCGGTCGGTCCACCGACGGAAGTTGTCCAGCGTGTACGCCTCGGGCGTCTGCGCCACCCGCCGGCCCATCTTGGTCGCCACGGTCAGCCCGGCGTCGGGGTGCGCCGCCAGGAAGCGTCCGATCAGCTGTTCGCTGCGCCCGTCGCCGTAGACGTCGGCGGTGTCCAGGAAGGTGACCCCGGCGTCGACCGCGGCGGTGAGCACCGCCATCGCGTCGTCCTCGGTCACCGTGCCCCAGTCGGCGCCGAGTTGCCAGGCGCCGAGCCCGACCACGCCGACCTGGCGATCCATGCGGGGGAACGTGCGTTGCTCCATACGGTGAGCCTAGTGACCCGGCTTGCCTCGGCGGGGGGCGGGCCGTACGGTCAACAAGACGGACGTACGGTTTGCGAGAGGTGGGGGTGGCCATGTGGGATCCGGCGACATATCTGCGCTACGGCGACGAACGGTCCCGACCCTTTCACGACCTGCTGGCCAGGGTGGGCGCCGACCGCCCCCGGCGAGTGGTCGACCTCGGCTGCGGCCCCGGCACCCTCACCGCCGTGCTCGCCGCCCGCTGGCCGGACAGTCGGCTCGTCGGCCTGGACTCCTCGCCGGAGATGATCGCGCGGGCCACCGCGCTGGACGTCCCGGCCAGCTTCCGCGTGGCTGACGTCCGCGACTGGCGTCCCGACCCGGACACCGACGTGGTGGTCAGCAACGCGGTGCTCCAGTGGGTGCCCGGCCACCGGGACCTGCTCGTCCGCTGGGCCACCGAGCTGCCGGCCGGTGCCTGGCTGGCGGTGCAGGTGCCGGGAAACTTCGACGCGCCCTCCCACCGGGCGCTGCGCGAGGTCGCCGGTCGCCCGCCGTGGCGGGCGGCGTTGACCCCGCTGCTGCGGGAGGCCCCGGTCGCCGACCCGGTCGACTACGCCGGGTCGCTGGTCGCCGCCGGCTGCACCGTCGACGCCTGGGAGACTACCTACGTGCACCTGCTGGCGGCCGGTCCCGACGCGGACCACCCCGTGCTGACCTGGCTGGAGGGCACCGCCCTGCGCCCGGTCCGGGCCGCGCTGGTCGCCGCCGGCTGGTCCGCCTTCCGGGCCGCGCTGGCGGTACGCCTCACCGAGGCGTACCCGGTGCGGCACGGCCAGGTGTACTTCCCGTTCCGACGGATCTTCCTCGTCGCCCGTACCGGTTTCGCCCAGGAGAACTCGTGACCGACCTGCGTACCTTCATCGCCGGACTGCCCAAGGTGGAGCTGCACGTGCACCACGTCGGCTCCGCCTCGCCCCGCATCGTGGCCGAGCTGGCCGCCCGGCACGAGGGGCGCAGCCCCGTCCCGGCGGACCCGCAGCTGCTGGCCGACTACTTCGTCTTCCGCGACTTCGCCCACTTCGTCGAGCTGTACCTCAGCGTGGTGGACCTGGTCCGGGACCCGGACGACGTCTGGATCCTCACCCACGAGGTGGCCCGGGAACTGGCCCGCCAGCAGGTCCGCTACGCCGAGCTGACCGTGACGCCCTACTCCCACGTACGGCGCGGCATTGCGGCACCGGCGTTCTGCGAGGCGATCGAGGACGCCCGCAAGCGGGCCGCCGCCGACTTCGGCATCGAGCTGCGCTGGTGCTTCGACATTCCCGGCGAGGCGGGCCTGCCGGCCGCCGAGGAGACCCTGCGGATCGCGCTCGACGAGCGCCCCGACGGGCTGATCAGCTTTGGCCTCGGCGGCCCGGAGGTCGGCGTGCCGAGGCCGCAGTTCAAGCCCTACTTCGACCAGGCCCGCGCGGCCGGGCTGCGGTCGGTGCCGCACGCCGGGGAGACCACCGGCCCGCAGACGATCTGGGACGCGCTGCACGAGCTGGGTGCCGAACGCATCGGCCACGGCATCTCCGCCGCGCAGGATCCGCGACTGCTCGCGTACCTGGCCGAGCGGCGGATCGCGCTGGAGGTCTGCCCGACGTCGAACGTGCGCACCCGGGCCGTGGCCGACATCGACGAGCACCCGCTGCGCCGGCTGGTCGACGCCGGGGTCCAGGTGACCATCAACTCCGACGACCCACCGATGTTCGGCACCACCCTGGACGACGAGTACGCCGTCGCCGCCCGGCTGCTCGACACCGGCCCGGACGGGGTGGCCGCGCTGGCCCGCGACGCGGTGACCGCGTCCTTCCTCGACGAGACCGGCAAGCAGCGGATCCTCGCGGAGATCGACAGCTACCTCGCCGGTCAGCGCGGCTGACGCCATCGCCCTCCGGCAGGTGCGGGGGGCGAGCACAGACGGTCAGCTCGGCCGCCTCCGGCCAGGTGGCGCGCGGCGGGAGGAGGTGTGGGGGGACCGTGTCTCCCGCCGCGCGCACTGCTCCACCGACCGAATGCGCTGGGAGCGATAGGCCGGTGGAACTGCTGGGTTCGCAGCGATCCTGTCAGTCGGACCGGTCGGGTGGAACGGGGTTAATTCGGATCTAAGAAAGACTTGTGCCGTCGCACAGCCCGAGGCGACCGGCCACGATCCGGCGGTCCTGGCCGTCAGCGGTCCGTCGGACGCTGACGGGGCCAGCGGCGTCCACCGGCCTTCTGCTCCCGGCCCTCCCGGGCCATCCGGCCCACCAGGCCGAATCGGCTCACCTGGCGCGGCGTCGCCTCCGGGTCGGACAGCAGCATCACCACACTCGCCCCGCCCAGGTGGGCCCGGTCGATGCTTACCGAGCCGTTGGCCTGCAACGCCACCCGCTTGGCGATGTCCAGCCCCAGCCCGGTGGAGCCCTGGTCGCTGGCGCCGCGCCGCAGGGCCCGGTCCGGGTTGGCGATACCGGGGCCGGCGTCGTCGATCCGGATGGCCACGTAACCGTCGCGGCGCGACACCGCCACCTCGAACGCGGTGCCCTGCGGGGTGTAGCGGAACACGTTGCCGATCACCGCGTCCAGGGCGGCGGCCAGCTCGGCCCGGGGCACCGGCGCGGGAATACGCAGTTGGGCACCGGAGACCCGGTGCGGGCGGTTCTGGTCACCGGCGAGAGCGGCCCAGAACACCATCCGGTCCCGGACCACCTCGCTCACGTCGCACGTCGCCGGGGGCGCGGCCTCGGTCGCCACCGCCTTGCGGGTGGTCTTGATCAGTACATCGATCTCACCCTCCAAGGTGACGATCGCCTGCCGGATCCGCCGAATGCCGCGCCGGTAGTCCAGCTCGGCCTGACTGAACGAGCCGACACTTGTGTCGTCGGACTCCAGTGCCTCGGCGTCCAACCGCAACACGGTCAGCGGGGTACGCAGCCGGTGGGACAGGTCCGCCACCAGCTCCCGCTCCTCGGTGCGCGCCGCCACCAACCGTTCCGCCATCCGGTTGAACGCGTGGCCGGCCTCGACCAGCTCGCGCGGGCCGTGTGGCTCGACGCGTACGCCCAGGTCGCCGTCGCCGATGGCGAGCGCCGCCTTGACCAGAGCGCGGCTCGCGTCGGCCGCGCGGGCGGCGAGTCGGTCCACCACCAGCATCGCGGCGCCCACAAGCGCGACTGCCACCCCGGCCAGCAGCAACCACCGGCCGCCGCCACCGGCGTCGAGCACAGCGTCCGGGACGAAGACCTCCACCACGGCGGTCCGCTCGCCCAGCACCACCGGATCCAGCCGCAGCAGCCCGCCGTCGATGTCGACGACAAGTGAGCGGCCCTGCTCCCGGGCCTGCTCCAGCTGCGTCGCGTCGGCCCGCCCGGCGGAGGAGTCCACGTCGAGCCCGTGCACGACCGGCCGGGTGGCCGGGTCGCCGCCGCTGGCCTCGATCGCCCGGGTCACCACCGCCGACTCGGTGCTGATCGCCAGCGCCCCGGTCACCAGCGCGCTGCGCCGGGCCGCGTCGGCGATCGCCTCCTCACGCGCCTGCCCGCCGAGGGTCAGCCCGAGCGGCACCAGGAAGGCCAGCGCCAGCAGGGTGCCCACGCCGGCCGTCAACAGGGCCAGCGCCCTTCTCAGTCCGGCGCCACCAGCCGGAAGCCCACCCCCCGCACGGTGCGCAGGTAGCGCGGCTTCGCCGCGGACTCGCCCATTTTGCGCCGTAGCCAGTACAGGTGAACGTCGATGGTCTGATCCTCGCCGACCGATGGCTGCCGCCATACCTCCTCCAAGAGCTCCCGCCGGGACACTACCCGGCCAGGGCGGGCGGCGAGATACGCCAGCAGGTCGAATTCCTTGCGGGTCAGCGCCAGCGCCGCGCCGTCGAGCTGGGCACTGCGCTCGCCGACGTCCACCCGCAGCCCACCGACGCTGTGCACGGCCGGCTGGGTGGAGCGGCTGGCCCGGCCCGCGCGACGCAGCACGGTGGTGATCCGGGCGTCCAGGTGCGCGCCGGTGAACGGCTTGATCATGTAGTCATCGGCACCGGCCCGGAGCAGCTTGACCACGGACTGCTCGTCGTCGCGGGCGGTGGCGATGATGATCGGCACGTCGGTGATGCCCCGGAGCATCCGCAACGCGTCCGAGCCGTCCAGATCCGGCAGGCCGAGGTCGAGCACCACCAGGTCCGGTGTCTCGGCGGCGACCCGGCGCAGCGCGTCCAGGGCGGTGCCCACCGCGTGTACGGCGTGACCCCGGTCGGTGAGGGAACGAAGCATCGCGCCGCGTACGACGTGATCGTCTTCGACCAGGAGGACGGTGGCCACCCAAGCACGGTACTCGGGGCGGCAAGTGCGGCGTCATTGCGGCCCACCCCGGAACCCGCCAAGCTGGGGCGACCATGACGTTCACCCTCTATCCGGACACCCGCCTGGCCCTGGCCCGGGACAGCCTCGCCGGCCTGTCGGTCGGCGACGCCCTCGGCTCCCAGTTCTTCGTTCCCGGCCGGCACGCCGCCGACCTCGCCGCCGATCGTCTCCCGCCACCGCCCTGGCAGTGGACCGACGACACGGAGATGGCCTGCTCGGTGCTGACCCGGCTGGCCGAGGCGGGCCGGATCGACCGGGACAGCCTGGCGCTCGACTTCGCCGGACGTTGCGAGCCCTACCGTGGCTACGGCCCCGGAGCGGTGCGCATCCTGCGCCTGATCCGGACCGGCACCCCGTGGCCGGTCGCCGCCGCGTCCGCGTTCGACGGGCAGGGGTCCTGCGGCAACGGGGCGGCGATGCGGGTTGCCCCGCTGGGCGCGTACTTCGCCGACTCGACCAGCCGGGTGGTCGCGCAGGCACAGGCATCGGCCGAGGTGACCCACGCCCACCCGGAAGGGATCGCCGGTGCGGTGGCGGTGGCGGTGGCCGCCGCGCGAGCCGCCCGGGCCCGGCTGGACGGCGACCGGCCGGACCCGGGTCGCCTGCTCGCCAGCGTCGCCGCCGCCGTGGACCCGGCGACCGAGGTGCACCGGGGCGTACGCCGGGCGGCGGGGTTGCTGGGCCGTCCGCTGCCGGAGGTGGTGGACGCACTCGGCAACGGATCCCGCGTCACCGCGCAGGACACCGTCGCCTTCACCTGCTGGGTCGCCGCCACCCACCTGAACGACTACCCGGCCGCGGTACGCGCCTGCGTGGCGGCGGGTGGCGACGTGGACACCACCGCCGCCATCGCCGGTGGGGTGGTCGCCGCGTACACCGGGGTCGCCACCGAGGGCGGCGTGCCCGCCGACTGGCTGGCCGCCCGGGAGCCGCTACCCGACTGGGTCGGCTGACCCGGACGCGCCGCGCCCGCCGCTCACCGCCGCGCGCCCGCCTCGACCTTCTCGGCACCGGCACCCTTGGGCGTCCCGGCCGCACCGGAGCCGTCCGCCACGTCGCTTGGCGTCCCGCCACCGGCCGTCCCGGCGGTGGCCGTCTCAGGGCCGTCCGCGTCGCCCGTCCTGCCCGCGTCGGAGCCGGCCGTCGCAGGCCCGGCTGGCGGCTGCTCCTCGTCGAGCACCGAGCGGTCGATCTCCTCGGTCGTCGCGCGGCGTCGGCGGCTGATCAGCCAACCCGCCACCGCGCCGCCGCCGAGGCCGGCGACCAGCCCGGCGGCGAGCAGGCTGTTGGCGTTCGGACCACCGTCGGAGGCGGCGGTGGTGGGCGGAGCCTCGGCGGGCGCTGCGCCGCCGGGGGCCGCGCCATGCCCACCGTGGGCACCCGGATAGGCCGGATCACCCGACACCAGCGTCAGCGTGGGCAGCGGACGCTGGCCGGGGCGACCGCCCCACTGCACCTGGAGTCCGTCGGCGTACGTCTGCACCAGCTCGAAGGTCAGCCGTTCGGTCTGCGGCAGCGGAGCCATCGAGAACACCAGCCGAGCCGGGCCCTCGCCCGCCGCACCCTTCGCCCGCGACCAGATCAGCGAGGCGGTCACCACGTCGGTGGCCGGGCCGTGCATGCCCGCCACCGGCCGGTCCAGCTTCCGGGTGGTGATCGTCGGTGCCCAGCCCGGCACCGACAGCGGGTACACCTCGGCGATCGGCGGGTCCTCAGGGATCCTGATCTCGACCTTCTCGGTCCGGACGCCCGGCCGTTCGTCGGGCACCACGAATTCGAGCTTCACCGCGTTGCCCTGCTGCGCCTCGGTCGGGGTGAAGGTCACCCCGTCGGCCCACGCCGTGGCGGGCCAGAGCAGCACCACGGCCGTGGCCAGGGCGGCCACCAGCACGCCCCGGCGTCGACGGCTCCCGCCGTGCGTCATCGCCATCTGGGTTCCCATCCGTGTCCACGCGGCCGGAACCGGCTCCGGCCACACCCGGTAGTTCGGATTCCGGGCCGGAAAGGTTCAACGATGGCGGCAATCGTCTGCCGGCGGTGTCGACGACGGCGACGCCCGGGCCGCCCGATAGCATCAGTGCGCCGGCATCGGCACCATCCGTCACGTCTGCTGCGAGGAGTCATCCGTGTCCGCACCCCGTACCCCCGCCGTGGCCGACCCCGTCGTCGTCGCCGCCGGGACCACGGCGGCCGACGCGGTGGCCGCGGCCGGGCTGCCCACAAACGGCCCCCGGGCGATCGTGGTGGTCCGCGACCCGCACGGCGTGCTGCGCGACCTGGACTGGCGACCGGCCGAGGAGACCGCCGTCGAGCCGGTCGCGCTGGACTCGCCGGACGGGCTGAACGTGTTGCGCCACTCCACCGCCCACGTGCTGGCCCAGGCCGTACAGGACATCTTTCCGCAGGCGAAGCTCGGCATCGGCCCGCCGATCGACAACGGCTTCTACTACGACTTCGCGGTGGACAAGCCGTTCCAGCCCGACGACCTGGCCAAGCTCGAGAAGCGGATGCAGGAGATCATCAAGTCGGGGCAGCGGTTCCGGCGTCGCCGCTTCGACAGCCTGGACGAGGCGAAGACCGAGCTGGCGGCCGAGCCGTTCAAGCTGGAGCTGATCGACGTCAAGGGCGAAGGGCTGGACTCCTCCGAGGTGATGGAGGTCGGCGGCGGCGAGCTGACCATCTACGACAACCTCGCCGCCGACGAGGACAAGGTCTGCTGGTCGGACCTGTGCCGGGGGCCGCACCTGCCGAACACCCGGCTGATCGGCGCGTTCAAGCTGATGCGCTCGGCCGCCGCCTACTGGCGTGGGTCGGAGAAGAACCCGCAGTTGCAGCGGGTGTACGGCACCGCCTGGCCGACCCGCGACGGGTTGAAGGCGTACCTGAAGCTGCTGGAGGAGGCCGCCCGGCGCGACCACCGCAAGCTCGGCGCGGACCTCGACCTGTTCAGCTTCCCCGACGAGATCGGTTCGGGCCTCGCGGTATTCCACCCCAAGGGCGGCATCATCCGCCGGGAGTTGGAGGACTACTCGCGTCGCCGGCACGAGGAGGCGGGGTACGAGTTCGTCAACAGCCCGCACATCACCAAGGCGCAGCTCTTCCAGACCTCGGGCCACCTGCCGTACTACGCCGACACGATGTTCCCGCCCATGCAGTTGGAGGGGGCGGAGTACTACCTCAAGGCGATGAACTGCCCGATGCACAACCTGATCTTCCGCTCGCGCGGACGGTCCTACCGCGAACTGCCGCTGCGGCTGTTCGAATTCGGCACCGTCTACCGGTACGAGAAGTCGGGTGTGGTGCACGGCCTCACCCGGGTACGCGGCCTGACCCAGGACGACTCGCACATCTACTGCACCCGGGAGCAGATGCCCGGCGAGCTGACCACCCTGCTGTCGTTCGTGCTGGACCTGCTGCGCGACTACGGCCTTGACGACTTCTACCTGGAGCTGTCCACCCGCGACGACTCCCCGAAGTTCATCGGCTCGGACGACGACTGGGCGGAGGCCACCGAGGCGCTGCGCACCGCCGCCGAGACCTCCGGTCTGGAACTGGTGCCCGACCCGGGCGGCGCGGCCTTCTACGGCCCCAAGATCTCGGTGCAGGCCAAGGACGCCATCGGCCGGACCTGGCAGATGTCCACCATCCAGGTCGACTTCAACCAGCCGGAGCGATTCGGTTTGGAGTACCAGGCGGCCGACGGCACCCGGCAGCGGCCCGTCATGATCCACCGGGCCCTCTTCGGTTCGATCGAGCGGTTCTTCGGTGTGCTCACCGAGCACTACGCGGGCGCGTTCCCGGCCTGGCTGGCCCCGGTGCAGGTGGTCGGCATCCCGATCCGCGACGACCACGCCGACTACCTGCACGGCTTCGTCGCCGCGCTGCGCGCCGAGGGCGTCCGCGCCCAGGTGGACGCCGGTGACGAGCGGATGCAGAAGAAGATCCGTACCGCGCAGCAGCAGAAGATCCCGTTCATGGTGATCGCGGGCGACGACGACGTGGCCGCCGGCACCGTCTCGTTCCGCTACCGGGACGGCTCCCAGCGCAACGGCGTACCGCTGGCCGAGGCGGTCACCCACGTCCTCGACGTGGTCACCTCCCGGACCAACACCGGCCCCTCCGCCGAGATGTGACGGCCGGGAAGGGCCGTAGGATCGCCGGTGTGACTGGGGCGGAGGAGCACACCGACAGGGACATGGCCGACGGGCTGGACCGGCTCTGGACGCCCCACCGGATGACGTACATCTCCGGGGAGGACCGGCCCGAGGGGGGTTACGAGCGACCCTCCGGGTGCCCGTTCTGCCTGGCGCCCACCCGGCCGCCGGAGGAGAGCCTGGTCGTGGCGCGTGGTGGGCACGTGTTCGTGGTGCTCAACCTGTACCCGTACAACCCGGGGCATCTGCTGGTCTGCCCGTACCGGCACGTGGCCGACTACACCGACCTGGACGGGCCGGAGACCGCCGAGCTGGCATCGTTCACCCAGACCGCGATGCGGGTGATCCGCAAGGTCAGCAGCGCCCACGGCTTCAACCTGGGGATGAACCAGGGCGGAGTCGCTGGTGCCGGCATCGCCGCCCACCTGCACCAGCACGTGGTGCCCCGGTGGGGTGGTGACGCCAACTTCATGCCGGTGATCGGGCGTACCAAGGTCCTGCCGCAACTGTTGGGCGACACCCGCGACCTGCTCGCCCGCGCCTGGCCCTCCTGACCACAGCCCGCCTCCGGCCCGTCCCGCGCCGTCGGTGCCGTTTCCGCGCCGCGCCGTCTCCCGCTCGTGCTTCGCGTCTTGTCGCCCGGGTGACGGCGGCAGCCCTTGGTCCGCGCCCTTTGCTCTGCTTCAACCCACGCGGAGGTTACGCAGTGAAGTCGATGCGTATCAGTAAGCAGAGCAAACGGGACACGTCGAACAGTGGCTTCCCGGGGGCCATCCGCAGGTCGGTCGCGGCGCGGACGAAACGGCGCCGGATCCCGCCGCCAGTCGGGTGATCCGTACGCACACCGGGACCCGTACGGATGATCGTGCTGGATGTTCGTCAACGTCTGTCCGAAAGATGGCACGATGCGCCGGTGGTGGAGTCGACGCGGACGCTGGGCCGCAGCGGCATCGAGGTCAGCGCCATGGGCATGGGCTGCTGGGCGATCGCCGGCCCGTGGGCCGAGGGGCGCATGCCGCTGGGCTGGGGGGCGGTTGACGACGAGGAGTCGGTGCGGGCGATCCGTCGCGCGCTCGACCTCGGCGTGACCCTCTTCGACACCGCCGACAGCTACGGCGCGGGACACGGTGAACGGGTCCTCGGGCGGGCCCTGGCCGGCCGCCGTGACGAGGCGGTGATCGCCACCAAGTGGGGATACACGTTCGACGAGCGGACCCGGCAGGCCATCGGGCCCGACGCCTCACCGGCGTACCTGCGGCGGGCCGTGTGGGACTCGCTGCGCCGCCTCGGGACCGACCGGATCGACCTCTACCAGCTACACCTGGCCGACCTGCCCGTGCCGCAGGCCCACGAGCTGATCGGCTCGTTGGAGGACCTGGTGGCCGACGGACTGGTTCGTGCGTACGGCTGGAGCACCGACCGGGCCGACCGGGCTGCGGCCTTCGGGCACGATGCCCCGCACGCCGCCGCCGTGCAGCACAGCCTGTCGGTGCTGCGTGACGCACCCGACCTGCTCGCCGTCTGCGAGAAGTACGACCTGGCCAGCGTCAATCGTGGTCCGCTCGGCATGGGGTTGCTCACCGGCAAGTACCGCCCCGAGTCGGTGCTGCCCCGCGACGACGTGCGGGGGATGACCTCGGGTTGGCTGGAGTGGTTCCGGGGCGGGCGGCCGGCGCCGGAGTGGCTGCGCCGGGTGCACGCGGTCCGGGCCACGTTGACCGCCGACGGACGCACCCTGGCGCAGGGGGCGCTGGGCTGGATCTGGGCGCGCAGCGATCGGGCCATCCCTATCCCGGGCTGCCGCACCGTCGCCCAGGTCGAGGAGAACGCCGCCGCGTTGGCCCTCGGTCCGCTCGCCCCCGACCACTTCGCCGAGGTGGAACGGCAGCTCGCCGCCCTGCGGGCCGCCGCGCTGCGGGAGGCCGACCGCCCCTACTGGCCCAGCCCGATGCTCCCCACCGCCCGCCCCTGACCGGTCAGGTGTGCTCCTTGCGGATCTGGTCGGCGAGGTGGGCGGGCATCGGGTCGTAACGGACGAAGTGGCGCCGGAAGGTGCCGGCTCCCGAGGTCATCGCCCGCAGCTCCACGGCGTAACGCAGCAGCTCCGTGGCGGGCACCTCGGCGCGTACCAGGGTGCGGCCCTCCGAGGCCGGGTCCGGTTCGGTGCCGAGCACCCGGCCGCGTCGCCCGGACAGGTCGCCCATCACCGCGCCCACGTTGCCGTCGGGCACCCGTACCGTCACCTCGTCGACCGGCTCCAGCAGCGCCGGCTGCCCCTGGTCGGCGGCGTCACGCAGGGCCAGCGCCCCGGCGGTCTGGAACGCCGCGTCGGAGGAGTCCACGCTGTGTGCCTTGCCGTCGACCAGGGTGACCCGCAGGTCCACCACCGGGTGGCCGGCGACCAGACCGCGCTCCATCTGGGCGCGTACCCCCTTCTCCACCGAGGGGATGTAGTTGTGCGGGACCGCGCCGCCGACCACCCGGTCGACGAACTCGAAGCCGCCGCCGCGCGGCAACGGCTCCACCTCGATGTCGCAGACGGCGTACTGTCCGTGGCCGCCGGACTGCTTGACATGCCGGCCGTGCCCCCGGGCCGGCACGGTCAGCGTCTCCCGCAGCGCCACCCGCACCGGCTCGGTGTCCAGTTCCACCCCGCCCGCGCGCAGCCGGTCGAGGACCACGTCGGCGTGCGCCTCGCCCATGCACCACAGCACCAGTTGGTGGGTCTCCGGGTTGCGCTCCAGCCGCATCGTCGGGTCGCCGGCCACCAGCCGGCCGAGGTTGCGGGCCAGGGTGTCCTCGTCGGACCGGGACTTCGCCACGATCGCCACCGGCAGCAACGGCTCCGGCATCTCCCACGGCGCGATCAGCAGTGGGTTCTCCTTGGCGGAGATGGTGTCGCCGGTCTCCGCGCTGCCGGACTTGGTGATCGCGCAGATGTCACCGGCCACCGCCACGCCGACCTCCCGCAGGGTGGCGCCGAGCGGGCTGTAGAGGTGGGCGATCCGTTCGTCGGCGTCGTGGTCGGGGTGCCCGCGTTCGGCCAGACCGTGCCCGGACACGTGCACGGTCTGCTCGGGGCGCAGCGTGCCGGAGAAGACCCGGACCACGCAGACCCGCCCGACATGCCGGTCGATGGTGGTCCGCACCACCTCGGCCACCAGGGGGCCGTCCGGGTCGCAGGTCAGCGGCGGCCGTGGGGAGCCGTCCACCCCGGTCACCGCGGGCAGCGCGTGCTCCGGCGGGGCGGGGAAACCGGCGGTGAGCACTTCCAGCAACGCGTCCAGGCCGACCCCGGTCGCCGCGCAGACCGGTACCACCGGATAGAAGTGGCCGCGGGCGACCGCCTTCTCCAGGTCCTCCACCAGGATGCCGGCGTCGATCTCCTCACCTTCGAGGTACCGGTCCATCAGGGTCTCGTCCTCGCTCTCGGCGATGATCCCCTCGATCAGCTCGTTGCGGGACTCGACGATGGCCGGCAGGTGCTCCGGGTCGGGTTCGCGCACCTGCGGCGGCAGCCCGCCCGTGTAGTCGAAGACCCGCCGCGTGATCAACCCCAGCAGGCCGACGGTGGATTCGCCGTCGTCACCGAGCATCGGCAGGTAGAGCGGGAGCACGTTGTCGCCGAAGACCCGCTGGCACAGCGCCACCGCCTCGTCGAAGTCGGCGCGGGGATGGTCCAGTCGGGCCACCGCGACCGCCCGGGGCATGTCCACCGCCGCGCATTCCTCCCACAGCGCCGCGGTGGCCGCGTCCATCCCGTCGACGGCGGAGACCACGAAGAGCGCGGCGTCGGCGGCCCGTAGCCCGGCGCGCAGCTCACCGACGAAGTCGGCGTAGCCGGGCGTGTCGAGCAGGTTCACCTTGATCCCGTCGTGCAGCAGCGGCGCGCAGGCCAGGGCGACCGAACGCTGCTGACGTACGGCGGCCGGGTCGTGATCGCAGACGGTGGTGCCGTCGGTGACCGAGCCGGCCCGGGCGATCGTTCCGGAGGCCGCGAGCAACGCCTCGACAAGCGTCGTCTTGCCCGCCCCGGAATGCCCGACGAGCACCACGTTGCGGATCCTGGTGGGGTCGGTCACCGCCGGTACGCCGGCGGCCCCCTTGTCCTGACTCCTCTGCGCCATCGGGCGCACCTCCCTCAGCCGTGGTGGTGGGTGGCGACCGCCGCACGCGACGGGATGCGGCCCGGGCGGGGTGCTGCGGCGATATCCTCCGGTGATTCGCTGGGAACCGGGCAGTCAACAGGCGGCGGGGTGAGCCGGGTCACCCTTATGGCTCGATCTCACACCCGATGACGGGCCGACACAACCCTCTTCGGGCGGGCCGCCGCGCCGGCTGAGCGTGGCTGGTCAGACGGGCGGTGTCGCCGGTCGAGCGCCGACCGTTATCGTGGGACCGCCATGGCGAAGATCTTCCAAGTGTCGGCCCGCGCGGGGATGACCCGCGTCGTCGAGCCGATCGCCCGTAGCCTGCTGCGCGCGGGCGTGTCCCCCAACGCGGTCACCGTCGCGGGCACCCTCGGGGTGCTCGTCGGCGCGCTCGGCTTCGGCGCCCGCGGCCATCTGGTCGCCGGTGCGCTGATCGTGACGGTCTTCGCGCTCACCGACCTGCTCGACGGGACGATGGCCCGGATGAGCGGCGGGTCGACCCGGTTCGGTGCGTTCCTCGACTCCAGCATGGACCGGGTCGCCGACAGCGCGGTGTTCGGCGCGGTCGCGTTCTACCTGGCCACCGAGGGCAACCACGCGGGCGTGGCCGCCGCGCTGATCTGCCTGGCCGCGGGTGGGCTCGTGTCGTACGTCAAGGCCCGCGCCGAAGGGCTCGGGATGACCTGCAACGTGGGCATTGCCGAGCGTACGGAACGACTGCTGATCGTCGGTGTCGGCGGTCTGCTCGCCGAACTGGTCCACCCGGTGGCGCTGCCGATCGCGCTCTGGCTGCTCGCGGCGGTGTCCCTGTTCACCGTCGGCCAGCGGATGCGGCACGTGTACCGGCAGGCCCAGCAGGTCGACGTGCCGGGCGGCCACGGGTGACCGGCACAGCCGGGCGGAGTACCCGGTGAATCTCACCGAGTTCGGTTTCGTCGCCGGCTGGCGGCTGGTCCGCGTGCTGCCCCGGCCGGTCACCGCCGCCGCGTTCACCGCCGGGGCCGACCGCGCCCACCGCCGCCGTGGCCCGGGTGCCACCCGGCTACGCGCCAACCTCCGCCGCGTGGTCGGGCCCGAGCTGCCCGAGGCCGAACTCGACGACCTGGTCCGCCGGGGCCTGCGCTCGTACGCCCGCTACTGGATGGAGGCGTTCCGGCTGCCCGCGCTGAGCCGCGAGCAGCTGCTCGCCGGGTTCCGGCTGGACCGCGCCGAGGTGCTCGCCGCGGACGTGGCCGCCGGGCGTGGTGCGGTGGTGGCGCTGCCGCACGCCGGCAACTGGGACGCGGCCGGGGCCTGGGTCGCCGCCAACGGCTGGCCGCTGTCCACCGTCGCCGAGCGGCTCAAGCCGGAGGGCGTCTTCGAGCGCTTCGTCGCCTTCCGGCAGGGGCTGGGCATGGAGATCCTGCCCACCAACGGTGGTGCCCGCCCGGCGATCGACGTGCTGACCGACCGGCTGGCCGCCGGGGCGGTGGTACCGCTGCTGGCCGACCGGGATCTCTCCACCCGTGGCGTGGAGGTGGACTTCTTCGGCGGCCGGACCCGGATGCCGGCCGGTCCGGCACTGCTCGCGCTGCGTACCGGCGCGCCGCTGTATGTGGCGTCGATGTGGTACGAACCGGATGCGGCGTGCGCCTCGCTGGTGGGCCCGCTGCTGGTGCCGGGGCCCGAGGCGGGCACCCTCGACACGCGGGTCCGATCGCTGACCCAGCTGATCGCCGACGGTCTCGCGACGGGCATCGCCCGGCATCCGGAAGACTGGCACATGCTGCAACGGATGTGGCTGGACTGAGGGGACGGGCGCAATGCGGATCGGCATCGTCTGCCCGTACTCCTTCGACGTACCCGGCGGGGTGCAGAACCATGTCATGGACCTGGCGGAGGCGCTGATCGGGCTCGGGCACGAGGTGAGCGTCCTCGCCCCGGCGGACGAGGATTCACCGTTGCCGCCGTACGTGGTGTCGGCCGGCCGGTCGGTGCCCCTGCCGTACAACGGCTCGGTGGCCCGGATCGCCTTCGGGCCGGTCTCCACCGCCCGGGTACGCCGCTGGATCACCCGGGGCGACTTCGACGTGCTGCACGTGCACGAACCGCTCGCGTTGAGCCTGTCCATGCTCGCCGTGCTCTCCGCCCGGGGGCCGGTGGTGGCCACCTTCCACACCGCGATGACCCGGTCCCGAATGCTCGCCGCCGCCCAGGGGATGCTCCAGATCGTGTTGGAGCGGATCACCGCTCGGATCGCGGTGAGCGCCCTGGCCCGCAAGGTGCAGGTCGAGCACCTGGACGGCGGGGCGGTGGAGATCCCCAACGGGGTGGCGGTGGCCAAGTTCGCCGGGGTCGAACCGCTGCCCGGCTGGCCGGGCGAGTGCGGGCCGGGCACCGGCGGCACCCTCGGCTTCCTGGGCCGCTTCACCGAGCCCCGCAAGGGGTTCCCGATCCTGCGCGACGCCTTCGTCGAGCTGGCCCGGCAGCGTCCCGGCCTACGCCTGCTGGTCGCCGGTCCCGGCGACCCGGACGACCTGTTCGACAGGTTCCCGCCCGACCTGCGGGACCAGGTCACCTTCCTCGGCCTGGTCTCGGAGGAGGAGAAGGCGCGGATGCTGCGCAGTGTGCACCTCTACGTCGCGCCGAACACCGGCGGCGAGTCGTTCGGCATGATCCTTACCGAGGCGCTCGCCGCCGGCACCACAGTCGTGGCCAGCGACCTGGACGCCTTCCGCCGGGTACTCGACGGCGGCCGGGCCGGCCGGCTGTTCCCGACCGGCGACGCGGTGACCCTGCGTGCGACGCTGTCGCAGTTGCTGGACGACCCGGCTCAGCGGGCGGAGCTGACCGCCTGCGGTGACCAGGTGGTGGCAAATTTCGACTGGCCCGTGGTTGCCCGCCGGGTTCTGGAGGTATACGCAGCGGCGATCGAGGCCACCGACGGGCGGGTGATCGACCAGGAGTGGGTGGAGTTGACCTGATCGCGAGGAACGGGAGCAGCACTACGATGCCGGGCATGTGGTGGGTGGTGGGCGCGACGGTGGTCGTCGCCCTGGTCGCGGTGTACCTGATCTGGACCGCCGGCCGGGTCGAACGGCTCCAGGATCGCGCCCAGCTCGCCGCCCGCGCCCTCGACGCCCATCTGCTGCGCCGGGCCGCCGCGGCGGCGGTGCTGGCCGAGCGCCGCTACGGCGTCGAGCTGTACGCGGCGGCGCGCATCGCCCTCGACGCCGAGCCCGACGAGCGGGAGGCGGCCGAGAACGACCTGACCCGACAGCTGCGGACGGTTCCGCTCGATCCCACCGACGCCGACTGCGAGGCGGTCATCGCCGCCAGCCGACGGCTCGCCCTGGCCCGCCAGGTGCACACCGACCTGGTCCGCGACGCCCGGTCGGCGCGCGGCCGGCCACTGGTGCGGTTGTTGCGGATGGGACGCCGGCACACCTGGCCGCGCTACTTCGACATCGACGACCCGACCCTCACCTTCCCCGCCGCCGACGTGCCCAGCCGCTGACCCCCCGCCGTTCGGCCGACGCCGACCGGCGCCGGCCGAAGGTCGGCGACCACCCGGGCCGCCGGGCACCGGAACGGCCGAACCGTCCGGGCCGCCGGAAGGTGGCGGCCTCCCCGAGGCACGGGTGACGGCGGACACAGTGCAGGCCACCACGGGTCTGATTGGCTGTCGGAGCGGCGTTGGCCCGGGCGTAGCATCTGCGCTGCCACCTGCCGAGGACGCCTGAGGAGCGACGACGTGTCCGAGACGACTTCCCCGAACGCCGGTCCCACCCCGGTCGTCGGCACCGCCCGCGTGAAGCGCGGCATGGCCGAGATGCTCAAGGGCGGTGTGATCATGGACGTGGTCACCGCCGAGCAGGCCAAGATCGCTGAGGACGCCGGCGCGGTAGCGGTGATGGCGCTGGAGCGGGTACCCGCGGACATCCGTGCCCAGGGCGGGGTGTCCCGGATGAGCGACCCCGACATGATCGACGGCATCATCAACGCGGTCTCCATCCCGGTGATGGCCAAGGCCCGCATCGGCCACTTCGTCGAGGCGCAGATCCTCCAGTCCCTGGGGGTCGACTACGTCGACGAGTCCGAGGTGCTCACCCCGGCCGACTACGCCAACCACATCGACAAGTGGGCGTTCACCGTGCCGTTCGTCTGCGGCGCGACGAACCTGGGCGAGGCGCTGCGCCGGATCACCGAGGGCGCCGCCATGATCCGCTCCAAGGGCGAGGCCGGCACCGGCGACGTCTCCAACGCCACCACCCACATGCGGAAGATCCGCCAGGAGATCCGCCGCCTCCAGTCACTGCCGACCGACGAGCTGTTCGTCGCGGCGAAGGAGTTGCAGGCACCGTACGAGCTGGTCAAGGAGATCGCCGAGACCGGCAAGCTGCCGGTGGTGCTGTTCACCGCCGGTGGCATCGCCACCCCGGCCGACGCGGCGATGATGATGCAGCTCGGTGCCGAGGGCGTCTTCGTCGGCTCCGGCATCTTCAAGTCCGGCAACCCGGCCCAGCGGGCCGCCGCGATCGTCAAGGCGACCACCTTCCACGACGACCCGGACGTGCTGGCCAAGGTGTCCCGCGGCCTCGGCGAGGCGATGGTCGGCATCAACGTCGACGACATCCCGCAGCCGCACCGCCTCGCCGAGCGCGGCTGGTGACCCGACGGTGACGGCACCCGTCATCGGTGTCCTCGCCCTCCAGGGCGACGTCCGCGAACACGTCACCGCGCTGACCGTGGCGGGCGCGCGAGCCCACACCGTACGCCGGCCGGAGGAACTGGACGCGGTCGACGGCCTGGTCATCCCGGGCGGGGAGTCCACCACGATCAGCAAGCTGGTCGACATCTTCGAGCTGCGCGGCCCGATCGACAAGCGGATCGCCGACGGAATGCCGGTCTACGGCTCCTGCGCAGGAATGATCATGCTGGCCACCGAGGTGCTCGACGGCCGGCCGGACCAGCGCGGCTTCGACGGCATCGCGATGACCGTCCGCCGCAACGCGTTCGGCCGGCAGGTCGACTCCTTCGAGGCGCCGGTGGAGATCACCGGCATCCCAGGTGGGCCGCTGCACGCGGTCTTCATCCGTGCGCCCTGGGTCGAGCGGGTCGGCGAAGGCGTCGAGGTGCTCGGCACGGTGGCCGACGGACCAGCCATAGGTCGGATCGTCGCCGTACGCCAGGGCAACCTGCTGGCCACCTCGTTCCACCCGGAACTCACCGGCGACCCGCGCCTGCACGCCTACTTCGTAGATATGGTCCGCGCCCCCGCTGATCCTGCCCCGCCCGCCTGACCACGCCCGCCTGACCACGCCCAGTCTTGGGCTTCAGCCGGCGACGGAGCGGAGGCTGCCGGGGCGGCGCCCCAGGAGGCGGTCCAGTGCTGCGGCGCTGTCCGCGTCGGTGGGCTGCTGCACCACCAGTCGCTGCTGGTCGTCGGCGAGTTCCAGCGTCTCGTACGACAAGCGCAGCGGCCCCACCTCCGGATGCCGCAGCCAGCGCACCCCGCTCGGCTGCACGGCGACCGGCCGGCGCTGCCACCGGGACCGGAACGGTTCCCCGACGGTACGGCCGAGCCGTTCGGCGAACGCGTCGGTGGCGGGGTCGCCCCCGCGCAACCGGTGCAGGTCGGCGACCTGCTGGTCGGCGAGGTCGGCCCAGTCGGGGAAGTGCTCCGGTGCGCGTTCGTGGGCGAAAGTGAACCACACGAGGTTGGGCTGCTCGTCGTCGAGCAGCCCCAGCGGGCGGGCCAGCCGGTCGAACGGCTCGTTCCAGGCCAGCACGTCGCCGAGCCGGTTGATCAGGTACGCCGGTCGGTCCCGTAGCGCCTCCAGCAGCGTCCGGACCTGTGGGCGGACGGTACGTGACACGAACGGCCGCCCACCCGCGCACAGTTCCCGGCGTTGGTCGACCGACGCGAGCTGCTGAAGGTGCCGCCGGTCGGCGTCGTCCAGCCGCAGCGCCTCGGCCAGCGCGGCGAGGATGCCCGGCGACGGGCGGGTGTCCCGGCCCTGTTCGAGCCGAGTCAGGTATTCCACACTGACCTGGGCCAACGTGGCCAACTCCGCACGCCGAAGGCCCGGCGTGCGCCGCCGGCCGTTGGTGGGCAACCCCACCTGCTCGGGCCGCAGCGCCTCCCGGCGGCTGCGGAGGAACGCGCCCAACTCGCCGTCCATCACGCGTCCAGTCTGCCGCGCCCGTGGCCCGGGAGCGTGTCCCCGCCAGGGCTACCCTCCCGCCGGTCTCCCCGAGTGCTCCCGACAGCGGTGGGATCGGCTCATGAACGGAACACGACAGCACGGACCGATCAAGGTGGGCCTGGTCGTCGGCAGCAGCCGCCCGGGGCGACGTGGCCCGACGGTGGCAGGATGGGTGGCCGAGACGACGGTCGGGCATCCGGCGGCGCGAGCGGGTGAGGTGACCATCGAACTGGTCGATCTCGCCGAGCAGCGGCTGCCGATGCTCGACGAACCGGTGCCGGCGAGGTTCGGCGACTACCGTCACGATCACACCCGTCGCTGGTCGACGGTAGTGGCGGCGTACGACGCCTTCGTCTTCGTCACCCCGGAGTACAACAGCTCGGTCCCGGCGGTCCTCAAGAACGCGATCGACTATCTCGACGCCGAGTGGCGCGGCAAACCGGCCGGTGTGCTCACCTACGGCGTACGCGGTGGCGGGCGGGCGGCCGAGCACCTGCGGCCGATTCTCGCCGAGGTGGGCATGGAGGTCCTACCGACCCATGTCGAGCTGGGGTTGTTCACGGACTTCGACTGGACCGGTGCGGATCGGTCGGACCCGACCGCCGACGGTCGGATCTCGCCCGGCGAAGACAGGGCGGCGATGATCACTGCGATGCTCACCGAACTCCTCGCCGCGGTACGGGAACACCGCGTCGGCCACCGGGCGGACCTGGCGACGGGTGCCGGCGAGGCGGCGGACCTGACGACGGGTGCCGAGATGGCGGGCCGGGACGCCGTCCCGGCTGTTGGCCGGTGAGCCGATCATGGAGACCCTTCTGATCACGTATCGCGTCCGCGCGGACCGCCTCGACGAGCATCTGACCCTGCTTGACGCGGTACACCGGGACCTGACCCGGCTGCGCCCGCCCGGATTCCGCTATCTGACCCTGCGGCTCGACGACGGCCTCAGCTTCGTCGACGTCGTCATGGGCCCGGACCTGCCCGGACCGCTGCCGTCGCTGGAGTCGTTCGGCCACTTCCGGGCGGAGCTCGACGAGCGCTGCGAGCAGCGCAGCACTGCCGAGTTCACAGTGCGGGGGTCGTACGGCATGGGGGAGTGACTTCGTCCGCTTTGTGTCGATCGGTGGAGAGCGGGCCGGCGGCTGACGTGCGGCGGGTGACGGTCACCCGCCGTACGTCGGTAGGATTGTCGAGATTCGGCAGGGCCATCTGGCCGCCACTGCTTCCACCAGAGCTGACCGGCACCACCGTGTGCGCCGGTGCGGAGCGGGGCGCTCGGTGCGGTCGATGCAGACGGCGGGTAGCAACGGAGGTAACAGATGTCCGGCCACTCAAAGTGGGCGACGACCAAGCACAAGAAGGCGGTCATCGACGCCAAGCGCGGCAAGATGTTCGCCAAGCTGATCAAGAACGTGGAGGTCGCGGCGCGTACCGGCGGCGGTGATCCGGCCGGCAACCCGACGCTCTACGACGCGATCCAGAAGGCCAAGAAGAACTCGGTCCCCAACGACAACATCGACCGGGCCGTCAAGCGCGGCTCCGGCCTGGAGGCCGGCGGCGCCGACTACCAGACGATCATGTACGAGGGGTACGGCCCGAACGGTGTCGCGCTGCTGATCGAGTGCCTGACCGACAACCGCAACCGCGCCGCCACCGAGGTACGCACCGCGCTGACCCGCAACGGCGGCTCGTTCGCCGACGCCGGCTCCGTGTCGTACATGTTCTCCCGCAAGGGCGTGGTGATCGTGCCCAAGGCCGGCACCACCGAGGACGACGTGATGATGGCCGTCCTCGACGCGGGCGCCGAGGAGGTCAACGACCTCGACGAGGCGTTCGAGGTGGTCTCCGAGCCGGGTGACCTGCTCGCCGTGCGGACCGCGTTGCAGGACGCCGGCATCGAGTACGAGTCGGCCGAGTCGTCACTGGTGCCCAGCGTCACCGTGCCGCTGGACGAGGAGGGCGCGCGCAAGATCTTCAAGCTGATCGACGTCCTGGAGGACAGCGACGACGTGCAGAACGTCTACGCCAACTTCGACGTCTCCGACGAGGTCATGGCCGCCGTCGGCTGACCGATCGCCTAGATATACGCACCTCCCGGATACGTTGGTGTCCGGGAGGTATATCTCATGGTCAGGACTCCGCTGGAGCTGGATGATGATCTGCTTGCGGAGGTGACCGCTGGGTGTCACCGGGCCTGCTCGGCCTGATCATCGGGGGCCGGCGCGGTCGGTGGACTGCTCGCCGCGGCGGCCACCGGCGCACGGCAGCTGGTCGATCGATGCCGTGCTCGGCGGAACGCTCGGCGCCGTGATCGCGGTACCGCTGCCTATTCCCGGCGGAAGCACCGGTTGATGGCGGCGACGAGAGAGAACCCAAGAACCCATCCGAGCAGGATCATGGCCCAAGTCCAGAAGAGCAGCGGAGTGCCCCAGTCCTTGCTGGCATCGGGTATCCACTTGTCGATCTGAAACAGATTGACGGCGGGGATCAGTAACTGGACCGAGTATGCGACAGGATTGAAGCACGGGTGGTTCTCGGGGCATCGAATGTCATTGGCATGCGGTTCACCGGAGGTCTTCGCGCCTACCGGCGCCATGAGGTTGTTGTGCTCGGCTGTATGGAAAAAGATGATGTTGAGCGCCACGAACGGGAGTGCGATGAGGAGCGGCTGGTAGAGGCGGTAGCCGTACCTGACCGTGGCCCACATGAAGAAGTTCCACGCCTTTGAGTGACGGGGGAGTTTGTCCTTCTTCCGGAGCTGCTTCAAGCCGGCGACCGCCACCTCGCGCTCTTCGATCTCCTTCCCCGCTGTCCGGTAAACCTTGCTGAGTTGCAGGTACGGCTGGCGCGAGTAGCTACGCATACGGCTGAGAATCTCGACGCGCTCTTCGTACGAAATCGCGCTATCGCCTTCGCTCTCGATTGTCTGATAGGTGAAGCCTTCGAGTTCGACGCGATCCACCGGGTAGCTGGTCACGCTGTCCTGAAGTCTCGCCACGGTCGCGTACCGCAGATCGACGAGTTGTGTGGGAGTGCCGGCCGGCAGCAGGATGAGCGAACCGCCGGCCCGTAACCCGTACGCGTCGAGTGATTTGTCGCCGACCTCGCTGAGATGGCCTCCGCGCAGGTCCACGTCCCGCGTGATGTCCACGTCCCGGAGCGACACTTCGCCGGTCGCTCGGAAGCCGCTGGTGAGCAGTACGTCGCCGCGCCCGACCATGCCGGTCAGGTCGAGAGCGACACGTCCCAGTGCGTGGAAGACGCCACCGCTGCAGTCGAGCTGTCGCCCAACGGTGGCCCGTGCCAGGCGAACGCCACCGACCGCCCGAAAGCCGTCGTTGAGCATGACGTTTCCCTCGGTGGTCAGGCCGTCGGCGTCGAGGGCGATGTCTGCCTCGTGGTTGAACAGTCCGCCGGTGCAGACGATCGCCTCGGTGACACTGGCACCGCACAACCAGACCTGGCCGTTTGCGGTGAAACCCTGTCCGAGATCGGGATCCTTGTCGAGGTAGACGCCGCCGCGACAGAGCAGTCCGGTGGCGTCCAGGGCGCTGCCGGACGGGTTGTCGAAGTGTCCCCCGGTGCAGGTGAGCTGGCGTTCCAGTACTGCCCCGACCAGCCGCACCGCACCGTGCGCCGCGAAACCCCGGTCGAGATACACGTCCTCGGCGGCCAGCCGAACCGCCTCGATCGCGACACCGCCGCGGCCGTCGAACCGGCCACCGCTACAGCTCAACTCACCCGCGATCTGCGCACCGACGATGCGTACCGTGCCGGTGGCGTGGAAGTCCTGATCGAGGTAGCAGCCGGTGGTGGCGCGTAGCGAGTCGGCGCGTAGCGCCAGCCCGTTCGGGTTGTGCAGGGTGGCGTTGCGGAAGGAGAGCAGTTCCGCCCGTGCCCAGCACAGCCGGACTTCTCCGTCGGCGTGAAACCCTTCGTCGCAGCGCAGTTCCCGGCCCACGTTCACCCAGGTCCCGTCGATCGCCGGCGCCGGCGTGTTGCTGAACTGGCCGCCCCGGCAGTCGAGATCGTGCTCGATGTAACTGGAGTCGAGCGTCACGCCGCCGGCCACTCGTACCTCGTCCAGGAACAGCCCGCCCTTGATGACCATGTCGGGCCCACGGAAGGCCGCGCAACTGGGCCGGCTCCTCAGTCGACTGCGACTGAGCCTCAGGTCGTGCTCCAGGTGGATGTTGGCGAAGCTGGCCGCTGTGATGTCGCAGTCGACGGCACTGATCTCCTTGCATCCGTGGAGGCTGTCGGCGGCGAAGCCGTTGAGCCGACAACCGATGAACTCGATCGTCTCGTCGCAGCGCGCCCCGGACAGGTCGACACCTTCGTCGAACTCGCAGTCCCGAAACGACAGGCCGTGCTTCAGGTGCAGTCCGGACAGGTCCAACTGGCCCCGTACCCGGGCACGGGTGATGACCACGCGATCCTGGACCGGGTCACCGGCGCTGGCACAGAGAAAGTGGACCGCGCGGGCACCGACCTCGTTGCCGAGCCGCTCGTCAGGCTCCGCTGGCCTGCCGTCAGCCACCTGGCCGAGCAACCGCCATTCGCGGTCGTCGGGCTCGAATTCAAGGCGGCTGCGCCAGTCCTTGCCACACACGAGTTCCTCCCGCGCCGCCATCGGGTTCGGCTTGACCGGGAACCTTCCGAAGGTGCCTGTCGGCAGAGTATCCGCAGGTCAGCCCCGGGGGAGGGGGATTGGCTGAGCGGAGCCTGAGGGCGGTTCAGGGGAAGAGGGTGGTGGGTGGGAGGTGTCTGCCCTCTTTGCTGTGGGAGTAGTCGCGGGCCTCGGTGACCAGGCCGTCGGCGTCGAAGCGGACAAGCGTGCAGCCGGAGATGGTGACCGGCTCGTCGTACGGGTAGGTGATCGCCCAGTACTCGATGGTGGCCGTGTCGCCGTCGACCCGTGGTTCGCCGAACCAGACCTCCGCCGGCCGGGTCTCCTCGCCGAAACACTCCGCCACGTACGCCCGGAGGCCGGCACGGCCCCGGTGCGGGCGGAACATCGACGCCCAGTGGTCACCGTCCTCCGCCTGCAGGTCGACGATCCTCGCCACGTCCCGGGCGGGCCAGCCCTGAGCCCAGGCGTCCGCCCACCGTCGGGCGGCATCCCGTACGTCCATGATCGTGCTCCTCGTGTCCAGGGGTGCTGGATTTCTACCGTCGGGGTGTGACACTCGCGGGCGTGCCAGGCCGTTGAGCCGGGGTGCGGCCCAGCCCAGGAAGCGGTCGAACAGCTCTGCCGGCGTCGGCGGTCGATGTCCAGCCAGCCCCAGCAGGTCCCCGGTGGCGTCGAACAGCTGACCGGCCAGGTAGATCGAGAGGCCGACCCGGTCCGGGCCGTACTCGTGGCGCAGCAGCATCCGGGCGGTCGGGCACGGCCATGCGGCGGTACACGCCTCGCAGGACCAGTCGGGCCGCCGAGGCAGGTGCCGATGCACCCGATGCAACCGCCTCAGCGGCTGGTCGCGGCGCGAGAGAGGGAGTTGGGACATACCTCATACGGTGACCCATCGGGTTGACCCGAGTCAAGGAGCCAAGGCAACTGTCTACGGTCCGCCTTATGGAGCTGGTGGGCGCGCATGAGATCCGGATCATGCTTGGCGGCATCAGCAAGCAGCGCGTCTATGTGATCACCAGCCATCGGAACTTCCCCGAGCCGGTAGCGGATCTGATGCAGGGCAAGGTGTGGCGGAAGGCGGATGTGCAGGCGTGGATTCGGGAGCATCGGCCGGAGCTGGCGGGGGATTGACCCCGACGCCGGAACCGGTGGGCGGACGCTTCGCCCCGGGCCAGGTGGTGGTGCGACGGGAGATCCTGCGCGGTGAGGTGTGGTTCGGCTGCCCGACGATCTGCGTCGAGGATTCCGCCGACCTGCTCGCGCTCTACCTGCCGCCCGGGGCCGAGTTCGGCTTTCCCGAGTCTGGTGAGTTCCCGTGCGGCCGGCACCCGTGGCAGCTCGCCGGGCACACCGCCTGGACCGGTCACGGCAAGCTGATGCTTCAGCGGCCCGGCGAGGCACACGCGGTCGACGTGTTCTGGTCCGGCTCGGAGCGCGTCTTCGCCGGCTGGTACTTCAACCTCCAGGACCCGTTCCGGCGTACGCCGATCGGGGTGGACACCCTCGATCACGAGCTGGACCTGTGGTGGGCGGCGGACGCCGACCGGTACGTCTTCAAGGATGTGGAAATCTTCGCGCAGCGGCTGGTGGAGGGGCGCTACCCGGGCATGGGCGAGGCGATCCGCGCCGAGGGCGACCGGATCGCCGCCCGGCTTGACGCCGACGAACGCTGGTGGGACGAGTCCTGGTCGACCTGGCAACCCGACCCGACCTGGCCCGTCCCCCGCCTCCCCACCAACTGGGCGTCTTAGCCGAGGGTTTCGCGCTCCCGCCAGGCGGTGCGGATGGAGGTGCGGCCGTTGGTGCGCAACAGGGAGCCTTCGTACACCCGGGCTCCGGCGAGCAGGAACCCCGCCGCCGTGACCAGGAGCAGGGCCAGCGAGACGACCAGTTCCCAGCCGGCGGCGTCGCCGTTGAACAGCCGCAGCGGCATCGCCGTCGGCGAGGAGAATGGCAGGTAGGACAGCCCCCGCATGGCGGTGACGTTGTCGTTGAGGAAGATCACCGCGAAGAACGGCAGCATCACCGCGAGCTGTACCGGCATCGACACGCCACCGATGTCCTCCAGCCGGTTGACCAGCGCGCCGGCCGCCGCCCACATCGACGCGATAAGCACGAAGCCGAGCAGGAAGAACGGCACGAACCAGCCGATCGCCGGCGCGAGCAGCGACAGCAGCGTGGTGTTGTCACCGAACGCCATACCCGCCACCGCGACCACGGCCACCAAGCCGATCTGCCCGAGCGCCAGGATCGTACCGGCGAGCATCTTCCCGGCCAGCAGGGCGCGGACCGGCACCGCGGCAACGAGGATCTCCACGATCCGGGTCTGCTTCTCCTCGATGATGCTCTGCGCGATCTGCACCCCGAAGGTCTGCGAGGTGATGAAGAAGATGAAGGCGAAGGCGAACGGCACCAGGAAGGCCACCACCGGGTCCACCGCATCCGGGTTCAGCAGCCGGACCGGGGGTTCGGTGCTCAACGCGGAGACCACGTCGTTGGGGGCGTCGTCCATGGCGAGCACGGCCGGGCCGGCGACCACCGCGGCGTCCGCGTCGCCGTCGCGGACCGCCTGCTCGGCTGCGGCGTCGTCGGGTACGGCGAGCACCTCCAGCCCCGCCGCCCGCAACGGGCCGGCCGCCGCCTCGGTGACGGCCACTGTGGACGGTCCGCCGGACAGCAGCGGCGGCAGGATCGTCGCCGCCGCGGCGATCAGCAGGAAGACGACGGTGCTGATCAGGAAGGTACGGTCGCGCAGCTTGACCCGGATCTCCCGGGCGGCGACCAGGCGGGTGGCCTGCATGGCGTTCACTTGGCGACCTCTCGGAAGATCTCGGCGAGGGAGGGAGTGATGGGGCGGAACGCGCGAACCGGGCCGCGTTCCAGTGCGGCGCGCAGCACCGGCTGTTCGTCGGTGCCGGCGGCCAGGTCGAAGACGGCGCGCGCGCCGTCGAGGTCGACCAGGCTCACCCCGGGGTGGTCGCGCAGCCAGCCGGCGTCGGTCTCCACCACCAGCTCGAAACGGGGCGTGGTGTACGCCGAGCGCAACTGCTGCCGGCTGCCGGCGGCGCGGATCGAGCCGTCCGCGATGATCACCAGGTCGTCGCAGAGCCGTTCGACCACGTCGAGCTGGTGACTGGAGAAGAGCACCGGAGCACCGGCGGCGGCCCGCTCCCGCAGGACGCCGACGACCGTGTCCACGGCCAGCGGATCGAGGCCGGAGAAGGGCTCGTCGAGCACCAGGACCTCCGGGTCGTGCACCAGCGCCGCGGCGATCTGGGCTCGTTGCTGGTTGCCCAGGGACAGCGTCTCCAGCAGGTCGTTGGCCCGCTCGGCGAGACCGACCCGCTCCAGCAGCCCGTCGGTGGCGCGTCGAGCGGCGTCGACGGTCAACCCGTGCAGCTGACCCAGGTAGGTGACCTGCTCGCGGACGCTCATCTTCGGGTACAGGCCGCGTTCCTCGGGCATGTAGCCGAAACGCCGCCGAGCGTCCCGGCTCAGCGGTTCACCCCGCCACGTCACCTGGCCGGCGTCCGCGGCGAGCACCCCGAGGATGATGCGCATGGTGGTGGTCTTGCCGGCACCGTTGCCGCCCACGAAGCCGGTCATCCGGCCGGCGGTGACGTCGAAGGAGACGTCCTTGAGTACCTGACGGTCGCCGAAGCTGCGGTCGACGCCGTCGAGACGGAGCACGCTGGTCATGGCGTAACGCTAGGTCGTCGAGGACCGGCTGCCGTCCGCCCGCCGACGGAGATCATGACTCCCTCTCGCGGCGGAGGTCGCTCACCCGCCGGGCCGCACCACCCCGTGTTCATACGCGAAGACCACCGCTTGCACCCGGTCGCGCAGCCCCAGCTTGGCGAGCACCCGGCTGACGTGTGACTTCACCGTCGCCTCGCCCAGGTGAAGGCTGGCGGCGATCTCGGCGTTGCTGGCGCCCCCGGCGACGAGCACCAGGACCTCCCGTTCCCGGGGTGTCAGGCTGCCCAGCGCCGCCTCCGATGTCACGTCATCACCGGGTTGACTGCCCGGGCGGGCGAAGGTGGCGATCACCCGCCGGGTGAGTTCCGGCGCGAGCAGGCCGTCGCCCCGGGCCACCACCCGGATCGCGTCGACAAGCGCCTCCGGCGTGCCGTTCTTGAGCAGGAAGCCGCTCGCCCCGGCGCGCAGGGCGGCGAACAGGTAGTCGTCGCGGTCGAACGTGGTGAGCATCAGCACGGCCGGCCCGCCCGGCTCGTCCTCGCCGGCGCTGATCCGCCGGGTGGCTTCCAGCCCGTCCACCCCGGGCATCTCCACGTCCATCAGCACCACGTCCGGGCGCAGCGCCCGGGTCATGCCGACGGCCCGTTCCCCGTCGGCGGCCTCGCCGACCACCTCGATGTCGTCCTCGATCTCCAGGATGACCCGGAAGCCGGTACGCACCAGGTGGTGGTCGTCGGCGAGGAGCACTCGGATCGGGTTCATGCCGGGCTCCCCGCCGGTAGCGGGAAGCGGACCCGCACCCGCCAGCCACCGCCGGCACGCGGACCCACCTCCAGTTCCCCGCCGTGGGTCGCGACCCGTTCCCGCATCCCGATCAGTCCCAGCCCGTCGGCGTTCGCCGTGCGGCTGGCCCGGCCGTCGTCGCTCACCTCGACCTCCATCTCCTGCGCCAGATAGCGGATCCGGACGTCGAGCAGGCTCGCCCCGGTGGCGTGCTTCAACACGTTCGTCACGGCCTCCTGCACCACCCGGTACGCGGCCTGGGAGACCGACTCCGGCAGCGGCTGCGGATCGCCGTACACCCCCAGGGTGGCGCGTAGCCCGGCCTCGCGCGCCCGGTCCACCAGGGCGGCTATCCGGTCGACCCCGGCCGGCTGCCGGGCGTTTGCCGAGTCACCGTCGCGGGCCCGCAGCACGCCGAGCATCCGACGCAGCTCGTCGACCGCTTGACGGGCGGTCTCCTCGATGGAGGCCAACGCGGTGCGGGCCTTCGCCGGATCCTTGTCGAAGACCCGGCGACAGGCCGCCGCCTGCACCCCCATCACCGACACGTGGTGGGCGACCACGTCGTGCAGCTCACGGGCGATCCTGACCCGCTCGCCGACCACCGCGTGCTCGCGTACCTCGGCCTGTGACCGGCGCAGCCGTTCCGCCTGCTCGGCCACCTGGTGCTGACGACGGGCCGCCACCCAGGCGGTCTCGCCGAAGAAGTACGCGAACCCGAAGTACAGCGCGTTGACCAGGATTCCGGTGACGATCGCGGCGAGTACCGGAGGCACCGGGCCGACCGCGTCGGCAAAGGACTCCGCGCTGAGCGTGCGGTAATTGATCGACAAGGCGATCCCCATCCAGGTGAACATCGCAACGATCACACTGATCCGCAGTCGGCGGGACAACCGACGGTCCCGGCCCCAGGCGCCCAGTGTGTAGATGGCGATGAACAGCGCCCAGGAGGAGAGCTGCCACTCGGGGACGGCGCGCACCTGCGAACCGATGAACGCGGTCGACACGGCCAGCGTGGCGGCGACGGGGAAGCGACGTCGCCAGATCAACGGCAGCGGCACCGCGACGGTCCAGAAGAGCTGTTCGACACCGGACGGTGGTGGTCCCAGCATGAACGCCCCGGTGCTACGGGCCAATGTCAGGCTGAGCAGGGCAAGGGCCGTAGCGGCCAGCCCGGCGTACAGGTCCAGCCGCCGCTGCTCCGGCGTCGGCCCCGGCCGTCGCCACTCGTCACTGGTCTCGGCCCGTCGCCACTCGTCGGTGGTCGCGTCGGGCTGCCGCCATTCGTCGACGGTCTCGGTGGTCACCCTGGGCAGCATGCCATCCCCCCGCAGCCCGCCTGTCGCGTCGGCTGAGATCCGGCCGGCGGTCCGCTCACCGGCCCTCACGGACAGTGCTGCCCGACCTCCCCCCACCAATACCTCTGCACTCCCTTTGCTCTGCTTCAACCGACGCAATACTCACGGAAAGTAGCGGAGGGTGCGCCATGTGCGGCCGGAGGCTGACGCAGCATGCCAGGTCAAGCGCCAGTGCGTGGGTTGAAGCAGAGCAAAGCATGCGTAGTGGAGTAGAGGTAGGTCCCGTTGTCGTGACGGACGGCAACTGTGACTCTCTGTTTGGTCTCACCGGGCCCGCACCTGGCAGAGCACCGCCGCGTCGGGCTGGCCGCGTCGCGCCGCGCCGCGTCGCGTCGCGCCGCGCTGGGCGGGGCGGTCTAGGGAGGCGATCAGCCGGTGACGTGGCCGGCCATGGGGGGCAGCGGACAGTGCAGCAGACCGCAGATCGTCCGCAACAACTCGATCTCGGGCACGGTCATCATCCCGTCGTGGCTGATCACCGCGACGGTGGCCGCCACCAGCCGCTCCTTGTCGGCCGGGCGCAACCCGTCGAGCACCGGCCAGGCGGTCTCCAGGGCGAGCACGCCGTTCTCCGGTGGTGCGTACGGCAGGTCGGTGCCGGGCAGCAGCGCGGCGACGCCGGCCTGGAAGGCCCGTTCCGCCTCGGGTCGATCGGGGTGGCCTACCTGGGCGAGGATGGCCAGCAGGGCGGCTGCCGCGGAGCGCGCGTCGGTGAGTTTGCGCCGGTCGGTACGCCACCGGGAGTCCGGCCGCAGCGACTCCTCCAACTCGGCGAGCAGCAACCGGGACAGGCAGTACTCGGTCACGTTGATCGCGCCGTCGGCCTGGATCAACGTGAACACGGCCGCCAGCAGTGACTCCACCTCGGCGCCGGGTCGATCGCGTAGCGCCGGGAAGGCCAGCTCGGCCAGCGGCAACCGCAGGTCGGCGGGAAGCTCGACCAGCTCGTCCGCCGCGTGCAGCGCGCCGTCGGCCAGCTGCTGGCCGTGTCGCTGCGCCACTGCGGCGTACTGGTGCTGCCGGATCTCCGGCTCGGCGCTGAGCAGCAGGCCGAGCAGCAGCGGCACGGCCGCCTCCCGATCACGGGCCCGGTCGAGCAGCGGATCCGGGATCCGGTCGAGGATCGCTGCGGCGTGGGTGTAGGCGGTCGCGGTAGGGGCGGCGACCCGGGCCAGCACCTCGTCCGGTGCGACGCGTACCCGCTCGCCGCGTACCGGTGGCCCGGGCTGCGCTGGCGTCGTCCGCCCCGGCGCCAGGCCCATGGCGATGTCCTCCTGGCGGCCCGACGGCGGTGCCGCCGCCCACTGCCGCGACAACTGTTGCAGTTCGGCCGGGTTGAACGACGGTTCCAACGCCTTGATCCGGTCGGCCAGCGGGGGATGGGTGGCGAACCAGGACGTCCTGGCCGCCTCGCCGAAGAGCATGTGCCCCACCTCGTCGCGCTTCGGCGACTTCAGCTCGGAACCGTCGCTGAGGCCCCCGATCTTCTTCAGCGCTCCGGCGATGCCCCCGGTCTGGCGGGTGTACTGCACCGCCGAGGCGTCGGCCAGGTACTCCCGCTGCCGGGAGACCGACGCCTGGATGAGCCGCCCGGCGAGGACGCCGACGTAGCCGGCCACCAGCAGGGCCAGGCCCACAAGCGCCAGCGGAGCGGCACTGCCGCCGCTGTTGTTGCCGCGCGACCGGCCGCCGCCGATGACCCCGGCGCGGGCCAGCCCGCGGCCGATCACGGTCAGGAAGAGGATGCCGAACAGCAGGCCCATCAGCCGGATGTTGAGCCGCATGTCGCCGTTGACGACGTGACTGAACTCGTGGGCGATCACCCCCTGGAGTTCGTCGCGGTTGAGTCGCTGCAACGCGCCCCGGGTGACGGCGACGGCAGCGTCGGACGGGGTCCACCCGGCGGCGAAGGCGTTGATCGCCGTCTCCTCCGGCAGCACGTAGACCTCGGGGACGGGTACGCCGGAGGCCAGCGCCATCTCCTCGACGACGTTGCGCAGCCGGCGCAGCTCCGGATCGGTGGTGTTCGCCGGAACCGGCACCCCGCCCAGTTCGCGGGCCACCTTCCCGCCGCCGCCGCGCAACGCGAGCGTACGGACCAGGGCGGCCAGCCCGATCGCGGCGAGGGTGCCGATGGTGACCATGGCGACGAACCCGGCGAGCTGGGCGGGATCGGCGGCGGTGGCGTTGAAGGCGAACAACGCCGCGAGATTCACCACCACCACGATCCCGACCACGGCCAGCACGAACAGCAGCACCAGCCGGGTCGACAGCCGGCGCACCTGACGCTGTCGTTCGAAGAAGTTCATCGCCGCCCGATCAGAACGAGACCTGCGGTGCCTGGCGCTGCTGCGGGTCGTCCGGCTGGAACAGCTCCGCCGGGCCGAACGAGAACATCCCCGCCACCACGCTGGAGGGGAACACCTCGCGCTTGTTGTTGTAGGCCATCACCGCGTCGTTGTACGCCTGCCGGGCGAAGGCGACCCGGTTCTCCGTCGAGGTCAGCTCCTCCGACAGCTGCATCATGTTCTGGTTGGCCTTGAGATCCGGGTACGCCTCGGAGAGCGCGAACAGCCGACCCAGGGTGGCGGTGAGTGCGTTCTCCGCGCCGCTGAGCTGCTGCATGGCGGCCGGGTCACCGGGGGCCGCCGCGGCGGTGGCCTGCGCGTTGACGGCGGCGTTGCGGGCGTTGATCACCGCCTCCAGCGTCTCCCGCTCGTGCTTGAGATAGCCCTTGGCGGTCTCGACCAGGTTGGGGATCAGGTCGTGCCGCCGGACGAGCTGCACGTCGATCTGGGCGAAAGCGTTGCGGTACGCGTTGCGGGCCCGGACCAGCCCGTTGTAGATCGAGACGCCGAAGCCGACCACCGCCACGACGATCAACACCAGGCACACCAGTCCGATGATCAGTTCCACGGCCGCTCCCTCGGTGTCTGTCGGCACTTCCGCTGATCATCGTACGTGCGTCGGTCCAGGCCCGCTCCTGCTCAGTGCGCGGATCGACGCGCCTTGACCGCGCTGTCGACGATGTCCCAGAGGGTGATGGCGACGATCACCACGACGCTGATCCGGGTGACCGTGCCGAGTCCGCCGTCGTTCAGCCAGGCGAAACGAGCGACGAACTCCGGGTTGAGCAGCCGGTCGTCGAGCAGCAGCCAGATCGCCGGAACCGCGAACGCCAGGCTCAGTACGGCGTTGACGGCGACCAGCGGCCAGGTCCACCGGCGGGCGCGGTACTTGGCGATCTCAAACGCGATGCTGGCGAGCAGGACGACGAGCAGCAGCGGCAGCCAGAACGTCCACAGCGCCGGATCGAGAACCGGCAGGCGCTCGCCGTCGGGCCCCATCACCGACTGGAAGTGCTGCCACGGCAGGAAGGCGGCGAACAGGCCCAGGAACACGATCGAGGCACACACGTCGGTGAGCGTGACGTCCCGCTCGGCGGGGTGCTCGGGTAGCTGGTCGACGCTCCATTCGGGCAGGTTCAGCGGAGTGCCGAGGCGTTCCATCACCGCGAAGACCAGGGTCACCCAGAAGGCGATCTGCACGGCGACGTTGAACGCCCCGGCGATGCCCTCGCCGATCGCGCCCGCCGCATTGTCGGCGACGGTGGCCTGGAGTACGCCCATCAGTACCCCGACGATGGCGGGAATGGTGCTGAGCAGCACGATCAGCAGCCGCTGCCAGGCCAGGTAGTACTCGGGGCCGATGAGTTGCAGCCGACGGTCGGTGTATCGGGCGGCCAGCTGCGCCGGATTGCCCAGCTCGGTGAGGACGGCGCGCTCGGCGGTGGCGGCGTCGACCCCGTCGGCGGTCCGACCGTCGATCATGTCGGCGATGGAGGCGCGCAGTTCCGTGGCGATCTCCTCGCGCCGCCGGGTCGGCACCGAGCGCAGGGTGGCGGCCAGGTAGCGGTCGGTCAGGGAGGTCATCGGGGTGCTCCTTCGATCAGGGTGGTGAGGGAGGTCTGTACGGCGGCCAGGTCATCGAGCAGCCGCCGTAGCACCTGCTCGCCGGACTCGCTGGTGCGGTAGAACTTGCGCGGTCGGCTCTCCTCGGTGTTCCACTCGCTGGTCAGGAGCCCCTGTTCCTCCAGCCGCCGCAGTAGGGGATAGAGGGTGTTTGCGTCGACGGGGAAGCCGTGCCCGGTGAGTCGTTGCAGTAGCGCGTAGCCGTAGTCGGGCCGGCGCAGCGCGACCAGACTGGCCACCACCACCGTGCCCCGACGTAGCTCCTGTAGATGGGTCCGTAGGACGTCATCACTGACCATGCGTCACACCATACTGTGTGCCACACACTGTTGTCCATCGCGCAACGATGTCGCCGAACCAACATCGTGTCAGCCAGGGCTTTTGGGTCCGGCAACGCGGCGTCCGGTCATCCGGGCGCCCCGCGTCGTTCGTCCAGGCGTGCTGTGCGGGTCGTCGAGCACCTGGCGCGGCGCGCTTCAGCGGCCGGAGACGGCGGGGTTAGGGTTAGCGCCGACCGACTCGATCAGCTGACCCGGGGGGCCTCCGCATGGGCGATTCGTTCGCGCATCTGCACGTGCACACGGAGTACTCGATGCTTGACGGGGCGGCCCGGCTCAAGGATCTGTTCGCCGAGGTCAAGCGGCAGGGAATGCCGGCGGTGGCGATGACCGACCACGGCAACATGCACGGCGCGAACGACTTCTACAAGCAGGCGATGGCCGCCGGGGTGACCCCGATCCTGGGCATCGAGGCGTACGTGGCGCCGGAGTCACGGTTCCACAAGCAGCGGGTGCGGTGGGGCCGGCCGGAGCAGAAGAGCGACGACGTCTCAGGTAGCGGTGGCTACACCCACAAGACGATCTGGGCGCGCAACAAGACCGGCCTGCACAACCTGTTCGCGCTGACCTCGCGCTCCTACACCGAGGGCTACTTCGTCAAGTGGCCCCGGATGGACACCGAGCTGCTGGCCGAGTACGCCGACGGACTGATGGCCACCACCGGCTGCCCGTCCGGCGAGGTGCAGACCCGGCTGCGGCTCGGCCACGACGCGCAGGCCCTCGAAGCCGCCGCGAAGTACCAGGAGATCTTCGGCAAGGAGAACTACTTCCTGGAGCTGATGGACCACGGCCTGGACATCGAGAAGCGGGTCCGCGACGGGTTGCTGGAGATCGGCCGCAAGCTCAACATCCCGCCGGTGGTCACCAACGACTCGCACTACACCCACGAGGCGCAGTCCGAGGCGCACGACGTGCTGCTCTGCGTGCAGACCGGAAGCAACGTCGCCGACCCGAACCGGTTCAAGTTCGGCGGCAGCGGCTACTACATCAAGTCGGCCGACGAGATGCGCGGCGTGGACAACTCCGACCCCTGGCTGGAGGGTTGCCGCAACACGCTGCTGGTGGCCGAGCGGGTCGACCCGACCGGGATGTTCGAGTTCCACAACCTGATGCCGCGCTTCCCGGTGCCCGAGGGGGAGACCGAGGAGTCCTGGTTCCGTAAGGAGACCTTCGCCGGCCTGGCCCGCCGGTACCCGGAGGGCATCCCCGAGGGGCACGTCGTACAGGCCGAGTACGAGTTGGGCGTCATCATCCAGATGGGCTTCCCGTCGTACTTCCTCGTGGTGGCCGACTTCATCCAGTGGGCCAAGGCACAGGGCATCGCCGTCGGTCCCGGCCGTGGCTCCGCGGCCGGTTCCCTGGTCGCGTACGCCCTGGGCATCACCGACCTGGACCCGATCCCGCACGGGCTGATCTTCGAGCGGTTCCTCAACCCCGAGCGGGTCTCCATGCCGGATGTCGACATCGACTTCGACGAGCGTCGGCGCGGTGAGGTGATCAAGTACGTCACCGACAAGTGGGGTGAGGACAAGGTCGCCCAGATCGCCACCTTCGGCACCATCAAGGCGAAGGCCGCGATCAAGGACTCGGCCCGGGTGCTCGGCTACCCGTACGCGGTCGGCGACCGGATCACCAAGGCGATGCCACCGGCGGTGATGGGCAAGGACATCCCGCTCACCGGCATCTTCGACCCGAAGCACCCGCGTTACGCCGAGGCCGGCGAGATCCGCGGCCTGTACGAGTCCGACCCCGACGTCCGCAAGGTGATCGACACCGCCAAGGGCATCGAGGGGCTGATCCGGCAGACCGGGGTGCACGCCGCCGGGGTCATCATGTCCGCCGAGCCGATCATCGAGCACATCCCGCTGATGCGCCGGGACGCCGACGGGGCGATCATCACCCAGTTCGACTACCCGACGTGTGAGTCGCTCGGGTTGTTGAAGATGGACTTCCTCGGCCTGCGCAACCTGACCATCATCGACGACGCGCTGAAGAACATCGAGCTGAACCACGGACTCAAGGTCGACCTGCTCAAGCTGCCGCTTGACGACAAACCGACGTACGAGCTGCTGGCCCGGGGTGACACCCTCGGCGTGTTCCAGCTCGACGGCGGGCCGATGCGGTCGCTGCTCCGGCTGATGAAACCGGACAACTTCGAGGACATCTCCGCCGTCCTGGCGCTCTACCGACCCGGCCCGATGGGCGCCAACTCACACACCAACTACGCGCTGCGCAAGAACGGGCTCCAGGAGATCACCCCGATCCACCCGGAACTGGCCGAGCCGCTGGAGGAGATCCTCGGCCCGACCCACGGCCTGATCGTCTACCAGGAGCAGGTGCAGCGTGCCGCCCAGGTGCTCGCCGGGTACAGCCTCGGCAAGGCCGACCTGCTGCGCCGGGCGATGGGCAAGAAGAAGAAGGAGGTCCTCGACAAGGAGTTCATCCCGTTCCGCGACGGGATGAAGAGCAACGGCTACTCCGACGAGGCCATCAAGACCCTGTGGGACATCCTCGTCCCGTTCGCCGACTACGCCTTCAACAAGGCGCACACCGCCGGCTACGGGCTCGTGTCGTACTGGACCGGCTACCTGAAGGCCAACTACCCGGCCGAGTACATGGCGGCGCTGCTGACCTCCGTCGGTGACGACAAGGACAAGATGGCCATGTACCTGTCGGAGTGCCGGCGGATGGGCATCCAGGTGCTGCCACCGGACGTGAACACCTCGGCCGGCCCGTTCACCCCGGTCGGCCGGGAGATCCGTTTCGGCCTCGGCGCGATCCGCAACGTCGGCGCGAACGTGGTCGCCGCGATCATGCGCTGCCGCGAGGAGAAGGGCGAGTACGCCGACTTCTACGACTTCCTGTCCAAGGTGGACGCGGTGGTCTGCAACAAGAAGACCATCGAATCCTTGATCAAGGCGGGGGCGTTCGACTCGCTGAAGCATCCCCGCAAGGGCCTGCTCGCCGTGCACGCCGACGCCATCGACGCGTACGCCGACGTCAAGCGTAAGGAGGCCGTCGGGCAGTACGACCTGTTCGGTGCGGGCTTCGGCGACGACGAGGTGGCGACGAACACCACGGTCATGCCGACCATCGCCGAGGGGGAGTGGGACAAGCGCGACAAGCTCGCGTTCGAGCGCGAGATGCTCGGCCTGTACGTCTCCGACCATCCCCTGTTCGGCCTGGAACACATCCTCGGCGCGGCGGCCGACACCACCATCGCGGCACTGTCGGAGGAGGGCACCGTGCCCGACGGCGCGGTGGTCACCCTCGCCGGCATCCTCTCCGGCGTGCAGCGACGGGTCACCAAGCAGGGACGGGCATGGGCCTCGGCCACCCTGGAGGACCTGGCCGGTGGCGTGGAGACGCTGTTCTTCCCGAACACCTACGAGGTGATCGGGCAGTACATCGCCGAGGACGCGATCGTGGTGGTCAAGGGCCGGGTCGACCGGCGCGACGACACCCCGCGCATCATGGCGATGGACATGTCCCTGCCGGACATCAGCACCAGCACCGCGAACAAGCCGGTCACCCTCACCATCCCGGTGACCCGCTGCACCCCGCCGCTGGTGGAGCGGCTCAAGGAGACGCTGGTGCTGCACCCCGGCGACGCCGAGGTGCACGTCAAACTCCTCAACGGCACCCGTACCACCACCCTGCGCCTGAGCCCGGTCCGAGTGGCCGCCACCACCGCCCTCATGGCCGACCTCAAAAGCGTCCTAGGCCCCGCCAACGTCACCTAACACCCACCCCCACCCCCACCCCCACCCCCACCCCGCTGCGCTCGCCCCCACCCCACCCCACCCCACCCCCTCCGCGCGCGCCGATCTTGCAGTTTTCGTCGCTGGAATGCGCCGATTAGACCCTTTTGGGGAGACAACAACTGCAAGATCGCCGAGAGCGGGGGTGGGTGGGGTGGGGTGGGGTGGGGCCACGGGGGTGGGATTGGCGCTTAGGGGTGGGGGTCGAGGCCACTAGCGTCGGGGTGTGGAACTGGAGCAGGCGCAGAAGCTGTGGCAACCGCAGCCGGGCTGGCTGAACACCGCCAGCTACGGGTTGCCGCCCGACCCGGCCTGGGACGCGTTGCAGGACGCGCTGGCCGCGTGGCGGGTTGGGCGGGGGGCGTGGGAGGACTGGGGCACGTCCACCGACCGGTCTCGGGCGGCGTTCGCCCAACTGGTCGCGGTACCGGTCGCCGACGTCGCGGTCGGCGCCACCGTGTCGCAGTTGCTGGCGCCGGTCGCCGCCGCGCTACCCGCCGGCGCCCGGGTGCTGGCACCCGCGGTCGAGTTCACCTCCAACCTGTTTCCCTGGCTGGTGCAGGCCGAACGGGGCGTCGAGGTGCGCACCGTCCCGCTGGACGAGCTGGCCGCCTCCATCGATGCGGACACCGACCTGGTGGCGTTCAGCCTGGTGCAGTCCGCCGACGGCACGATCGCCGCGTACGACGAGATCGTCGCGGCGGCCCGGGCCCACGGCGCGCTCGTCGCGGTGGACGCCACTCAGGCGTGCGGCTGGCTGCCGTTCGACGCGGCCCGCGCGGACGTCGTGGTGGCCGGCGGATACAAGTGGCTGATGGCTCCCCGGGGCACCGCGTTCGCCTACCTGGCTCCCGGGCTGCGGGACCGGCTGCGACCCGACGCCGCCGGCTGGTACGCGGGTCGCGATCCGCACGCCTCCTACTACGGGCCGCCGTTGCGGCTGGCCGACGACGCCCGCCGGTTCGACCTCTCACCGGCCTGGTTCAGCTGGGTGGGCGCCGTTCCCGCGCTGGAACTGCTGCTGGAGATCGGCGTCGAGCAGGTGCGGGCGTACGACGTGACGCTTGCCAACCGGTTCCTCACCGGTCTGGGGCAGCCACCCGGGCACAGCGCGATCGTCACCGTCGAGGTGCCCGGCGCGCAGGAGAAGCTGGCCCGCGCCGGGGTACGCGCGGCGGTGCGGGCCGGTCGGGTCCGGGCCTCGTTCCACCTCTACTCCACCACCGAGGACGTCGACCTGGCCCTCGACGCGCTCACCTCCTGACCGCGCCGTCCACGCCGCACCGGACGGCTCGCCGGTGTGCGGCCGGCGCCCGCCGCCCGCACTCATCACCTGACCGGTGAGGGCGGGCGGCACGGTCCGCCGGGCGTCTCCCGGCCCGGGCCGGGAGGCCTCCCGTCACCCCGGACGGTGTCCGGAAAAGGTGCGGGACGGGTCCGCCCGGCTCACTTGCCGGTGATGATGCCCGGGTTGATGCACAGTCCCGGCGAGCTGCCGTGCTTGTCCGCGATCTCCAGGCAGCGGGTCACCTTGTCCACCGTCGCGTTGGTCTCGGTGACCTGCTTCTGGATCTCGGCGTTGAGGCGGTCCTGTTCGAGGTTGCGGGTCTGCGCGAGCTTGTCCTGGAACGCCTTGATGTTGCCCTCGGTCTTGTCGTCGTGGTTGACCCGGGTGATGGTGACCGACAGGATCTCGACGTCGTCGGTCAGCCGCCCCTCGGCGTTGGACTTGATGCTCGCCGAGAAGGGCTTGAGGTCGACGTTGAGGTTGCCGGTCTTCGAGTCGATGCGCTCCAACGGGTTGTAGGTGGCGAAGGCGTCGTTCACCGCGCTGTCGAGCTGGACGCCGACCCGCTGCCCCCGGAAGCTCTCGAAGTCACCCTTGTAGTCCATGAACTGCTGCGGGGCGTTCTCGGGCCGGACCTGCCACTCGACAAGCACCTCCACGCACGCGTCCGCGAGGGTGCCGGTACGCACCCGCACGCACTGGTCGCTGCCGATATGGTCGTATTTCTGCCGCCCGGCGTCCCACTCGCCGACCCGCTGCCATGGGGTGACCCATTTGAGGCCGGAGCCGGTGACCTCACCGGTCGGCTTGCCGAAGCTGGTGACGATGCCGACCGAGCGGATCGGTACCGAGTGGGCGCTCGACGCGACGGTGAGGATCGCCGTACCGGCCAGGGCGCCGACCGCCGTCAGCACGCCGATCTGCCGCACCTGGCGTTGCGAGCTGAACAGGACGACGGCGACGGCGATGATCGCAGTGACGGCGGCGACGATCGCCAGGATGAAGCCGAAGGGCATGAGGGGACCTTTCCGGTGACGGCCTTGCTGAGTTGATCATCAACGTAGCTGTCCGGGTCAAGGCGGTCGCGAGCGCATCCGTGGCGGGGCGTCCCGACGAATCCCCCGGTGGAGACCTGTCCACTGGGAGGAAAGTCTGGTGTCTGGGGTACCGATGCCGGCCGAGGTCGTGCAGATCGCGGGCAAGCGCCTGACGGCCGCCGCCGAGGAACTCGACGGCAACCGGGTCGCCGCGCTGGTCGTCGAGCTGGCCGAGGAGTGGGGAGTGGTTCGGCTGTGGGACGACGTCTGCGTGCCGGTGCTCACCGCGCTGGGCGGGCGGACCGCCGTCGGGATCGCCGTCGAGCATGCCCTGTCCGAAGGCGTCCGGGTCGGTCTGGACGTGTTCCGCCGCGATCCGGATGTCGGCCCGCCCACCGACGGCGTGCTGCTGGCCGGGGCGGAGCAGGAGGAACACAGTCTCGGACTGCACGCGCTCGCCGCCGCGTTGCGTGAGCGCGGCCGGGGCTGCCTGCTGGTCGGGCCGGCGCTGCCGTGGACGGCCTTGGCCAGCGCCGTCCATCGGGCCCGGCCGCACACCGTCGCGGTCTGGTCCCAGTCGCCGGTGGCCGGCCGGTCGTACCGCATCGGCCGCTTTGCCCGGGACTTCCCGGCGGTCCGGGTGTACGGTGCCGGGCCGGGCTGGGTCGAGCCGCTCACCCCACCCGCGACGCGTCTCGAATCTCTCTCCACCGCCCTCCGGGTGCTGTAGCCCAGGCCGGCCCGCGCGTGGTTGTCGCCGCCCCCATGGTGACGCGGGTCATACCGATACGGATCCGTTCCGTATCGTAAATGTCCTACGCTCATAGCCGACGCGGACGGGACCGAATCGAAAACCGGGGGCGGAGATGCAGCCGAACGAGAACACCGGACACCCGAGGAGGTGGGCGATCCTCGGCGTGCTGGTGATCAGCCTGCTCGTGGTCGTCCTCGACAACACCATTCTCAACGTCGCGCTACGCACGCTCGCCGACCCGGTGCACGGGCTAGGGGCGAGCCAGGGCGAGTTGGAGTGGTCGATCAACTCCTACACCCTGGTCTTCGCCGGGCTGCTGTTCACCTTCGGCGTGTTGGGGGACCGCGCCGGCCGCCGCAGGATGCTGCTGATCGGGCTCGCGCTTTTCGGCCTGGCGTCCCTGCTGTCGGCGTACGCGCAGACGCCCGGCCAGTTGATCGCCACCCGGGCGCTGATGGGCGTCGGCGGCGCGGCCATCATGCCGGCGACGTTGTCGATCATCTCCAACGTCTTCGACCCTCGGGAGCGAGGACGTGCCATCGGCATCTGGGCCGGCGCGGTCGGTCTGGCGGTGGCCATCGGGCCGGTCCTCGGCGGGTTGTTGCTGGAGCACTACTGGTGGGGCTCGGTCTTCCTGATCAACGTCCCGGTGGTGGCGCTCGGCGTGATCCTGGTTGCGTTGCTGGTGCCCGAGTCGCGCGACCCCGAACCGGGCCGCATCGACGCGTTCGGCGTGCTGCTCTCGGTGGTCGGCCTGGTCGCCCTCACCTACGGCATCATCGACGGCGGCGAGCACGGCTTCGGTCGACCCCTGGTCTGGGTCTCGATCCTCGGCGGCGTCGCGGTGCTGGCCTGGTTCGTCCTGCACGAGCGACGCAGCAGCCACCCGGCGCTGGACGTCCGACTGTTCCGGGTACCCAGGTTCGCCGCCCCGGTGGCGATGATCGGCCTGGTCTTCTTCGCCGCGATGGGCGTGATGTTCTTCAGCTCGTTCTACCTGCAACTGGTACGCGGCTACAGCCCGCTCGAGACCGGCCTGCTCTTCCTGCCCTTCGCGGTCGCCCAACTCGTCTTCGCCCCACGCAGCGCCACCATGGTCCGCAGGTACGGCAGCCGGGCGGTGGCGGTGGTGGGTCTGGTGTTGACCTCGGTGGCGTTGGGCGCGTTCGCCTTCGTCGACGCCGCCACACCCATCTGGCTGGTGCTTGTCGCCTTCTTCCTGCAGGGCGTCGGGATGGCCAACATCATGCCGCCGGCCACCGAATCGATCATGTCGGCGCTGCCCCGGGAGAAGGCCGGCGTGGGCTCCGCGGTCAGCAACACCATCCGGCAGGTGGCCGCCGCGCTCGGCGTCGCGGTGATCGGCTCGGTGCTGGCCGCCGGCTACCGCAACGGGATCGAACCGGCCCTGGCGGATCTGCCATCGACAGCCGGCGAAGCCGCCGGTGAGTCCATCGCCGGCGCGTACGCGGCAGCCGGTCGGCTCGGTCCGGCGGGCCCACAACTGATCGCGACGGCCAACGACTCCTTCGTCTCGGCCATGCATCTCTCGGCCACGCTGGCCGCGCTGGTCGCCGCGGCCGGCATCCTGGTGGCCCTGCGCTTCATGCCCAGCCGGGCCACCACCGGCGCTCCGGTGACGATCGACGAACCCGGGTTGGCCGGTGCCGCACCCGGGCAGGGACAATGAGGAGATGACCAGCACGGCGGACGCTGCACGACCACCTGGGCGGCCACGCAGCGTCCGCGCGGACGAAGCGATCATCGAGGCCACCCTGGACCTGCTCGCGGAGGGCAGCACCATCGAGACGATCTCGGTCGAGGCGATCGCCGCGCGGGCCGGGGTGGGCAAGGCCACCATCTACCGCCGCTGGCCGGGTAAGGACGCGCTGCTACGCGACGCGTTGCGTCGGCTCAAGGGCGATCCGCCGCAGCCGTCCGGGGGGTCCATCCGCGAAGACCTGATCACGCTGGTCACCGCGATCGGCCACAACGTCGACCCGCGTGCGGCGCAGATCATGCCCTGTCTGGTGCCGGAGATGAAACGCAGCCCCGAGCGGTACGCGTTCTACCAGAGCATCGTGGAGCCCCGCCGGGCGGCGATGCGGGAGGTGCTGCGCCGTGGCGTCCGCGAGGGCGAACTCCGCACCGACATCGACATCGAGGTGACGATGGCGATGCTCACCGGCCCGATGCTCATCCAGCGGGTGCTGAACTGGAACCCGGACCTCGACGAGGCGACCCTGCCGGAAAAGGTGGTCGACGGCCTCCTGGCTGGTATCCGCGCTCGCTGACCCGCGTCGTGGCCGCTGCCGCCAACATCGCTCTCCGCGGCAGCCGCCGCGAGGTGTCCGACGTTCGCTCAGCCGGCCGGCGTACGCAGCCGGTGCAGGCGCAGGGCCAACTGGACCTCCAGCGCCCGATCCGGGCGCTGCCAGTCGGCACCGAGCAACTGCCCGACCCGCTCCAGGCGCTGGGTCACCGTGTTGACGTGCACATGCAGCTGCTCGGCGGCCCGGGCCAGGCTGCCACCCACCCCGAAGTACGCCTCCAGGGTCCGCACCAACGCGGTGCCCCGCCGGGCGTCGTATTCGATCACCGGCCCGATGGTCGCGGTGAGGAACCGGCTCACGTCGGCGTCGCCGCCGTCGTCGACGGCACCCAGCAGCAGCCCGACGAAACCCAGCTCGGCGCTGCTCGCCCCCTGCCCGGCCCGGCCCAGCGCGCCGAGCGCGGTCAGGCAACGGTCCGCCTCCCGGAACGCGGCGGCCAGCGACGCCGGGCCCGTCGACGGGCCGCTCGCGCCCGCGGTCACCGGCCGACCGGTGATCCGGGACAGGTCGCGGGCCACCGCCCGGGCACTGCCACCAGCGTCCCGACCGGGCAGCATCAGCGCCACCCGACCGTCCCGCGCCGCGGCCAGCCCGCCCCGCGTCGAGGCGTACGTGGTGGCCCAGGAGAGCACCCGCTGCCGGGCGGAACCGGTCGCCGCGATGGCGTCGTCGCCGACGGCCACCAGCACGTGCGGCGCGTCCAGGTCCACGCCCAACCGACGCGCCCGGCTGCGTAGCGCGTCGGTGTCGCGCAGCGGCCGGGCGATCAGATCGTCGAGCAACTCGCCCCGGACCCGTCCCTCCGCCTCGGCGACGGTACGCCGGAACAGCAGCAGCAGGGCGGTCACCAGCGCCGCCCGTTCCAGGATCCGCTGGTCGGCGTCGGCCGGCTCGCCCTCCGGACGCAGCACCAGCACGCCCAGGTTCTCCGCGCCGGCCACCACCGCGGCGTACCACAACCTGCCTCGGCGTACGCTGCGTCCCTCGGTCCGCGACGCCGCGACCGCCTCCACGATCTCCGCCCGGTCCGGCTCGTCGATCTCACCGACCTGGGCCAGCCGCCGTCCCTCGGCGTCCAGCGCCAGCAGCGCGCCACCGAGCACGTCGGTGACGGCTGAGGCCACGTCCTCCACCCCGCCGCCGCGCAACACCAGCGCGGTCATCCGGTCGTGCGCCGCCGCGGCCCGCTCCACCGAACTGCTGTGCGCGCGGATGGTGGTGTTCGCCGAGGACAACTCCTCCAGCGCCGAGCGGGTCTCGGCCAGCAGCCGCGCGGTGTCGATCGCCACCGCGGCGTGGGCCGCCAGTGAGAGCAGCAGCGCCACCTCCTCGCGGGCGAACGGCCGGGCCGAGCGGTTGGCCGCGTAGAGCACGCCGATGCTTGTCGAGCCGAGTCGCAGTGGCACCCCGAGGATGGCCACCAGCCCTTCCTCACCCACCCCGGCGTCGATCTCGCGGGTGTGGTGGAACCGCTCGTCCTCCGGGTAGTTCGCGGTGACGTACGGGGCGCCGGACTGGGCCACCAGTCCGCCGAGCCCGGCACCCATCGGCAGCCGCAGCCGCTGGAACCGGGCGGAGACCGAACCGTCGGTCACCCGCATGTAGGTGTCACCGCGCTCGGCGTCGTCGAGCGTCATGTAGGCGACGTCCGCACCGAGCAGGTGCCGGGCCCGGTGCACGATCGCCCGCAGCACCTCGTCCAGGTCGCGCAGCCCCGCCAGGTCGCTGACCGTGTCGTACAGGCCGGACAGTTCGCTCTCCCGGCGGCGGCGGCGCTCCAGCAGTGCCCGTACCCGCAGCGCCACCGTCTTGGCCTGCTCCAACTCGGCGAGGCGCTCGGCGGGCAGCCCGGCCGAACGGGCGGCGACCAGCGGCCCCTCGAACTCGACCGCGGCTGCCTCCCGGGCGAGCAGCTCCAGGAACTCCACCGGCGACGACATGACCGACATTCTGCGGGTGGCCGGCGTCAGTTCGCCGTCCAACCCCCGTCGAGCGCGATCGAGGCACCGGTGAGGAACCCCGCCGGAGGTGAGCAGAGGTACGCCAGCAGCTCCGCCACCTCCTCGGGCTCGATCAGCCGCTTCACCGCGGCCCGGGCCAACATGATCTTCTCGATCACCTCGGACTCGGGGATGCCGTGGGCGGTCGACTGGTCGGCGATCTGGCTCTCCACAAGCGCGGTACGCACGTACGCCGGGTTGATGCAGTTGGCCGTCACCCCGTGCGCCGCACCCTCCAGCGCCACCACCTTCGACAGCCCCTCCAGGGCGTGCTTGGCGGAGACGTAGGCCGCCTTGTACGGCGAGGCGCGCAGCCCGTGCACCGAGGAGATGTTCACGATCCGCCCCCAACCGCGGGCGTACATGTGCGGCAGCGCCCGCCGGATCAGCAGGAACGGTGCCTCCACCATCACCCGCTGGATGTACTCGAACCGCTCGACGGGAAAATCCTGGAGCGGTGCCACGTGTTGCAGCCCGGCATTGTTGACCACGATGTCGACGTCGGCGTCGAGTGCGTCCACCGCCGCCGGGTCGGCGAGGTCCACCCCCTCGGCCCGGCCGCCGGCCTCGGCGGCCACCAGCTTGGCCGCCTCGACGTTGCGGTCGACCACCACGACCGTGGCGCCGGCCGCGGCCAGCCGCAGGGCACAGGCCCGGCCGATGCCGCCGCCTCCACCCGTCACGAGGGCGGTACGACCGGCCAGGTCGACGTTCACGACGTGGGGGACCGCCACGGGTTCTGCCGTCATGGCGCAAGAAGTTACGAGCTGTGTGGTCGGGCGCACATGGGATGGTGGCACATACTCCCGCCCTACTGTGTGGTCGTCCGCTACATCCCGGCCGCACCCGCCACGGCGGGCTCGGCCCCGCGCGGCACCGCATGGTGCCCCGGCCAAGACGGGCGTGTCCCGCGGCGCGCGGTGGCGGCGGCATCGGTAGGGTGTCGAACACACGTACTGGCTGGCGGCTGGAGGGAGGCGGCGTGCGGGTGCTCGGCGTCGACCCGGGGCTGACCCGGTGCGGCGTCGGCGTGGTCGAGGGAGTACCCGGTCGGCCGTGCACGCTGATCGCCTACTACGTCGTCTACACCGACCCGGCCGACGAGCTGCCCACCCGCCTGCTGCACCTGGACCGCTCGCTTACCGAGCTGGTTGCCGAGCATCGACCGGACAGCGTGGCCGTGGAGCGGGTGTTCAGCCAGCACAACATGCGTACGGTGATGGGCACCGCCCAGGCCAGCGGGATCGCGGTGCTGGCCGGCGCGCGCGCCGGGCTGCCGGTGCAGACGTACACCCCGAGCGAGGTGAAGGCGGCGGTGACCGGTTCCGGCCAGGCGGACAAGGCCCAGATGACCGCGATGGTCACCCGGCTGCTTCGGTTGCCCGAGCCGCCCCGGCCGGCGGACGCCGCGGACGCCCTCGCGCTGGCCATCTGCCATGTGTGGCGCGGCGGCACCCGGTCGAAACTGGCCGCCGCGGCGGACCGGGTCAGACGAGGAGGAGCGAGATGATCGCCAGTGTGCGTGGCGTGGTGGCCACCACCGGCCCGGACCACGCCGTGATCGAGGTCGGCGGGGTGGGCCTGGCCGTGCAGTGTGCTCCCGGCACGCTCGCCGACCTGCGGGTCGGCCAGCCGGCCCGGCTGGCCACCAGCCTCGTCGTCCGGGAGGACTCGCTCACCCTCTACGGTTTCGCCGACGACGACGCCAAGGCGCTGTTCGAGCTGTTGCAGACCGCCAGCGGGGTCGGCCCGCGGCTGGCCCAGGCGGTGCTCGCGGTGCACACCCCCGACGCGGTACGCAAGGCCATCGCCAACGCCGACACGGCGGCGCTTACCCGGGTGCCGGGCATCGGCAAGAAGGGCGCCGAACGGCTGGTGCTGGAGCTGCGCGACCGCATCGGCCCGGTGCCGGTGGCCGCCGACGGCGCGGCCGGGGTGACCGGCGGCAGCTGGCCGGATCAGGTCCGCCAGGCGTTGATCGGGCTCGGCTGGACGGCCGGCCAGGCCGACCAAGCGGTCGCCGCCGTCGCCGAGACCGTCGACGGCCCCACCCCGCCGGTGCCGGTGCTGTTGAAGCAGGCCATCCGGCTGCTGGGCCGGGCCCGATGAGCAACGAGAACCTGGTCTCGGCGTACGTCAGCGACGCGGAGCTGGACGCGGAGGTCAGCGTCCGACCGAAGCGGCTGGACGAGTTCATCGCCCAGCACCGCGTCCGGGACCAGCTCGACCTGCTGCTCCAGGGCGCGATGCGGCGCGGCTCCCCACCCGACCACATTCTCCTGTCAGGGCCACCGGGCCTGGGTAAGCCGGTCTCTGTCGATGCCCTGGTCCTGCTGGAGGACGGCACGCGACGGCGTCTCGGCGACATCGTGGTGGGCGACCGGGTCATCAGCCGGACCGGTGCGGGCGCGACTGTGTCCGCCGTGCACGAGCAGGGGGAACTGGACAGCGTCCGGATCCGTACGGCGAGCGGACGGGAGGTGGTGGCAGCTCCCGACCACCCGTTCTGGACGCCGGAGGGGTGGGTCAAGGCAGGTGATCTGACCGATCGTGATTTCGTGGCGAACGTCCTGGCTCCGGAGTTGGTCGCCGACGGTACCGAGAGCACCGAGGAGTACCGCCTTGCCGGGTATCTCGTCGGCGACGGGTGCACGAGCAACCAGGTGACCTTCACCGGTGGTGACGAGGACGTGTTGGCCGACTTCCGGTCCACCTGCGATCGGCTCGGGTACGGCCACACCACCCGACCGAACAGCGCCCGTAGCTCCTCGATCCGCATCTCGGGCCTGCTGCCCTGGTTGAAGGAACACGATCTGCTCGGCAAGAACGCCTGGTCCAAGCGGGTTCCGGCGTTCGTGTACCGGGGCGATGCCTGGCAGGTGTCGGCGTTTCTCGGTGCCTACTTCGCCTGTGACGGCACGGTGAGCCGCCGTGGGCGGGACAGGTACGACGTGGTGGTCGAGTACTACAGCGTGTCCCGGGAACTGCTCGCCGATGTACAGCATCTGCTCCTCCGACTGGGCGTGCAGTCGAGGTTGAAGCTCAAGCGAGGGCGGTACCAGGGCAGGCCGCACGAGTCGTGGCGGCTCACCATCACCAGCCAGGATGACGTGGCCAGGTTCGTGCAGCGAGTCACGGTGCTCGGTGAGCGGGGTAGGCGGCTGGCGGAGTGGGCGCCGCGTCGGGATAGGTTCGAGGAACGGCTGGCGACCGACCGGGTGGTGTCCGTCGAGCCGGTTGGCTTGCACGAGTGCCGGTGCCTGACGGTCGACGGTGATCACACCTTTACCGTGAATGACCTGGTCGTGCACAACACCACCCTGGCCAACATCGTCGCCGCCGAGTTGGGTGCCGGGATCCGGGTGACAAGTGGGCCGGCGATCGAACGCTCCGGGGATCTGGCGGCGATCCTGACCAGCCTGGCCGAGGGTGACGTGCTCTTCATCGACGAGATCCACCGGATTGCCAGGCCGGCGGAGGAACTGCTCTACAGCGCGATGGAGGACTTCCGGGTCGACGTGGTGGTCGGCAAGGGGCCGGGCGCCACCGCCATCCCGCTCGACGTGGAGCCGTTCACGCTTGTCGGCGCGACCACCCGGTCGGGTCTGCTCACCGGCCCGATGCGGGACCGGTTCGGCTTCGTGGCTCACCTGGACTTCTACGCACCGGCCGACCTGGAGACGCTGCTGCACCGCTCGGCGCGCATCCTCGGGGTGCCGATCACCGACGACGGTGCGGCGGAGATCGCCGGCCGGTCCCGGGGTACGCCCCGGATCGCCAACCGGCTGCTGCGCCGGGTGCGGGACTACGCCGAGGTACGCGCCGACGGTGTGGTCACCGTCGAGACCGCCCGGGCCGCGCTGACCGTGTACGACGTGGACGCTCTCGGGTTGGACCGGCTCGACCGGGCGGTGCTGACCGCGCTCGTGGATTCGTTCCGGGGTGGCCCGGTCGGCCTGTCGACCCTGGCCGTGGCGGTGGGGGAGCAGCCGGACACCGTCGAGGAGGTCTGCGAGCCGTTCCTGGTGCGGGCCGGGCTGCTGGCGCGTACCCCTCGGGGCCGGGTGGCCACCGAGGCCGCCTGGCACCATCTGGGCCGTACGCCACCGAATGGTACATTTGCGGCAGAAGCTCCTCCCGCGCCCGATCTGTTCACGCTGGACGTCGGCGAGCCGTGATCTGTTCGTGATCTCTGCCGCATTCGGCGTTCCCAGACAGAGCGACTAGACTCGCCGCGGTCTGTACAGGACGTGAAAATCCGCCTCCGTTCCGGCGCCGACGCGCCGGTCCGGCGGCCAATAGGAAGGTCGACAACCGTGCACTACGCAGCAGAAGGCGGCGGAGCGGGAGGCTTCACGCCGATCCTCATGATCGCTCTGCTCTTCGGCGTCATGTACTTCATGATGATCCGTCCGCAGCAGAAGCGCCGCCGCGAGGCCGAATCGATGCAGTCCAACCTCTCCGTGGGCGACGAGGTGGTCACCATCGGTGGGCTCTACGGCACGGTCACCGGTGTCGAGGACGACAGCGTCCTGCTGGAGGTCGCTCCCGGAGTGCAGACCCGCTACGCCCGCCCGGCGATCGCCCGGGTGGTCACCCCGGCGGAGCGCCCGGTCGAGTCGCCCGTCGAGGAGTCCGACTCCGTCAAGGACTGACGCCGAGTCCCATCCGGGTTGCCGGTCTCCCGGCGGTTCGGATGGGAGGTGCCCACGCGCGTCCCCGGGTGGGTGCCATCCTCGAATTGCGCATTGAGACAATTGGATAGAAGGCCGACGCCGGGCGCCGGCGCGCCGGCTCGTACCCGGTCCACGCGTCCGCGTCGACCGCCCGAGGCGGCGGCGCCAGCCTGAGCGCCGTCGGAAGGCAGACCGTCGGCCGGGGGATTCCGGCCGACCCGCCGCCGCGCCCGCGGCGGCGTGACCACAGGGAGACAGGACAGCCGTGGCACCACCTCAGGGACAGATGCGCCCAGGACGGCAGTTGGCCGTGCTCGGGGCCATCTTCGTCGTCCTCTATCTTTTGGTGTTCTTCTCGGGCGGCGCCAGCGGTGGCTGGAAGGATCGGCTCGAACCCCGCCTCGGTCTCGACCTGGTCGGCGGTACCCGGCTCACGCTGGAGGCCACCAACACCCTGGACGGCCGGGCCCCGACGGCGGAGAACCTGGAACGCGCCCGCCAGATCATCGAGAGCCGGGTCAACGCGTACGGCGTGGCCGAGGCGGAGGTGGTCACCGAGGGCGACCGCAACATCGTCGTCTCCCTGCCCGGCGAGAACCGCGAGCTCAACGAGGTTGGCAGCGCCGCCGAGCTGCGGTTCCGGAAGGTGCTGAAGATCGCCGACGGCAGCGGGTCGATCCCGTCGCCGGCCCCGAGCGAGAGCCCTTCGGCGACCCCGTCCGGCACCGCGAGCCCCGAGGCCACCCCGTCGGGCTCCGCGAGCCCCACGCCCGACGCCGAGGCCACCTCGTCGCCCGACGCTGGTGGCCAGGGCGGTGGCGCGCCGACGCCGACGCCGACGCCGTCGGCGACTGCGTCGCCCGCCCCGTCGGCCACGCCGGACGAAGAGGTGACGCAGAGCATCGAGGAGCAGCGCCGAGCCGTCGAGCAGAAGGTCGGCGCCGAGGCGTGGGCCGCGGCGAGCGGACTACAGGCGCCGGCCGACCTGAGCGCCGACCCGTCGCTGGCCGACAAGCTCAAGCCGTTCGGTGAGCTGACCGGCCGCGAGGTCGCGGTGCTGCCGGCGCAGATGCAGTTCAACGTGCCGACGATCAGCTGCGTCCAGCTCGACGACCGGCCTCCGGCGTCCATCTCCAACCCGGAGCAGCAGGTCGTCGCCTGTGAGGGTGGCTACGCCAAGAACCTGCTGGACGTGGCAAAGGTGCTCGGCACCGACGTCTCCGACGCCAACGCGGTGCGCGACCAGACCAGCCAGTGGGTGGTCAGCCTCAACTTCACCGGCTCGGGCCAGGACAAATGGACCGCGCTGACCCGCGAGGCGTTCAACAACGAGGGCCAGGCGTGTGACGCGTCCGCGCTCGGTGACGAGGGCAAGTGCCGGGTCGCCGTGGTGCTGGACAACGCGATCATCTCGTCGCCGCAGATCCAGGGCGTGCTGACCGGCAACTCCCAGATCACCGGTAACTTCAGCAACGCCGAGGCCAGTGAGCTGGCCGGCTACCTCAGCTACGGTGCCCTGCCGGTCACCTTCGAGGCGCAGGAGCAGCAGAACGTCACCGCCACCCTGGGCGCCAGCCACCTGCGGGCCGGTCTGCTCGCGGCCGGTATCGGCATGCTGCTGGTCATCATCTACTCGTTCTTCTACTACCGTCTGCTCGGCTCGGTGATCTTCCTGAGCCTGATCCTGTCGGCGCTGCTGCTCTTCGGCGCCCTGGTGGTCCTCGGCCGGCAGATCGGCTTCACGCTCACCCTCGCCGGCATCGCCGGCATCATCGTCTCGCTCGGTGTGGCGGCGGACTCGTTCGTCATCTACTTCGAACGACTGAAGGACGAGATCCGGGAGGGCCGCAGCCCACGTAGCGCGGTACCCCGCGCCTGGGTCCGAGCCCGCCGGACGATCATCTCCGCCAACGCGATCACGATCATGTCCGCGGTGGTGCTCTACATCGTCTCGGTCGGCACGGTGAAGGGCTTCGCCTTCGCCCTCGGCCTGGCCACGGTGCTGGACCTGCTCGTGGTCTTCCTCTTCCGGCATCCGATCATGACGATGTTCGCCCGAACCAAGGCGTTCCTGTCCCCGCGGGTCAGCGGCCTGGGCCGGGCACTGCCGGCCCGTTCGGAGCCGGCCCAGCCCCGCAACCAGCGTGTCAAGGAGGCCTGAGATGGCTGAGACTGGTCTGGCAGCCCGCCTCTACCGAGGTGAGGCCGGCCTCAACATCGTCGGCCGGCGCAAGGTGTGGTTCACCGTCGCCGCCGTGCTGGTGATGATCGCGCTCGGTAGCGTCATCTTCCGGGGCTTCAGCCTCGGCATCGAGTTCGCCGGCGGCAACTCGTTCCAGGTCCCGACAAGTGTCGGCACCCTGGAGCAGGTGGAGCAGCGCGCCGGCGAGGTGCTGACCGGTGAGGGCGGCCGGGTCGTCACCACCCAGCAGGTCGGTGGAGGCGGGGGCGAGTTCTACGAGCTGCGTACCACCGAACTCGACGCCGAGCAGGCCGAAGCGGTCCGGGTCGAGTTGGGGCAGGTGTTCAACATCGACCCGGCGGAGATCGCCAGTAACCGGGTCAGCGAGGCGTGGGGCAGCCAGGTGACCAACCGGGCACTGCTCGGTCTGGTGATCTTCCTGGCGCTGGTGACCGTCTACCTGGTCCTGCGCTTCGAGTGGCAGATGGCCGTGGCGGCCATCTTCTCGCTGGTGATGAACCTGGTCCTCACCGCCGGTCTCTACTCGATCGTCGGCTTCGAGGTCACCCCGTCGACGATCATCGGATTCCTCACCATCCTGGGCTTCGCCCTGTACGACGTGGTGGTGGTCTTCGACAAGGTGCAGGAGAACACCAGAGGGATCACCGCGAACAACAACCAGACGTACGGCGAGGCGGCCAACCTGGCCGTGAACCAGAGCCTGATGCGGTCGATCAACACCTCGGTGGTGGCCCTGCTCCCGGTCGGCGGCATCCTGTTCATCGGTGCCGGCCTGCTCGGCGCGGGCACCCTGAAGGACCTCGGCCTGGTGCTCTTCGTCGGTATGGCGATGGCCTTCGTCACCTCGATCACGCTGGCCACCCCGCTGCTGGTGGTGCTGAAGAACCGTGACCCGCGGATCCAGGCACACAACAAGCGGGTGCTGGCCCGGCGCGGCACGGTCAACCGGGGCGAGACCCCGGCCAAGGCCAGCCCGGCTGCCACGGCCGAGCCGGAGCAGGAGCCGGTCACCGCGGAGGCCGGCGCCCTCGCCGGTGCCGCCGCGCCGAAGGTGGGCGCCCGGCCGGCGGGCAAGCGTTCCGGTGGCGCTCGGGGTGGGCGTCCCGGTGGCGGTAACCGTCCGGGCGGAAAGCGACGCTGAGGACGCTCGGAACGACCCGGTAGGAACAGGTACCGGCGGCGTCCTGCATGCTGTGCGAGCAGTGTGCGGGACGCCGCCGTCGTGTGGAAGGGATGCGGAACTGCCGTGACGGAGACCCACAGCACCGGGGTACGCGGAGACAGCGGGCCGGAGGCGGCCCGGCTGGTGGCCAGCCGGGTGCTCGATGTGCCCGACTTCCCCAAACCCGGCGTCATGTTCAAGGATCTGATGCCGTTGTTCGCCGACGGTGCAGCCTTCCGGGACGTGATCGACGGGATCGTCGCGTACCACGGACGGGAGTCCTTCGACGCCGTGGTCGGCATCGAGGCGCGGGGATTCGTCGTCGCCGCCGCGATCGCGTACGCGACGGGAGTCGGGGTGGTGCCGGTGCGTAAGGCCGGCAAGTTGCCCCGTCCGGCGTACGCCGCCTCCTACGAACTGGAGTACGGCGAGGCCACACTCGAGGTGCACCAGGACGCCTTCACCGCCGGTCACCGGGTGCTGGTGGTCGACGACGTACTCGCCACCGGTGGCACGGCGGCGGCCACGCTGGACCTGGTCGAGCGGGCGGGTGGCACGGTGGCGGGCTTCACCGTGCTGCTGGAGTTGTCGTTCCTCGGTGGGCGTGACCGACTGGCCCCGCGTCCCGTGCATGCCCTGTTGACCGTTTGAGACGGCGACGACCCCGGACGAGCCCGGCACGGTCCGTCCGGCGGAGCGGCACGGCACCCCCGGTGGGGGTAGCATTGCCCATTGCTGACCGGGCGGTTACCCGCCTGTGCGGCGCTAGACCAGACCGGCCGACGCACGGTCGGTGTCGTCCCGGCGAGCGGTGAGGAGGCCGGTGTCCCACGAGGTCGTTCCTCCGGTGGAGGGCACGGTGCACCCGACAGGTGACGCGGAGGGCTCGCTGACCGACCGCAACGGCGTCGTACCGGCGTCGGGTGGCGGGTCCGCGGCGCAGCAGACCGGTGACCCGGCTCGTCCGTCCGTCGGCGTCGGGGACGGTGCCGGCGATTCCTCGGCGGCCGGTGGTTTCGCCCTGTCCCACGCGCCCACCGGGCGGCGGGTCCGGGCACGGCTCGCCCGGTTCAACGCGCCATGGCAGTCGTCGCAGGTCAGCGAGGTGCTGGAGCCGCTGATCGCGTCACACCGGGAGAATCACCCCAAGGCTGACGCACGGCTGTTGCAGCGGGCCTTCGACACGGCGGCGCGCTGGCACTCCGGGCAGTACCGCAAGTCCGGCGACCCCTACATCACCCACCCGCTCGCGGTGGCGACCATCCTGGCGAACCTGGGCATGGACACCACCACCCTGGTCGCCGCGCTGCTGCACGACACCATCGAGGACACGGAATACTCCCTCGACCAGATGCGGTCCGACTTCGGTGGTGAGGTAGCCCTGCTGGTCGACGGGGTCACCAAGCTCGACAAGGTCAAGCTCGGCGACGCGGCGAAGGCCGAGACGATCCGCAAGATGGTCGTCGCGATGGCCAAGGACCCACGCGTCCTGGTGATCAAGCTGGCCGACCGGCTGCACAACATGCGGACGCTCACCTTCCTGCCGCGCCCGAAGCAGGAGCAGAAGGCGAAGGAGACGCTGGAGATCCTCGCCCCCCTGGCCCACCGGCTCGGTATGAACACGATCAAGTGGGAGCTGGAGGATCTGGCGTTCGGGACGTTGTTCCCGAAGCGGTTCGAGGAGATCAACCGGCTGATCGGGGAGCATCAGCCGCAGCGCGAGGCGTTGCTGCGGCAGGTGACCCAGAAGGTGCAGACCGACCTGAAGGCCGCCAAGATCAAGGCGGAGACCACCGGTCGGCCGAAGCACCTGTACTCGATCTACCAGAAGATGATCGTGCGGGGGCGGGACTTCAACGACATCTACGACCTGGTGGGTGTGCGGATCCTGGTCGACACGGTGCGGGACTGCTACGCGGCGCTGGGGGTGATCCACGCGAACTGGCAGCCGGTGCCGGGCCGGTTCAAGGACTACATCGCCATGCCGAAGTTCAACATGTACCAGTCACTGCACACCACGGTTATCGGTCCGACCGGTAAGCCGGTGGAGATGCAGATCCGCACGTACGCGATGCACCGCACGGCGGAGTTCGGCATCGCGGCGCACTGGAAGTACAAGGAGCACAAGGGCACCCAGATCGTCGGCCCACCCGCGCACATCGACGAGATGACCTGGCTGCGGCAGCTGCTGGACTGGCAGCGGGAGGCCGCCGACCCGAGCGAGTTCCTGGACGCGCTGCGGTTCGACCTGTCCAGCCAGGAGGTGTACGTCTTCACCCCGAAGGGTGACGTGATCCCGTTGCCGACGGGGTCGACGCCGGTGGACTTCGCGTACGCGGTGCACACCGAGGTGGGGCACAAGTGCATCGGGGCGCGGGTCAACGGCAAGCTGGTGCCGTTGGAGTCGACGCTGTCCAACGGTGACGTGATCGAGATCTTCACCTCGAAGTCCGACACGGCCGGCCCGACGCAGGACTGGCTCGGCTTCGTGAAGAGCCCCCGGGCGCGGACGAAGATCCGGCAGTACTTCAACAAGGAACGTCGCGAGGAGGCGATCGAGGAGGGCAAGGACGCGATCGTCAAGGCGATGCGCAAGCAGGGCATGCCGTTGCAGCGGATGCTCACCTCCGACAACCTGATGGCCATCGCCCGGGACCTGCACCTGCCCGATGTGGCGTCGCTGTACGCGGCGGTCGGCGACAGTCAGGTCTCCGCCCAGTCGGTGGTGCAGAAGCTGATGGCCTCCTACGGCGGCGAGGAGGGCGCGGCCGAGGACATCGCCGAGACCGCCGTGGCCACCCGCCCGCCGCGCAGCCGCGCCTCCAGCCACGATCCCGGTGTGGTCGTACGCGGTGTCAGCGACGTGTGGATCAAGCTGGCCCGCTGCTGCACTCCGGTCCCGCCCGACTCGGTGTTCGGTTTCGTGACCCGTTCCGGCGGGGTGAGTGTGCACCGCGACGACTGCGCCAACGCGGAGGATCTACGCGCCCAGGGCGAGCGGGTGGTGGAGGTGAACTGGAAACTCACCTCCGCCTCGACCTTCCTGGTGGCGATCCAGGTGGAGGCGCTCGACCGGCACAAGCTGCTCGCGGACGTCACCCGGGTGCTCTCCGAAGAGCGGGTCAACATCCTCTCCGCCACCGTCACCACCACCCGCGACCGGGTGGCGGTGAGCCGGTTCAGCTTCGAGATGGCCGACCCGAAACACCTAGGGCACCTGCTAGCCGCCGTACGCAAGGTAGACGGCGTCTTCGACGCCTACCGCGTAACCTCCGGCGCCTAACCCCCTCCCACCCCACCCCCACCCCCGCGCTACCCCACGCCCGCGCTACCCCCTGCGCCCGCGATCTTGCACTTTTCGTCTCCGCATATCGGGTAAAAGCCTCGTAACGGCGACACAAAGTGCAAGATCGCGGGTGCGGGTGCAAGATCGCGGGTGCGGGTGCGGGTGCGGGTGCGGGTGCGGGTGCGGGTGCGGGTGCGGGTGCGGGTGCGGGTGCGGGTGCGGGTGCGGCGAAGCGCCCGCCGGGCGTGGCCGGCGGGCGCTTCGGAGGTTGGTTCGGGTCAGGCGTCGGTCATGGTGAGGTCGGTGATGACGACCTCCTTCTTGGGGTGACCGCCGCCGGCCTGCTGGGCGAACGCGCCGTCGTCACCGGCCGCCGCGACGTCGTTCACGATGTCCATCCCGCCGGTGATGGTGCCGAGGACGGTGTAGTTCGGGTCCAGCGGCGAGTCGCCGTACACGATGAAGAACTGGCTGCCGCTGCTGGACGGCTGGCCCGAGTTGGCCATCGCGATGACGCCTGCCGGGTACGGCGGCCGCTTGTCGGCCGGCAGGTTCTCCTCCGCCATCCGGTAGCTCGGGCCGCCGGTGCCGTCGGTGTCCCGCCAGCCCTCGCCGGTGGCGCTCGGATCGCCGCACTGGAGCACCTTGATGCCTTCGGTCACCAGCCGGTGGCACTTGGTGTTGTCGAAGAAGTTCTGCTCGGCCAGGTGGGTGAAGCTGCCCGCCGTGCACGGCACCGCGGACCGGTCGATCCGGGCGGTGATCGGGCCGAGGTTCGTGGTGATCGTCATGGTCTGGACGCCAGCCTTGCTCTGCTGGGTGTCCGGCAGCCCGACGTCCTTGGTCGTCGGGCTGCGTTCGCCGTCGGCCAGCTCGACCCAGTCGCACTGCACGGAGTTCGCGTCCTGGGCCGTGTTGTCGGTGCCGCTGTCGTCGCCGAGCACGTTGCTGGCCAGCCAGGCCGTGCCGGCGACCACCAGCAGCAGGACCACGCCGGCCCCGACGACCGCCTGCGTCTGGCGGCGCTTACGGGCCCGAGCGGCCCGCTCGGCCATCTCCTTCTCGAGCCGGGCGCGGGCCGCCGCGCGCTGCCGCTCTCTGGTGGACGTCACGCCTCGATCCTCCTGGACTGTATGTGGATGCCGCTGCGGTGGGTGGGGGCCCGGTCGACCGTGGTCAGCCGGCGCTGGCGCTGGCCTCGGGCGCGCCGGAGGCCGCCGGACTTGGCGTGCCCGAGGACTCCGGACCCGGCGTGCCCGAGGGGGCCGGATCGGCGGATGACGCCGGGTCCAGCACGGGCTCGCCGACGGTCAGGCTCTGGATGACCACGTCGTCATTCTCCGGCTTGACCTTCTCCCCGGCCCCATTGTCCACCGTCGGCAGGGCACCGATCTTCTCGACGACGTCGAGGCCCTCGGCGACCCGACCGATGATCGGGAACGCCGGCTCGGCGGTGGTGAAATCCTTGAAGAAGATCAGGAACTGGCTGCCGTTGGCGCCGGGTGGGTTCGAGATCATCGCGACAGTGCCCTTGGGGTACGTCGGTGGCTCGTCCGGCGACGGGCTCGGCTCCGGGGAGGCCTCGGGGGCGGTCGGCACGTTCTCGCTGTGGAACGAGTAGGCCGGGCCGCCCAGACCGGTGCCGCTGGGGTCGCCGCAGCGCACCGCACCGTCGGCGGTGATCTCGTGGCACTTGGTGTTGTCGTAGAACGACTGGCTGGCCAGGTGGGCGATGCTGGCCGCGGCGCACGGGGCGCTGGCGAGATCCAGCTCGACGGAGATCGGCGCACCCTGGTTGGTGGTGATCGTCATCGGCCGGGTGCCGGTGACCGGCAGCCCGGTGGTGGGGGGCTCACCGACATCCTTGAGGTTGGCGTTGCCCTCGGTGTTCTGCGGGGTCCAGAGGCAGACCTCGTCGGCCGCGGTGTCCTCGGTCGGCTCGCGGTCGAACGCGCCGAGTGCCCACGCCGAGCCGGCGACGACCAGTACGAGGATCAGGGCGGTGCCGACACCGGCCTGGATGCGTCGGCGACGCCTGGCGGCGGCGGCCCGGCGGGCCAGTTGCCGGTCGAGCTTGGCCCGCGCCAGTTTGCGCTGCCGGTCCCTGCTGGAAGCCACCCGTGCTCCCCTTTCCTCTACCCTGGTCGTTACCCGGTGGTCGTGTACCTGTCGGGCGGCAGGTGTGCCACGCCACACGCCCGCCAGAGTGTACGGGTACCGGCTGGGAAAGTGGTGTACGAGGTCGGTGCCCATCTACATCGGGATCCGTCAGTGCCTCACTCGGGGGTCGGCGGGGCGGACCGGCCGGACGGCGACGCCGGTAGGCTGCCGGGGAGGACGACTCGACGGAAAGGGGTGCGGACGTGCTCGTGGCCGGCTTTCCCGCGGACGCCTTCGGCACCAACTGCTACGTGGTCGCCACCGGGCCGGGGGAACAGTGCGTGGTGGTCGACCCCGGCATCGGGGTGGTCGACCGGCTCGACGCGCTGCTCGCCGAGCATCGTCTGCACCCGGCCGCGGTGCTGCTCACCCACGGGCACCTCGACCACACCTTCTCCGTGGCGCCGGTCTGCGGGGCGCGCGGGATCACCGCGTACGTGCATCCCGACGACCGGGAACTGCTGGCGGATCCGACGAAGGCGCTGTCGATGGACCTGACGCAGCTCTTCGGCGGGCGACTGCCGTACGCCGAGCCCGAGGACGTGGCCGAGTTGGCCGACGGTACGACGCTCGCCCTCGCCGGGCTGGAGATCACCGTCGACCATGCGCCCGGCCATACCGGCGGGTCGGTGCTCTTCCGGCTGCCCGGCGCCGGCTCGTCCTGGGAGGCGGAGCAGATCTGCCTCTCCGGTGACGTGCTGTTCGCCGGCTCGATCGGCCGCACCGACCTGCCGGGCGGCAGCATGCCGACGATGATCACCAGCCTGCGGGACAAGATCCTCCCGTTGGCCGACGACACCGTCGTCCTGCCCGGCCACGGCCCCACGACCACCATCGGCCGCGAGCGCGTCACCAACCCGTACCTCGTCGAGGTGGCGGAGATGGGCGGCGCGCGACCGGCGGCACCCACCCGCGGCCTGTAACGGTCGCGTCGAGACCTCACCGCGCGGACCGCGCGGGATCGTCAGCAGACTCTGCCGCGCAGCGCGCGGCTGCCGAGGGAGTACGTCATGAGCAAGCCCACGCCCATCTCCGGGTTCCCGGAGTGGACGCCCGCCCAGCGGATGATCGAGCAGTACGTGCTGGACCGGATCCGGTCGACCTTCGAGCTGTACGGCTTCGCGCCCTTGGAGACCCGCGCGGTCGAGCCGTTGGACCAACTGCTGCGGAAGGGGGAGACCTCCAAGGAGGTCTACGTGATCCGGCGGCTGCACGGCGACCCGGAGGGCCCGGCCGGTGACGACGCCCTCGGTCTGCACTTCGACCTGACCGTGCCGTTCGCCCGGTACGTGTTGGAGAACGCCGGCAAGCTGAACTTCCCGTTCCGCCGCTACCAGATCCAGAAGGTGTGGCGCGGTGAGCGCCCACAGGAGGGGCGTTACCGGGAGTTCCTCCAGGCGGACATCGACATCGTCGACCGGGACACCCTCGCGGTGCACCACGAGGCGGAGATGCCGTTGGTCGTCGGGGACGCGCTGCGGTCGTTGCCGATCCCGCCGATCCGCATCCAGGTCAACAACCGCAAGATCTGTGAGGGCTTCTACCGGGGCATCGGCCTGACCGACCCGGAGGCGGCGCTGCGTGCGGTCGACAAGCTCGACAAGATCGGGCCGGCCGGGGTGGCGGAGCTGTTGGCCGGCACGGCGGGAGCGAGCGAGGCGCAGGCGAAGGCGTGCCTGGCGCTGGCCGAGATCAACGCGCCGGACGCCTCCTTCGCCGACGCGGTGCGCGCGCTCGGGGTGAGCCACCCGCTGCTCGACGAGGGGGTCGAGGAGTTGGTCCGGGTGGTGGAGACCGCCGCCGCGCACACGCCGGGTCTCTGCGTGGCGGATCTGCGCATCGCCCGCGGCCTGGACTACTACACCGGCACGGTCTACGAGACACAGCTGATCGGGTACGAGCGGTTCGGCTCGATCTGCTCCGGCGGGCGGTACGACAACTTGGCCAGCGCGGGCAACGCCAGCTTCCCCGGGGTGGGCATCTCGATCGGCGTGACCCGCCTGCTCGGGCTGCTCTTCGGCGCGGGCGCGCTGTCCGTGTCGCGGGAGGTGCCGACCTGCGTGCTGGTGGCGGTGACCAACGAGGAACTGCGTTCGGCCAGCGATTCTGTCGCCGGGGCGCTGCGGTCCCGGGGCATCCCGACCGAGGTGTCGCCGAGCGCGGCGAAGTTCGGCAAGCAGATCCGGTACGCCGAGCGGCGCGGCATCCCGTACGTCTGGTTCCCCGGCACCGATGGCGCCCCCGACGAGGTCAAGGACATCCGCTCCGGCGAGCAGATCGCCGCCGCCCCCGGCGAGTGGACCCCGCCCCGCCAGGACCTCACCCCCCTGGTGAGCTGACCCCCCGCACGCCCCGCCCCGCCCTCCACCGACCCCGGCGATCTTGCACTTTCGGTCGCCGATACGGGTGTTGTATCCCGTTCTGACGCGACGAGAAGTGCAAGATCGCGGGGGTGAGGGGAGGGGGAGGGGGAGGGCTACCAGGCGAAGCCGGCGGGGTAGGAGATGGTGGCGAGGGTCTGCTGGCCGGTGGTGTTGGGGTGGAAGTAGTCCCAGGTGGAGAGCTGGGCGAGGGTGAAGGGGTAGCCGAAGACGGCGTTGTTGTCGTATCGGCAGTTCGAGCCGTACGCGGCGCAGGCCGCCGCGAGTTGGCCGTTGAAGTCGATCACCCGCTGGCGGACCCGGGTGCGCCGGTCGACGTCGGCCTGTGCGGTGGAGGTCGGGTTGGCCAGGATGGACTGGCAGATGCCGAAGAGCGACCAGGCGGTGCGGGCGCTGCCGCTGCCTTTGCCGACCGTCCAGAGCCGGTGCACGTCCGGGATGCTGATCACGAAGACCCGGGCGTTCGGCAGGCCCGTCTTCAGCCGGTTCAGCGCGGAGTCGATGTTGGCCCGGAAGGTGGCCGGCGAGGTCATCGTCGACTCCGAGCTGGTGCAGGCGTCGTTCGCGCCGATCAGGATCGTCACGTAGCCCACGCCCTGGCTGACCGCGGTGCCGGCCTGGCCGTACAGGTCGGCTGATTTCGCGCCGGTGCGGGCGGCGTTGTGGTTGCGTCCGTTGATGGCCGGGTCGATCCGTCGGATGCGCAGGTAGTGACTGTTGACGGTGGAGTTGTCGCCGGTGCTGAACGAGCGGCTGGTGCAGTCGACGTACCACCCGCAGGCGTTGAAGCCGCGCGTGATGGAGTCGCCGAGGCTGGCCATGGAGGTGGGCGGTGGGCCTGGGTCGGCCGTCGCGGGGCTGGGGGCGAGCAGGGCGAGGGCGGTGACGCCGGCGAGGGTGGCCAGCGTACGTCGGATGAGGGGCATGGTGGCCTCCGGTTCACGGGTGCCGGACAGCGGCGGTTACCGGAGCGTATAGATGACTTTCTGTGTCCACAATGTTGCGGAGCGGTTACCTGTGGCCGATGGGTGAATTCGGGCAAACAGGGGTCTTGCTTACGATCTTAAATATGTGAATACTTTCCCTCGCTCGGCCATTTCCCCAGGTGGTCGAGCTGCCCCCGTCCCTGTCGACGTGACAGGGCCCATCCCCCATATCGGGAGGCTGTTACATGCGACCCACGAGGTCAATGCTCCGCCGCGTCGTCACCGTCGCCGCGGCCGGAACCCTGGTCGCCGGCGTGTTGGCCGGCACCCCCGCCCAGGCGGCACCCGGGAGCGTCACGCCCGACGCCGCAACCGCGCTCGCCGATCGGCTCGGTGACCGCGCCGCCGGTGCGTACGCCGACGCCAGCGGCAAGATGGTCGTGGCCGTCACCGACGTCGTCGCCGCCCGCCAGGTGGCCGCCGCCGGCGGCACCCCCAAGGTCGTCAAGCGCGGCGCCGCGGAGCTGAACCGCGCCACCGCCGTGCTGGAGCGCTCCGCCAAGATCCCCGGCACCGCCTGGTGGACCGACCCGGTCACGAACCAGGTCGTCATCTCCGTCGACAGCACCGTGACCGGCGCCAAGCTGGAGCAGGTCAAGGCCGCTGCCGCGCGCACCAACGGCGCGGTGCGCATCGAGGCCGAGGCCGCTCCGCTGAGCACCCTCATCTCCGGCGGCCAGGCGATCTACGCCGGCGGCGGTGGACGGTGCTCGCTCGGCTTCAACGTGCGCAGCGGCAGCACGTACTACTTCCTGACCGCCGGGCACTGCACCAACATCTCGTCGAGCTGGTACAGCAACTCGGGCCAGACCTCGCTGCTGGGCACCCGCGCGGGCACCAGCTTCCCGGGCAACGACTACGGCATCGTCCGGCACAACAACTCGGGCAACGCGGCCGGCAACGTCTACCTCTACAACGGCAGCTACCGCGACATCACCGGCGCCGGTAACGCGTACGTCGGCCAGTCGGCGCAGCGCTCCGGCAGCACCACCGGCCTGCGCAGTGGCTCGGTGACCGCGCTCAACGCCACGGTCAACTACGCCGAGGGCTCGGTCTCCGGCCTGATCCGCACCAACATCTGCGCCCAGCCCGGTGACAGCGGCGGCGCGCTGTTCAGCGGCAGCACCGCGCTCGGCCTGACCTCCGGCGGCAGCGGCAACTGCTCCACCGGCGGGACCACCTTCTTCCAGCCGGTCACCGAGGCGTTGAGCCGCTACGGCGTCAGCATCTTCTGACCTCCCCGTCAGGAGAACCTCCTCCGCCTGCGGGCCGCCGGATTCCTCCTCCGGCGGCCCGCACCGCTGTCTCGGATCACGTTCCATCAACTACGGTGGACCGATGGTCGTACGATTCCTGGCTCAGCTCCGCGCACCGATTTTCGTGTGCGGGCAGGTGATCGCCTGGGTACTGCTCGCCGTGGACGCGCGTCGTGAATGGAATGCGTTCTGGTTCGTCGGGCTCCTCCTGGCGCTCGGTGCGCTTGCCGCGATACCAGCGAAAGTCGTCGATGCGCCCGAGTTCCGCCCGGTCGCCCTGGTCACCCAGTCCATCGGCGCCGGCATCGTCGCGCTGGCTCTGTACGACACGGCGGACAAGCGGGCGCTGTGGGCGTACGCCCTGGCCGCCCTCGGCGCGGTGGCCCTGCCGGCGAGTCGGACCGCGCTCGGGGCCTTGCCGGCGAGTCGGCCGGCACTCGGGGCCTTGCCGGCGCGTCGGACCGCGCTCGGTCGGGCGACCGTGATCGGCGTGGGGGCGGCGCTCCTGCTCACCATCGGCGCATCGGCTCCGGCCCTGGCCTGGGGTGGTACCCAGCCCGAGGTGATGGTGTGCGTGCGGCCGGAAGTGACCGTCGACGAGCTGATGCGCGAGAGCCACCGCTTCGATCCCGATCACCTCATCGCCGGCTTCGGATTCGACGGGCCGCAGACACCGTGTCTGGAGGTGATCTTCGATCCCGGTGCCACCGCTGGCGACGCCGACGAGGTCGCCCGCCGCTACGCCGCGGACCCGAGGGTCGCGTCCGTGAGCCGGACGCGCTGACGAATCTGTCTGCGTACGAGGACCAGGCGAGGTCGCCCGCCAATCCCGCTCCGGCGCTGCCGCCGCCTTCGCCCCAGAGTGTCAAGAAGGGGCCCTTCGGCCACCGCAGGCGTTAACAGGGGGCCCTTCCGCACACCCGGGGAACGGAGGCGGGCAGAATGCGGGAGCACAGACATTGAGCAGACGAGGGAGACGTACGTCGTGATCCGTACCCATGACGCCGGCAGCCTGCGTGCGACGGACGCCGGCACCACGGTGACGCTCGCCGGGTGGGTGGCCCGCCGGCGCGACCACGGCGGTGTCATCTTCGTCGACCTGCGGGACGGCTCGGGCGTGGTGCAGGTGGTCCTCCGCGAGGAGGACGCGCACGCGCTGCGCAACGAGTACTGCGTCAAGGTCGTCGGTGAGGTCACCCGGCGGCCTGAGGGCAACGAGAACCCGGAGCTGCCCACCGGCGAGATCGAGGTGACGGCGGCCGAGCTGGAGGTGCTCTCCGAGGCCGCGCCGCTGCCGCTGCCGGTTGACGACCAGGTGGTGGCCGGGGACGACGTCCGGCTCAAGTACCGCTACCTCGACCTGCGGCGCGGCGGCCCGGCGCGGGCCATGCGGCTGCGGTCACGCGCCAACCAGCTGGCCCGTATGGTGTTGCACGAGCGCGACTTCCTGGAGATCGAGACGCCGACGCTGACCCGGTCCACGCCGGAGGGCGCCCGCGACTTCCTGGTGCCGGTGCGCCTCCAGCCGGGCAGCTGGTACGCGCTGCCGCAGTCGCCGCAGCTGTTCAAGCAGTTGCTGATGGTCGGCGGGATGGAGCGTTACTACCAGATCGCCCGCTGCTACCGCGACGAGGACTTCCGGGCCGACCGGCAGCCGGAGTTCACCCAGCTCGACATCGAAATGTCCTTCGTCACCGAGGACGACGTGATCGACCTCGGTGAGGCGATCGTCGCCGCGCTCTGGTCGGAGTTGGCCGACCACGAGATTCCCCGACCCATCCCGCGCATCACCTGGCACGACGCCATGGCGCGGTACGGCTCGGACAAGCCCGACCTGCGGTACGGCGTCGAGCTGACCGAGTTGACCGACTACCTGCGCGGCACCCAGTTCCGGGTCTTCGCCACCGCGATCGACGCGGGCGGCTACGTCGGTGCGGTGGTCATGCCCGGCGGTGCCGGCCAGAGCCGTAAGGAACTGGACGGCTGGCAGGACTGGGCCAAGGCGCGTGGCGCCAAGGGACTGGCCTACGTGGTGCTCGACGCCGAGACCGGCGAGGCACGCGGGCCGGTGGCGAAGAACCTGTCGGCCGAGCACCTGGCCGGGCTGGCCGACGCGGTCGGTGCCAAGCCGGGCGACGCGATCTTCTTCGCCGCCAGCCCGGACACCCGGGAGGCGCAGGAACTGCTCGGTGCGGCCCGCATCGAGATCGCCAAGCGGGCCGGCCTGGTCGACGAGAGCGCCTGGGCGTTCTGCTGGGTGGTCGACGCGCCGATGTTCGAACGGACGTCGGCCGAGAATGGCGCGGCGGGGGGATGGACGGCCGTGCACCACCCGTTCACCTCGCCGAACTCCGACTGGGTCGACCGGTTCGAGGAGGCGCCGGACCGGGCCCTGGCGTACGCGTACGACATCGTCTGCAACGGCAACGAGATCGGTGGCGGCTCGATCCGTATCCACCGGCGCGACGTGCAGCAGCGGGTGTTCGACCTGCTCGGCATCACTCCCGAGGAGGCGCAGGACAAGTTCGGCTTCCTGCTGGAGGCGTTCAGCTACGGCCCGCCGCCGCACGGCGGCATCGCGTTCGGCTGGGACCGGGTCTGCATGCTGCTCGCCGGCGCCGACTCCATCCGCGAGGTGATCGCCTTCCCCAAGACCCGGGGCGGCTTCGACCCCCTCACCGGCGCCCCCACCCCCATCACCGCCCAGCAGCGCACCGAGGCCGGCATCGACGCCAAGCCCAAGCCCCCGCAGCCCCCATCCCACGCGGGCACCGCCGGCCCCGCCGCCCCCGTAGCCGACCCCACCTGACCCACCCACCGCTCCCCACGGGCCGGGCCCGAGTCCTCGTCGATCATGAACTTGTTGTCCCGTGAACCGACGTGGCGTGACAACAAGTTCATGATCAACGGTGTGGGTGGCGAGTGCGGGAGGCGACGGTGCGGGTGCTGGTGGTGGGTGGGAGTGGGTTTTTGGGGCGGGAGGTTTGTCGGCAGGGGGTTGGCGCGGGGTGGTCGGTTGTCGGGACGTACCACTCGGGTGAGATCGGGATGCCGGGCGTCGAGGTGCGTCGACTGGACGTGACCGATCGGGCCACGGTGCGCGCCCTGGTCGCGCAGGTGCGCCCCGACGCCGTGGTCAGCACCCCCTACCGGTACGGCGACTGGGCGGTCACCGCCGACGGGGCGGCGCACGTGGCGTACGCCGCCGCGCGGGCGGGTGCCCGGCTGGTGCACATCTCCAGCGACGCATTGCACGCCGGGCGACCCGAGGCGTACGCCGACGACGACCCGCCCACTCCGATTTTCCCGTACGGGGCGGCCAAGGCGGCTGCGGAGACGGCGGTGCGGGCGATCGACCCGAATGCCGTGCTGGTGCGCACCTCGCTGATCCTGGGTGAGGGGAGCAAACAGGTTCAGCTCTGCCGGGATGCGCTGGCTGGTCGGGCGACCCTGTTCACCGATGAGCTGCGCTGCCCGATCGACGTCGGTGATCTCGCCGCCGCCGTTTTGGAACTGGTGGGCGCCGATGTCGCCGGCCCGCTCAACGTGGCGGGCCCGGACGCGGTCAGCCGGGCGGGGCTGGGCCTGCTGGTGGCCCGCCGGGAAGGCATCGACCCGGCCGGCCTGAAGACCACCACCGGAGCCGGTGCCGGTGTGGTGCGCCCCACCGAGGTACGCCTCGACTGCTCCCGAGCCGTCGGCCTGCTCCGCACCCGGCTGCGCGGCGTCTCGGAGCTGCTCGCCGCCACCGCCGGTCGATGAGCACACCGTCGTCCGGCCGTCCATGGCACAGCCGGGCGGGGAGGTAACCGCTTCTCGGCCGCTCGAAGGAGAAGGTTCAGCTCAGAAGGGCAAAGTCAACCCGCCCCGCACGCCGACCCACCCCCACCGGCACGCTGACGGCAGAGTGCACAACTATTGTGCACAATAGTTGTGCACAGGTATTGTGCATCCATGACCGATGGAGAGCGTCGCCCGTCGCCGCGACAGGTCCGGGTCGATCACCGGCAGGTGCGGGTGCTGGCGCATCCGCTGCGGGCCCGGCTGCTCGGCGCGCTGCGGGTCAAGGGGCCGGCCACAGCCACCACCCTCGCCGGACTGCTCGACAGCAACACCGGCGCGACCAGCTATCACCTGCGCCAGTTGGCCGAGGTCGGGCTGGTCGTCGAGGAACCCGGCCGGGGCACCGGGCGACAGCGTTGGTGGCGGGCCGCCCATGACGTGACCAACTGGGAGAACACCGACTTCGACGACGACCCCGACGCCCGGGCCGCGATGGAGTGGATCCAGGCCGAGCAGGTCCGCCTCTTCGTCGAGCACACCCAACGATGGTTCGCCGTCCGCGACGAGTGGTCACCCGAGTGGCGGGACGCCTTCGGCATGAGCGACGCCTTCCTGACGGTTCCGGCGGCCCGGTTGACCGAACTTCAGAAGGAGCTGTGGCGCACCCTGGAGCGCTACCGGGCCGAGGCTGATCCGGATGAGCCCGGTGCCGAGCAGGTGCAGATCTTCCTCGCCACCTTCCCGCTGCTGCTCGGGAGGAAGCCGTGAGCGAACTGTCCGTACGCCAGATCCGGCGTCGTTTCCTGATCCTGCACGGTCTGCGCTGGCTACCGACCGGCCTGCTGATCCCGGTGGTGATCCTGCTGATGCAGGAGCGCGGCCTGACCCTGACCCAGATCGGTCTGGCCGCTGCCGCCCAGGGGGTGGTGGTGCTCGCCCTGGAGTTGCCGACCGGTGGGTTCGCCGACGCGCTGGGCCGCAAGCCGGTGCTGGTGGCGGCCGGTTCGGTCAGCCTCGTCTCACTGGGTCTGCTGGTGGTGGCGGACTCGTTCGCCCTGCTGGCCATCGTCTGGGCGTTGCAGGGCGTGTTCCGTGCCCTGGACAGTGGCCCGCTGGAGTCCTGGTACGTGGACAGCACCCTGGCCGTCGACCCGGATGCCGCGTACGAGAAGGGGCTCGGTCACGGTGGCACCGTGCTCGGCCTGAGCATCGCGGCCGGTGCCCTGCTCAGCGGCGGACTGGTCGCGCTCGGTCCGCTGGGCCCGGTCAGTGCCCTGACCACGCCGGTGCTGGCCGCCCTCGGTCTGCAAGGGGTTTCGCTGCTGGCGTTGCTGACCCTGCTGGTGGAACGGCGACCGGCGAGCGGGCCCGGTGCGGTGCGGGCCTCGGTCCGGGCCGCGCCACGCATGGTCGGCGAGGCGTTCGGCCTGCTGCGCCGTTCCCGGGTGCTGCTCGCCCTGGTCGCGGTCGAGCTGTTCTGGGGCTTCGGGATGGTCACCTTCGAGAGCCTGCTGCCGATCCGGCTGGCCGAGGTGATCGGCGACGCCGACCGGGCAGCCGCCCTGCTCGGCCCGGCGAGCACCATCGCCTGGCTGGCCTCCGCGGCCGGCGCCGCTTTCACTCCGCTGCTCGTCCGCCGGCTCGGTGCCGCACCCGGCGCCGCGCTGCTGCGGATCGTGCAGGGCGTCACCGTGGTCGCGATGGCCCTGCTCGCCGGACCGGTCGGCGTGCTGATCGCCTTCTTCGCCTGCCATGCCGTGCACGGCGCATCGAACCCACTGCACATGGGACTGCTGCACCGGCAGGTCGATGGCCCATACCGAACCAGTGTGATCTCGGTGAATTCGATGGTGGCCCTGCCGGCCGGTGCGCTCGGCGGCGTGCTGCTCGGCTTCATAGGCGACCGGGCCGGGGTGAGCACGGCGATGCTTGTCGGTGCGGTCGCGCTGGCGGTCGCCGCCCCGCTGTACCTGCCCGCCTGGCGGGCGGGCCGGGTCGCCGGCCAGCCGAGGCCGGCCGCTGACCAGGCCGGAAGGATCGCGGACGAACCGGCCGCCGACCGGGCAGGAAGGACCGCCGACGGCCCGACCGACGATCAGGCGAAGCGGACCGAGGTGAGCGGGAACGTGTCGGCGTAGCCGAGTCGCCGATAGAGCCGGATCGCCGGCACGTTGCTCGGGTAGACGCCCAGCGCCACCATGCCGTACCGGGCCAGCAGGGCCCGCGTCATCCCGGTGGTGATCGCAGCACCGAGACCGCGCCCCCGATGCTGCGGCGCCACCGCCAGCCCGGCGAGGAAACCGACCTCGCCCCGGGTCCGGTCGGCACCGCAGGCGACCAGCCGGTCACCGTCGCGGATGCCGTACCAGCCGCGCACCTGCGGACTGCCCGGGCGGGCGGTACTTGTCGGAAACGCCTCGTCGATAAGCGCCGTCAGCGCCGGGTGGTCTGCCTCGGTCAGTCGTACCACCCGCTCCTCGCCGGGCTGAGCCGGCGGCGCGCCTGTCGTCCAGAGGAAATCCCAGTCCTCGTACCCGGCCACAGCCGGCCCGATCGGCGCGGGGTCCGCGCGGGGCAGATGGATCCACCGCCCAGCACCGACTGCCCCCGCTGCGGCCAGCGAGTTGACCAGGTCGATTGCCGTCTCCGAAGCGCCGATCACGCCACCGATCGGCCCCTGCTCGACCGCGAGCAGCCAGCACACGGTCCCGGCACGTCGCCATCCACGCGCCGGTTCGTGACACGGCAGCGAGTGCCGGACGAATGGATGGCGACCGGTCGCGGCCAGGACGGCATCCCGCCCGTCGAGGATCTCGTCGGCGACGATCATGCCGCCAGCGTAGGTGGTCGTGCCGGGCCGCAACCCGGGCCCGGTCCGCTCCGGGCGGGCCGTGCGGGCACGCGAGCCCGGTGCGGCGGTGATGGTAACCGCGATCCACCGTGGAGATTGGCGAGCCGACCGATCGGGTACATCCCGCGCCGACCTACTGGAACCCCCACCGGAGGAACGTCATGCTCGCCATCGCCGCAGCCGTCGTCTTCGGCTTCGCTCTGTTGCTCGACCTGCTGGACACCAAACTCGGCGCACCGGACCTGTTCAACTGGAACACCCTGGTGCTGATCGGTCTGCTGCTGCTCTCGCTTTACCTGGCCGGCGTCGGCCGAGGGCCGGGTGGCGGGGGTGGTCGTTGGTACCGGGGTCGCCGCCCGGGCCGCGGCTGACCGGAAACGATCACCCCTGGCTCGGCCGGCGGCGCGATTCCGGCGTTGTCGGCCGAGCCCGGTACTGTTCTCGTGATGGAGTCCGACGCCCTCTTCACCCTCGGTGAACCCGCCACAGCGCCCGGTGCGCAGACGGGTTCCGGCGGTGTCGGTGGCTTCACCCCGGCCGGGCCGGACGCGCCGCTGCCGGTCCGGATGCGCCCGGCCAGTCTGGACGAGTTGGTCGGCCAGGAACACCTGCTCACCCCCGGTGCGCCGCTGCGGCAACTGGTCGCCGGCAACGCGCCGATGTCGGTCATCCTCTGGGGGCCGCCGGGCAGCGGCAAGACCACGATCGCCCACCTGGTCGCCGCCGCCACGGACCGGCGGTTCGTCGCCATGTCCGCGCTGACCGCCGGGGTGAAGGACGTCCGGGCCGTGATCGACACGGCCCGACGGCAGCGGCGCTCGGGTGGCCCGCCGACGGTGCTCTTCATCGACGAGGTGCACCGGTTCAGCAAGACCCAGCAGGACTCGCTGCTCGCCGCGGTGGAGGACCGGACGGTCACGTTGCTGGCGGCCACCACCGAGAACCCGTACTTCTCGGTCATCTCCCCGCTGCTCTCGCGGTGCGTGTTGCTCACCCTCCGGCCCCTCGACGACGTAGCGGTACGCGGGCTGCTGCACCGCGCGCTTGTCGACGAGCGCGGGCTGGCCGGGGCGCTCACCCTCGCAGCCGAGGCGGAGGAGCACCTGGTCCGGTTGGCCGGCGGGGACGTCCGCAAGGCGCTCACGGCGCTGGAGGCGGCGGCCGCCTCGACGACCGCGCTGGGCAACGACCAGATCGACCTGGCCACCGCCGAACGCGCGGTGGACACCGCGGCCGTCCGCTACGACCGGGCGGGGGACGCCCACTACGACGTGACAAGCGCCTTCATCAAGAGCATGCGCGGTTCCGACGTGGACGCGGCGCTGCACTGGCTGGCCCGGATGCTGGTCGCCGGGGAGGATGCCAGGTTCATCGCGCGGCGGTTGGTCATCTTCGCCAGCGAGGACGTCGGCATGGCCGACCCGGCGGCGCTCGGTGTGGCGACCGCCGCGGCCCACGCGGTGGAGTACGTCGGCCTGCCCGAGGCGCAGCTCAATCTCGCCCAGGCCGTGATCCACCTGGCGACCGCGCCCAAGTCGAACTCGGCGACCACCGCCATCGGGGCGGCGATCGCCGACGTGCGCTCCGGCCGGGGCGGGCCGGTGCCCCGGGGCCTGCGGGACGCCCACTACTCCGGTGCCCGGGGTCTCGGGCACGGCATCGGCTACCGCTACCCGCACGACGACCAGCGGGGCGTGGTCACCCAGCAGTACGTGCCCGACGACCTGGTCGGCACCGACTACTACCGGCCGAGCCAGCACGGCGCGGAGCGATCGGTGGCCGGCCGGCTGCCGTTGCTGCGCCGGATCGTCCGCGGGCTGTTCACCCCTGCCCGCACGGACGAGCCGGCACCGGGCGGTCGGCCGGCCCGGCCGACGTCGTCCGGGGGGGACGATGGCGACGGTCGTACGGCCACGGCAGCCCAGGTGGCCGAAGAGGTCGGCGCGAGCGCCGACGGGAGGGGTCAACAGTGAAATCGTCGGACCGACCGGAGGAGAGCCCGGACGCGCGGCGCGGCAAGAGTCGCCGCTGGGGTCGGGGCAGATCCGAGGCCACCCCGGAGGAAGCGGGGGGCGGCGAGGATTTCGGCTGGATCGACGACCTGCGTTCGGCCAAGCAGCAGCGCGCCGAGCTGGGCCCCGACGGGACCGCCGTCGAGCCGCACGCTGGGCGCAGCGGGCCGGAGCGCCCTGGCCAGCAGCCGCCCGTGCGGTCCGGCCCCGCGCCGGTCAACCACCCGGGGCCGGACGGGCCGGTACCACCACCACCCGGCCGCGGCCCGGCCGAACCTCCACGAGCGCGTCCGGTCGACGGCCCCTGGCCGGGCAACCCTGCCCGGCCGCCCGCCGGCCCGCCCCCCGGACGGCTCCCGGCCGCCCCGCCGTTCGCCACCCCACCGCCGCCCGCCGCCCGTCACGAGCCCGACGCACCGAACACCCCGCCCGCCGGTTGGCCACGGCAGCCCGGAGCCGCCGGGCCACCCGCCCGGCGGCCACATCCCGGTGAGGCGGTTCCGGGCGACGGTCCCAGACCGGTTCCAGAGGCCGGCCCGGTCTCCGGCGTACCGACCTCTCCGGGTCGACCGCCCGGACCGGCGTCGGGTGTGCCCGCAGCACAGGTGTCGGGCCCGCCCGGGCAGCGGCGCCTGCCCGGCGTCCGGCCGAACGCCGCACCGGCCGGCCCTCGCCGCCTGCCCTCGACCGAGCCCACCCACGCCCCGCCGGAGGCGGTCACCGGCCCGCTTCCGCCGGGCCGTGCCGATCCCAGCCGCGTCCACGACGGACGGGCCGGGCGTTTCGCCGGGCCGGGCCGTCCCCGGGTGGCCGACGCTCCGGTAGGACCACCGGCACCCGGTGCGCCGGACCCGACGCCACCGCGCGGCGGCCGACGTCTCCCACCCGACCAGGTCGCCGACCCGGCCGGCCTGCGGGGTCCCGAGCGGCCTGGACCGGACACCACCCCCGGCTCGGCGGCGCCGGGCATGACGCCCACCGCCGGTCGGCCGGGCGGCGCTCCGGCCGGCGGTCGGCGTGCGGGCCGTCGACGGGCCGCCGAGCCGGCGGAGGAGCGGCCGGTGGTGCCGCTGTCCGGCAACGCGCCACCGATCCCCGGTGTGCCGTCCGGCCAACCGGCTGCTGGGCCCGCGCACACCACACCCGTTCGCCGTGGCGAGTCGGGCGCACCGACCGGCGCCGACCGGGAACGTCGGACCGCACCCGGCCCGGTCGGGCCGGAGGGAGCCGCCGACGCCGCGTCGGGTCGTCGGACGCCACCCGAGCCGCAGCCGCCGTTCGGTCACCGCCCTGCCGACGGGCCGGCCGAGTCACTGCGGGGACGCCGCCCGGCCGACGCGGACGACAGTCCCACCCGGGGCCAGCGCACGGCGGACGACAATCCGACCCGGGGCCGGCGCGCCGCGGCCGAGGAGCCGTCCGGACGGCACGCGGTAGCGGGTGCCGGCACCGAGACGCCACCCGGCGGTGGGCGGCCGGTCGAGGGCCGACCTGGCCGGCCGGAACGGCCGTCCGACTGGCTCCGGCAGGCCGGGCGACCGCACCACACCGACCCGGCGTTGCCCACGATCAGCAAGCGACCCAGCGCACCGTCCGGCCGCGTGATCGGCACGCCCTCCGGCGGTACGCCGACGGTCGGCGATCGCCGTGGCACGGACGTCGGCGGCCCGCCCGGTCGGCCGAACGCGGGCGCCGCGCCGGCCGATGGACGCGGGGTCGAGTCGAGAGCGGAACGTCCGGGGGCCGGGCCCGCCCGCCGCGCCGACGGGCCACCGGCCGGGCCTGGCCGCCCCATTCCGCCGGCCGGCCCTGCCCCCGATGGACCTGAGCCAACCGGTCGGGCCGGCACCCTGCCCCGGATCGGTGCCACCGGCCCGGTCGCCCGGACCGACGGCCCGCCCCGTGGTGCGGCGCGTCCGGACGGCCCGCCTGAGCTTCCCCCGCGTGGTGCGGCGCGACCCGACGGGCCACCTGGAGTTCCGCCGCGTGGTGCGGCCCGACCGGACGGACCGCCGGTAGGCACGCCGCGTGGTGCGGCGCGGCCCGGTGGCGGGCCGGGAGTTCCGCCGCGTGGTGCGGCCCGACCCGACGGTCCGCCCGTGGGACCGCCGCGTGGTGCGGCCCGGCCCGACGCGACGGCCGGTCGCCCGAGCGTCCCGCCGCCGGGCCCCGCCCGTGGCGCGGTCCGGCCCGACGCCGGCCCGGTCCGGCCCGACGCCAGCCCGCACCGGCCCGACGCCGGCGCCGTCGGCGGTCGCCCCGCTGACCCCGTCCGAGGTGTCGGCGCGGGTCCGACCGGTTCGCCGGTCGCGGCTCGAGCCGGTGCCCCGGTGCGACCGGAGGACCGACTCGCCGGCCGGGCCACGCCACCGCACCGGCACCCGGCGCGCCCCGAACCCTCCGGGGTGCCACCGGTGCCCCCCGGGCGGGGTGGTGAGGCTCCGGCGGTGGCCCGCGCCGCGGCTGCCGTGGCACCGGTCGATCCGGCCGGGCATCCCGGCGCGGAGCCGATGGTCCGACGTGCCGAGGTGCCGGAGGTCGCCGACGTCGACCGGCCCGAGGGCGGCCAGGCGGGCGACGGTGAGCCGCGCCGGTCGGCGCCAGGCTCGCCGCGGCTGCGCGCCGCCGTCCTGGTGCTGGCCAGTGTCATCCTGCTCGGTGTTCTCCCCGCGTTCTTCGGGGTGCAGACCATGAACCGGGATCCGGTCTTCGCCTCGCTGGACGAACTGGAGGTGCCGTCCTGGGCCTCGGTCGAACCGGTCGATGACGTCAGCGGCAGCCAGTGGTGCCTGCTCGACTGCCGGTTGCGGGAACGCACTGCCACCTCCGATCGGTCAACGGACGAGACGGCTCAGGCGTACGAGGCTGCGCTTACCCGTGACGGTTGGCAGCGGTGGACGCCCAACTACTGCCCGGAGCAGGAGGAGAAGGGCAGCTACACCTGCTGGCGACGGGACGAACTCACGCTCGACCTCTGGGTACGGGATCGGACCTGCGTGCCGCCACCGGTGGACGGTGAACCCGCGGTGGTGCCGGCTCCCGACCCGTCCACCGCCGCGCAGGAGTGCCCCGGGTCGTTGGTGTCGGTGAAGGTGCGTAACGCGATCGACGACGAGCGGACGCGGCCACAGCCGAGCACCGATCCCTCGCTGACCGGTGAGGATCCCTTCCCGACAGTGACCGACGACCCGTTGAGTGACCTGACGCCGTCACCACCGTCCTGAGCCGATCGTCATCACGGACGGTAGGGTCAGGTGCTGGTGGTGACCGGTTGTCGGCCGGGCACTCGACGTTGACGTGGGCGAGACGGTCGTGCGGCTCGGGGCGCTGCGCCCCGACGGCACAGTTTGAGGAGGACTGGCGTGGGCTTTTTGGAGGTCGCGGCGCTGATCGCGGCGATCGCGTTCGCGATGCTGGTGCTGATCCTGACGCTGCCCATCCTGCGGTTGCGGCACACCGTGGACGCCACCACCCGTATGATCAACGACCTCAACGACCGGACGGGGCCCCTGCTCGGTGACGTCAACACCACGGTACGCAACGTCAACGTGACGTTGGAGCAGGTCCAGACCTCGCTCGACGGGGTGAACCTCCAACTGGCCAAGGTCGACACCATGACCAGCCACGCGCAGAACATCAGCGCCAACGTCGCCAACCTGGTCACCGTGGTCTCCGCAGCCGCGGCAAACCCGCTGGTCAAGGTGGCCGCCTTCGGGTACGGCGTGCGCAAGGCCGCCGCCACCCGCCGGCACGCCGAGACCGAACGTGAGGTGCGGGACACCATCAAGGCTCAGCGACGCGCCGCCCGGCGCGGGAACCGCTGACCCCGACGGCACCGGGAGGTACGAGCATGAGGCGCCTTTTCTGGCTGGGTATCGGGCTGGCCGTCGGTGTGGTGGTGGTGCGCAAGGCGACCCGCGCCGCGCACGCGTACACCCCGGCCGGCATCGCCGACAACCTCTCGCAATCCGCTGGCGGACTGGTCGAGGAACTGCGTAGCTTCGTGGCGGACGTACGCGCCGGGATGGCCGAGCGGGAGCACGAGATCCACGAGGCGTTCGCCCAGGGCGAGGCGTTCGACGACCAGTTCGCCGAGCTGCGGGAGGACCCGCGTGTCGGCGACCGAGAGATCTTTCCGGAGGAACACCAGCGATGAAGACGGCGGAGATCAAGCGGCGGTATCTCGCCCACTTCGAGGCGAACGGTCATACCGTGGTGCCGTCCGCTCCGCTGCCCGCCATCAGCGACCCGAACCTGCTGTTCGTCAACGCCGGCATGGTGCAGTTCGTCCCCTACTTCCTGGGCCAGCAGACGCCGCCGTACCGGCGCGCGGTGAGTGTGCAGAAGTGCATCCGTACGCCGGACATCGACGAGGTCGGCAAGACCAGCCGGCACGGGACGTTCTTCCAGATGAACGGGAACTTCTCCTTCGGCGACTACTTCAAGGACGGGGCGATCCCGCTCGCCTGGGACCTGGCCACGAAGTCGGTCGAGGCCGGTGGGTTCGGGCTGGATCCGGAGCGGATCTGGGCGACGGTGTACCTCGACGACGACGAGGCGTACGACATCTGGCGCCGTACCGGGGTGCCCGACGAGCGCATCGTGCGTCGGGGCAAGAAGGACAACTTCTGGTCCATGGGCATTCCCGGTCCGTGCGGCCCGTGTTCCGAGCTGTACTACGACCGGGGTCCGGCCTACGGCGCCGAGGGCGGTCCGGAGGTCGACGAGGACCGGTACCTGGAGTTCTGGAACCTCGTGTTCATGCAGTTCGAGCGGGGTCCGGGCACCGACAAGGAGAACTTCCCGATCCTGGGTGACCTGCCGGCGAAGAACATCGACACCGGCATGGGCCTGGAGCGGATGGCGTCGCTTCTTCAGGGTGTCGACAACCTCTACGAGATCGACGAGGTCCGCCCGATCCTGGACCGGGCGGCCGAGCTGACCGGCAAGCGGTACGGCGCGCACTCGGGTCACGCCGCCAACCAGTCACACCCGGACGACGTGCGGCTGCGGGTGATCGCCGACCACGTGCGTACCGCGCTGATGCTCATCGGTGACGGGGTGACCCCCTCCAACGAGGGCCGGGGCTACGTGCTGCGGCGGATCATGCGCCGGGCGATCCGGTCGGTGCGGCTGCTCGGCTGGCAGGAGCGGGCCCTGCCGGAGCTGCTGCCGGTGGCGCGGGACTGCATGGCCCCGTCGTACCCGGAGCTGGCGGCGGACTTCGACCGGATCTCGGCGTACGCGTACGCCGAGGAGGACGCGTTCCTGGCCACGTTGCGGGCCGGGACGACGATCCTGGACACCGCGATCACCGAGACGAGGTCGGCGGGCCGGCCGGCGCTCTCCGGAGACAAGGCGTTCCAGCTGCACGACACCTACGGCTTCCCGATCGACCTGACCCTGGAGATCGCCGCCGAGCAGGGGCTCACCGTCGACCAGGAGGGCTTCCGTCGGCTGATGGCCGACCAGCGGGCCCGCGCCAAGGCCGACGCGCAGGCGCGCAAGACCGGACACACCGACCTGTCGGCGTACCGGTCGGTGCTCGACGCCGGTGGGCCGGTGACCTTCACCGGCTACACGGAGGTGGCCCGCGAGTCGACGGTCCGGGCGGTGCTCGGCACCGAGGGTCCGCGCGCGGCGGCCGTCGAGGGCGACACCATCGAGCTGGTGCTCGACACCACCCCGTTCTACGCCGAGGGCGGTGGTCAACAGCCCGACCTCGGCATGATCACGGTGGGCGGCGGCCAGGTCGAGGTCCTCGACGTGCAGCAGCCGGTGCCGGGGCTGATCGTGCACCGGGCCCGGGTGCTGCGGGGCGAGGTGCGTGCCGGGGAGACCGGCTACGCGGAGATCGACACCAGCCGGCGGCGGGCGATCTCCCGGTCGCACACCGCCACCCACCTGGTGCACCAGACCATGCGCAACTTCCTCGGCGAGTCCGCCACCCAGGCCGGTTCACTGAACGCCCCGGGCCGACTGCGCTTCGACTTCAACACCGCCACCGGGGTGGCGCCGAGCGTGCTGCGCGACGTGGAGCAGCAGGTCAACGAGGTGCTCCTGGCCGACCTGGAGGTGCACGCGTTCGTCACCTCGCTGGAGGAGGCGCGGCGCATCGGTGCCATGGCGCTCTTCGGCGAGAAGTACGGCGAGCACGTCCGGGTGGTCGAGGTCGGTGACTACGCCCGCGAGCTGTGCGGCGGTACCCATGTGGCCCGCTCCGGCCAGCTCGGTCTGGTCAAGATCCTCTCCGAATCGTCAATCGGTTCCGGCGTACGTCGGGTCGAGGCGCTCGTCGGGATGGACGCGTTCAACTTCCTGGCCCGCGAGCACCTGCTGGTGTCCCGCCTCGCCGAGCTGTACCGCGTCCCCTCCGAGCAGGTCGCCGACCGGGTCGAGCAGACGGTCACCCAGCTGCGCGACGCGGAGAAGGAGCTGGAGAAGCTGCGCGCGCAGCTGGTGCTCGGTGGCGCGGCGGCGCTCGCCGCCCAGGCCAAGGACGTGCACGGGGTCGCCTACGTGGGCACCGAGGCGCCCGAGGGGGCGGCCGGCAACGACGTCCGCACCCTCGCCCAGGAGATCCGGGGCCGGATCGACGCGTCCCGGCCGGGAGTGGTCGCGGTGGCGGCTCGGGCCAACGGCAAGGCGTCGCTGGTGGTGGCGGTGAACCCGGCCGCCCGCAGTCGGGGCATCGCGGCGAACGAGTTGGTCAAGGCGGCGTTCTCCGGCCGGGGCGGCGGCAGCCCCGAGCTGGCGCAGGGCGGCGGGCTGCCCGAGTCGGAGGTGCCTCGACTGTTGCTCACGGTCGAGCGGGCGCTCGCCGACGCGTGAGTCGTCAGCGCAGATATTCAGGGCGGACCGGGTCGGTCCGCCCTGACGCGTTTGTCGGGGGAGGTGACGCGGCGTGAGCGACTCGCCCCGCGGGGTACGCCTGGGAGTGGACGTCGGGCAGGTCCGGATCGGGGTCTCCCGGTCCGATCCGCACGGAGTCCTGGCCACCCCGCTGGTTACCCTGGCACGGGAGCAGAATCCCAGGTCAGATGCGGTGCCGTCGGATGTCGCCGAACTCGCCGCGCTGGTCGCCGAGCACGAGGCCGTCGAGGTGGTGGTGGGCCTTCCGGTCAACCTCGCCGGCAAACATGGCCCGGCGGCGGAGCACGTGAAGGCGTACGCTCGTCAACTGGCCGGTGTGATAAATCCTGTCCCGGTGACGCTCACCGACGAGAGGATGTCCACGGTCGTGGCGAGCCGTAGGCTTGCCGAGCGCGGTGTCCGAGGAAAGCGACAACGGGCGGTGGTCGACCAGGCCGCCGCGGTGGAAATTCTGCAGAGCTGGCTGGATGCGCAGCGGAGGCGGACGCAATGATGGACGATCTGGACCTCGGGTTCGACGAGCAGGAGCGGGGGGAGAAGGGCAAGCACCGCCGGGGCCGCCGCAAGGGCGGCAAATCCGGTGGCGGGCGGGGCAAGACCGTCCTGGCCCTGCTGCTGGCCGTGGTGCTGCTCGGCACCATCGGCGGGGGTGCCTTCTACGGCTTCGACCGGATCCAGAGCCGCTTCGTCACCCCGGACTATGACGGTGGCGGCACCGAGGAAGTCACCGTCCAGATCCCGCAGGGCGCGTTCCTCGCGGACATGGCCGTGGCGCTCTACGACGCCGGTGTGATCAAGAGCACCAAGGCGTTCATCGAGGCGGCCGACGAGAACTCCCGCAGCCGCAACATCCAGCCCGGCACGTACAAGCTGCGCAAGCAGATGAGCGGCGAGCTGGCCCTGACCGCCATGCTCGACCCGAAGAACCGGGTGGTCAACGGGCTCACCATCCCCGAGGGGCGCACCGCGAAGAGCATCTTCAAGCTGCTCAGCGACCACACCGAGATCCCGGTCAAGGAGTTCGAGGCCGCCGCGAAGGACCCGGAGAAGCTCGGTGTACCGGACTGGTGGTTCAAGCGGGAGGACGGCAAGAAGCCCAAGAAGTCGATCGAGGGCTTCCTCTTCCCCGACACCTACGAGATCCCGCCGGACTCCACCGCCGAGACCATCCTCGGGCAGATGGTCGACCATTTCCTCACCGTCACCGGTGAGATGGAGTTCGCCGACCGGGTGCAGAAGGAGCGCGGCGGGATCAGCCCGTACGAGGCGCTGATCGTGGCGTCGCTCGCCCAGGCCGAGGCCGGCACCAAGAAGGATCTCGGGAAGGTCGCCCGGGTCGCCTACAACCGGGTCTACTCACAGACCTTCGACTGCGGCTGCCTGGAGATGGACGTCACGGTCAACTACTACCTGGAGCTGACCGGCCAGAAGACGAAGACGTCCGGCCAGATGACCCAGAGCGATCTGAACAACCCGGACAACCCGTACAACCGCAAGCTGCGGGGCATGATCCCCACGCCGATCAACAACCCCGGCAAGGATGCCCTTGAGGGGGCGATGGATCCGCCGAACGGGGACTGGCTCTTCTTCGTGGCCGTCGACAAGGAGGGCAACTCCGCCTTCGCGGAGACCTACGAGGACCACCTGAAGAACGAGGCCAAGGCCCGGGAGGCCGGGATCATCTGAGAGCCTCGGGGCGATCCGCCGGCGCGGGGTCTCGTCCGGTAGGCGGGTACGGCGGCCCCTTCCCGGCAAGATCTCCCGGAAGGGGCCGCACCGTCGGGCGGGGTCGCCGCGAACTCAGTGGCCCGTCCCCGTCCAGGTGTTCGTACGCGGATTGAGGAACTGCCACGTGGCGTTGGTCTTGTGTTGGCGCAAACCGAACGCCCGGTTCCATCCGTAGTAGAAGTAGCCGGTGTGGGTGCTCGTGTCGTGACTGGTGCTGCGGTTGACAGCTCCGTGGGCCTTGGTCCAGGTCTGCCGTCCGACGATGCCGTCGACTCCGATGGACTTGTTGCGCTGCCAGTTCCTGGTGTGGGTGTTGGTGTTCGGTCCGAAATCGCCGTCGATGAAGCTGCTACCGACGCTGCCGGTCAGGTCGTCGGCCCAGACGATGGCCTGCCAGAACCGCACGAGGTTGCCGCTGCGCAGACACGAACTGCTTGAGCACAGCACGTCATTGCCGGACCAGTTTCCAGTAGCGCTGTGTGCGCGTGCCGGAGCAGCGGCCGTCAGACCGATGCCGAACACCATGAGTAGAGAGATGAATGCGCGAGTGAGGCTCCTTGCCATGTGGCACCCCCGGTTTGGTCCCCGTAACTGACGGTGTCCAGCCTGGCACTGCCATCGATGGGCGTCAACATGATTGCCGTTGCGGCCTGAACCGATGTGGGGGCCGTGAGCGGTCAGGACAAATCGACCGTCCCCGTGGTGTCGGTGGCGTCGATGGTGAAGCGCGCGGTGCGGTCGCCGACGGAGACGGCGTAGTCGCCGAGGAAGCCCTCGACGGTGACGGTGCCGTCCGCTCCGGTACGCAGCACCGTCGGCGGCAGCCACCACTCGCCCTTGACGAGCGCTTCCAGCGCGTCGTACGCCGGCTTGCGGCTGCCGTCGGCGCGGACCAGCCCGGCGGGCGCGCCGAGCCAGGCGCCCCGGTCGGTGAGCCCCCAGTAGTTGACCGATTGGACCGCGGGGTGGGCGAGCAGTGACCGGTAGTGCCGGACGATCTCCTCGGCCTGCCGCGCCTCGCCCTCGGGCGTGCTGGGCCAGTGCGGAATCTGGTAGTCGTTGAGGTCCTCGATCTCGGGCGGCATGAGGTGCCCGGAGACCAGGGTGGTCTCGGTCAGGTGCAGCGGCAGCCCGTACCGGGCGAACCGGTCGAGCATCTGCTGCATGTACTCCTCGCCCCGGTAACCCTGGTGCATGTGGGTCTGCAAGCCGATCGCGTCGATGCGGACGCCGGCTTCGAGAACCCCTTCGATGAGACATTCGTACGCCGAGCTGAGGTCGAAGTCGTTGAGCACCAGGGTGGCCGCCGGGTTGGCCGCCCGGGCCTCCTCGAACGCCAACCGCACCAGGTGGATGCGCCCGCGCGCCCGAGCCAGCGGGGTGATCGCGTTGTCGCCGTTGTCGAAGACGGGCATGATGACCGCCTCGTTTATCGCGTCCCAGGTGTCGATGAGACCGGCGAACCCACCGGCCAGGCCGCGTACGCGGGCCCGCAGCAGCTGTTCGACCTCGTCAAGGTTCAGATCGAGCAGCCACGACGGCTGCACGGTGTGCCAGACCAGTGGGTGACCCTTGACGGTCACGCCCCGCTCGGCCAGCCACCGTGCGGTGGCGGTGAGACGTTCGGTGTCGGGCGCGCCGCGCCGTGGCTCGTAGCGACCCCAGTAGAACGGCAGGGTCGCGGTGTTGAACAGGTTCAGCCACAGCTCACCCAGCCGGTCCAGGTCCAGGTGGGCGGTCCCGCCGAAGCTCTCGACGTCCGCACCCTCCTGCGGGCCGCGGCCGCCGACCAGGTTGACGAAGTCGAAGCCGATGTTGCCGAAGGCGAAGGTGTGCCGATGTTGGGCGACCGTCACCGCCTGGTCGGTGAGCGGTTGCCGGTCGGCGCCCCGGACGCTGAGGGTGATCTCGCCCTTGCGGTGCCGCAGACTGCTGTCAGACATTGTTGGATGTTAGGCGACAGGTGTACCTGCTGCTGGTGAGGAGCGATGTTGGCTGAGTCAGGGAGCGCGGCGTCAGCACCTGCGGCTTCGGCACCCGGGGCGGCGGCAGATGGGGCGGCGGTGCATCGGGCCGCGGTGCTGGGCAAGCCGATCGCCCATTCGCTCTCCCCGGTGATCCACAATGCGGGTTACGCCGCCGCCGGGTTGACCGGGTGGTCGTACACCCGGATCGAGTGCGCGGCGGCGGAGCTGCCGGCCCTGGTCGCCGGCCTGGGCCCGGAGTGGGCCGGGCTGTCGGTGACCATGCCGGGCAAGGAGGCGGCGCTCGCGGTGGCCGCCGAGGTCTCGCCGGTCGCCGCCGCCGTGGGTGCGGCCAACACGTTGGTACGCCGCCCGGACGGCTCCTGGTACGCCGACAACACCGACGTCAGCGGCATGGTCGAGGTGCTGACCGAGGCGGGCGTACGCCCCGGTGCCACCGTCACCGTGCTCGGTGCGGGCGGTACCGCGCGGGCGGCCCTCGCGGCGGCGGCCCGGCTGCGCGCGGCCGGAGTGACCGTGCTCGCCCGCCGCCCGGCGGCGATCGCCGAACTGGAACCGGTCGCCGCAGCCCTCGGCGTGGCGATGACCAGCGCGCCATGGCCGCCGGCGTCTGCGTGGTCCGAGGCGTCGGGGCTGGCCGGGGTCGATGTGCTGATCTCCACCGTGCCGAAGGGGGCCGCCGACGAGCTGGCCGGCAGGGTGCCCTGGCAGGCGGCCACGGTGGTCTTCGACGCTATCTACGATCCGTGGCCGACCCCGTTGGCGGCTGCCGCCGAAGCCGCTGGCTGCCGGATCGTCTCCGGCCTCGACCTGCTGCTGGCCCAGGCGATCGGCCAGTTCGAGCAGTTCACCGGCACACCCGCCCCCCGCCCGGCAATGACCGCCGCCCTCACCGCCGCCCGGTCCGGCACCTGATCCTCCGTCGCCCGACTCCGCACCTCACCGCCAGCCTGGCTCGCCGGGGACTGTTCGCCGAGATCTTGGACAAAATCCGTTAGCGAAGAACGGGAACTGTCCAAGATCTCGTGTGATGGCGGCGGGGTTGCTAGGCGGGCCGGCGGCGGGTCCAGGCTATGAAGCGGGTGAAGAGGCTGGTGATCGCACCCGAGCCGCCGGCGGTCACCACCGGCCCCCGTTGGGCCGCCACTGCTGCCCCTGGGGCGAGCCAGCCGGGACGCCCCGGACGCGGCATCGGCAACGGCCGGGCCGGCTCCCGCATCCACTCCGGCAGTTGCGTGCCCCGCCGACGCTGCGGAAGGTGCGTCTCGTGCCGACCGTGCGGCAGGTGCATGCCGTGTCGATTGTGCGGCATTTGCGGGCCGGGGCGACCCTGCGGCAGATGTGCGCCGCGATGGGGCGGTGGCAGCGGCGAATGCGGCGGTGGTGACGAGTGCTGCGGCAGCACTGTCGCCGGGCACTGATACCAGGAAACACGGCTGGGCACATCGGCCTCCATTCGACGGGGGACGGGGCCGCCCGGAAACGGGGAAGTTCACGGGCGACCGAGTTGCGGAAACCACCCCGTCCCTATCTGGATAGGAGCCGCTTCGCTGTGTGACAGTCTGGTGAGGACGGCACCGCCGTCGATACGTGCGCACCGTGTTCACGCACGTCGTGAGGACAACCGGGCGGGGCTGGCGAATGGTGCCCGAGGAAGCGGGAATCTACCCACCCACCCACCCACCCACCCACCCCACCAACCGCCCCGTTGATCATGAGGTTAGCGGCGGATACGGAGATCAACTTTGCCGCTAACCTCATGATCAACGGGGTCGGCGGGGGTGGCGGGGGGCGGGGTGGGGCGGTGTGGGCGTAGGGGTGTCTTAGGGAAGTTTTAAGACGCGCTTAGGTCCTGCCGTCATCCGCACGCTCCGTTGTGTACGCGGATACGCTGCTCAGCGTTATCGTCGAAGACACGAGGAGTATCCGTGACCAGTCGCGGACTGCACCGCATGATCCCGCATCGCGGCCCCCGGCGTAAGGCCGTGGTGCTCGGCGTCATCGGCACCACTGTGGTGCTGGGGCTGGGCGCGACCATGGTGCCGCTGCTCGCCAACGATGACCTGTCGATTGCGGTGGTGGCCGACACGACCGCCACGGCGGTGCCGCAGGACGGCGACAACAGCGTCAAGACGACGCTTGCGACCTGCCCCGCACCCTGCGACGGCAACCCGCGCGGCGCCCGCGAGGCGGTGCTGACGTTCCTGGTCACCACGCTGCCGGCGAACGCGGTGAACGTACGGGCCACGCTGCGGGTACACGCCTGGCAGAAGTTCGACGCGGCGGTGAGCGCGCACGAGTCCCGGCTCGACGCCCGCGCGGCCCGTCCGATGCCGACGGCGCTGGGCACGGCGCTGGACACGGTCAGCGGCGTCGCCAAGGGATTCAACGAGTGGGACGTCTCGGGCCTGGTGAACGGTAACGGCATCTGGACCCTGTCGCTGGCGCAGGCCGGGTTGGACAGCCGCATCTACTGGGCTTCCGGCGAGAACCGCAACGCCGATCTGCGTCCCCGCCTTTCGATCAGCTATGACGGCGTGGGTGCCCGGCCGCCGTCGGCCTCGCCCAGCGTCGTGCCGACGCCGACGCCGACGGCCACCGCCAGCCGCCCCCCGGCCTCGCCGACCGCCTCGCCCAGCGTGAGCCCGTCGCCCGCCCGGCCCAGCCCCACCTCACCGCCGCCGCCGGATTCGGGCAAGTGCGGAACCGTCTCGGCGAAGCTGGTCCCCGGCTGTGGCGCCTGGTGGGGGATGTACTCGCCGACGAGTGCTGCCGCCGGATGGGATCACGGCAAGGCGGTCAGCGACGTGGAGAAGCAGGTCGGGCGGAAGTTCGACATCGTCCACCGTTACCACGACTTCTCGAACACCGGCAGCAACGGCGCCTTCCCCGACGAGTTCCAGCAGCAGCAGATGCGCGACGGGCGGCTCATGTTCTTCGCCTGGGAGAGCCGCGTCTTCTCCTCGGGGACCGTGCTGACCTGGAAGGACGTCTACAGCGGACGGTACGACGCCACAATCGACGCGGTCGCCGGGCGGATCCGGGCGATCGGCCAGCCGGTCTTCATCGGGTTCGACCACGAGCCGGAGGACGAGCCGGCCAAGGGTAGCGACGCGGACTTCGTCCGGGCCTGGCGGTACGTGCACGACCGGTTCGCCGACGCCAAGGCCGACAACGCCGTCTGGGTGTGGACGATGATGGGCTGGTCGGGCCACTACGACCGGTACGCCGGGCTCTATCCCGGTGACCGCTACGTCGACTGGGTGGCCTGGGACCCGTACAACTTCCACGTCTGCAACGGCAGCACGGTCTGGAAGAGCCCCAGCACCACGATCGGCTCCTTCTACCGCTGGCTCGACGAGAACGGCATCGGTGCGGGCAAGCCCCGGATGCTGGCCGAGTTCGGCACCAACATGAACGCCGCCGATCCGAACGCGAAGCGGCGCTGGTTCGAGGAATTCCCGGCGGCGCTGAAGGCCCACCCGAAGATCAAGGCGGCGATCTACTTCAACTCGGCGGGCATGACGAAGACCACGAACACCTGCAACATGATGATGAATCAGGATGCGGCGGCGGTGGCCGGATTCGCCGCCGCAGGACGGGACAGCTACCTGCGGCAGCCGACGGGAGGGAGCCGCTGAACCGAGGTGAGCTGAGCCGCGGAAGCGGGCCGCCGCAACGATTGTCGGAAATCCGACCGTCGTCGAGGTTGTCCGCTTCCTGATCCACCGTCCGCCCAATCGGCGGATGCCGCCCTCCAGCGTGGAGCGGGCACGCTACGTGCATTCTCGTCCACTCTGGAGGCGCAGCGTGCCCAGATACTCCTTGTCGTGGCGTTCCACCCGTCGGCCTCGATTGCGGGCCGCGGCCGTCGCGTTGGTGACCGTCGCGGCCGTACTGACCGTGCCTACCGCGGCAGCCGCGGCCGTGGTACCAGCACCCGAGCCGGCCACCCTGGTCTCGACCGATCCGGCCGACCAGACCCCGCACGCCCGCAACGGTGAGGCTCGCGCCTTCGCCGAGATCGGTGACACGGTCTATGTCGGGGGCAGTTTCACGCAGATCCGCCAGACGGCCAGTTCGGCCTGGATCGCCCGCAGCTATCTCTTCGCGTACGACCGGGCCACCGGGACGATCTCGACGGCTTTCCTGCCGGTGCTCGACGGTGCGGTCAACTCGCTCATCGCCGGCCCCGGTGGCACGCTGATCGTCGGCGGGGCCTTCAAGAACGTCAACGGCGTGTCCCGCAAGAACCTGGTGGCACTCGAACCGTCCACCGGCATGATCATCGACAGCTGGGCCGGTCGGTCCGACGGCGGCACCGTGCGTGACCTGGTGCTGCACGGCAACTGGCTCTACGTGGCCGGGGCCTTCAACTGGCTCAACGGCACCGCGCACTCCGGGCTCGGCCGGTTGGACGCGACGACCGGAGAGATCGATTCGACCTTCGACATCAACACCAGCGTCGGCCGGCACGGCACCAGCATGTACGCCTGGACCATCGACGTCTCCCCGGACGGCGGCACCCTCGTCGTTGGCGGCAACTTCCTCTACGTCAACGAGCTGCCGCGTAACCAGATGGCACTGATCGACCTCACGGGCACGCCGAGCGTCATCGACTGGAGCACCGAGCGGTTCGTGCCGCCGTGCGCCAACCCGACGACGTTCGTGCACTACGTGCAGGACGTTCGCTTCGGTGCCGACGGGACCTGGTTCGTCGCCGGCACCAACGGCGGTTCGGGCTGGCCGAACGCGTACTGCGACGCCCTGGTCCGCTTCGAGACCGCCCACCGGGGGCCCAACCAGGTCGCCACCTGGGTCAACTTCACCGGCAACGACACCATCACCTCGGTCGAGGTGGCCGACAACATCATCTACCTCGGCGGGCACTTCCGCTGGCTGAACAACCCGAACGCCAGCGACCGGGCCGGCAACGGCGCCATCGACCGGCTGGGCATCGGCGCGGTCACTCCGGCCACCGGCATGCCGGTGAACTGGAACCCGCGCCGCAGCGGCGGCTCCGACCTGCCCTCCGGCGCCAGCTCCTGGGGATCGTCGGTGCCGGTGCTGTGGCGGGGCAACGCCGGGCTCTACTTCGGACACAACTCCGATGGCATGGGCAACGAGTACCACGGCCGGCTCGGCGTGTTCCCGATCAGCGGTGGGCGCACGATCATCCCGAAGAACCCGCCCACGGGGAGCAGCGGTCACCTCCACCTGAACGTCGGCCCCGGTGAGGTGGCGAAGGTGCCGTTCGACGGCACCACCCTCGACGCCGCCAACGCCACCGTGGTCAGCCAGCCGAACTACACGGACGCCGGCGCGACCTGGCTGGTCGACGACCGGATCTACTGGTCCCATGTGGTCTCCGGCACACCGACCGGCAGCCGGATCGACGTCTCGCTGTTCAACGGCAACACGATCGGCGGGTCGTGGGAGGCATCCGGCTACAACGACTGGTACAACCCGGCCCTGCTGACCGGGGCGTTCTATCTCGACGGCCGGCTGTACTACACCCGCAGCGGTGCCAACAACCTCTACTACCGCTACTTCGAGATCGACGGCAACTACCTGGGTGCCACCGAGTTCGTCCTGCCCACCACGGGTGTGACCTGGTCGGCGGTACGCGGCATGGCCTGGGTGGACGGGAAGATCGTCTACGGGGCGACCAACGGCTCACTGCGCAGTGTGCCGTTCGACCCGACTCTGCCGCCGACCGCCGCGGTCGACGGCACCGCGTCGACGCTCATCGCGGAAGCGACGCCGGAGCTGACCTGGTCGACCGCGTCGATGTTCTTTTCGGCTCCCTAGCGTTCACCGTTCGTAACGAATCCTCGGTAGTTTGTTCACCTCGGGTCGGCGCGGGGCAACCCGCGCCGACCCGAGAAAGGTGGGGAGGCTCGTTGTCCGGCATCCGGCATGGACTCGTCGTACGTACCGTCTTCGCGGTCAAGCGTGGCTGGTACCGGCTGCGCTACCCGCGCCTGCGGCTGGGCGCGGGGGTGGAGATCCGGGGCCGGATCCGGCTGCGTCGCGGCGTACGGGTCAGCATCGGTGCGCACACCCGGTTGAACAAGCTGGTCCGTTTCGCCGGGCCCGGTGAGGTACGCGTCGGCGCCGACTGTCTGCTCAACGCGACCTGGATAGGCACCTGGACCTCGGTGACCATCGGCGACCGCTGCCTGCTGTCGGACTGCGAGTTGCTCGACAACGACTTCCACAACCTGGCCCCCGATCGCCGCCACGACCCGCCCACAGCGGCCACCCGAGCGCCGATCACCGTCGAGGACAACGTCTGGATCGGCGCACACGCGCTGGTCATGAAGGGTGTGCGGATCGGCCGGGACAGCGTCGTGGGTGCGGCGACGGTGGTCCGCACCGACGTCCCGCCCGGGGTCGTGGTGATCGGCAATCCACAACAGATAGCGAAGAAGTTCCATGACTGATGCCGCGCCCAGCGCCTGGACCGGCGACGGCCCAGCCGCCGCCACCTCCTCGTCCCGCAGCGTCACCATCACCGACATGGTGCGGGTGCCGCTGCACCGGATCCGGCTGGTCGCGGCGGTGGCCCTCGGTGGACTGCTCGCCGCGGTCGGCTACGTGCTGCTGGCACCGACCACGGTGACGGCGAGTGCGGTGGTGGCGGTCCGGCCGGTGGTCACCGATGCCTTCACGCCCAGTGGCGCCGCCGCCGACCGGGCGGTGAACATGAACGTGGAGAGCGGGATCGCCACCGGCACCGAGGTCGTCGGGAAGCTCGCCGCGAGGTTCGATTCGGACCAGCGCACGGTACGCGACGCCCTTGAGGTCGAGGTGCCCGCCGGTGGCCAGATCCTGCGCTTCACCTACCAGGCCGGCGACGCCGAACGGGCCGTGGCCGGCGCCAACCTGGCCGCGCAGAGCTACCTCGACATCCGGCGCGGGATGTACGAGAAGCAGCGCGAGGAGATGCTCAACTCGTACGACGAGAGCATCGAGAAGATCATCGCCCAGCGCAACACCGTGCAGCGCAGGATCAACAACGCCCGGGACGCCGCCGCCGCCGAAGCCGCCGTCGCCGAGCTCGGCGGCATCAACAACCAGCTCACCCAGCTCAGCTCCGCCCGTACGGAGATCGCCGCGGTCGACGTGAACCCGGGCTGGGTCACCCGCAGCGCCGAGCAGGCGTTGGCCACCACCGCCGGCAGCTCGTCGATGCTGCTCGCCGGTGGACTGCTCGGTGGGACCGTGATCGGGCTGGTGCTCGCCTTCCTGTGGGAGTCGGCGGACCGGCGCATCCGCAGCGTGGCCGATGCGCGGGACAGTACCGGCCTGCCGCTGCTCGGCACCGTCCGCCGCGCCCGGCTGCGCGGCCGGGCGGTCGACGCCGACATCCGCTACGTCGCGATGGCCGTGGCCGAGCGGGTACGCCAACCCGCCCGGGTCGCCGTGCTGACCGCCCGGGAGGACGCCACCGCGATCACCGCCGGGCTCGCGGTCGCCCTCGCCGTGGCCGGGCGGGAGGTGTTCGTCGCCGACGACAGCGGCCGGATCGACCGGCTGCGGGCCACGGTGCTCACCGACCGGGGCCGGTTGCCGGCCGCCATCGACCCGACCCGGCCCGCCGTGCCCAAGCCCCGCACCGCCGCCACGGACACCGACGACGGTCCGACCGAGGTCATCACCCGACGTCCCTCCCCGCATCCGGTCGGCGCCCGACCCTCGACCGACCCGGAGGCCACGCTCACCCTGCCCCGCGTCGCCAAGACCGCCAGCCGTAGCGAGAACGGACGGGCCACCGGCGACGAGCAGGTGGTGGTGGGCGCCGGCAGCGTGCGGTTCGGCACCTGGCGGCAGGGCGCCGACCAGCGTCTCGTGCTCTACAACGCCCCGCCCGCCGAGGCCGACGAGCGGGGCGTGGCGGTGGCCCGGCAGGGCACCGCCGTGGTCGTGGTCGAACGCGACCGCACCCGCCAGGCCGACCTGCGCCGGCTCGCCGAGCGGCTGCGGGCGGCCGGGGTCAACCCGCTCGGGTTCGTGCTGTGCCGCAGCGGGCGGAGCTGAGGCGTGCCGGTAACCCGCGCCCCGGCGACCACCGAGCCGCCCCTACCGGCCAGCGCCGCCACCCGACCCCCGCCCGCCGTGCCGCCCCGACTGCCGCTGTGGCCGTTGGCGGCGATGTTCGGGCTGGTCCCGCTCTGGTGGGTGGCCGGCGCCTTCTACCTCGGCTGGCCGCTGCTGGGTGCCCTGCTGTTCACGCTGCTGGCCACCCGGGGCCGGGTGCCGCTGCCGCCTGCCACGGGGATCTGGCTGCTGTTCCTGGTCCTCGCGGTGGCCAGCGCGACCCGGCTGGCGTCGCCGACCTCGCTGCCGACCTTCGTGCTGCGGCTGGCGTTCTACCTCACCGCGCTTGTCGTCGCGGTCTACGTCTACACCGTCGCCCGGGAGCGCCCCGACCAGGCCGCCGTGCTGGTGCCGCTGTGCGCGTTCTGGTTCGGACTGGTCGCCCTGGGGTGGCTCGGCGTGCTGGTGCCGCGCCTGGAACTGACCACCCCGGTCGAGGCGCTGCTGCCGCCCGGCGTGTCCGGGGTGCCGTTCATCAGCGACATGGTCCACCTGACCACCGCGGAGTACAGCGCCCGGTCGCTCAACCCGATCTACCGGCCGGCGGCCCCGTACGCGTACACAAACAACTACGGCAGCGCGTACGCGATGACGTTGCCCTGCGTGGTCGCGTACACCATGCTGCGCCGGCGCGGCCTGCTGCGCTGGGCGTTGCTGGCGTCGTTGCCGGTGTCACTGGTCCCGGCGTTCCTCACGCTCAACCGGGCGATGTTCCTCAGCCTCGGCGTCGGCCTGGCCGTGCTCGGGGTGCGGGCGGCGCTGCGCGGCAACACCCGGGTGGCCGCCTCCATCGGCGGGATGGTGGTGCTCGGCGGTATCGCCAGCCTGTTCATCCCGGTCGCCGACATGATCGGCAATCGGGTCGAATCCAGCGACACCAACACCGACCGGCTCTCGCTCTACGCCGAGGTGCTGCGCCGGGTGGGTGACTCGCCCTGGCTGGGCTACGGCGCACCGATGGAGGTGGACACCGTCTCCGCCGACGCGCCGATCGGCACCCAGGGGCAGTTGTGGATGGTGTTGTTCAGCCACGGCGTACCGGCTCTGCTGTGCTTCCTGGCCTGGTTCGTCGCCGCCGCGCTGATCTGCGCCCGGGCCACCTCGGCGGCCGGGCAGTGGCTCTCCGTCGTCCCGGTGATCTGCCTGGTGCAGGTGCCGTTCTACGGGATGGCCAACCAGAATCTCGCGGTGGCCTTCTTCGCGGTGGCCTTCGCGCTCGCGCTCTCCGAACGGGAACGCCGTACCCCGGGCGGGATGTCGCTGCGGACGGCGGTGATGCGGGCATGACGGCGACCACCAGCCCACCGACGGGAGAGGGCCCCGGGCGTACGCCGAGCACCCTCGCCCCCGCGGCGGCCGGCACGGCGGCGGTGGACGGCGCGGCCGAGACCCGGCGCAGCACCCGCAGCGGTGTGGCCGGGCTGCTCGGCGCGGCGACAAGCGGTCTGTTCGGCTTCGTGCTCGCGGTGGTCATCACCCGCGGTTACGGCACCACCGGAGCGGGCGCGTTCTTCGCCGCGATCGGCGTGGTGACCGTCGCCGCCGCGATCTGCACCCTCGGCGCGGAGACCGGCCTGATCTGGGCGCTGCCCCGCCGACGGGCCGGCGACGGTGCCCGGGTGCTGCCGGTCGCCCTGGCCCCACCGTTGCTGGTCGCCGTGCTGGTCGCGGTGGGTGGCGCGCTGGTCGCCGGGCCGCTCGCCGGCCGCCTGCTGGGGCCGGCGGGCGGGCCGCTGCTGGTGGTGACCTTCGCGGCGGTCCCCGTGGTGGTCGCGATGAACCTGCTGCTGGCCGTCGTGCGCTGCGTACGTCCGATGCGGTCCTACGTCTCGGTGCAGTTCCTGCTGCTGCCGATCGCCCGTCCGCTGCTGGTCGGCGCGGCGGTGCTCGCCGGTGGCGGGCTGCTGGCGGGGATGACCGGGTGGCTGGTGCCCGCCGCCGTGGCGCTGCTGGTGTGCCTGATCCTGGTGGCCGGGCCGCTCGGAATCGGCGCGGGCGCCCGGCTGCGCCCGCAGTCCGGCGACTGGTCCACGTTCTGGCGGTTCGCGCTGCCCCGCGCCGCCTCGGCGGCGATCGACGCGGGCAGCATGTGGATCGGCGTGCTGCTCACCTCGGCCCTGGCCGGCCCGGCCGACGCCGGTGTCTTCGGTGCCGTCGGCCGCTACGTCCTCGCCGGTCAACTCGCCATGCAGGGGCTGCGGGTGGCCGTCGCCCCGCAACTGTCGCGGCTGCTCGGCCGGGGTGAGCGGGCCGCCGCCGCGGCGGTGCACCGGCAGCTGACCGGCTGGGGGCTGGTGCTCTCCTGGCCGGTGTACCTGCTGCTCGCCGTCTTCGCACCGGCGTTCCTGGCGCTGTTCGGCCCGGAGTTCACCACCGGCGCCGCCGCGATGACGGTGCTCGCCGTGGCGATGCTTGTCAACACCGGGGTCGGCAACGTGCAGAGCCTGCTGCTGATGGGCGGGCGCAGCGGCCTGCACCTGGCCGCGGCGCTGGCCGGGCTGCTGGTCACCGTCGGCGGTGGGCTGGCGCTGATTCCCGCCCACGGGGCGACCGGCGCGGCGACGGCCTGGGCCGCCGGCATCGTGACGGAGAACCTCTGCGCGGCCACCTTCGCCCGGCTGGTGGTGCGCCAACCCCTGGTGGACGCCCGGATGCTGGCCGCGGCGGCGGTCACCGTGGCGGGAGTCGGGCTGGCGGCGGTGGCCGGCCTGGCGGTGGCCGGCAGAGGCATCGCCGGACTGGCGCTCGCGGTGGCCACGCTCGCCACCGTCTGCGTCGGCTTGTTGACGTTGCCCCGGGTGCGACGCGGCATCCGGGTGACCATGGTGCAGATCCGTGGCGGGTCGCCGGTCGGCGACCCGCCACGGACGTCGAAGGGCAGGTGAGTTCGTCGTGTCGTCCATTCGCGACCGGGTGAAGCAGTTGGTGCCGACCCAGGTGACGAACCGGGTACGGGAAAGCCTCGTCGACTACGGGGTACGCACCAGCGACCGCCGGCCGTTGCCGGACTTCCTCATCATCGGCACCAAGCGCGGCGGCACCACCTCGCTGTGGAACTACCTGATCCAGCATCCGCTGGTGCCCCGGCTCTTCCCCGCCTGGAACACGAAGTCCTCGCACTACTTCGAGGAGCACTGGAACCGCGGCGAGGCGTGGTACCGCTCGCACTTCCCGACCCTGCGGCAGCGGGAGACGCTGGAGAACCGCCACGGCGGTCCGGTCCGCGTCGGCGAGGCCGCCCCGCTGTACATGTTCCACCCGCTGGCCGCCGAGCGGGTGTCCGCGCTGATGCCTTCGGTGCGGCTGATCGTGCTGCTGCGCGACCCGGTGGAGCGGGCCTACTCGCACTGGAAGGAGCGGCGGACCAACGGCGTGGAGCCGCTCGACTTCGCCGCCGCGCTGGCCGCCGAGGCGGAGCGCACGGCAGGGGAGCGGGAACGGTTGATCGCCGAACCGAACTACTTCAGCGAGCCCTACGACTGGTACACCTACCGGGCGCGGGGCCGGTACCTGGAACACCTGCAACCGTGGCTGGAGCGCTTCGACCGCAGTCAGATCCTCTTCCTGCCCAGCGAGGAGCTGTACCGCGACGCGCGGGCGACCTACCGACGCACCCTGGACTTCCTCGGCCTGCCCCCGTTCGACCTGCCGAACTTCAAGGTCTACAACGACCGGCGGTCCGCGCCGCTGGAACCGGCGCTGCGCGCCGAACTGACCGCGTACTACCGCCCGCACAACGAGGAGTTGCGGCAGCGGCTGGGGTTGCGGCTCGACTGGCCGGACCGGGTCGCGTGACCGCCTCGGCCACCACCACGGGCGACCCCCGTAGCCGCGACGACGGGCTGGGCTGGGTCACCCGGGCGGTCTTCTCCGACGCCCGGGTCGCGGTGACCGTGGACGCCGAGCCGCCGACCGGACACACCGTCGTGGCCCGGTACGCGGTGGTGCCGTCGGTAGCCCGGGCCCGTTTCCTGCTGCCGTTGGGCTGCCCCCGGGTCGCGGCGGCGGCGTTGCTGTCGTACAACGCCCTGCGTCCGGCGAAGCTGCGGGCGGCGCGGGCGGTGCTCGGCGTGGCGGCTCGGGCCGGTGCGGTGGACCGCGCCCCCTTTCCGGTGCTGACCGTGGCGCTGCCGGCCGGACTCGACCCGGCGGAGGTGCTGCTCGCCGCGCGGATCGGTGCCGAACTCGGCGCGCCGGTACACGCGGCCTGCGGGGTACGCCCACCGGATCCGAACCACAAGCCGACGCTGCAACTGTTCGACGGCCGAGGTGAGCCGCGCGGGTACGCGAAGATCGGCTGGAACGATGCGACGCGCGCGCTTGTCACCGCCGAGGCCGCCGCGCTACGGGAGGTCGCCGGGCTGGCCGGGACGGCCGGACATCCCGGCACCACCCGCCTGCTCACCGAGTTCGCCTGGGCCGGGCAGGCGGTGGCGGTGGTCGAGCCGCTGCCGGCGCGGATCCGTGGGGTGTCCGTCGACACGCCGCCCGACCTGGCGGCGCTGCTCGCGGTGGCCCGGCGGGGTGGCCCACCGGCGTCGGCCCGGCCACTGGCCGGCTCACCGTTCCTGGACCGGCTTACCACACAGGCGCGGCGCGCCGCCGACACCGTCGGCGACCGTGCGTCGGCGGCGGTCGCCGACCTGGCCCGCCGGCACGGTGACGTCACCGTCGAGTTCGGCCACTGGCACGGCGACTGGGTGCCGTGGAACCTCGGCCGGCACGAGGGGGAACTCATCGCCTGGGACTGGGAGCACAGCGGGCCGGACGTACCCGTCGGCTTCGACCTGGCCCACGACGCGTTCCAGCGCGCGCTCGTGGTGCGGGGTGAACCGGCCGCCGAGGCGGCCCGGCAGGTCGACACCTGGCTGGTCCGGCATGGCGACGCGCTGGGGCTGGACCGGGCCCGGCAGCGGCTGGTGGCCGATGCCTACCTGGTGGAGATGTGGCTGCGGACCTGGCGGCTGGCGGACGCCGGTGCCGGCTGGAACCCGGCGCTGCATCCCGCCCTGCTGGACACCATTCAGAACCGACACAGCTGACCGACACGTCAAGCGGACTTGTGGGGAGTCGCGTGGACAACACAAACAATGGAGCGGACCAGCAGCCGGTGCTGCTGCTGGTCGGGTCGAGCGGAGGGCACCTGGCACAGTTGCTCGCCCTGCGGCCCTGGTACGAGACCTGGCGACGATGCTGGGTCACCTTCGACACGCCGGAGGCGCTGTCGCTGCTGGCCGGGGAGGACGTCGTTCCGGCGTACCATCCCACCACCCGTCACCTGGGCAACCTGCTGCGCAACACGTGGCTGGCCGTCCAGGTGCTGCGTCGGCGGCGGGTCGCCGCGGTGGTCACCACCGGCGCGGGCGTGGCGGTGCCGTTCGTCGTGTTCGCCCGGCTGCGCCGCATCCCGACCGTCTACATCGAGGTCTACGACCGGATCGACACACCGACGCTTACCGCCCGGCTGTGCCGCCCGTTCCTGTCGGCGATGCTCGTGCAGTGGGAGGAGCAGCGCCGCCAGTACCCGGAGGCCACCGTCGTGGGGACGCTGCTGTGAGCGGCGACGCGCCCGGCGACGGGCAGCGGGCCACGCCGGTGCGGCCCCGCCCGGCCCCCGAGGAGCCGACGGTACGCGTGCCGGAGCCCCGCGAACCGCGCACCGACGGCAGGCCACAGGTGCTGGTTGCCGTCGGCACCGACAAGCATCCGTTCGACCGGCTGGTCGACTGGCTGCGCCAGTGGCACGACGAGGTTGCCGGGGAGGTTCGGCTGACCGTGCAGCACGGCCACACCCGGGCCGACGACCTGCCCGAGGCGGTGCCGTTCCTTGGCCACGCCGAGTTGCAGGCGGCGATGGCCCGGGCCGACCTGGTCGTCTGTCACGGTGGACCGGCCACCATCCTGGAGGCCCGCCGGCACGGGCATCTGCCGATCGTGGTGCCCCGCGACCCGGCCCGTGGCGAGCATGTCGACGACCATCAGTTGCTGTTCGCCCGCCGGCTCGGCGCGGCCGGCCTGGTGGCGCTCTGCGAGTCCCAGCAGGAGCTGCGGGACACGCTGGCCGCTGGTCTCGCCGACCACTCACGGTTCACCGTCGCGGTGGACGCCGGTGCGGCCGACGGGCGGCGTGCCGCGGTGCGGCGGGTGGGAGTGATCGTCGAGGACCTGGTGGCCGCCGCCGCGCAGCGGCACCACCGACCCTGGTGGCGGCCGTGGCGCGGACCCGGCCCGAACGGAAGGCGGAAGCCGTGACCTCGTACCCGAGCGTGAGCGCTGTGGTGCCCACCCGCAACCGACCGGAGCTGCTGCGGGCCGCGGTACGGGCCATCGTCGCCCAGGACTACCCGGGGCCGGTCGAGGTGGTCGTCGTGTACGACCAGTCCGAACCGGACCCCACGCTGGCGGACCTGTCCGCCCCGGACCGGCCGGTGCGGGTGATCACCAACGCACGCACGCCGGGCCTGGCCGGCGCCCGCAACACGGGCACCCTGGCCGCCACCGGTGAGCTGGTCGCCTTCTGCGACGACGACGACGAGTGGCTGCCCGGCAAGCTGCGCGCCCAGACCGAGGCGCTGGCCAGGGTGCCCGGTGCCGAGTTCGTCAGCTGCGGCATCCGGGTCAGCTACGACGGGCACACCGTTGAGCGGGTGCTGGACCGCGACTCGATCAGCCTGGCCGAGCTGCTGCGCGACCGGATGACCGAGTTGCACCCGTCGACCTTCGTGATCCGGGCGGCGGCGTTGCGGGACGGGTTCGGTCTCGTCGACGAGGAGATCCCGGGCAGCTACGCCGAGGACTACGAGTTCCTGCTCCGGGCCGCCCGCAGCGCACCGCTGGTCAACCTGCGCACCCCGTACGTGGAGGTGCGATGGCACAAGCGGTCGTACTTCGCCCAGCGGTGGGACACCATCTCCGAGGCGCTGCAGTGGCTGCTGGACCGCTATCCCGAGTTCGCCAGCCAACCGGCGGGGCAGGCCCGGGTCACCGGGCAGATCGCCTTCGCCCACGCCGCGTCGGGAGACTCCCGGGGCGCGGTGCGCTGGGCCCGGCGGACCATCCGGCGCAACCCGCGGGAACCCCGCGCCTACCTGGCCCTGGCGGTCGCCGGGCGGGTGGTCCGCGCCGACACGGTGCTGCGTACCCTGCACCGGCGCGGCCGAGGCATCTGACCCGCCCGCCCCGCCGCGTCCGCAGGGCGGGACGCGGCGGGCGGCGCGGGGTGGCGGACACCGGGCGTGACAGACTCATGGCTGTGTTGCGCTGGTTGACCGCAGGGGAATCACACGGACCCGCTCTCGTCGCGTTGCTGGAGGGGGTGCCGGCCGGTGTCGAGGTGACCTCCACCGACATCGCCGGAGACCTGGCCCGCCGCCGACTCGGCTACGGCCGGGGTGCCCGGATGGCCTTCGAGCAGGACGAGATCGAGATCATCGGCGGCCTGCGGCACGGCGTCACGCTGGGCAGCCCGGTCGCCATCCGGGTCGGCAACTCCGAGTGGCCCAAGTGGCGCACCGTGATGGCCGCCGACCCGGTCGACCCCGACGAGCTGGCCCGGCAGGCCCGCAACGCGCCGCTGACCCGGCCCCGGCCCGGCCACGCCGACCTGGCCGGCATGCAGAAGTACGGCCACACCGACGCCCGGCCGATCCTGGAGCGGGCCAGCGCGCGGGAGACCGCCGCCCGGGTCGCCGTCGGTACGGTGGCCAAGGCGCTGGTGCAGCAGGCCCTCGGCATCGAGATCGTCTCGCACGTGGTGGAGCTGGGCCCGGTCGCCGTCAAACCGGGGCTGCGGCCCCGCCCGGAGGACGCCGAGCGCATCGACGCCGACCCGCTGCGCTGCCTCGACCCGGAGGCCAGCGCCCGGATGGTCGCCGAGGTCGACGCCGCGAAGAAGGCCGCCGACACCCTCGGCGGCGTGGTCGAGGTGCTGGCGTACGGCGTACCGCCCGGTCTGGGCAGCCACGTGCAGTGGGACCGCAAGCTCGACGCCCGGCTGGCCACGGCGCTGATGTCGATCCAGGCGATCAAGGGTGTGGAGATCGGCGACGGCTGGCAGCAGGCCCGGTCCCGGGGCTCCGAGGCGCACGACGAGATCATGCCCACCGTCACCGGCGTACGCCGGGTCACCGACCGGGCCGGCGGCCTGGAGGGCGGCATCACCACAGGTGAGCCGCTGCGGGTGAAGGCGGCGATGAAGCCGATCTCCTCGTTGAACCGTGCGCTGGCCACGGTGGACGTCACCACCGGTGAGCCGGCCACCGCCATCAACCAGCGCTCCGACGTCTGCGCGGTGCCGGCCGCCGCCGTGGTCGCCGAGGCGATGGTGGCGCTGGTGCTGGCGGAGGCGGCGGTGGAGAAGTTCGGCGGTGACTCGGTCGCCGAGATGCGCCGCAACCTGGCCGGTTACCTCGACGCGCTGGTGATCCGGTGACCGGTCCGACCCGGCCGGTCTGCGTGCTGGTCGGCGCGCCCGGCTCGGGCAAGACCACCGTCGGGCAGGGCCTGGCGGACGCGCTCGGCGTCGAGTTCCGGGACACCGACGCCGACATCGAGCGCCTGGCGGGCAAGCCGATCCCGGAGATCTTCGTCGACGAGGGGGAGGCGCACTTCCGTACCCTCGAGCGGGCGGCGCTGGCCGCGGCGCTGGCCTCCTGCTCCGGGGTGCTCGCCCTCGGCGGGGGCGCGGTGCTGGCCGAGGAGAACCGGGCCGCGCTTGTCGGTCACCGGGTGGTGCACCTCTCCGTCGAGCTGCCGGACGCGGTCAAGCGGGTGGGTCTCGGCGTCGGCCGGCCGCTGCTGGCGATCAACCCCCGGGCCACCCTCAAACACCTGATGGACCAGCGCCGACCGCTGTACGCCGAGGTCGCCACCGCCACCGTGGTCACCGACGGGCGCACCCCTGAGGAGATCGTCGCGGAGATCGTCGCCCTGCTGAAGCCGTAGCGCCGGGTTCCCGGGCGAGGCAGGGTGGCGGCGCGAGCCCGGCCCGGATCAGGAGCCGACGGTGACCGCGGTGCCGACCGTTCGGCGACGTCGCGGTCGGGGGCGCCAGGTGGCCAGCAGGGCGAGGGCGAGCAGGATCTCGGCGAGATCGCCGCCGTAGTACATCACCGTCGCGCCGACGCGCAGTTGCTCCGGGGTCGCCGGCACGTCGACCAGCAGACCCGCGTACATCAGCTGGGCGAGGCTGGCGTGCGCCACCACGGCCGCGCCGAGCACCACCAGCCGGACCGGTACCCGGGCCCGGTGCGGGTAGGGATCCGGGCCGGCGATCGACCAGGTGAACAGCAACCCGCTGAGCAGGAAGTGCAGGTTGACCAGGCCGTGCAGTGCGGGGTCGGTGAGGGTGGCCCGGTACAGCGGGGTGAGGTAGAGCACCCACAGCCCGCCGGCGGTGAGCAGCAGTCCGATGACCGGGTGGGTCAACGGTCGCAACGCCGGAGAACCCAAGATCCGCAGGGCCGCCCGCCCGGTCCGCCGGTCGACGCAGCGCAGGGCCAGGATGCCGGGGGCGCCGAGCACCAGCCCCAGCGGCGCCAGCATGCCGAGCAGCAGATGCTGCCACATGTGCGCGGCGAAGCCGTCCGCCGGAATGAGCAGGGCGATGGCGAGCAGGGCGCACCCGACGGCGAAGGCCGTCGTACGCCAGTGACTCCAGCCGGCCCGGTCGGGGGCCCGTTGCCGCAGCGCGGCGGCCAGGTAGAGCCAGCCGGCCAGCAGCGGTAAGAGCAGTGCCGGACCGACTGTGGTGGCGTGCTCGGTCCCGTGGGTCGAGATCAGGACCGGACTGACGACCAGCGGGGGACTCACCCCGGTCGGCCCCGGGTCGGCGTCCGCCGTTCGTCGGCACCGGCGTCCACGGCGGTGGCGCGGCGCTGCACGAGCCAGCCGACGACGATCAGCACCACGCCCAACGCGAGGAAGCCGAGGTCCCACCAGAGTTGGTGCTCGCCGGCGCGGACGTGGTGGATGCCCAGGATGTGGTGGTCGACGATGCCTTCGATCAGGTTGAACAGACCCCATCCGATCAACGCCCAGCCCCACAGCATGGGCGAGCGCCACAGTCGGCCCCGGGAGCGGGTCACCCGTGAGTAGAGCATCGCGAGCCCGGTCAGCACGGCCACCCAGGTCACCACGTGGAACAGGCCGTCCCAGACGGTGTTCATCTCCAGCCCCGCGACGGTGTCCACCGGGTACTCGCGTACCCCGATGTTGTCACTGCCGGTGCTGCTCAGCATGTGGTGCCACTGGAAGACCTGGTGCAGCAGGATGCCGTCGACGAAGGCGCCGAGGCCGAAGCCGAGGATGGTGGCGGGCAGCCGGATGTCGGCACCGTCGATCATCCGCCCGTTCATGTGGACTCCCTCTCGCCTGTGGCTCCCGGCTGCCCGTGCCCGTTACGCGGAGCGTTAAACGTTGTTCCACCCCTCGGGCAGCCGGTGGCGGCGCGGGTCGGATCGGCGGTGGGTGGGCTAGGCTCCCGGCGATGGACGAGGTGACCCGGATCCCGGTCGGTGGCGAGCGGCCGTACGACGTGCTGGTCGGGCGCAACCTGCTCGATGCGCTGCCTGGCCTGCTGCCCGACGCCACTCGGGCCGCGGTGCTGCACGCGCCGCCCCTGAAGGAGTCGGCCGACGCGGTCGGTGCCGCCCTGGCCGCGGCCGGTGTGACACCCCTGCCGATCGAGGTGCCCGACGCCGAGGCCGGCAAGCATGTCGATGTGGCGGCGCAGTGCTGGGACCGGCTCGGTGAGGCGGGCTTCACCCGTACCGACGCGGTGGTCGGCCTCGGCGGCGGTGCGGTCACCGACCTGGCCGGGTTCGTGGCGGCGTGCTGGCTGCGCGGGGTGCGCTGGGTGCCGGTGGCCACCTCGTTGCTCGGCATGGTCGACGCGGCGGTCGGTGGCAAGACCGGGATCAACACCGCCGCCGGCAAGAACCTCGTCGGTGCCTTCCACCCGCCGGTCGGCGTACTGGCCGACCTCGCCTCGCTGGACAGCCTCCCGCCGGCGGACCTGGCCGCCGGTCTGGCCGAGGTGGTCAAATGCGGGTTCATCGCCGATCCGGTCATCCTCGACCTGGTCGAGGCCGACCCGGCCGCCGCGACCGACCCCGCCGGGCCGGTCGTCCGAGCGTTGATCGAGCGGGCCATCCGGGTCAAGGCCGACGTGGTCGCGGGAGACCTGCGTGAGTCGGGCGTACGGGAGGTGCTCAACTACGGACACACCCTGGCCCACGCGATCGAGAAGGTCGAGGGTTACCGCTGGCGGCACGGTCACGCGGTGTCCGTCGGCCTGGTGTACGCGGCCGAGCTGGCCCGCCTCGCCGGCCGGTTGGACGCGGCCACCGCGTCGCGGCACCGTGCGGTGCTGACGGCGCTCGACCTGCCGACTGCTTACGACGCCGACACCTGGCCCCGCCTGCTGGCCACCATGCGGGTCGACAAGAAGGCCCGGGGCAGCCGGCTGCGCTTCGTGGTGCTGGACGGGTTGGCCCGACCGGCGATCCTCGACGGCCCGGACGACGACCTGTTGCACACTGCCTACGCCGCGGTGTCCCGATGACCATGCGGGTGTACGTGCTCAACGGGCCGAATCTGGGCCGGCTGGGCACCCGCCAGGTCGACGTCTACGGCGTGACCAGCTACGCCGACCTGGTGAAACTCTGCGAGACGACCGCTCGTGACCTGGGCCTGGACGTCGACGTGCGGCAGACCGACGCCGAGCACGAGCTGCTCGGCTGGCTACATGCCGCCGCCGACGAGGGTGCCGCCGTGGTGCTCAACCCGGCGGCCTGGTCGCACTACTCGATCGCCGTACGGGACGCCTGCGCGATGCTGCGCGGACCGCTTGTGGAGGTGCACATCTCCAACATCCACGCGCGGGAGGAGTTCCGCCACCACTCGGTCGTCTCCGCGGTGGCCAGCGGCGTGATCTGCGGCCTCGGCGTGGACGGCTACCGCCTGGCCCTGCACCACCTGGCCAACCGCCGCGACCAGCCTGCCTGAGCCAGCCCGCTTCGCGTCCGATCCGCCTGGCGTCTGATCTGCCTCGCGTCTGATCCGCCCGGCGTTCGATCCGCCTCGCGTTCGACAACGCGCCATCCGCTGCCGTTACGTTCGGTGTCGCCTACCGTGCGTGAAGGGCCGGCCCCCCGCCCCCACACCTCTTTCCATCCTTTGCTCTGCTTCAACCCACGCACTAGCAGCAGACCAGGGCCTTCGTGATGAGGATGCGCGGCGATGCGCGGCGAATTCGCTACAGAAAGTGACTGATGCGTGGGTTGAAGCAGAGCAAAGGGAGCACATGAGGGTGGGGGACCGGGCGGAGCGTTACTGACCGTGCCCGGCCCAGCAGGGCCCGGCGTGACAGGCACGCCCGCTCCGACGGCACCGAACCCGGGTGGGCGACCGACGGCGGTCGGCGGGTTGCGGAGCGGCTAGTAGACTTGCCAGGTCTGTCCGCCAAATGATGATCAAGGCAGGAAATGGCCACCACCAACGACCTGAAGAACGGCCTGGTACTCAACCTCGACGGAGAGCTCTGGTCCGTCGTCGAGTTCCAGCACGTCAAGCCCGGTAAGGGTGGTGCGTTTGTGCGTACCACGCTGAAGAACGTGCTCTCCGGCAAGGTGGTCGACAAGACCTTCAACGCGGGCACCAAGGTTGAGACCGCGACCGTCGACAAGCGCACGATGCAGTATCTCTACGCCGACGGCGAGGACTACGTCTTCATGGACATGGAGACGTTCGACCAGATCACGGTGATGGGCGGCACGGTCGGCGAGGCAGCCAACTACCTGCTGCCCGAGGCCGAGGCGATCGTGGCCACCCACGAGGGTGTGCCGCTCTACGTCGAGCTGCCGACCTCGGTCGTGCTGGAGGTCACCTACACCGAGCCGGGCCTGCAGGGCGACCGGTCCACCGGTGGCAACAAGCCGGCGACGGTGGAGACGGGCGCGACCGTTCAGGTGCCGCTCTTCGTCACCACCGGCGAGAAGATCAAGGTCGACACCCGCGACGGCCGTTACCTCGGCCGCGCCTGATGTCCGAGGGTCCGAAGCAGCAGATGCCGGCGCGCCGCAAGGCGCGCAAGCGGGCGTTGGACGTGCTCTTCGAGGCCGACCTGCGTGATCGTCCGCCGGTCGAGGTGCTGGCCGGCTATGTCGAGCGGATCGAGAAGCCGCGCCCCGACCACCTGGGGTACGCGGTCGGCCTGGTCGAGGGGGTGGCCGGGCACCTGGACCGGATCGACGAGCTGATCTCCAGCTACGCCGAGGGCTGGACGCTCGACCGGATGCCGGTGGTCGACCGCAACCTGGCCCGGATCGCGGTCTACGAGCTGTTGTATCTCGACGAGATCGACGACGCGGTGGCGATCAGCGAGGCGGTGGAACTGGCCCGGCAGATGTCGACCGACGACTCGCCCCGCTTCCTCAACGGCCTGCTCGGTCGGATCGCCGAGTACGCCACCCGTTGAGGTGGGCGGAGGTCACCGATGAGCGTCGCGCACCAGCGACGAAAGCGACGAAAGGGCCCGTGCCGTCCGGCACGGGCCCTTTCGTGTGGTCGAACTTCAGGAGGCGAAGAACGCCCGCGGGTCGGCGACCAGTACGCCGTGCTCGGTGAGCCGCTCGATCAGGCCGGACGGCGAGGCGTCGTAGACGATCGCGAGGGCGCGCAGGTCGTCGGCGCGGATCGACAGCACCCGGCCGTTGTAGTCACCGCGCTGCTGCTGGATGGCGCGCGCGTACCGGGCCACGTAGGCGAGATCCTCGCTGGCCTCGTCGTAGAGGCGCTCCAGGTCCAGAACGATCTTGCTGGTGGGTTCGTGTCGTACCCCGCTGCCGTCGGGCAGCAACTCCGAGACCGGCACGCGGTAGAACTCAGCCAGCTCGGCCAGACGGGACACCGTGACGGCCCGGTCGCCGCGCTCGTACGAGCCGACCACGACCGCCTTCCAACGCCCGTTCGACTTCTCCTCCACCCCCTGCAGGGACAGGCCCTGCTGCTGGCGGATGGAGCGCAGGCGGGCGCCCAGAGACTTGGCGTATTCAGAGGGCATTCGGACACTCCCAGTGCTGCTCGGGTTCTCCCAGCGATTCGCTACGGAGCGTGACGGTACGGGGATTCGTACACGTGGTCAAGTGGTCGCGATCTTCCCGTTGTGTACCCCGGGTGAGTTGTCCCGTTTCGCCTGGCTGACTGGCCAGTCAGCCAACGGCGGCGGGTGACGCCGTCGTAGCTGATGCCCGCGCGTCGAGGCGGCGACGACCACTGGTAACGTTGCCGAAGCCCCTGCGCCGGCCCTTCCCGGCCGGCCGGGAGGATCCGACGTCCTTTAACGACCCGTCCCGTGAGGCGGGGAAGGAGGTCCGCCGTGGCCTACCCATCGGCTGCTCCGTCGTCGCCGCCGCGACAACCCTCGGTGAAGGTGATTTTGACCAGCGCCGACCTGCAACGCGTCGTCGACCGCATCGCTCACCAGATCCTCGAGAAGACCCAGGGCGCCGCCGACACCGTGCTGCTCGGCATCCCCACCCGGGGTGCTCCCCTCGCCAGCCGCCTCGCCGCCCGGATCAGCGCCTTCGAGGACATTTCCGTGCCGGTCGGCGTGCTCGACATCACTCTCTACCGCGACGACCTGCGCCGAAACGCCACCCGGGCGGTCGGCCCCACCCAACTGCCGGCCGGTGGCATCGACGGCAAGCGGGTGGTCCTCGTCGACGACGTTCTCTTCTCCGGTCGGACTGTCCGGGCCGCTCTCGATGCGCTCGGTGACCTGGGGCGGCCCGCTTCGGTGCAACTCGCCGTGCTTGTCGACCGGGGGCACCGGCAGCTACCGATCCGTGCCGACTATGTCGGCAAGAACATCCCGACCGCCCTGGCCGAGAGTGTCAAGGTGACGCTGGCCGAGACCGACGGCGCGGACGAGGTTCGGCTCTACGGCGAGGAGGCCCGGTGAGCGCGAGGAGCGCGGCGCAGCGGAGCGTCGCGGTCGCGAACGGAAGGCGGCGCTACTCATGATCAGGCACCTGCTCTCCGGCGCCGACCTTGACGCCGACACCGCCACCCAGATCCTGGACACCGCCGCCGAGATGGCCGCGGTGGCCGGGCGTGAGGTCAAGAAGCTGCCCGCGTTGCGGGGCCGGACCGTGGTGAATCTCTTCTACGAGGACTCGACCCGCACCCGGATCTCCTTCGAGGCGGCGGCCAAACGGCTAAGCGCCGACGTGATCAACTTCTCGGCGAAGGGCTCCAGCGTCGCCAAGGGCGAGAGCCTCAAGGACACCGCGCTGACCCTGCAGGCGATGGGGGCCGACGCGGTGGTGGTTCGTCACCCCGCCTCGGGTGCCCCGCACCGCCTCGCCGACTGGGTCGACGGTTCGGTGGTCAACGCCGGCGACGGCACCCACGAGCATCCCACCCAGGCACTGCTCGACGCGTACACGATGCGGTCCCGGCTGGGACGGCTGGCCGGCCTGTCGGTGGCGGTGGTCGGTGACGTGCTGCACTCCCGGGTGGCCCGCTCCAACGTGCTGCTGCTGTCCACCCTCGGCGCCAAGGTGACCCTGGTCGGGCCACCCACGCTCATCCCGGTCGACATCGCCGCCGCCCTCGCGCCGGGCACCGACGTCTGCTACGACCTCGACGCGGTGCTGCCCTCGTCGGACGTGGTGATGATGCTGCGGGTGCAGCGGGAGCGGATGAACGACTCCTACTTCCCCTCCGCCCGCGAGTACGCCCGCCGCTACGGCCTGGACGGTCCGCGCATGAGCCGACTGCCGGAGCACGCCATCGTCATGCATCCCGGCCCGATGAACCGGGGCATGGAGATCACGCCGGAGGTCGCGGACTCGCCCCGCTCCACCATCGTCGAACAGGTCGCCAACGGTGTCTCCGTCCGGATGGCCGTCCTCTACCTGCTGCTCGGGGGGAACAACCGGTGAACTCGTACCTGATCAGGAACGTCAGCGTCCTCGGCGCCGCACCGACCGACCTGCTGATCCGCGACGGCGTCGTCGCCGAGACCGGCACGAGCCTGTCCGCGCCGGACGCCACGGTGATCGACGCCGACGGGCTGGTCGCCCTGCCCGGCCTGGTCGATCTGCACACCCACCTGCGGGAGCCCGGCCGGGAGGACGCCGAGACGGTCGAGACCGGCTCCCGGGCGGCGGCGCTCGGCGGCTACACCGCGGTCTGCGCGATGGCGAACACCTCGCCGGTGGCCGACACCGCCGGAGTGGTGGAGCAGGTGTGGCGGCTCGGCCGCGAGGCCGGGTTGGTCGACGTCCAGCCGATCGGTGCGGTCACCGTCGGTCTGGCCGGCGAGCGGCTGGCCGAACTCGGCGCGATGGCCGAGTCGGCGGCCCGGGTGCGGATCTTCTCCGACGACGGGCACTGTGTCGCCGACCCGCGGCTGATGCGCCGCGCGCTGGAGTACGTGAAGGCGTTCGACGGCATCATCGCCCAGCACGCCGAGGAACCCCGGCTCACCGAGGGCGCGCAGATGCACGAGGGTGAGGTCTCCACCCGGCTGGGCCTGACCGGCTGGCCGGCGGTCGCCGAGGAGGCGATCATCGCGCGGGACGTGCTGCTGGCCGAGCACGTCGGCAGCCGACTGCACATCTGCCACGTCTCCACCGCCGGCAGCGTCGAGGTGCTGCGGCACGCCAAGGCCCGGGGGGTACGCGTCACCGCCGAGGTGACCCCGCACCACCTGCTGCTCACCGACGCACTCGTGAGCGGGAGGAGTGAGCTTGCGAGCCCCAAGCTCGCGAACAACTGGAGCCCAGGCGGGGCGTACGACCCGGTCTTCAAAGTCAACCCGCCGCTGCGTACCGCCACCGACATCGCCGCGCTGCGTGCCGCGGTCGTCGACGGGGTGATCGACATCGTCGCCACCGACCACGCCCCGCACGCCGTGGAGGACAAGGAGTGCGAGTGGGCGTACGCCCGGCCGGGCATGCTCGGGCTGGAGACGGCGCTGTCCATCGCGCTCGACGTGCTGGGTCCGCAGTGGGACCTGATCGCCGAGCGGATGTCCCGTACGCCGGCCCGGATCGCCGGGCTGACCGAACACGGCCACGACCCGGCCCCCGGTGCGCCGGCCACCCTCACCCTGGTCGACCCGGCGGTCCGTCGGGTGATCGAGCCGGCGGAGCTGGCCAGCCGTAGCCGCAACACCCCGTACGCCCGGATGACGCTGCCGGGTCGCATCGTGGCGACCTTCCTGCGTGGCGAGGCGACGGTCCTGGACGGAAAGGTAGTCAAGTGATCCGAGCGAGCAGCGCAGCGCAGCGGAGCACCACAGTCCGGATCGGAGGCGCGGCATGAGTCGTAGGCGTCCGGCGATTCTCGTCCTGGAGGACGGGCGCACCTTCCACGGCGAGGCGTACGGCAGTGTCGGGGAGACCTTCGGCGAGGCGGTCTTCAACACCGGGATGACCGGTTACCAGGAGACGCTCACCGACCCGTCGTACCACCGTCAGGTGGTGGTGCAGACCGCTCCGCACATCGGCAACACCGGCATCAACGCCGAGGACGACGAGGCGCGCCGGATCTGGGTGGCCGGTTACGTGGTGCGTGACCCGGCCCGGGTGAGCTCCAGTTGGCGGGCCACCGGCGGGCTGGAGGACCGGCTGGCCACCGAGGGAGTGGTCGGCATCAGCGGCGTGGACACCCGGGCCCTGACCCGCCACCTGCGCGAACGTGGCGCGATGCGGGTGGGCGTCTCCAGTGTCGAGGACGACCCTCGGGCGCTGCTCGAACGGGTCCGCCAGTCGCCGCAGATGCTCGGCGCGGACCTCTCCGCCGAGGTGACCACCGCGACGCCGTACGTGGTCGACGCCGAGGGCGAGCACCGGTTCACGGTGGCCGCACTGGACCTGGGCATCAAGCGCAACGTGCCGCGCCGGCTCGCCGCGCGTGGCGTGACCACCCACGTGCTGCCGGCCCACTCGACCATCGAGGATCTGCTGGCCACCGGAGCCGACGCGGTCTTCTTCTCACCAGGGCCGGGTGACCCGGCGACCGCCGACGCTCCGGTCGCGCTGGCCCGCGAGGTGATGCGCCGCGAGGTGCCGCTGTTCGGCATCTGCTTCGGCAGCCAGATCCTCGGCCGGGCGCTCGGTTTCGGCACCTACAAGCTCGGCTACGGCCATCGGGGCATCAACCAGCCGGTGCTCGACCGGGTCACCGGCAAGGTCGAGGTGACCAGCCACAACCACGGCTTCGCGGTGGAGGTGCCCGGGGTACGACCGGGCGCGGTGGTCCCGGACCAGGTGATCGAGACCGAGTTCGGTGGCGTCCAGGTGTCGCACGTCTGCCTCAACGACAACGTGGTCGAGGGGCTGCGGGCGCGCGACGTGCCCGCCTTCACCGTTCAGTACCACCCGGAGGCGGCGGCCGGCCCGCACGACGCGGACTATCTCTTCGACCGCTTCGCCGAGCTGATCGACGGCCGGGCTCTCAGTGGGGGGCGTACCAATGCCTAAGCGGACCGATCTCAAGCACATCCTGGTGATCGGGTCGGGACCGATCGTCATCGGACAGGCCTGCGAGTTCGACTACTCGGGGACTCAGGCGTGCCGGGTGCTGCGCGCCGAGGGGATCCGGGTCAGCCTGGTCAACTCCAACCCGGCCACCATCATGACCGACCCGGAGTTCGCCGACGCCACCTACGTCGAGCCAATCACCCCGGAGTTCGTCGAACTGGTAATCGCCAAGGAGCGTCCGGACGCGGTGCTGCCCACGCTGGGTGGGCAGACCGCCCTGAACACCGCGGTGGCGTTGCACGAGGCCGGGGTGTTGGAGAAGTACGGCGTCGAGCTGATCGGCGCGAACATCGACGCGATCCGGCGCGGCGAGGACCGACAGCTGTTCAAGGAGATCGTGGCGAAGGCCGGCGTACGCCTCGGCGTGGCCGACCCGTCGGCGCTGGTGCCGCGTTCACGGGTCTGCCACTCGATGGACGAGGTCCGCGAGACGGTGACCGAGCTGGGCCTGCCGGTGGTGATCCGGCCGTCGTTCACCATGGGCGGTCTCGGTTCGGGCATGGCGCACACCGACGCCGACCTGGAACGCATCGCGGGTGCCGGGCTGGCCGCCAGTCCGGTGCACGAGGTGCTCATCGAGGAGAGCGTGCTCGGCTGGAAGGAGTACGAACTCGAACTCATGCGGGACCGCCACGACAACGTGGTGGTGGTCTGCTCGATCGAGAACGTCGACCCGATGGGCGTGCACACCGGTGACAGCGTGACCGTGGCGCCGGCCATGACGCTTACCGACCGGGAGTACCAGCACCTGCGGGATCTGGGCATCGCGGTGCTGCGTGAGGTCGGCGTGGACACCGGGGGCTGCAACATCCAGTTCGCGGTGAACCCGGTCGACGGCCGCATCGTGGTCATCGAGATGAACCCGCGGGTGTCCCGCTCGTCGGCGTTGGCGTCGAAGGCGACCGGCTTCCCGATCGCGAAGATCGCCGCGAAGCTGGCCATCGGCTACACCCTCGACGAGATCCCCAACGACATCACCCTCAAGACGCCGGCCGCGTTCGAGCCGACGCTTGACTACGTGGTGGTGAAGATCCCCCGGTTCGCGTTCGAGAAGTTCCCCGGCGCGGACCCGGAGCTGACCACCACGATGAAGTCGGTCGGCGAGGCGATGAGCCTCGGGCGTAACTTCACCGAGGCGCTGAACAAGGCGATGCGTTCGATGGAAACCAAGGCAGCCGGTTTCTGGAGCGTGCCGGACCCGCAGGGCGCGACGAAGGAGAACACCCTCGCCGCGCTGGGCATGCCGCACGACGGGCGGCTCTACACGGTGGAGCGGGCGTTGCGGCTCGGTGCCTCGATCGCCGAGGTCAGCGCCGCCTCCGGCGGCATCGACCCGTGGTTCCTGGACCAGATCGCCGCCCTGGTGGAGTTGCGTGCCGAGATCGTGGCGGCGCCGGTGCTGGACGCGGAGCTGCTGCGTCGGGCGAAGCGGGCCGGCCTGTCCGACCGGCAGCTGGCCGCGCTGCGTCCTGAACTGGCCGCCGAGGACGGGGTGCGTACGCTGCGGCACCGCCTCGGCATCCGGCCGGTCTACAAGACGGTGGACACCTGTGCCGCCGAGTTCGAGGCCACCACCCCGTACCACTACTCCTCCTACGACGAGGAGACCGAGGTGGCCGGCTCGGTGCGGCCTAAGGTGCTGATCCTGGGTTCCGGACCGAACCGGATCGGGCAGGGCATCGAGTTCGACTACTCCTGCGTGCACGCGGTGCAGGCGCTGCGCAGCGCGCCGTCCGGCCCGGCCGCTGCGACAGGTTCCGGCGCCGACGGCGCCGGCTACGAGACCGTCATGGTCAACTGCAACCCGGAGACGGTCTCCACCGACTACGACACCGCCGACCGGCTCTACTTCGAGCCGCTGACCTTCGAGGACGTGCTGGAGGTCTGGCACGCGGAGGACTCCTCCGGCCGGGCGGCCGGCGGGCCGGGCGTGGTCGGCGTGATCGTGCAGTTGGGTGGGCAGACCCCGCTCGGGCTGGCCCAGCGGCTCAAGGACGCCGGCGTGCCGGTGGTGGGTACCTCCCCCGAGTCGATCCACCTGGCCGAGGAGCGCGGCGCCTTCGGGTCGCTGTTGGCCCGGGCCGGCCTGCGCGCGCCGGCCCACGGCACCGCCGTCTCGTACGAGGATGCGAAGGAGATCGCCGACGAGATCGGCTACCCGGTGCTGGTCCGGCCGTCGTACGTGCTCGGCGGGCGCGGCATGGAGATCGTCTACGACGACTCGACGCTGCGTGACTACATCGGCCGGGCCACCGACATCTCGCCGGACCACCCGGTGCTTGTCGACCGGTTCCTCGACGACGCCATCGAGATCGACGTGGACGCGCTCTGCGACGCCGACGGCGAGGTCTACCTCGGCGGGATCATGGAGCACATCGAGGAGGCGGGCATCCACTCCGGTGACTCCTCCTGCGCCCTTCCTCCGATCACCCTGGCCAGTTCGCACGTGGCCCAGGTCCGCCGGTACACCGAGGCCATCGCGCGGGGCGTCGGCGTACGCGGACTGCTCAACGTGCAGTACGCGCTGAAGGACGACGCGCTGTACGTGCTGGAGGCCAACCCGCGCGCCTCGCGTACCGTGCCGTTCGTCTCGAAGGCCACGGCGGTGCCGCTGGCGAAGGCGGCGGCCCGGATCGCGCTCGGCGCGACCCTGGCCGAGTTGCGTGCCGAGGGCATGTTGCCGGCGACCGGGGACGGTGGTTCGCTGCCGCCGGACGCCCCGATCGCGGTGAAGGAGGCGGTGCTGCCGTTCAAGCGGTTCCGTACCCCGGCCGGCAAGGGCGTGGACTCGCTGCTCGGCCCGGAGATGAAGTCGACCGGTGAGGTGATGGGGATCGACACCGCCTTCGGGCACGCCTTCGCCAAGTCGCAGTCGGCGGCGTACGGGTCGCTGCCGACCGAGGGCAGGATCTTCGTCTCGGTGGCCAACCGCGACAAGCGCGGCATGATCTTCCCGATCAAGCGACTTGCCGATCTCGGCTTCGACATCGTCGCGACAAGCGGTACCGCCGAGGTGCTGCGCCGGCACGGCATCGCCTGCGAGCAGGTCCCGAAGCACTACGAGGCCGATTCCGAGGACGACGCGGTGTCGCTGATCCTCGGTGGCCACGTCGCCCTTGTGATCAACACGCCACAGGGTTCCGGTGCCAGCGCCCGCTCGGACGGTTACGAGATCCGCAGCGCGGCGGTCACGGCCGACATCCCCTGCGTCACCACCGTCCCCGGCGCGGCCGCCGCGGTCATGGGCATCGAGGCGAGGATCCGCGGCGACATGCAGGTACGCCCCCTCCAGGCACTCCACGCCACCCTCCGGCCCGCCCGGTGACCCCCATCCACCCCACCCCACCCGCCAGGCTCGCGTTGATCATGAGGTTGGCGGCAGTAGCGAAGATCGACATCGCCGCCAACCTCATGATCAACAAAGTGGTGCGGGGGCTTGGGGCCGTGCCGTGTGGTGGGGGAGGGGCGGCGTGATCTTCGAGCGGACCGTGAGGCGGGGGTTGTTCCGGGTCGGGGGTGGGGACGCGGAGGCGGCGCACGAGTTCACCCTTCGGCGGCTGGCTGCGCTGTCCCGGACGCCGGTGGCGTTGGCGGCGTTGCGGGCCCGGTACGCGGTGGCGGCGCCGCGCACGGTGTTCGGGGTGCGCTTTCCCAACCCGGTCGGGCTCGCCGCAGGCATGGACAAGGACGGGGTGGCGCTGCCGGCGTGGCCGGCACTGGGCTTCGGTTTCGTCGAGGTCGGCACGGTGACGGCGCGTCCGCAGCCGGGCAATCCCCGGCCTCGGCTGTTCCGGCTGGTCGACAGCGAGGCCGTGATCAACAGAATGGGCTTCAACAACTCGGGGGCGCAGGCGCTGGCGGACCGGCTGGCGGCGCTGCCGCGACCGCTCGGCGTACCGCTGGGAATCTCGTTGGGCAAGTCGAAGGTGACGGCGCTTGAGGACGCGGTGGAGGACTACCGCGAGTCGTACCGCGCGTTGCATGACCACGGTGACTACTTCGCGGTCAACGTCTCCTCACCGAACACCCCCGGGCTGCGCGCGTTGCAGGACCGGGGGCACCTGGACGCGCTGCTGGCGGCGTTGGTGGGGGAGAAGCCGGTGCTGGTGAAGATCGCACCGGACCTCACCGAGCCGGCCATCGCCGAGTTGCTGGAGGTGTGCCTGGCCCGTGGTGCCGCCGGAGTGATCGCCACGAACACGACCCTCGGCCGGGACGGGTTGGCCCCGGCCGACCGGGGACGCTCCGGCGAGGCCGGTGGACTGTCCGGCCGTCCCCTGGCCGACCGGGCACGGCAGGTGGTCGCCTTCGTCCACGCCGAGACGGGTGGGCGACTGCCGGTCATCGGCGTCGGCGGCATCGTCGATCCCGACGACGCGGCCCGGATGTTCGACGCCGGTGCCAGCCTGGTGCAGCTCTACACCGGGTTCATCTACCGTGGCCCGGCGCTGCCCCGTGCCGTCGCCCGCGCGACCCGCGCCGCATCGCCCCGATGACACCCACCCCCCTCGCCCGCGATCTTGCGATTTCCGTCGGGGCGGATGGGGTGTATGGGACACAACGGCGACCGAAAGTGCAAGATCGCGGGGAGGTGGGGGAGGGGTGACCCCGGAGGAGGTTCTCGCGGCCGACGCGGCGCATGTGTGGCATCCGTACGCCGCGCTGCCGCCGGCGGTGGCGCCGTACCTGGTGGAGAGTGCGGCGGGGGTGCGGCTGCGGCTGGCCGACGGCCGTGAGCTGGTCGACGGGATGTCCTCCTGGTGGGCGGCGATCCACGGCTACCGGCATCCGGTGCTGGACGCGGCGGTCGTCGACCAGCTGGGCCGGATGAGTCACGTCATGTTCGGCGGGCTGACCCACGCGCCGGCCGTGGAGCTGGCCCGCACCCTGGTCGAGGTGACGCCCGACGGGCTGGAGCACGTGTTCCTGGCCGACTCGGGTTCGGTAAGTGTCGAGGTCGCGGTGAAGATGTGCCTGCAGTACCAGCGGGCCACCGGCCGACCGCAGCGGCACCGGCTGGGCACCTGGCGGGGCGGGTACCACGGCGACACGTTCCATCCGATGAGCGTCTGCGACCCCGAGGGCGGCATGCACCACCTCTGGGGGGACGTGCTGCCGCGACAGGTCTTCGCCCCGATGCCGCCCGGTGGCTTCGACAGCCCGCCTGATCCGGCGTACGAGGCGGCGCTGACCGATTCCGTGGAGCGGCACGCCCACGAGCTGGCCGCAGTGATCGTGGAGCCGGTGGTGCAGGGCGCGGGCGGGATGCGTTTCCACCATCCGCACTATCTGCGGGTACTGCGTGAGGTGACCCGCGCGCACGGAGTGCTGCTGATCTTCGACGAGATCGCGACCGGCTTCGGCCGTACCGGGACGATGTTCGCCGCCGAGCACGCCGGGGTCACCCCGGACGTGCTCTGCGTCGGCAAGGCGCTCACCGGCGGCTACCTCACCCTGGCCGCGGCCCTGTGCACAGCGGAGGTCGCGCGGGGCATCCGGGCCGGCGGTGTCCTCGCGCACGGCCCGACGTTCATGGGCAACCCGCTCGCCTGCGCGGTCGCCAACGCGTCGCTGGGCCTGCTGCGGGCCGGGGACTGGGCCGGGCAGGTGGCGCGGCTCCAGCGGGGGCTGCGGTCCGGGCTGGAGCCGCTGCGCGGCGCGCCGGGTGTGGCGGACGTGCGGGTGCTCGGCGGAATCGGCGTGGTCCAGCTGGACCACGAGGTGGATCTCGGCGCGGCCACGGCCGCCGCCGTGGCGCAGGGGGTGTGGCTGCGCCCGTTCCGGGATCTGGTCTACACGATGCCGCCGTACGTCACCACGGACGCCGAACTGGCGGTGGTGATGACGGGTATCGCGGCAGCGGTCGCGGCGGGCTGAGTAGGCGGGCCTCGACGCTCGCCTCGATTTGAGTAGGCGTGCTCGGCAGGCGTCGCGAATTGGAGTAGCCCGGCGGCGTCCCCGCCCGAGCCTGCTGAGTAGGCGCGGGCGGTGGAAACCCGGGGACGAGAGGAAGGTACTGGCGACATGGAGAGTTTCGGCGCCCGGCTGCACCGGGCCATGGACGAGCGCGGACCGCTCTGCGTAGGGATCGACCCGCATCCGGCGTTGCTGGCCCGGTGGGGCCTTGACGACGATGTGGCCGGCCTCGACCGCTTCGCCCGGACCGTCGTGGACGTGCTCGGTGACCGGGTTGCGGTGGTCAAGCCCCAGTCGGCGTTCTTCGAGCGATTCGGGTCTCAAGGGGTGGCGGTCCTTGAGTCAACTATCCGACAGTTACGAAATCTCGGCTCGCTCGTTCTCCTCGACGCCAAGCGCGGCGACATCGGCTCGACGGTTCGCGCGTACGCGTCGGCCTACCTTGATCCATCCAGCCCCATGTATGTCGATGCGGTGACCGCGAGCCCCTTCCTGGGGGTCGGCTCGCTGGCCCCGATGTTCGAGCTGGCTGCCCAGCACGGCGGTGGCGTGTTCGTCCTGGCGCTCACCTCCAACCCCGAGGGCGCCTCGGTGCAACGCGCCCGCGGCGCCGACGGACGCAGCGTCGCGCAGACGGTTCTCGACGAGATTTCCCAGCTCAACGCGGGTGCGGAGCCGATCGGGAGCATCGGTGCCGTGATTGGCGCGACGGTCGGGGAGACGGGCTGTGACCTGTCGGCGGTGAACGGCCCGCTGCTCGCCCCCGGGCTCGGAGCGCAGGGTGCCAAGGCAGCGGATCTGCGGGTCGTCTTCGGCTCCGCGTTGCCTTCCGTGCTGCCCGCGTACTCCCGTGAGGTGCTGGGCGCCGGGCCCGATCCGGAGGCGTTGCGGGCCGCCGCGGACCGCGTCGTGGCCGAGTGTCGGGCGGTTCTGGCGATGTCATGACTGACTGATGGCTCGGTCACTTTGTGGTGATCATTGCGCGCCCACGTTGCCGAAAGCTCCGTTGACCGCTAGTTTTCCCCGCGCTGGGAACCCCTTGGTTCACAGCGACACCACGTTTCACAGATGCGGCGGTGCGTCCCGCCCGTCGCGATAGGGACCTGAGGAGAACTGGTGCCGCTCCCGTCACTGACCCCCGAGCAGCGCGCAGCCGCGCTGGAGAAGGCTGCGGAGATCCGCAAAGCCCGTGCCGAGCTGAAGGAGCAGCTCAAGCAGGGCAAGACCACCCTCGGCGCCGTTCTTGAGCGGGCCGAGTCCGACGATGTCGTCGGTAAGCTCAAGGTGTCGGCCGTGCTGCAGGCCATGCCGGGCATCGGCAAGATCCGGGCTACTCAAATCATGGAGAAGCTCAAGATCGCCGACAGCCGCCGCCTGCGTGGCCTCGGCGAGCAGCAGCGCAAGGCCCTGCTTGGGGAGTTCGCCGCCAACTGAGCACGACTGCGGGTAGAAACAAGCAGTGAGCTTGGATGACGAGGCGCGCCCGGCGGCTCGGCTCACTGTCCTGGCTGGCCCATCCGGTGCCGGCAGGGAGAGTGTCGTCGAGCTGATCCGGGCGCGTTCTCCGTCAGTGTGGACGCCGGTCGCAGTCACCACCCGGCCTCGCCGGGGCAACGAACTGGACGGCGTCCACCGACACTTCGTCACGTCGGAGGAGTTCGACCGCCGGCTCGCCGCCGGCGAACTGCTGGAGTGGAGTCGGCTCGGCGCCCACCGACGCGGCACGGAGATCACCCCGCTGCGCCGCCGGCTCGCCGCCGGACAGCCGGTGCTGCTCGCGTTGGACCTCGACGGGGCGTTGCTGGTCCGGGCGGGGTGGCCGGGGGCGAGACTCGTCCTGCTCCATCCGCCCGGTCGACTGCCGGCCCCACCCACCGTGGCGGTCTTCGACCTCAGCGTGTCGCACGACCGCATCGAGCGCGTCGTGGACCAACTGGTAGGATTCATCGGTTCTTCCTTCCTGGCTCCGGCCCGGCCGCGTCCGCGCGGTTGAGCGCCGGCGCCGCGCTCAGGCGCGGTCCGTGCGAAAGACGCAGAGGTTTATCCGTGGGATCCATCGCCAACCCCGAAGGCATCACCAACCCGCCGATCGACGAGCTCCTGGAAAAGACGACGTCGAAGTACGCGCTGGTCATCTTCGCGGCCAAGCGCGCCCGCCAGGTCAACGCCTACTACAGCCAGCTCGGTGAGGGCCTGCTGGAGTACGTCGGCCCGCTGGTCGAGACCACTCCCCAGGAGAAGCCACTCTCCATCGCGATGCGCGAGATCAACGCGGGCCTGCTCACCGCTGAGCCGACCGACCAGCCGTAACCCCCCGCGCGTCGATGAGCGCCCGGATCATCCTCGGCGTCGGCGGCGGGATCGCCGCCTACAAGGCGTGCGAGTTGCTGCGCCTGTTCACCGAGTCGGGCCACCAGGTGCGGGTGGTGCCAACCGCCGCCGCGTTGCGCTTCGTCGGCGCACCGACCTGGGCGGCGCTCTCCGGGCAGCCGGTCGCCGAGGACGTCTGGTCCGACGTGCACGAGGTGCCGCACGTACGGCTCGGCCAGCAGGCCGACCTGGTGGTGGTCGCGCCCACCACCGCCGACCTGCTGGCCCGTGCCGCCCACGGCCTCGCCGACGACCTACTCAGCAACACCCTGCTCACCGCTCGCTGCCCGGTGCTGTTGGCGCCGGCCATGCACACCGAGATGTGGGAGCACCCGGCCACCGTCGCCAACGTCGCGACGCTGCGGGACCGGGGCGTCCGGGTCATCGAGCCGGCGGTGGGGCGACTCACCGGGGTCGACACCGGCAAGGGCCGGCTGCCGGAGCCGACCGAGATCTTCGGCGTGGCCCGCCGAATCCTGGCCCGCGGCGTCGACGCGCCGGCCGACCTGACCGGCCGTCGGGTGGTGGTCACCGCCGGTGGCACCCGGGAACCGCTCGACCCGGTGCGCTTCCTGGGCAACCGGTCCTCCGGCAAGCAGGGCTACGCGTTCGCCCGTGCCGCCCTCGCCCGGGGCGCCCGGGTCACGCTGATCGCGGCCAACGTCTCACTGCCCGATCCGGCCGGTGCCGACCTGATCCGGGTAGGCACCACCGGGGAGCTGCGCGAAGCCACGCTGAAGGCGGCGGTGGACGCCGACGCGGTGGTGATGGCGGCGGCTCCGGCCGATTTCCGACCCGCGACGTACGCGCCTGGCAAAATCAAGAAGTCGGACGACGGCACGGCACCCATCATCGAACTCGTGACCAACCCGGACATCGCCGCCGAGCTGGGTAAGCGTCGTCGTCCGGAGCAGGTGCTGGTGGTGTTCGCCGCCGAGACCGGCGACGCCGAGGCCAACGGACGGGCCAAGCTGGCCCGTAAGCGGGCCGACCTCATCGTCATCAACGAGGTCGGGCCGGACAAGGTCTTCGGGGCCGAGACCAACGCGGCCACGGTCATCAGCGTGGACGGCTCGGTCACCCGGATACCCGAGCGGTCCAAGGAGGATCTCGCCGACGGAGTGTGGGACCTGGTGGTCGCCCGATTGGCCGGATAACTCCTCCTGAAGGTTGGACGCAAGACGCCCGTGGACGATGCTGTCGACGGTTAGTGACTACACTGCCGCGGAACGACGTCCAAGAACTTAGGAGTGCCGTGACACGCCGCCTTTTCACGTCCGAATCGGTCACGGAAGGCCACCCGGACAAGATCGCCGACCAGATCAGTGACGGCATCCTCGATGCCCTGTTGACGCAGGATCCACACAGCCGAGTGGCCGTGGAAACCCTGATCACCACCGGTCAGGTGCACGTCGCCGGTGAGGTGACGACCAAGGCGTACGCCGACATCCCGACGATCGTGCGCGAGACGATCCTGGGCATCGGTTACGACTCGTCGAAGAAGGGGTTCGACGGGGCGTCATGCGGGGTCAGTGTCTCGATCGGCTCCCAGTCGCCGGACATCGCGCAGGGCGTGGACAACGCGTTCGAGCTGCGTACCGGGACGTCGGAGAGCGCGTTGGACGCGCAGGGCGCCGGTGACCAGGGCATGATGTTCGGCTTCGCCTGCTCGGAGACGCCCGAGCTGATGCCGCTGCCGATCGCGTTGGCGCACCGGCTGGCCCGCCGGCTCTCCGCGGTACGCAAGGACGGCACGGTGCCCTACCTGCGCCCCGACGGCAAGACCCAGGTCACCATCGAGTACGACGGACTGCGTCCGGTACGCCTGAACACGGTGGTGGTGTCCAGCCAGCACGCCGCGGACATCTCGCTGGAGTCGCTGCTCACCCCGGACGTGCGTGACCACGTCATCGCCCCGGAGCTGGAGAGCCTGGGTCTGGACACCGAGGGCTACCGGCTGCTTGTCAATCCGACCGGCCGGTTCGAGATCGGTGGCCCGATGGGCGACGCGGGCCTGACCGGCCGGAAGATCATCGTGGACACCTACGGCGGCTACGCCCGCCACGGTGGTGGGGCCTTCTCCGGCAAGGACCCGTCGAAGGTCGACCGGTCGGCCGCGTACGCGATGCGCTGGGTGGCCAAGAACGTGGTCGCCGCCGGCCTCGCCGAGCGGTGCGAGGTACAGGTGGCGTACGCGATCGGCAAGGCGCACCCGGTGAGCCTGTTCATCGAGACGTTCGGCACCGAGACGGTGCCGGTGGCCTCGATCGAGAAGGCGGTCACTGAAATCTTCGACCTGCGTCCGGCTGCCATCATCCGGGATCTGCACCTGCTGCGGCCGATCTACGCCCAGACCGCCGCCTACGGCCACTTCGGCCGCGAGCTGCCCGACCTGACCTGGGAGTCCACCGACCGCGCCGCCGACCTCAAGTCGGCCGCGGGAGCCTGACAACCACCCGGCGTGACGACCGGCGGCCCGCTGACGGGTCGCCGGTCGCTCGTGTCTGCGTGGATGTGCCGCTGGCCCACCTGGACCGTCCCTTCGACTACCTGGTTCCGCAGGCCCTCTCCGCCGAGGCCGTGCCGGGCGTACGGGTGAAGGTGCGCTTCGCCGGCCAACTGGTCGACGGTTGGCTGCTGGAGCGGGCCGAACGATCCGACCACCCGCGGCTCGCGTACCTCGAAAAAGTGGTCTCCCCGATGCCGGTGCTCGCCCCGGAGGTGGCTCGGCTGGCCCGGGTCGTCGCCGACCGGTACGCCGGCAGCCTCGCCGACGTGCTGCGGCTGGCGGTTCCACCACGGCACGCCCGGGTGGAGAAGGAAGCGATCGCCCAGGCCCCGCCAGCCGACCCAGCGCCGGCAGACCCGGCACCGGCAGACCCGGCGCCGGCCGGCCCAGCACTGGCTGACCCGGTGACATCGGGGGCGCGGGCCGATCCAGCGGCGGCCGTGGCTGCTCCGTCGGTGCCGGAGCCGGAAGGATGGCGCGACTACCCGGCCGGGCCGGCGCTGCTGCGGGCGCTGGCCGACGGGCGCTCTCCCCGGGCCGTGTGGTCGGCGTTGCCGGGGGAGGACTGGGCGGCCCGCTACGCCACCGCCGTCGCCGCCACCGTGGCCGCTGGCCGGGGCGCGCTGGTGGTGGTGGCCGACGGACGTGACCTGGATCGGCTCGACGCCGCACTGACCGCGCGGCTCGGTGCGGGCCGGCACGTCTGCCTGTCGGCCGCCCTCGGTCCGGCGCGGCGCTACCGCGCGTTCCTGACCGCCCGCCGCGGCGACGTCCCGGTGGTGATCGGCACCCGGGCGGCCATGTTCGCCCCGGTCGACCGGCTGGGACTGGTGGCCATCTGGGACGACGGTGACGATCTGCACGCCGAGCCGCGAGCCCCCTACCCGCACGCCCGTGAGGTGCTGCTCACCCGGGCCCAGTTGGCGGAGGCGGGCGTGCTGGTCGGCGGCTTCGCCCGTACCGCCGAGGCGCAGTTGCTGGTGGAGACCGGCTGGGCCCGCGAGGTGATCGCCGACCGGGCGGTGCTGCGGGCGCGTACCCCCGCGATCGTGCCGACCGGCGACGACCCGCAGCTTGCCCGCGACCCCGGTGCGGCGACCGCCCGGCTGCCCAGCCTGGCCTGGACCGCCGCCCGGGAGGCGCTGCGCGCGGACGCTCCGGTCCTGGTCCAGGTGCCCCGGCGCGGCTACCTGCCCTCGGTGGCCTGCGCCGACTGCCGTACCCCGGCCCGCTGTCCGCACTGCGCCGGCCCGCTCGCGTTGCCGTCGGCCGGCGGGTCGCCGGCCTGCCGCTGGTGCGCCCGGATCGCCGCCGCGTACGCCTGTCCCCCGTGCGGCGGGCGGCGACTGCGGGCCTCGGTCACGGGTGCCCGGCGGACCGCCGAGGAGCTGGGTCGGGCCTTCCCGGGGGTGCCGGTGCGCACCTCCGGTCGGGAGGAGGTGCTGGCCGACGTCCCCGGCGGTGCTGGCCTGGTGATCGCGACCCCGGGTGCCGAGCCGGTGGCGGCCGGCGGCTTCGGTGCGGTGCTGCTGCTGGACACCTGGGCGATGCTGACCCGCGCCGACCTGCGGGCCGGGGAGGAGGCGTTGCGTCGCTGGACGGCCGCCGCGGCACTGGCCCGGCCGGCCTCCGACGGGGGTCGGGTGGTGGTCGTCGCCGACGGCGCGCTCGCACCGGTGCAGGCGTTGCTGCGCTGGGACGCCGGCTGGTTCGCGGCCCGGGAACTGGCCGAACGGCGGGAGCTGGGCTTTCCGCCGGCGATGCGGATGGCCAGCGTGACGGGCCTGCCGGCGGCGGTCGCCGACCTGTTGGCGCAGGCGCGCCTGCCCGACGGGGCCGAGCTGCTCGGTCCGGTGCCGGCCGACGGCGAGCGGGAGCGGATGCTGGTGCGGGTGCCGAGGGCTCGTGCCGCCGCCATGGCCGGTGCGCTGCACGAGGCGGCCGGGGTGCGCAGCGCTCGCAAGGCGACCGAGCCGGTACGCCTCCAGGTCGATCCGCTCGCGCTGTTCTGACCCGCACGGGCTGTGCTGACCGCAGCGGTGACGCTGGGTGCCGACCCGTGTCCCAATCGGTGCGATATGTTACCTGATCATGACTGTCTGTATCGACTCGCCCGCTCAGGGTCGCGTCCCGAAGTCAGGCCCGCGCGAGGTGGTAGCATCGCCCGTCATGCCGGTGCGTACGGCGACTCCAGGTCGAGCTGGAGGTGTCCGAGGGCGGCGCGACGACGGCGGAACCGCGTCGGCCCGGCGCGGGAAATCGATGATCTCAACCGGCCGGTGATCAGGGGTGGACAAGTCGTGACCGTTCGTCAGTCGATCGTCTTCAACGGTGACCTGGGCAGCGGCAAGAGCACGGTCTCCGTCGAGATCGCCAAGCGGCTCGGCCTGCGCCGGGTCAGCGTCGGTGACCTCTACCGGCAGATGGCCCAGGAGCGGCAGATGACCGCGCTCCAGCTGAACCTGCACGCCGAGCTGGACCAGGCCGTCGACGGCTATGTCGACCAGCTTCAGCGCGACATCGCCGCCTCCGGTGAGAGCCTGGTCATGGACTCCCGGCTGGCCTGGCACTTCTTCACCGACGCCCTCAAGGTGCACATGATCACCGAGCCGGGGGAGGCCGCCCGCCGCGTCCTGCTGCGCCCCTCCGGGCCGGCCGAGAGCTACACCTCACTTGACGAGGCGAAGGCCAAGCTCAGGGAGCGCAGCGAGAGCGAGCGCGGCCGGTTCCTGATCCGCTACGGCGTGGACAAGGCCAGGCTGCGCAACTACGACCTGATCTGCGACACCACCCGGGCACCCGCCGACGAGGTGATCGAGCGAATCGTCGACGCGTACGAGGGACGACTCGCGCCGGAGGTGCTGCGCGGCACCCCGCCGCTGCTCCTGCTCGACCCCGGTCGGGTCTACCCGACCGAGGACATCGCCGGACTGCGCGGAATGTGGGACTCGACCTTCGCCGGCGAGGTCGCCGCCGCCGGTGAGACCGGTCTGGAGCCACTGGAGATCGGGTACACCGGCGAGTACTTCTTCGTGGTCAACGGGCACCGCCGACTCAGCGCCGCACTGCGCAACGGTTTCCGGCTGGTGCCGGGCCGGCTGGTCGCCGAGGTCGAGGAGCCGGTGGTCGGCGGGGTGAGCGCGATGGACTACTTCGCCGCCCAGGCCCGCCCCAGCCTGATCCACGACTGGGAGGCGGCCCACGACATCCACCTGCCGCTGCCCGAGCAGGCCCTGCTCGCCGGCGACGCGGTGCTGGCCGGCGAGAGCCCCGCCGGCTGAGCCTCCCCCGCAAGCTGAACCCGTCGGGCCGCTGACTGAGCGGCGCCGGGTGCCGGCTGAGCCCGTCGGGCCGTCAGTTGATCCGCGCCGGGCCGCTGGCTGGGCCGGGTGGGGTGTCGGCCGCGATGGCACGGCCCGGGCATGATGGAGCCTCCGGGACACCGAGGAGGCCGGATGGAACCAGCCGAGGCGCTCGCCACGCTGATGTCGCCAGAGGGGCGGGTCGACCCGTATCCGGCGTACGAGCGGCTGCGTGCCCACGGGCCGATCGTGCAGGCCAATCCTGGCGTGTTCGCGGTCACCGGCTACGCGGAGGCTGACGAACTCCTGCGCGACGCCCGAGTCCGGGTGCTCGACGAGCATCTGCGCGACGATCTCCTGCCGAACTGGCGTAACAGCCCGGCCGTGTCCTCGATCGCCCGGTCCATGCTGCGGACCAACCCGCCCGACCACAGCCGGATGCGCCGGCTGGCCGCCGGAGCCTTCACCCCACGCCGGATCGGCGCCATGCGTGAGGTGGTCGCGGCGCAGACCGACGAGCTGATCGACGCGATGGCGACGGCCGGCCGGAGCGGTGCTCCGGTGGACTTCATGGCCGAGTTCGCCTACCCGCTACCGGTCGCGGTGATCTGCGAACTGCTCGGCGTGCCCGCCGCCGACCGCCCGCTGTTCCGGCGTTGGACGGCCGACCTGACCGGGGTCCTGGAGCCCGAGATCACCCCGGCGGAGCTGGCCGTGGCCGATGCCGGCGCCGCCGAGCTGCGGGACTACTTCGCCGAACTGGTGGCCGCCCGTCGCCGGCGGCCGGCCGACGACCTGACCACCGCCCTGGTGCAGGCGCACGACACCGGTGATCGGCTCTCCGGCGAGGAACTGCTGGCGAACCTGGTGATCCTGCTCGTCGCGGGCTTCGAGACCACCACCAACCTGCTCGGCAACGGGCTGGCGGTGCTGCTGGCCCACCCTCGGGCCGCCGACGTGCTGCGTCAGCACCCGCAGCACGCCCCGGCGTACGTGGACGAACTGCTCCGCTTCGACTCACCGGTGCAACTGACCACCCGCGCCAGCGGCGAAACGGTGCGGCTCGACGGGGTCGAGGTGCCGGCCGGCAGTTGGATCCTGCTGCTGCTCGGCGCGGCCAACCGCGACCCCCGGCGGTACCCGCGGCCGGAGCGGTTCGACCCGTGGCGGGCGCAACTGAACCCGCTCTCCTTCGGCGCCGGGCCGCACTACTGCCTGGGAGCGGGGCTGGCCCGGCTGGAGGCGCAGGTCGCCTTCCCGGCGCTGCTGCGCCGGCTCCCCGGGCTGGCGTCGGCCGGGCAGCCCCGGCGTCGGATCCGGCTGACCCTGCGCGGATACGACCACCTGCCGGTCACCGTGGGTGAGCCGCTCCCGGCCACGGATGGTGGTGCGCCGGCCGGCACGGCCACCGGCAGTCCGTAGACTGGTACGGCACTCCCGTCCCGCCGTGAAGGAGCCAACCCGCGTGACCGTCCAGCCCATCCGTCTGTTCGGGGATCCGGTGCTGCGCACGCCGGCCGATCCGGTGGTCGACTTCGACGTCGAGCTGCGCAAGCTCGTCGAGGACCTGACCGACACCATGCGTGAGCAGGGCGGTGCCGGTCTCGCCGCACCGCAACTGGGCGTGGGCCTGCGGGTGTTCACCTTCGACGTCGACGACGTGCTCGGCCACCTGGTGAACCCGGTGCTGGAGTTTCCCGACGAGGAGGAACAGGACGGCCCGGAGGGCTGCCTGTCCATCCCCGGGCTCTACTTCGACACCAAGCGCCGGCAGAACGTCATCGCCAAGGGCTTCAACGGTTACGGCGACCCGATGCAGATCGTCGGAACCGGGTTGATGTCACGCTGCGTGCAGCACGAGACCGACCACCTCGACGGGGTGCTCTTCCTCGACCGGCTGGACCCGGCCGGCCGCAAGGAGGCGATGAAGGCGATCCGCCAGGCCGAGTGGTACGACGCCGCCGCCCCGCCCACCGTCAAGGTCAGCCCACACGTCGCCGGCAGCCCCTTCGGTCTGGGGCGGTGACCGGATGCGTGTGATCTTCGCCGGTACGCCGGCCGTCGCCGTTCCGGCCCTGGCCGCCGTGGCCGCCTCCCGGCACGAGCTGATCGCCGTGGTCACCCGCCCGGACGCGCCCGCTGGACGCGGCCGGGGCCTGGTCCGCTCGCCGGTCGGCGCCTGGGCCGACGAGCGGGGGATCGAGGTGCTGACCCCGGCGCGTCCGCGTGAGCCGGAGTTCCTGGACCGGCTGCGCGAGTTGGCTCCGGACTGCGTGCCGGTGGTCGCCTACGGCGCGCTGGTGCCGCCGGTCGCGCTGGAGATTCCCCGGCACGGCTGGGTGAACCTGCACTTCTCGTTGCTGCCGGCGTGGCGGGGTGCCGCACCTGTGCAGCACGCCGTGCTGCACGGCGACGAGCTGACCGGGGCCAGCGTCTTCCAACTGGAGGAGGGACTGGACACCGGCCCGGTCTACGGCACCCTCACCGACGAGATCCGGCCCGCGGACACCTCCGGCGACCTGCTGGAGCGGTTGGCGCACACCGGCGCCGGGTTGCTGGTGGCGGTGTTGGACGCGGTGGAGGACGGCACCGCCCGGGCCGAGCCGCAGCCCGCCGACGGCGTCTCGCTGGCCCCGAAGTTGACTGTCGAGGACGCCCGGGTGCGCTGGAGCGACCCCGCTTTCGCGGTGGACCGGCGCATCCGTGCCTGCACCCCGGCTCCTGGCCCGTGGACGACCTTCCGGGACGAGCGGGTGAAGCTCGGCCCGGTCACCCCGGCACCGGACGCGCCCGACCTCAAGCCCGGTGAGCTGCTCGTGGAAAAGGCGCGGGTGCTGGCCGGCACGGCGACCGTGCCGGTCCGTCTCGGCGAGGTACGCGCGGCCGGCAAGCGGGCCATGCCGGCGACCGACTGGGCGCGCGGCGTCCGGGTCGGTGCCGGGGAGGAGTTCGCGTGAGGGAGACCGCTGCCCGGGGCGGCGCGGAACGTCGCGGGTCCCGTCCCGGACGACCGATTGTCGACCGGCCCCGTTACGCGGCGTACGAGGCGGTCGCGGCGGTGCACCGCGATGACGCGTACGCCAATCTGGTGCTGCCGGCGATCCTGACCGATGCCGGACTGTTCGGCCGGGACGCCGCCTTCGCCACCGAACTCACCTACGGCACCCTGCGCCACCTCGGCACCCTCGACGCGATCCTGACCGCTGCGGCCGGGCGGGACGTGCAGCGGATCGACCCGCCGGTCCGCGACGCGCTGCGCATCGGCGCGTACCAGTTGCTGCACACCCGGGTCCCGGCGCACGCGGCGGTCTCCTCCACTGTCGACCTGGTCCGGGTGGTCGGCCAGGGTGCCACCGGCTTCGCCAACGCGGTGCTGCGCGAGGTCGCCGCCCGCGATGTCGACGAGTGGGTGTCCCGACTCGCGCCGCCGATCGAGAGCGACCCGGTCGGCCATCTCGCGCTGGCCTACAGTCATCCACAGTGGATCGTGCGGGCCTTCAACGAGGCGCTCGGTGGTGACTTCGGCGAGACCACCCGCCTGCTGATCGAGGACAATGAGCGCCCTCCGGTGCACCTGTGTGCCCGGCCCGGCCTGATCGACCCGGTCGACCTCGCCGACGAGGTGGGCGGGGCGCCCGGTGCCTTCTCGCCGTACGCGGTCTACCTGGCCGGTGGCGCACCGGGCGAGTTGGCGGCGGTGGCCGACGGCCGGGCCCACGTCCAGGACGAGGGCTCCCAGTTGGTGGCGAACGCGCTCGCGATGGCACCGGTCGACGGCCCGGACGGTCGGTGGCTCGACCTGTGTGCCGGGCCGGGCGGCAAGTCGGGCCTGCTCGGGGCCCTCGCCGCGCAGCGGGACGCGCGGCTGACCGCCGTGGAGGTGGCCGAGCATCGGGCCCGGCTGGTCGCGGGTGCCACTCAGGGGCTGCCGGTGACCGTGCTGCACACCGACGGTCGGCTGGTGGGTACCGAGTCGAAACTGCCGGAGGAACACTTCGATCGGGTGCTTGTCGACGCGCCGTGCACCGGGCTCGGTTCGCTGCGTCGTCGCCCGGAGTCGCGTTGGCGGCGTCAGCCGTCCGACCTGTCTGCCCTGACCCGGTTGCAGCGCGAGTTGCTCGCCGCCGGGCTGCGGGCGGTCCGTCCGGGCGGGGTGGTGGCCTACGTGACCTGTTCGCCGCACACGGTGGAGACGCACGTGACGGTGACCGAGGCTGCCCGCCGCAGCGGCGTGCCGGTGGACTTCGTCGACGCCCGTACGGTGCTGCCGGCCGGGATGCCGGGGCTGGGCGACGGACCGACAGTGCAGTTGTGGCCGCACCGGCACGGCACAGACGCCATGTTCCTCGCCCTGCTCCGCCGCACCTGACCGACGGTTGGGAAGGACGCTCCACTCCGCCTCGTGGTACAGCTGGTGCGGCCATAGCAGCACGACGTCGATCCATCTGCCGTGCTGCTACAGCGCGGAGCGGCGCAGGTAGTCAATCAACTCTGCCGCCACCTGCTCCGGCTCGGACAGGCAGCGCCAGGCGGGCACCCGGCGGACAGGTGTGGAACCACGTGTGACATCGAGCCGAGCGAGCACCCGGCGCAGCCCTCGGCCGTCGGGGTCGCCCATGGGATCGTCGACGACGACGGCCAGTTCGACGTTCCCGCGCCCCACCACAAGGTCGACGGCCTGCCCGGCCACGGCAACGTCGCGCCGCACGGTGAGACCGGTGCCCCGAAGTGCAAGGTGCAATCGATCCGCCGGCGCTGTCGCGGCATCCGGTTGGGTGTCGGCGACCGCATGGACAAACGCCAAGGCGGTCAGCAGGCCGCGTTGGCCCGACCACCACGATCGATCACCGACCACGACGAGCTGAGATTTTGCCCGGGTGATGGCGACGTTCCACAGGTTCGTCTGGTGTACCAGCCAGCCCCGGGTGCGGTCCGGGATGCCGTGCGCTCCGACCGCTGAGACGACCATGATGTCTCGTTCGCTGCCCTGAAACTTGTGGATCGTCGCGCAGAGCAGGTTGTCGGTGAGGCCGGCACTGCGTAGGGCCGCGGCCAGGCGACGCTGGTGCGCGGCAAGCGGCGTGACCACCCCGATCGAGACATCGGGGTACGCGGCCCGCAGGTCTGCCACCTCGGCGACGACCGCGTCGATCTCGATCTGATTGAAACCGGAGCCGGTTGCGCCCCGGCTGAACTGCCCGGGCACGGCGCGCCAACGGACCGCGGGATCGGCTGGAGCGGCCAACCGGTTCGGATCTGTCAGCACGGTGAGCCGACCCTGATAGACCTCGCGGTTCGGCACTTCCACGATGTCCGGGTGGCATCGGTAGTGCTCGTCGAGGAGATGCGCCGCGCCCGCAGCGGTGGCGAACGCGTCGTATGCGGAATGGGCCGTATGAGTCAGTCGGCGGGTGGTGAGCCATCCGGTACTCAGTTCCGCTCGGGCACGTTCGGTGACGTCGTCGCTCTCCGGCAGGTCCACGACGGGTGCGAGCTGACGCGGGTCGCCGATGAGCAGGGCCCGTTTGGCGCGATAGAGCATGGGCAGGATCGCGGGAATTGTGCACTGTGCCGCCTCGTCGATCACCACGAGGTCGTACATCGCCGGGCTTCTCCTCAAACGCCGAGCGGACAGGGCGGTCACTGCCCAGCCGGGCAGCACTCGGAGTAACTCCGGGAAGTAGGCCCAGCTGTCCGACTGTGGCTTGGCCATCTCGTCGGCTCGGTCCTGTAGCAGGCGTGATCCCGCCGCCACCCGCCGGGCAATCTGGGCCTGTAGCAGATCGATGCTGAGCGCGGGCCGCTCGGTGCTGATCAGATCGACCAGTCGCCGCCAGGCAACGTCGGCGTCGGGCAGCTCTGCGAGGTGTCGCAGGCAGTCCCGCCAACGCAGCTCGATCACCGCCCGCTCGGCGAGAGCCTCGATGGCGTCTCGATCCGCAACCTGATACGACCGCAGCCGCCACCGGTACCACCAACCGAACCACCTGCTGGCGAGAGCCCGCTCGGTCAGCTGGACGAGATGCGCCAGCGCCGCGTCGTCGGTGGGCAGCGGTGCCGCACCGACGCCTGGGTCGACCGCCCGCTCCACGGCCAGCTCAGCGAGGTCACGTTCGAGCAGCCGCCGCTCGTCCAGCGCCGTACGGAGGCTCGCGACCTCTTCGCCCAGCAGTCGCAGCTCATGCTGGGGTGTCCGGTCCTCGGGCATGTTGGGCCACTCCGCCGATGGATACGCCGCCAGGATGTCGGCGAGGTGCTTCGGTTCCTGCATACGGTGGTCCTTGTTGCCCGTCCGCAGCAGCAGGCCCGGGCCGATCAGGTCGGTCACCCGGCCGAGCACGGAGTCGACGGCCTGGTTGCTGGTCGAGCCGATGAGTACGCTCTGGCCGGCAGCGGTGGCGGTGGCTAGCAAGGCCGTGACGAGTTGACTCTTACCGGTGCCCGGCGGCCCTTGGGCCACGGTCAACGGCTGTGACATCGCCGCCTGGATGATCTCTTCCTGCGCCTCGTTCGTCGCGCTCATAGCCACCGTCGTGACCTTGGCCGCAGCTGCCTCGTCCGGGCGGACCGCCAGCGCAGCCAGCGCCGTCCGCTCGATGAGTTGAGGGTTCTTGATCATGCCCCGTAGGTCGTCGACGAGCTGCCGCTGTGGCGACTCGGCGGCGTCGACGGTGTACAGGATCGCGGCGTTCTGCACCCCGTTCAACGGCCCTGGCCGGATGGTGCCGCCGAGCCTGGCCGGGTCCAACTCCGTCACCGGGCTCAACCCGAACGTCTTCACGAGCACGTCGACGGTGGCGGCGAGGGAGGCGGGGTCGCCCGGCGCGAATGCCTGTTCGACGCGGAGCCGCAGTTCGTCAGCCTCCACCTCGGAGAGCTGAAACAGGTCGACGAGCGCGGCGCTGGGGCGGGGCGGAAAGGAAGGGTGTAGGACGTCATCCTCACCAACGGTGACATCACAGACCAGCAGCGGAGCGAGCCGGAGCGGCTTCTGCCGAGTCGGCCGGACTGCGGCGACGGGATAACCGTACTGCATCTCCCTGCCGTCGCCCCGAGCCCGCACGGCGAGTTTGGCTGCCGCGCCGCTGAGTTGGACGGGCGTTTCCGAGGTGAAGACGGCCTCGGAGCCCGACGGTGCCGCGACGTACGTCGGGTTTGCCTGCGGATCGATGAACGACTGCAGCACGGTCGATCGCTGCATGCAGTTGATGTAGTAGGTCACCAGACGACGCCACTGGTCCGCATCGAACGGCGCCTCGTCCCTCGGACTGGCGGTGGCGACCCTGACCTGCTGTGCAGCGGCGACGGAGCCCGGGGCCGTCACCAGCCGGATCGGCTCGGTGACGCCCTCACTCGACTCGACCGGGCTGTGCTGGCGGCGTCGGGCCATCTCTGTCGGGGCGTATCGGGAAAGGTCGTTGGTGGTGATCCACCCGTCGTCGGAAGGCCCCTCGGCTGCACCGCGCAAACCGTCGAGCAGCACCTCGGTGAAGACCGACGGGCGTTCGGGCCCCTGCGCCTTCGACGCCTTCTGGTGCGTGCTGGAGGTCAGTATGAAGGTGCCACGCTGCCGTTTGAGGCGGCGTGGCTCTTCGCGCACACCGCCCCGGAACCGGTGCCGGGCCGTGAACGCACCGGAGAAACAGCAGTCGAGGAGGACGACCTTCTGGCTGGCCTTGGAGTCGTTGAGCAGGTGACGCAGTATGCCGTCGGTGTCGAAGGCGGTGGCGTGCAACTGCGCGCTGACCGTGTCGGTCGCCGCGAGGAACAGCGACTGACCGTCACGATGCCGCACCCCGTGACCCGAGTAGTAGAGCAGGGCCAGGTCGCCCGTGCGCCGCACCCCGTAGAACTCCTCGACGATCTGCCGTAGGTGCGCTGCCGGCAGGTCGATTTCGGCGCGTACGGTGTCGAACTCTCCCGCGCTGTCAAGCAGCGCCTTGACCTGCTCAACGTCCTGCCGTACCGAGGGCAGGGGCGCGAGCTCCCGGTCGAGATGACAGGTGGCGGTGCCGAGCAGTAGGGCATGCCGGCCCATCAGGGCCGAGCCCGTTCGATTGCGGCCCGTACCGTCCTGATCAGTTCGTCGGTGTGTTCATGGGTGGGCTGGTCGATGGTCAGCTCGATGTCACCGACCCGCAGATGCACCCGACGGCCGGTGTGGCGTTGCAGGAAGGCCAGGACAACGTCGACCAACGCCTGCACGTAGCCGGGCTCGGTTCCCGTCAGCACCGTGACGACGCCGAGCGCCAGCTCTGCGACGCCCTTGGCATCCGGGTCGACGGTGGCTCGCTCGACGCGAGAGACGTCGCCGACCTCGCGGAGCTCATCCGCCAGCTCGTCGGTCAACTCACCGAGAACGAACTCGTCGTCGTCGGCGAGCGGCGTGAACGCGATCCGGATGCGGACGTGGGACATCCAACCTCCTGACTGTGCGGCGGAAACCAACCTACGGAAAAGGCGCCGCCGACACCCACAACTGTCAGCTTGTCGATCGAAAGTCCATTACTGGCCAGCTTGGCGTTCCTACATGGAGTGTGGGTCATTCCGATCTGGATCATGTACTAACCTTCACGCCTGCCGTCCGGACGTCTGCACCACACGTGACGTTCGATGCATGAGGCGACCCCTCCGGGCCTGAAGGAGCGCACCGATGGTTCGAGTCGGATGACCATGGCGACCGACAATTCTCCGGTGCCGGGCCAGCTCGTCACAGTACGCAACCGGCGCTGGGTCGTCGCCGACGTGGTCCGCAGTGACGTGGCCAGCGGCGATCCGCATGTCTTCACCGGCCGGACCCCGCCCCTGGCCGCCCTGGTCAGCATCGAGGAGGATGCCCGCGACGAGGAGTTGCGGGTGGTCTGGGAGTTGGAGCCGGGCCGGCGGGTGCACGACAGCGCCACGCTGCCGGGCCCCGGAACGGGTTCGACGACCCCGGGCAGTTGGACGCGCTTCTGGACGCCGTGCGCTGGGGCGCCATCGCCTCGGCCGATCGGACCGCACTTCAGGCACCCTTCCGTTCCGGCATCGAGATCGAGGATTACCAACTCGACCCGGTGGCCCGGGCGCTGTCGATGCCGCGGACGATTCTGCTGATCACCGACGACGTCGGCCTCGGCAAGACCATCGAAGCCGGGTTGGTGATGCAGGAGCTGGTGCTGCGGCACCGAGCCCGCACCATGATGATCGTGTGTCCAGCCGGGCTGACCCGGCAGTGGCGTGACGAGATGCGCGACAAGTTCGGCCTCGACTTCCGCATCGTCGGCGCGGCCCTGCTCCGGGAGTTGCGCCGGGCCCGAGGTCTCTACACCAACCCGTGGACGCACTACGCGCGACTGATCGCCAGCGTGGGCTGGTTGAAGCGGGACCGGCCGATGCGGCTGCTCCGCGAGGTGCTGCCGGCGACGCCGCGTTATCCGAGCTGCGATCTGCAGCCGACCGGGGCGTACACATCGATCTGATCGTGGAAAGCTCAGCCGAAGACGACGGCGCCTTACGGAGATCGGCCGGCGCCGCTGTCACCTTCGCCGCTCTCCGGAACCGCGCGACGTTCTGGCACTGGCCGGCCGGGTGTCAGTCGAGAAACTCGGCCGCTTTGGTCATCGGTCCTCCAACGTCACCGGTGTTGAGCGTGCCTGCCGGTTCGAACAACAGGATCGCGGTCTCCTCGTCCGCCACCGGGCAGTGCTCGACTCCACGGGGGACCACGAACAACTCGCCGGGTTCCAACACCACATCGCCCTCCCTGAGTTGGATGGTGAGCCGTCCGCTGATGACCAGGAACAATTCATCGGTGTCCTCGTGGGTGTGCCAGACGAATTCCCCTTTCACCTTGACCAGCTTGACCTCGTAATCGTTGAGCACGGCCACAGTCTTCGGCGACCACAGCTCGCTGAACTGCGACAGCTTCTCGGCGAGGTTGACCGGAAGAACAGACTTGGACATACGGCATCCTTCCTCGACTCCGGGCAATCGGGAACGGTTTGTGGGCTCTCGAATCGGCGTCACGAGCCTGCCACACACGGACTCCGCCAGTCTTGTACGTTCCTACGGACCTCAGCGTCCTTCTGCTGCCTCACGGCGTCCCACGACGGTCACGGCCTTACGCGGGCCGGTCGGGAACCCAGTCCGTGAACCGTCGGTGCAGCCCTGCGGCGTCCTCGCCGGAGCCCGACACGGCAAGCTGCCCGGCGGCCTCCTCGCGCAACTCGATGAGGCGCACCATGAGCGCCGGCTTGTCTTCCCGGTACACCGCGAGCAGGCGTAGCTTCGCCGGAGAACAGGGCCAGGCGGCCCCGCACGCCTGGCAACGCCACGTCGGGCGGGACGGGACGTGCGCCTCGATCCGGCCGATCATCCGGTCACGCTCGCGACGCCGGAGCGGGGCCGGGAGCGACGCTTGGCGTACGGGACGGGCGGGACGTTTACCGGCCGCATCCCCGCCGGCCGCAGGAACAGCGCCCGGCGCTGGGTCGCGTCCCCGTGCCGATCGAGCTGGTAGACGTCGACCCAGGCCCACCCGTCGTACGTCGTGCGTTCCAGGTGCCGGATCACGCGGACCAGGATCGGTTGGTGGAACTGCGGGGATGCTTCCCGGGTCAGGAGGTACACGCCGGGACGGACCCGGGGTGTTCCGCCCTCCCGCCCGGTCACCGGCCACGCGCCGTCTCTTGCACGGACATGGGTGCCTCCTCCGTCCCTCCGTCGCGGTTGGAGGGGGTCGCCCCGGTCTGCTCGCCCAGGGGCGACCCCCGGCGACCCGGCGAGCGGGATTGCCGTCCCAAGGCCCGCACGCGCCGCCCATGGAAACCATCGCGTGGCGAATGTGGACGACTACAGGGCGTAGGCATAGGTTCTTCAGACGTCAAGGACGTCATGTGGGAGGCGGCATGAATCAGGCGCTGAGGGCAGCCATGGTGGACGCGGGAGAGACCGCCGAGAGTCTCGCCGAACAGGTCGGCGTGGATCCCAAGACGGTCGCGCGGTGGGTTGCTCCGGGACGGGTGCCGCATCCCCGCCACCGCGCGGCGGCGGCTGCGGCATTAGGGCGGGACATCGAGGACATCTGGCCGGACGTTTTGAAGCGGCGCGAGCCGTCCTGGCTCCGGCCCTGGGTGGAGACGGAACTCCAGGCCACCGCGCTGCGGTCCTTTCAAGTCGCGGTCATCCCGGGCCTGTTGCAGACCCCCGAGTACGCCTCGGCAGTGCTCAGCAGCGGGCTGCTCGCCCCGGACGAGGTGGCCGGCTACGTCGAGACCCGGATGCGCCGACAGTCGTCGGTCCTGGAACGGCGCAAACCGCCGCTCCTCGTCGCGGTCATCGACGAGTTCGCGCTTCGTCGCGGAGCCGCGGACATCATGCACCCGCAGCTGGATCACCTGGTGCGGCTGGCGCAGCGGCCCAACATCCTGCTGCACGTGCTGCCGCTCGACGCCGGCCTGCACCCCGGGCAGGCGGGGCCGTTCGTCATCGCCACGACGGAGGACGGCGACGTCGCTTACCTGGACGACCAGGCCGCCGGCCGGCTGACCAACGACACCGCCGCGCTCTGGTCCACTTGGGATACGCTGCGCTCGGTGGCGCTGCCGCGCCGCCAGACCATCGACTTCCTTGAGGCACGATCATGGCTGACCTGACCGGCGCCGTGTGGCGCACAAGCACCCGTAGCAGCTCGAACGGTGGCGACTGTGTCGAGGTCGCCGACAACCTTCCCGACGTCGTCGGTGTCCGCGACTCGAAGGACCGGACCGGTCCGGCGTTGGTCTTCGCTCCCGCGGCCTGGCAGGCGTTCGTCGCCCGGGCCGCCGGGCGGTCCTGACCCGACCGGCGCGCAGGCGCCCGTCCCCACCGGGGCGGGCGCTTCATCGCGAGCGCAGCGACACATGCACCCATCACCGCCTCGCCGGCCCGCCTCGGGCCGACGATTCGGCTCGCCAACGTTGAGATCTTGGACATTTCCCGTTCTGCGCTAACGGAAAATGTCCAAGATTCACGCGGCGAGGTGCCGCGGCGGCTGCGGTCGGGGCGGCTGCGGCGACCATCGCTGGGGCTGGGGCTGGGGCTGGGGCTGGGGCTCAGTTGATCGGCAGCAAACCCGTGCCGGCGCCCTTCATCGACCGGGTGAGGGTGCGGTCGCTGATCCAGAGGAAGCACTGCACCGACCGGTTGCCGCTGCGCCACTCGCCTTCCGACGGGTGGTAGAAGATGGTGCCGACCCGGTACTGGAGGTTGCCGTCGTCCGGCAGCTTGGCGTAGCGGGCGACGGCGCTGCGGCAACCACGATGGCTCCGTGTGGGGTTCTCCAGGAACTCCGACCAGCTGCTCTTCGGTGCCTGCCACAGGCCCACGAACTCCGCCCGGTGTTTCGCGGTGCACTTGACGGCGACCATCTCGGTCACCTCGTCGCCCTCGGTGCGGGCGTTGAAGCAGCCGTGCCGCAGCGGGGACGACCCGTCCAACGCACCGGCCAGGCTGTCCGTGCGGCGCACCGGTACCGGGGTGTCGAGCCCGCGCAGCTCGTGGACGTCGCAGCGGAACCACCGGGCGCCGCCGGTCCACGCCTGCGGCGAGGGCAGGACGACGGTGAGCCCGATCCGGGCGCCCCGCCAGTCGCCGCCCAACGTCCTGCGGGCCTCGCGGTCGCACTCGCCGAACGCGGCGCGCATCCCCTTGCTGCCGACCGCCGGCGGTCGGGCCCCGGTCGCCTCGGCGAGGGCGCCGACGTGCAGGGTCTCGGCCCGGTGCGGCTGCGCGCAGTCCACCGGCGCGTAAGCGCTGAGGTAGCCGACCTCCTGCGGCTGCCCGTGGCAGGTGCCGGAGCCGGGCGTGAACACCGCCGGTGCGGCCATCGACGCCCAGTCGTCGACCAGGTCACCATCGGTGCCGGCCGGTTTGGTGCAGCCGGTCGCCGCCAACGCCACCACGGCGCCCAGGGCGACTCCGGTCAACCATCGCCGCATCCCCGTCGACCTCCCGCTCCCGCCCGTCGAAGCGGCAGCATACGGCACCGGGCGCAGCCGGTGTCGAGGACGTTTGCGCACCGTGTTCACGTCACGGGCAGTCCCTGTGGGCCGACGCCGCGCATCGAACCGGTGAGCTTGCGGTCGTCGCTCCACAGGATGCACCGCACCCCCCGGTCGCCCTCCTCCCACTCCCGCTGTGACGGCGGGTAGAAGATGGAACCGGCGCGGTAGGGCAGGTCGGCGTTGTTGGGCACGTCCGCGAAGGCGGCGATCAGCTCCATGCACCGCTTGTGTGCCTGGCCGGCCGAACCGACGAACTGCTCCCAGCTCATGTCCTGCTCGACGTAGACGCCGACGAACTCGGCGCCGTGCGGCTCGGTGCACAGCACCGGGGCCATGTAGTTCAGGCTGTCGCCGATGAGCTTCGGGTCGAAGCAGCGGTGCACCAGCGGTGAGTCGCCGATCAGTGCTCCGCGCAGGCTGCCGGTGCGGTTGACCGGCCGGGTGTTGTCGATGCTGTCGGTCTCGCTCAGGTCGCAGCGGAACCAGCGGGCGCCGCCGTTCCAGGCGGGCACCGACGGCAGCGAGATGTTGAGGGTCAACCGGGCGGTGTGCCAGTCACCACCGAGCACCAGGCGGGCCCGCTGGTCGCACTCCGCACGGGCGGTACGCAGCGCCGCCGACCCTGGTTCCGGGCGTTCGCCCTCGGCGGCGGCGTCGGTGAACGTGCCGACGTGGACCGTCTCGGCGAGATGGTTGCGGGCGCAGTCCACCGTCTCGTAGGTGCTCGCCTGGACGACCGCGGTGATCCGGGGCAGGCAGGCGTCGGTGGCCGGCACGAACATGGTCGGTGCCCGCAGTGTCTGCCAGTCGTCGGTGAGATCGCCGTCGGTTCCGCCCGGCCGCACGCAGCCGCTGAGCACCATCGCAGCCACACTGGCCAGCGCCAGTGCCGCGAGCCACCGTCGCATCGTCCGCCCTTTCCGGGAGCTGCCGCCCGGCTGCCGGCTCCCGCGCCCACCGGCCTGCACGATACCGTCACCGTCCCCGATGGAGTGTTGCCGCGAATCGGTCGTCTGGCCAGTGGAAGCTGAGCTTCATTCCGTTTCATCGGTTCGAAGGGGGTCATTCTGCACCATTGGTCACCTCCGGGTCACGGGGTGTCCCGGTTGCTGGCACGCTGCCGTGGCTGCTGGCCGCGTTCGTACACTGGCCCTGTGACCGTACCGCCGCCGATCATCGCGCCCAGCATCCTCGCCGCCGATTTCTCCCGCCTCGCCGAGGAGGTCCGTGCCGTCGAGGACGCCGCGGACTGGTTGCACGTCGACGTCATGGACAACCACTTCGTGCCGAACCTGACCATCGGGCTGCCCGTGGTGCAGAGCCTGCGGGCCGCCACCAAGCTGCCCTTCGACGTACATTTGATGATCACCGACCCGCAGCGTTGGGCGCCCGGCTACGCCGATGCGGGGGCGTACAACGTCACCTTCCACGCCGAGGCCTGCGACGACCCGGTGGCGTTGGCCCGGGACCTGCGGGCGGCCGGTGCCAAGGCGGGGCTGGCGATCGACCGGGACACCCCGATCGAGCCGTACCTCGACCTGCTGCCGAGCTTCGACACGCTGCTGGTCATGACCATCAAGGCCGGGTTCGGCGGGCAGCGGTTCCTCCCGCAACTGCTGGACAAGGTCCGCACCGCGCGTCGCCACGTCGACGCCGGTCACCTGGAGCTACGCATCGAGGTCGACGGTGGGATCGCCGCCGACACCATCGAGCAGGCGGCCGCGGCGGGCGCCGACGCCTTCGTGGCCGGCACCGCCGTCTACGGTGCCGACGACCCGGCCGAGGCGGTACGCCGGCTGCGCGGGCTGGCCGAGCGTGCGGCGGCCGGGGCCTGACGTGGACACCCCCGACGACGATCGCAAGGACGTGATCCTCGTCGTCGACGACGACGAGGACATCGCCCGCTTCGTCGAGTTCAACCTGCGCCTCCAGGGCTTCGACGTGATCCTCGCCGCGGACGGCCAGGAGGCGTTGGAGCTGATCGAACGCCAGCGGCCCGACCTGGCCGTGGTCGACCTGATGATGCCGCGGGTGGACGGCCTGGAACTGACCCGGAGACTGCGCGCCGACCCGATGACCGCGGCCCTGCCGGTGATCATGCTGACGGCCAAGGGGATGACCCAGGACAAGGTCCACGGGCTCAACGCCGGTGCCGACGACTACCTGGTCAAGCCCTTCGACAACGCCGAGCTGGTCGCCCGGGTCAGCTCCACGCTGCGGCGCAACAAGGAGTTCCGGGAGGTCTCCCCGCTGACCGGGCTGCCGGGCAACAGCCGGATCCGCCGGGAGATCGCCGACCGGGTCCGCGGCGGCGCGGACTACGCCGTCGGCTACATCGACATCGACCGGTTCAAGAGCGTCAACGACCGGTACGGGTTCGTCCGGGGCGACGGCTTCATCTCCGCGCTGGCCCGCAGCCTGCACCGGGCGGTCGTCGCGGTGGCCCTGCCGCCGGCCTTCCTCGGCCACGTCGGCGGTGACGACTTCGTCTTCGTGTGCACACCCGAGCAGGTACGGCCGCTCACCCTGCGGGTGTCGTCGGACTTCGAGAAGGCCGCGGACGCCCTCTACGATCCCACCGACCGGGAACGCGGCTACGTGGAGTTGAAGGACCGACGGGGCAACATCCGCCGGGCGGCGCTGGTCACCCTCTCCATCGGGGTCGCGATCTCCGACGCCGACAAACGCATCACCAACCCGCTGGAGGCGATGACGGTCGCCTCCGAGATGAAGACCGTGGCGAAGAGCCAACCCGGCTCGTACGTGGCGGTGGATCGCCGTCGCGGTGTCGCCGACCCCGGTCACCGTCATGTGAAGTAGCTCGCCCGGGTGGCCCGGCGCCCCGCCGGGCGTGTAAGACTTTGCTCAGTACCCACCACGCGCTGGCGGGACTCGGTGTAATTCCGAACCGGCGGTGATCCACGGTCCGACCGTGGTAAGCCCGCGACCCGGGAGCGGTTCGTCCGCCCGGTGGACCTGGTGAGAATCCGGGGCCGACGGTTGGGGGCGGTTCGTCCGCGCCCAGACAGTCCGGATGGGAGACAGCGCGCGGGACGGAAGGGGGCCGTGTGGCTCGCCGGGCTCCGGCGTGCGCGCGTCCCGTCCGGGGCGGCTGTGCCGTACCCGGGTTCCGCTGCCTGCCCGTGGCCACCCGGCCGACCTCCCTGCCCGCGCGTACGAGCGAGAGGGCAACGGCAGGCGATGGCGAGCGTCTCCGTGGACGAGGCGATGCGTCGCGCGATCGAACTCGCGGCGCGCGGGCTCGGCACCACCAGTCCCAATCCGGTCGTCGGCTGCGTGCTGCTCGACGCCGACGGCGAGGTGGTCGGCGAGGGCTTCCACGCGTACGCCGGGGGACCGCACGCCGAGATCGTCGCGTTGGCCCAGGCCGGCCAGCGGGCCAAGGGCGGCACGGCGGTGGTCACCCTGGAACCCTGCGACCACGTCGGTCGCACCAGCCCCTGTAGCACCGCGCTGGTCCAGGCGGGGGTGGCCCGGGTCGTCATCGCGGTACCGGACCCCAACCCGGTCGCCACCGGCGGCGCCGCCACGTTGCGCGACGCCGGCGTCCGCGTCGACCTGGGGGTACGCGGGGCCGAGGCGGAGAGCGGCAACGTGGCCTGGTTGACCGCCATGCGCCGGGGCTGGCCGTACGTGATCTGGAAGTACGCGGCGACCCTGGACGGCCGCTCCGCGGCGGCCGACGGCACCAGCATGTGGATCACGTCCGAGGCGGCCCGGATGGACGTGCACGCGCTGCGCGCCACCGTCGACGCGGTGGTCGTGGGCGTCGGCACCGTTCTCGCCGACGATCCCCGCCTCACCGTGCGCAACCTGCGCGACGGCAGCCTGGCCATCCGGCAGCCGCTGCGCGTGGTGGTCGACTCGGCCGGGCGTACCCCGGACGGCGCCCGGGTCCGCGACGGCGCCGCCCGCACCTGGGTGGCCACCGCCGCCGAGGTGGGCACCGGCCCGGACGGCGGCGTCGACCTGCCGGCGCTGCTCGCCGCCCTGCACACCCGTGGGGTACGGGCCGTGCTGCTGGAGGGCGGCCCCCGGCTCGCCGGGGCGTTCCTCGCCGCCGGCCTGGTCGACCGGGTGGTCGGCTACCTCGCGCCCCGGCTGCTCGGGGCCGGGCCCGCCGCGCTTGTCGACGCGGGTGTGACCACCATCGCCGAGGCCATCGATCTGGAACTCACCGACGTTACGCAGGTCGGTCCCGACCTGCGGATCACCGCGCTGCCCCGAAAGAGGGAGGGCTAGGCATGTTCACCGGCATCGTCGAGGAACTGGGCGAGGTCGTCGGGGTGACCCCGACGGCAGAGGACTCGACCCTGGTAGCGGTCCGTGGCCCACTGGTCACCTCCGACGCACGACACGGCGACTCGATCGCGGTCAACGGGGTCTGCCTGACCGTCGTCGACGTCGACGGCGGGGTGTTCACCGCCGACGTGATGGGCGAGACGCTGCGCCGCTCGGCGCTGGGCGCACTGGGTACCGGCGACCGGGTCAACCTGGAACGCGCCGCCGCGCTGGGCAGCCGTCTCGGCGGTCACCTGGTGCAGGGGCACGTCGACGGCGTGGGTGAGGTGCTCGCCCGCGAGCCGGCGTCGCGGTGGGAGACGGTCCGGTTCCGGTTGCCCGCCGCGCTGTCCCGGTACGTGGTGGAGAAGGGCTCGATCACCGTCGACGGCGTCTCGCTGACCGTGGCCGAGGTGGGCGACGACTGGTTCGCCGTCGGTCTGATCCCCACCACCCTGTCGGCGACCACGCTCGGCACCAGGTCGGTTGGTGACCGGGTCAACCTGGAGATGGATGTGCTGGCCAAGTACGTCGAGCGGCTGCTGGGTGGCCGTCCGGTCGACGGGGCGGAGGTGCCGGCATGACCTTCGCCGACATCGAGCAGGCCCTGGTCGAGATCGCCGCCGGCCGTCCGGTCGTGGTGGTCGACGACGCCGACCGGGAGAACGAGGGCGACCTGATCTTCGCGGCCGAGCTGGCCACCCCGGAACTGCTGGCCTTCACGGTGCGGCACACCTCGGGCTTCATCTGCGCACCGCTCACCGAGAGCGAGTGCGATCGGCTCGACCTGCCGCCCATGCACCACACCAACCAGGACCGGCGGCAGACCGCGTACACGGTGACCGTCGACGCCCGGGAAGGGGTGACCACCGGCATCTCGGCGGCCGACCGGGCGCACACCATCCGGCTGCTCGCCGACCCGGCCACCGGCCCGACGGACCTGGCCCGCCCGGGGCACGTGGTGCCGCTGCGGGCCCGCGCGGGTGGGGTGCTGCGACGTCCCGGGCACACCGAGGCGGCCGTGGACCTGACCCGGCTGGCCGGTCTGCGTCCGGCCGGGGTGCTCTGCGAGCTGGTAAACGACGACGGCACCATGATGCGGCTGCCGGACCTGGAGAAGTTCTGCGCCGAGCACTCGCTGACCCTGGTCACCATCGCGGATCTGATCGCGTACCGGCGGCGCACCGAGAAGCAGGTCGAGCTGGTCGCCGACGCCCGGATGCCCACCGAGCACGGGGTGTTCCGGGCGTTGGGCTACCGCAGCGAGTACGACTCGGCCGAGCACGTGGCGCTGGTGATGGGCGACATCGGCGACGGCCGTGACGTGCTGGTGCGGGTGCACTCGGAGTGCCTGACCGGCGACGTCTTCTCGTCGGTGCGCTGCGACTGCGGGCCGCAGCTCAACGCCGCCCTGGACCGGGTGGCCCGCGAGGGGCGGGGCGTGGTCCTCTACGTGCGCGGTCACGAGGGGCGCGGCATCGGGCTGCTGCACAAGCTCCAGGCGTACCAGTTGCAGGACCAGGGCCGCGACACGGTGGACGCGAACCTCGACCTCGGCCTGCCGGCCGACGCACGCGACTACGGCACCGGCGCGCAGATCCTCTACGACCTCGGGGTGCGGTCGATGCGGCTGTTGACCAACAACCCGGCCAAGCGGGCGGGGCTGGAGGGCTACGGCCTGACCATCACCGGCCGCGAGGGGCTGCCGGTGCGCCCGCACCCGGAGAACGTACGTTACCTGCGGACCAAGCGGGACCGGATGGGTCACCTGCTCGAACAGCTTGACGAGGTGGCCGAGGCGCCGATGGGGCGTACGGTGCCCGGCAGAGAGATCGGAGCGTAGGAGAGATGGCGGGTTTCGGGGAGCCGGGTTCGGCTCCGGTCGACGCGGCCGGGATGACCGTCGGTGTGGTCGCCGCGCGCTGGCACGGTGACCTGACCGACCACATGCTCGACCGGGCGGTGGCCGCCGCGCAGGCGTGCGGTGCGCGGGCGGTGGTGGCCCGGGTGGCCGGCTCGGTGGAGCTGCCCGTGGTGGCGCAGGCCCTGGCGCGGCGCTGCGACGTGGTGGTCGCCCTCGGCGTGGTGGTACGCGGTGCCACCGCCCATTTCGACTACGTCTGCCGCTCGGTGACCGACGGGCTGACCCGGGTCGCCTTGGACGAGGGCAAGCCGGTCGCGCACGGCGTGCTCACCGTGGACACCATCGAGCAGGCCCGCGACCGCGCCGGCCTGCCCGACTCCGCCGAGGACAAGGGCTGGTCGTCGACGGTGGCCGCCCTGGACGCCGCCCTCGCCATCCGCCAGGCCGCCACCGCCGGCAACTACCCTGTCGGCTTCGGCGCCTAACCCCACCCCATCCTTTCGGCGATCATGAAGTTGTTGTCCCGGAGAGCGTTTACCCGGGACAACAACCTCATGATCAACCGGGCGGGCGGCGCAGCGGGCGGGGCGGGGCGGGGCTTCATGTGAGTTCGGGCGCTCCCGCTTCCTGGGCGAGCCACTGCTCCTCCAGCTGGTTGAGTACGCCCTCGCTGGCGAGCTGCCCGACCGCCGCGCTGACGCAGCCGGTGAGCGGTGAGTCCTTCTCCAGCAGCAGGCCGAACGCCTTCGGGCTGCCCACCTGGGGTAGCTGCCCGACGATGACCGCGTCGTCGGTCTCCGCCTCGGTGAGCAGGAACGCGGTGGGCAGATCCACCACCAGGCCGTCGATCCGCCCGCTCCGCAGGGCCTTCGTGGCCTCGTCGTGGGATTTGTAGGTCCGCGGTTCGGCCTTCGGTCGCACCAGGTCGGTGATGGCCTGGTGTCCGGTCGTGCCGGCCTGGGCGCCGAGCCGGGCGTCACGCAGCTCGGCCAGCGCGGTCTTGCCGGCGATCTTGGAGGACTTCAGCGCGATCACCGTCTGCCGGACGAGGTGGTACGGCGCGGAGAAGTCGACCGCCTGCTTGCGCTCCTCACTGATCGAGAACTGGTCGATGCCGAAGTCGAAGTCCTTCGGCCCCGGCGCGATGGCGGAATCGGACCCCACCCTTGTCCAGGTGACGTCGTCGCGGGCGTAGCCGAGCTGCTCCGCCACCGCGTACGCCACGGCGGACTCGAAGCCCTGACCGTTGGCCGGTTTGCCGTCGACGAACCACGGCGGGCGGGCCGGCTCGTCGGTGGCGATGGTGAGCTTGCCCGCAGTCTCGGTGGGCAGGCTGTCCTTGGTGCATCCCATCGACACGGTCGGCATGGGCGCGGGCTGGGCCTGGGACGTGCAGGCGCTGACCGCCAGCAGAACGGCCGCTGCGGTGGCGAACGCGAGGGTACGCGGGGTGGTGACCATGGCGGACAGCGTACGACCAACATAGGCGGGGATCGAAGGACTGTCCCACTGTGCCGGTAGGGAATGCCGGTCCCGTCCACCGGTCAGCACCGACCCGGTGCTCGGGTGGACCGAGGGCGACTGCGAGAATCCGTCTTCGTGAAGACGTTCGAGGAGTTGTTCGCGGAGTTGCAGGCCAAGGCAGCGGCCGGCACCCCCGGCTCGGGCACGGTCGCCGCACTGGAGAAGGGCGTGCACTTCATCGGCAAGAAGGTCGTCGAGGAGGCGGCCGAGTCGTGGATGGCCGCCGAGCACGAGGGGCCGGAGCGCACCGCCGAGGAGATCTCCCAGCTGCTCTACCAGGTGCAGGTGCTGATGCTCGCCAGCGGTCTCGACCTGAAGGACGTCTACCGACATCTGTGAGTGCCCCACCGTCGACCCGGAACCGATCGAAGGAGCACTCCGTCATGCTGCGTGTCGCCGTACCCAACAAGGGCGCCCTGGCCGATTCGGCCGCCCAGATGCTGCGCGAGGCGGGCTACCGCCAGCGCACCGACACCAAGGACCTGGTCTGCCGCGACCAGGCCAACGACATCGAATTCTTCTACCTGCGGCCGAAGGACATCGCCACCTACGTCGGCTCCGGTGACCTGGACGTCGGCATCACCGGTCGGGACCTGCTGATCGACTCCGGCGCGCCGGCCGAGGAGGTCGTCGACCTGAACTTCGGCCGGGCCACCTTCCGGTTCGCCGCCCGGCCGGACGACGTCGACGACGTACGGGAACTGGGCGGGCACCGGATCGCCACCGCGTACCCGGGCCTGGTCGAGCGGCACCTCACCGAGCTGGGCGTCAAGGCCGACGTGATCCGCCTCGACGGTGCGGTGGAAAACGCCATCCGGCTGGGTGTCGCCGACGTGGTCGCCGACGTGGTGGAGACCGGGGCGACGCTGCGCCAGGCCGGCCTGGTGGTCTTCGGTGAACCCCTGCTGCAATCGTCGGCGGTGCTGGTCCGTCGCACCGGCGCGGCTTCCCACCCGCAGGCCGAGCAGCTGTTGCGCCGGCTGCACGGGGTGCTGGTGGCCCGCCGCTACGTGATGCTCGCCTACGACGTGCCGGCCGGGCTGCTGGATCGGGCCAGCTCGCTCACCCCGGGCATCGAGTCGCCGACGGTCTCCCCGTTGCACCGGGAGGGCTGGGTGGCGGTGCAGGCCATGGTGCTCCGCGACGACGTGCACCGGATCATGGACGAACTCTACGAACTGGGCGCCCGGGCGATCCTGGTCACCAACATCCACGCCTGTCGGCTGTGAGCCGGCCGCCGGTAGCGCTCGCACTCACGCTTGTCGCCCTCGGGGGGATCGCCTCGGCCGCCCAGGGGGCGGTGAACGCGGAACTGGGGCAGCGGGTCGGCAACGCCTCCCTGGGTGCGGTCGTCAACAACCTCGGTGGCTGCCTGCTGGTCCTGGTCGGGCTGCTGGCTCTGCCGTCGATGCGGACCGGGCTGGCCGCCCTGCGACGGTCCCGCCTGCCCTGGTGGACGTACCTGGGTGGGCTGGGTGGGGCGGCCATCGTGGTGTTCGCCGCGTACGCCGTTCCGGTGCTCGGGGTCGCGGTGTTCACCATCGCCCAGGTCGCCGGTGGCAGCCTCGGCGGGCTGGCCTCGGACCGGGCCGGCCTGGCCCCGGTGGGCCGGCTGCCGCTCACCGTGCCCCGGCTCGCCGGGGCGTTGCTCGGGGTGGCCGCGGTGGCCCTGGCGCAGACCGGCCAACCCGTCGGTGACCTGGCCGTCGGCCTGCTGCTGCTCGCGGTTGCCGGCGGCGTCGCCGTGGCGTTGCAGGCCGCGCTCAACGGCCGGATCTCCGCGGCCGGGTCGGCCGCCGCCGGGGTCGCCGTCAACTTCGTCGTCAGTACGCCTGTGGTGCTGCTCGTCGCGGCGTTGGCCGGCGCGTTCACCGGTCCGTCGATCCGCTGGCCGGACGGCTGGCACCTCTACACCGGTGGGCTGCTCGGGGTCGGCATCGTGGCCAGCCTGGTCGTGGGGGTACGCGCGGCGGGAGTGCTGCGTACCGGTCTGGCGCTGGTCGGCGGCCAACTCGCCGGTGCCCTGCTGCTGGACGTGCTGCTGCCGCAGGGGCCGGGCGCCCGGTTGCCGGTACTGGCCGGCGCGCTGCTCACCCTGCTCGCGGTGCTGGTCGCCGGGCGCTCCCCACGCGCCACCGGCGTCCTCGCCTCGGCCACCGGCGTCCCCGCCTCGGCCACCGGCGTCCCCGCCTCGGCCACCGGCGTCCCCGCCTCGGCCACCGGCGGGCCGCCCGTGACCGGTCCGCCGCCCACCGCGGCGTCGGGTCCGGCCGCTGGGTCGGGCTCACCCGAGGTTGACATCAGTGTGGCGGCGGACGGCCCGCCGGAACCGGATGGCAGACTTGTGCCATGAGCGAGCGGCGGGACGCGACGCAGCCCAGTGCCGGCCCGGGCGAGCGCGAGCGGGCGACCGGCACCGAGTCGATCCGGCTGCGGCCGCGACGGATCCGGCTGGTCTGCTGGGTGTCGGCCATCCTGCTGGTCGTGGTCTTCGCGCTGATCGCCACCACGCTGACCGGCCCGACCGGTAACGGCTACGGAACCTTCCAGCGCGGTGACCAGTTCGCCATGATCGGGCTCGGGTTCGTGTTCGCCCTGGGCACGCTGCTGTTCACCCGACCTCGGGTCGAGGCGGACACGCGGGGTGTCCGGGTCCGCAACATCATCGGCTCGTACGAACTGCCCTGGGAGGTCGTCCGGGGGATCCGGTTCGACCGGGGTGCGCCGTGGGCGGCCCTGGAGCTGTACGACGACGACCTGCTCCCGGTGGTCGCTCTCCAGGCAGCCGACAAGCAACTCGCCGTCGACGGCGTCCGAGCGCTGCGCCGCCTGCACCAGGCGCACCTGACTGCCGTCACCGAGCGCGCGGCTCGCTGATCCGGCCCGCCAAGCGGGTCGGTTTGAGGTGCCCGTTACCGAGGGTGTAGTGTTGTCGAGTCGACCAGGCTGTCCGCTCCGGCGGGCGGCCGTGAAAGCGGAGCGCCTGCTCCCACCCGCGTCGCCGCCTGTGGCGTCCGGGTCCGGTCACCGGTTCCGGGCACGTCCCGGTCCCGGATGCGCGATCCTGTGATCGTGCCGACCGGTCGAGCGGGCCCTGGCATACGCCGGGGCCTTCTACTTTCCGGGCCGGTTCCCACCGGGAGCCACCGGGTCGGCCACGCATGAAGATCCGACTCGAGGAGGCCCCATCAGCGTCGAACCACGCGTGAACGAGCAGATCCGGGCACGTGAGGTCCGACTGGTCGGCCCCGAGGGTGAGCAGGTGGGCATCGTCCCGCTGGAGCGCGCCCTTCAGCTGGCCGCGGACGTCGATCTGGACCTGGTCGAGGTTGCGCCGATGGCGCGCCCGCCGGTGTGCAAGCTCATGGACTTCGGCAAGTTCAAGTACGAGAGCGCACTGAAGGCGCGCGAAGCGCGGCGGAACCAGCAGCAGACCGTCATCAAGGAAATGAAGCTCCGGCCGAAGATCGATCCGCACGACTACGAGACCAAGAAGGGTCACGTGGTGCGGTTCCTCAAGGCCGGCGACAAGGTCAAGGTGACGATCATGTTCCGCGGTCGCGAGCAGAGTCGCCCGGAGCTGGGCTACCGGCTCCTGCGTCGGCTCGAGTCCGAGATCACGGAACTGGGATACGTGGAGTCCGCTCCGAAGCAGGACGGCCGAAACATGATCATGGTTCTCGCTCCGCACCGGGCCGTGAAGGCCTCCGCGGTCGCCGCCACGGCGTCCCGTGGTGGGCCTCGGGAGCGGACCGCGGAGGAACCCGCCGCGGCCGCCGAACCTGCGGTGACCAGTGAGAGCGCAGCAGCCGGTGAGACCGGCACGACCGCTGACACCAGCGGTCAGTAACAGGGGAGAAGACGTTCCACATGCCGAAGATGAAGAGCCACACGGGGATGGGCAAGCGGGTCCGCGTGACCGGCAAAGGCAAGATCACCAAGCAGCAGGCCGGTCTGCGTCACAACCTGGAGAAGAAGCCCTCCACCCGCACCCGCCGGCTGACGGGCGTGGTCGAGGTGGCCAAGGCTGACGTCAAGCGCATCAAGAAGCTGCTCGGCCGCTGACGCGCGCCACCTGAATCCAAGAAGGAGTTGAGATGGCACGCGTCAAGCGGGCTGTTAACGCCCAGAAGAAGCGCCGTACCCTGCTGGAGACCGCGAGCGGATACCGCGGTCAGCGCTCCCGGCTGTACCGCAAGGCCAAGGAGCAGGTGCTGCACTCGATGCAGTACGCCTACCGGGACCGTCGCGACCGCAAGGGCGACTTCCGGCAGCTGTGGATCCAGCGGATCAACGCGGGTGCCCGCGCCAACGGGATGACCTACAACCGGCTGATCCAGGGCCTGCGCCTGGCCGGCATCGAGGTCGACCGCAAGATCCTGGCCGACCTGGCCGTCAACGACGCCGCCGCGTTCGCGGCGATCGTCGAGCTGGCCCGGGCCGCCGTGCAGGCCGAGGGCACCGGCGGCGCGCCCGCCCAGGCCGCCTGAGTCCCACACAGCGCAGCGAGGCGTCCCTCGGCGACGGGGGACGCCTCGCGCGTGTGGCTGAGACCATGCCCTTCACACCGCGTACCCCCAGGGTGGTGGCCGCGCGCCGACTTCAGCGTCGCCGCGAACGCGACGCCGCGGGTCGGTTCCTCGCCGAGGGACCGCAGGCGGTCCGGGAGGCCCTGAGCCGGCCGCGCACCGTCCTTGAGCTGTTCGGCACACCCGCCGCCCTCGACCGGTACGCCGACCTCGCGGCGACCGCCGCCAGCGACGACGTGCCCGTCTCCGAGGTGACCGACGAGGCGCTGGCCGCGCTCGCCGAGACCGTCGCCCCGCAGGGGCTGGTCGCCGTCTGCCGGCACCTCGACGTGTCCCTGGCCGTCGCGTTGTCCCGCAGCCCCCGACTGGTGGCCGTGCTCGCCGGCATCCGGGACCCGGGCAACGCCGGCACGGTGCTGCGTACCGCCGACGCGGCCGGCGCCACCGCGGTGATCTTCGCGGGTGACGCCGTCGACCCGTACAACGGCAAGTGCGTCAGGTCGTCTGCGGGCAGCCTGTTCCACGTCGACGTGGTCCGGGAACGCGACCCGCTCGCGACGCTCACCGCGGCGCGGACCGCCGGGCTGACCGTGCTCGCCGCGACCGGCTACGGCGACGCGGATCTCGACGACCTGGTCGACGCCGGCAGGTTGGCCGCGCCGACCGCCTGGCTGTTCGGCTCCGAGGCGCACGGCCTGCCCACCGAGCTGGCCGAGGCCGCCGACGCCCGGGTCCGGGTGCCGCTGCACGGGCGGGCCGAGAGCCTCAACCTGGCTGCGGCGGCTGCCGTCTGCCTGTACGCTTCAGCCAGAGCACAGCGCTGACCCCGGGTCATGCGCGCATGACGGAGGAGATGCGGCCCCGATGGTGAACGCACCACGGCGTTCGTTTAGCCAGCCCGCCGGTGTCGGCGGGCGGCGGGCCTGACCTGCTCTCCACGCGACTCCCACCGGCGGGCTGCGGCACAGCCGCGCGTCCGTAGACTCGCCTAGCCGCCCGTGAGGGCCGGTGCCGTCGTGAGGGAGTGCCCGTACGCCATGACTTACCGCAACGATCCGTACGACCCGAAGCAGGTTGCCCTGCTCGACCCGGCCGCGCTGGCCGAGGCCGTGACCGGGGCCGAGAAGGCGTTCGCCGCCGCCGGTGACCCCGACGCGCTGGCCGCGGTGCGCCCGGCGCACCTGGGGGACCGCGCCCCGATTTCGCTGGCCCGCCGCGAGATCGGCGCGCTGCCGCCGGCCGCCAAGGCCGACGCCGGCAAGCGGGTAAACGAGGCCCGCCGCATCATCGAGCAGGCGTACGCCGCCCGTTCCGAGGTGCTGGAGCGCGAGCAGGCCGAGCGGGTCCTGGTCGCCGAACGAGTCGACGTGACGCTGCCGTACGACCGGCACCCGCGTGGCTCCCGGCACCCGATCACGCTACTGATGGAGCAGATCAGCGACCTGTTCATCGGGATGGGCTACGAGGTGGCCGAGGGGCCCGAGGTCGAGCTGGAGTGGACCAACTTCGACGCGCTCAACATCCCCGCCGACCACCCCGCCCGCGGGCTGATGGACACCTTCCACATCGCACCGGAGGGCTCCGGACTGGTGCTGCGTACCCACACCTCGCCGGTGCAGGCGCGCACCATGCTCACCCACAAACCGCCGATCTACGTGGTCGTGCCCGGCCGGGTCTACCGCACCGACGAGTTGGACGCCACCCACTCCCCGGTCTTCTACCAGGTCGAGGGCCTGGTGGTGGACAAGGGCATCACGATGGCGCACCTGCGCGGCACGCTCGACCACTTCGCCCGGGCGATGTTCGGCGCGGGGGCGAAGACCCGGTTCCGGCCGCACTACTTCCCGTTCACCGAGCCGTCGGCCGAGTTCGACGTGTGGTTCCCGGAGCACCGCAAGGGCCCACAGTGGGTCGAGTGGGGTGGCTGCGGCATGGTCAACCCGCGGGTGCTGCGGGCGTGCGGCATCGACCCGGAGGTCTACTCCGGCTTCGCCTTCGGCATGGGCATCGACCGGACCGTGATGTTCCGGCACGGGGTGGGCGACATGCGGGACCTGGTCGAGGGCGACGTCCGGTTCACCCGGGCGTTCGGCCACGGGGCTTAGTGCGGGCGCGAGTTACGGAGACGGTGGTTACAAGTCATGCGAGTTTCTCTCAGTTGGCTGGGTGAGTACGTCGACCTTCCCGACCTGTCCGTTGGCGAGCTGGAACAGGCCCTGGTCGACCTCGGCATCGAGGTGGAGTCCATCGTGGACCTGGCCGGCACGGTGACCGGGCAACTGGTGGTCGGCGAGGTCCTGGAGATCGAGGAGCTGACCGGCTTCAAGAAGCCGATCCGGTTCTGCCTGGTGAACGTGGGCACCGCCAACGGCACCGGCGAGCCGCAGGAGATCGTCTGCGGTGCCCGCAACTTCGCCCCTGGTGACCGGGTCGTGGTCATCCTGCCCGGCGGGGTGCTGCCGGGTAATTTCGCCGTCGGTGCCCGCCGGACGTACGGGCGCAACTCCAACGGCATGATCTGCTCGGCCAGGGAACTGGGCCTGGGCGACGACCACTCCGGCATCCTGGTGCTGCCCGAGCACGTGGTGGCCGAGCCCGGCGACGACGCACGTCCGGTGGTCGGCCTCAACGACATCATCGTCGAGGTGGAGATCACCCCGGACCGGGGCTACCAGATGTCACTGCGCGGGCTCGCCCGCGAACTGGCGCACGCTCTCGGCCTCGACTACTCCGACCGGGGCCGGATGCCCGCGACGCCCGGCACGGCCGAGCCGGCGTACCCGGTCGAGGTGCGCGACCCGGTCGGCTGCGACCGGTTCGCGGCCCGGATGGTGCGCGGCGTCGACCCGGCGGCGCAGACCCCGGACTGGATGCGGCAGCGGCTCACCATCGCCGGTATCCGCAGCATCTCGTTGCCGGTCGACATCACCAACTACGTGATGCTCGAACTCGGCCAGCCGATGCACGCCTTCGACGCCGACCGGATCGCCGGCAAGTTGGTGGTGCGCCGGGCGGTACCGGGGGAGAAACTGACCACGCTCGACGGGGTGACCCGCGCCCTCGCCCCCGAGGACATGGTCATCTGCGATGCCGGGCTGCCGAACCCGCTCGCCGCCGAGGGCGACGGCACGCCGATCTCGCTCGCCGCCGTGATGGGCGGTGAGACCAGCGAGGTGCTGCCGGGCACCGTCAACGTGCTCTTCGAGGCCGCGCACTGGGACCCGGCGATGGTCGGTCGCACCGCCCGTCGGCACAAGCTGTTCAGCGAGGCGGCGAAGCGCTGGGAGCGGGGGGTGGATCCGGCGCTGCCGCTTGTCGCCCTGGACCGGGCGGTCGGGCTGCTCACCTCGTACGCGGGCGGCACCGCCAGCGAGGAGGTGCTGGACATCAACCACGTCCGGCCGCGTACCCCGGTCACCCTGCCGGCCGACCTGCCCAGTCGGCGGGTCGGCGTGGACTACTCGCCGGCCCGGGTGGCCGCCCTGCTGGAGCAGGTCGGCTGCACCGTGGCGCGCGGCACCGACCGGCTGGCCGAGGACCCGGGAGAGGTGGCGGTGGCTGCCGGTGGCGGCGAGACGCTCAGCGTCACCCCGCCCACCTGGCGGCCCGACCTGACCGACCCGGCGGACCTGGTCGAGGAGGTGGTCCGCCTCGACGGGTACGACAAGGTGCCGTCGGTGCTGCCGACCGCGCCGCCCGGCCGGGGCCTGACCGGGCAGCAGCGACGCCACCGGGCGGTGTCCCGCTCACTGGCCGAGCGCGGTTACGTCGAGGTCCTGGCGCACCCGTTCGTCGCCACCGAGCTGGCCGACCAGCTCGGCCTGCCCGCCGACGACCCGCGCCGCCGGGCGGTGCGGCTGGCCAATCCGCTGTCGGAGGAGGAGCCGCTGCTGCGCACCACGCTGCTCGGCCCGCTGCTCGGTATCGTCCGGCGCAACCTCGGCCGGGGCCTGCGGGACCTGTCCCTCTACGAGATCGGCACGGTCTTCCACCCCCGGCCCGACGCCGGCAGCCCGCCGGCGATGGGCGTCGACCGACGTCCCACCGACGCGGAGTTCGCCGCCGCCGACGCGGTGGTTCCGGACCAGCCCCGGCACGTCGCCGTCGTGCTTACCGGTGACATCGAGCCGGCCGGCTGGTGGGGCGGCGGGCGGGCGGCAGGCTGGGCGGATGCCGTCGAGGCGGGCCGCGCCGTGCTCGCCGCCGCCGGGGTACCTGACGGGCAGGTCGAGGTGCGGTCGGCCGAGTACGCCCCCTGGCATCCGGGCCGCTGCGCGGAGCTGCTGGTCGACGGGACGGTGGTCGGCCACGCCGGTGAGCTGCACCCGCAGGTCGTGGCGACGCTGGAGCTGCCGAGGCGTACCTGCGCCATGGAACTGGACCTGGACGCACTGCCGGCGGCCCCGCCGGTCGGCGCGCCGACGGTGTCGACGTTCCCGCCGGCCCTGATCGACGTGGCGCTTGTGGTGGACGAGTCGGTGCCGGCGGCACAGGTGCGCCGGGCGCTCGTCGAGGGGGCCGGTGAGCTGCTGGAGTCGGTCAGCCTGTTCGACGTGTACGCCTCGGAGCAGCTCGGCGCCGGCCGCAAGTCGCTTGCCTACAAGCTCGCCTTCCGGGCACCGGACCGCACCCTGACCGTCGAGGAGGCGGTGGCCGCCCGCGATGCCGCCGTCGCCCGCGCCGCCGAACGCTGCGGCGCCACCCTCCGCGGCACCTGACGGGCAAGGAAGGGGCCCCTCCTCGACGCATCGAGTAGCGGAGGGGCCCTTTCCGGACGCCGAAGGCGCGGGGGCGGCACCGGCGGTGTGTGCGATCGGTGACGGCGGCGAGACGCTCGGTGCGGGATCGACCGAAAGGTCAACACCGATGGCTGTTTGGTTACCCGCGAGTTACCTCCGAGCGGTTAGCCTGCTTGGATTCCGAGTGCCGCCACCCGCATCACCCCGCCACCCCACGGGAGCCCCCTCATGTCCGATGATCCGCCCGCCTCGGTCGACGTCTGCATAGTCGGTGGTTGTGGCCGGGTGGGCCTGCCACTGGGCATCGCCTTCGCCGCCCGCGGGTTGTCCGTCGTGCTGTACGACATCAACGCCGAGGCGGTCGCGGGCGTCAACGCGGCCACGCTGCCCTTCGCCGAGCCCGGCGCGGCCGCTCCGCTGGTCGAGGCGGTGGCCGCCGGGCGGCTGCGCGCCACCACCGACCCCGCCGCCGTCGGGGCCTCGGAACATCTGGTCGTCGTGGTCGGCACGCCTGTCGACGAGCATCTCAACCCGGATCTCGGTGCCGTGCCCCGCGCGCTGGAACGCTGCGCCGAGCACCTGCGCGACGGTCAGCTGATCGTGCTGCGCAGCACCGTCTACCCCGGGGTCACCGCGCTTACCGAGAAACTGCTGGCCGGCAAGGGCCTGCGCGCGGACGTGGCGTTCTGCCCGGAGCGGATCGCCGAGGGCCGGGCGATGACCGAGCTGTTCACGCTGCCGCAGATCGTCGCCGCGCGGACCCCGGAGGCGCTGACCCGGGCGGAGAAGTTGTTCCGGCACCTGACCGACCAGATCGTCCCGCTCGAACCCGAGGAGGCCGAGCTGGCGAAGCTGTTCACCAACACCTGGCGGTACATCAAGTTCGCCACCGCGAACCAGTTCTGGATGATGGCGAACGACTTCGGGCTGGACTTCGCCCGGATCCGGCACGCGGTGGCGTACGACTACCCCCGCGCGGCGGACCTGCCGATGCCCGGTTTCGCGGCCGGACCGTGCCTGTTCAAGGACACCATGCAACTGGCCGCGTTCAACCGGAACAACTTCGTCCTCGGCCACTCGGCGATGCTGATCAACGAGGGGTTGCCGCTGTACCTGGTGTCCCGCCTGGAGGACCGGTTCGACCTGTCCACCTCGACGGTGGGCATCCTCGGCATGGCCTTCAAGGGCGGTAGCGACGACCCCCGGGAGAGCCTGGCGTACAAGCTACGCAAGATCCTGGCGTTGAAGACGCGGGAGACGCTCTGCACCGACCCGTACGTGGCCGACGAGCGCTTCGTCGACCTCGACGAGGTGTTGCGCCGGGCCGACCTGCTGGTCATCGCCGCGCCGCACGAGCAGTACGCCCGCCTGGACACCGACAAACCGGTGATCGACATGTGGGGTCTGACCGGGCAGGGGGTACGGGTGTGATGAACCCGCGGGTCTCGGTGATCGTGCCGGTCTACAACGAGGGCGAGGCGATCGTCCGCTGCCTGGAGCGGATGCTGCGCGAGCTGCTGCTGCCCGCCGAGGTGCTGATCGTGCACGACATGCCCGAGGACACCACGGTCCCGTACGTCGAGCGGATCGCGCGTACCGACCCGAGGGTCCGGGCGGTGCTCAACACCTACGGTCGGGGCCCGGCCAACGCGATCCGGTTCGGCATCGACGCGGCCCTGGCACCGGTCGCGGTGGTGACGATGGCCGACGGGTGTGACGATCCCCGCCAGATCGACGAGCTGGCCCGGTTGGTCGACCGGGGCGTGGTGGTCGCCGCGGCCTCCCGGTACATGCCCGGCGGCCAGCAGGTCGGCGGGCCGAGGCTGAAGCGGATGATGTCCCGCTGGGCGGGGCGCAGCCTCTACACCTTCGCGCGGGTGGGCACCCGCGACGCCACCAACAGCTTCAAGGCGTACGACACGTCGTTCGTCCGCGAGGTCGGCATCGAGTCGCGGACCGGCTTCGAGATCGGGCTGGAACTGACCGCGAAGGCCACCCGGCTGCGCCTGCCGGTGGCCGAGATCCCGACCATCTGGTTGGACCGTCCGCTCGGCGAGTCCCACTTCGACCTGGGCCGCTTCCTCCCCGGCTACCTGCGCTGGTACCTGTTCGCCTACGGTCGACGGCTGAGCCGGGAGAAGCTGACCGCCCGGGTGCGGACGGCGGCCGTGCCGAGTCCGCGTGGCACCGAGTACGAGAAGACGGCATAGGAGCGTACGTGGCGAAGGTCCTGGTAACTGGTTCGGCCGGCTTCATCGGCGGCTATCTCGTCGCGGAGCTGCTCGACCGTGGCCACGAGGTGGTCGGTGTCGACAACTTCTCGAAGTACGGCCCGGTCGCCCAGAGCCACGAGGGGCACCCCCGGTTCCGGTTCGTGGAAGGGGACGCCCGCGACACCGGTCTGCTGACCGGGCTGCTCGACGGCTGCGACCATCTGGTCGCCGGTGCCGCGATGATCGGCGGGATCTCCTACTTCCACGCGTACGCCTATGACCTGCTCGCCACCAACGAGCGGATCATGGCGGCGACCTGTGACGCGGCGCTCCAGGCGCACCGCGCCGGCCGCCTGTCCAAGGTCACCTACCTGTCCTCCTCGATGGTGTTCGAGTCCACCGAGCACTGGCCGAGCCGGGAGGGCGACGAGCGGCGTATCCCGCCGCCGCTGTCGTCGTACGGGTTCCAGAAGCTGGCTGTGGAGTACTACGCCCGGGCGGCCTGGGACCAGTACCAACTGCCCTACACGATCGTGCGGCCGTTCAACTGCGTCGGCGTGGGGGAGGGACGGGCGTTGGGCCAGGCCGAGGTGCTCTCCGGCAACGTCAAGCTGGCCATGTCGCACGTGGTACCCGACCTGGTGCAGAAGATCGTCAAGGGGCAGGATCCGCTGCACATCCTCGGCGAGGGCGACCAGGTGCGGCACTACACCTACGGCGGCGACCTGGCCCGGGGGATCGCGCTCGCCATCGAGCACCCGGCGGCGCACAACGAGGACTTCAACCTCTCCACCGCCGAGTCGACAACCGTCCTGGAGTTGGCCGAGCTGATCTGGCGCAAGATCAAGGGGTCTGACGTGCCGTTCCGGCACGTCAGCGACGACCCCTTCCAGTACGACGTACAAAAACGCGTACCGGACACCACGAAGGCCCGCGAGGTGCTCGGTTTCACCGCCACCACGACCCTGGACGAGATGCTCGACGAGGTCATCCCCTGGGTCACCCACGCCGTCGCCGAGGGCCGCCTCTAGCCCTCGACCGATAGCTCATCGCTATACGGCTGACTGTATGAACTTGCAGATCGAGGTGCACTCCTGCTAGCCTTCGATGCATATTCATGCGGAGGTAGGTATGGGGATTCGGGCTGCGGTCGCCGGGGCGAGTGGGTACGCCGGTGGTGAACTGCTCCGCCTGCTCGCCGGACATCCCGAGTTCGACCTGGTCGCCGCCACCGCGCACAGCCAGGCCGGGCAACGGCTCGACGCCGTCCACCCACAGCTGACCGGGCTGGACGTGACGCTCGGTGCGACCACGCCGGAGGTGCTGGCCGAGGCCGATCTCGTCTTCCTCGCCCTGCCGCACGGCGAGTCCGCCGCCATTGCGGCGCAACTGCCCGCCGGCGTGCGGATCGTCGACCTCGGGGCCGACCACCGGCTCGTGGACGCCGACGCCTGGGCCCGTTACTACGGCGGCCCGCACGCGGGGGCGTGGACCTACGGCCTGCCCGAGTTGCCCGGTCAGCGGGGGCGGATCGCCGCCGCCGAACGGGTGGCCAGCACCGGCTGCTACGCGGCGACGATCACCCTGGCGTTGGCCCCGCTGGTCGCCGCCGGTGCCGCCCGACCCGACGACGTGGTGGTCGTCGCCGCGTCGGGCACCTCGGGCGCGGGCCGGGCCGCCAAGGCGCACCTGCTCGCCAGCGAGGTGATGGGCGACCTGTCGCCCTACAAGGTGGGCGCGCATCAGCACGTACCCGAGATCAAGCAGGCCACCGGGGCGACCGGACTGTCGTTCACCCCGGTGCTGGCGCCGATGCCGCGCGGCATCCTGGCCACGGTCACCGCGCTGCCGACCGGCGAGGCCGATCCGCGCGCGGTGCTGGCGCAGGCGTACGCATCCGAACCGTTCGTGCACCTGCTGCCCGAGGGACGGTGGCCGCACACCGCCGCCACGCTGGGTGGCAACGCCTGTCATCTGCAAGCCACCGTCGATGTCGACTCCGGCCGGTTGATCGTGGTCGCCGCGCTGGACAACCTCGGCAAGGGTGCCGCGGGGCAGGCGGTGCAGAACGCCAATCTGATGTTCGGTATGCCCGAAACCACGGGCCTGTCCGGGTGGGGGACCGCGCCATGACCGTGACCACACCCCGGGGATTCCGGGCGGCCGGGGTGGCCGCGGGCCTGAAGACCGGCGGCGCACCGGATGTGGCGCTGGTGGTCAACGACGGCCCCGACGCCGGTGTCGCCGCTGTCTTCACCGCCAACCGGGTCAAGGCCGCGCCGGTGCTCTGGACCCAGCAGGTCGTCCGGGGCGGCATCGTGCGGGCGGTGGTGCTCAACTCCGGTGGCGCGAACGCCTGCACCGGCCCGGCCGGCTTCCAGGACACCCACACCACCGCCGAGCACACCGCCGCCACGTTGACCTCGGCCGACGTGCATCAGATCGGCGCGGGCGAGGTAGCGGTCTGCTCCACCGGCCTGATCGGCGAGCGGCTGCCCATGGATCGGCTCCTGCCGGGAATCGCCGCCGCCGTCGGGAGCCTGGGCGACAACGGCGCCGCCGCCGCCGAAGCGATCATGACGACGGACACCCGGCCGAAGACCACAGTCGTCTCCGGTGCCGGTTGGACCGTCGGCGGCATGGCCAAGGGCGCCGGCATGCTGGCCCCGGCGATGGCCACCATGCTCTGCGTCCTCACCACCGACGCGGTGGCCGGGCCGGAGGCACTCGACGCCGCGCTGCGGGCGGCCACCCGGGTCACCTTCGACCGGGTCGACTCCGACGGCTGCATGTCGACGAACGACACGGTGCTGCTGCTGGCCAGCGGGGCCTCGGGTGTCGCGCCGAGCGAGGCGGAGCTGGCCGCGGCGGTCACCGCCGCCTGTCACGACCTGGCCCAGCAACTGCTCGCCGACGCGGAGGGTGCCACCAAGCAGGTCGCCATCGAGGTCGTCGGCAGCGCCGACGAGGACGACGCGGTCGAGGTGGGCCAGGCGGTGGCCCGCAACAACCTGGTCAAGACCGCACTGTTCGGCAACGACCCGAACTGGGGTCGGATCCTCGCCGCCGTCGGCACCACCGCCGCCGCCTTCGAGCCGGACGCCGTGGACGTGGCGGTCAACGGCATCTGGGTCTGCCGGGGTGGCGCGGCGGCCGAGGACCGCTCGAAGGTCGACCTCTCCGGCCGGGACGTCACCATCCGGATCGACCTGCACGCCGGCAGGGCCGAGGCGACGGTGTGGACCAACGACCTTTCGCACGCCTACGTGCACGAGAACTCGGCCTACTCAACGTGAGCGCGAGGAATGCAGCGCAGCGGAGTCCCGCAGTCGTGAACGGAAGGCGGGCGGAGCGCGAGGAACGTAGCGCAGTCGTGTCCCGCAGTCGTGAACGGAAGGTGGGCTCGGTGAGCGCGAGGAACGTAGCGCAGCGGAGTCCCGCAGTCGTGAACGGAAGGTTGGTCCGGTGACGCTGAGCTCTGATCTGAGCCGCGCCCAGGCGAAGGCCGCTACGTTGATCGAGGCGCTGCCGTGGCTGGCCCGCTTCTCCGGTTCCACCGTTGTGATCAAGTACGGCGGCAACGCCATGGTCGACCCGGAGTTGCAGCGGGCCTTCGCCGCGGACATGGTGTTTCTGCGCTACGTCGGGCTCAAGCCGGTGGTGGTGCACGGCGGCGGACCGCAGATCTCGGCCATGCTCGCCCGATTGGGCATCGACAGCGAGTTCCGGGGCGGCCTTCGGGTGACCACCCCGGAGGCGATGGACGTGGTCCGGATGGTGCTTGTCGGCCAGGTGGGCCGGGAACTGGTCGGGTTGATCAACGCGTACGGGCCGTTCGCGGTCGGTCTCTCCGGCGAGGACGCCGGGTTGTTCACGGCGGTGCGGCGGCCCGCGTACGTCGACGGGCAGCCGGTCGACGTCGGCCAGGTCGGCGACGTCGAGTCGGTGGACGTCTCGGCGGTGGACGACCTGATCGCCGCCGGCCGGATTCCGGTGATCTCCACGGTGGCGCCGGACGCGGACGGGGTGTTGCACAACCTGAATGCCGACACCGCCGCCGCCGCGCTCGCGGTCGCCCTGCGGGCGCGCAAGCTGGTGGTGCTCACCGACGTGCCCGGTTTGTACGCCGACTGGCCCGACAAGTCCAGCCTGGTCAGCGAGATCAGCACCGACGGGCTGGCGAAGCTGCTGCCGTCGCTGGAGTCGGGCATGGTGCCGAAGATGGAGGCGTGCCTGCGGGCCGTCAACGGGGGAGTGCCGGCCGCGCACGTGGTGGACGGTCGGGTCGCCCATTCCACCCTGCTGGAAGTGTTCACCTCGGAAGGCTTCGGAACGATGGTGATTCCCTCATGAGTGCTCTGGTCAGCCGTTGGCGGCAGGCGATGATGGACAACTACGGCACGCCGCCGCTGGCGCTGGTGGCGGGCTCCGGCGCCGTCGTGGTCGACGAGGCCGGTCGGGAGTACCTCGATCTGCTCGGCGGCATCGCGGTCAATTCTCTCGGCCACGCCCACCCGGCGGTGGTGGCGGCCGTGTCGAAGCAGGTCGCCACGCTCGGCCACGTCTCCAATCTGTACATCTCCGAGCCGCCGGTGGCCCTGGCCGAGCTGCTGCTGGCGCTCGCCGGTCGGCCGGGGCGGGTGTTCTTCGCGAACTCCGGAGCGGAGGCCAACGAGGCGGCGTTCAAGCTTTCCCGGTGCACCGGCCGTACCCAGGTGGTGGCCACCGTCGGCGGCTTCCACGGCCGCACCATGGGGGCTCTCGCGTTGACCGGCCAACCGGCCAAGGCCGACCCGTTCCGTCCGCTGCCGGGCGAGGTCACCCATGTCCCGTACGGCGATGTCGACGCCCTGGCCGCGGCGGTGTCCGATGCCACGGCCATGGTGATCCTGGAACCGATCCAGGGCGAGAACGGTGTGGTGGTCCCGCCCGCCGGATACCTCGCCGAGGCCCGGCGGATCACCGCCCGGCACGGCTCCCTGCTGGTGCTCGACGAGGTGCAGACGGGCATCGGCCGGACCGGGCACTGGTTCGCCCATCAGGCCGACGGCGTCGAGCCGGACGTGGTGACCCTGGCCAAGGGGCTCGGTGGCGGGCTGCCCATCGGCGCGACCCTGGCCTTCGGCCCGGCTGCCGACCTGCTCGGCCCTGGTTCGCACGGCAGTACCTTCGGCGGCAACCCGGTCAGTTGCGCCGCCGCGCTGGCGGTGATCTCCACCATCGCCAGTGAGGGGCTGCTCGACCACGTCAAGCGGATCGGTGAGCGGCTGCGTCGGGGGATCGAGGCCCTCGATCATCCGCTGGTGGGCGGCGTACGCGGTGCGGGGCTGCTGCTCGGCGTCACCCTGACCGCACCGGTGTCGGCCGCCCTCGCCGGGGCGCTGCGCGAGGCCGGCTTCCTGGTCAACCCGATCCAGCCCGACGTGATCCGCCTGGCCCCGCCGCTGATCCTCACCACCGCCCAGGCCGACGCCTTCCTGGCGGCGCTGCCAGCCGCCCTGACCGCGTCGACGGCCACACCGGATCGTGTTGCCCAGCAGGCGCCGTCCCACAGCCCGATCCCGACCGGCGCTTCGGCGGTCGCCGCGGATGCTGTTACGGAGAAGCCCTCGCAGGGGCGCTCTCGCACCGAGATCTCGACCGACACGGTGACGCCGACGGAGGCTTCCGCATGACCCGGCACTTCCTGCGCGACGACGACCTGTCTCCGGCCGAGCAGTCCGCGGTGGTCGACCTGGCCGGCCGGATGAAGGCCGACCGCTTCGCGTTCACGCCGTTGGCCGGGCCGCGCTCGGTGGCGGTGCTCTTCGACAAGCAGAGCCTGCGTACCCGGATCTCCTTCGACGCCGGAATCGCGGAACTGGGCGGTCACCCCCTGGTGGTGGACACCCAGGTCACCCACTTCGGCCGGGGTGAGGCGCTCGCGGACGCCGGCCGGGTACTGTCCCGCTACGTGGCCGCGATCGTGTTGCGTACCCACGGCGACGAACGGATCGCGGAGGTGGCCGCCGGTGCCACCGTGCCGGTGGTCAACGCGCTGACCGACGGGTTCCACCCGTGCCAGTTGCTCGCGGACCTGCTCACCATCCGGGAGTGGTGTGGCGGTACCGAGGGGCGGACGCTGGCCTACCTCGGGGACGCGGCGAACAACATGTCCCACTCGTACCTGCTGGCCGGCGCGACCGCCGGGATGCACGTGCGGGTCGCCGGTCCGGCCGGCTTCTATCCGGACGCGGAGGTGGTGGCCCGCGCGGAGGCGATCGCCGCCGGCACCGGCGGTTCGGTCCGGGTGCTCACCGACCCGGTCGCCGCCGTCCGGAACGCCGACGTGGTGGCCACCGACACCTGGACCTCGATGGGACAGGAGGGTGACGGGTTGGACCGCAACACCCCGTTCCTGCCGTACCAGGTCAACAAGGCGTTGCTCGGGCACGCCGCGCCGGAGGCCATCGTGCTGCACTGCCTGCCGGCGCACCGCGGCGAGGAAATCACCGACGAGGTGCTCGACGGCCCGCGCAGTGCCGTCTTCGACCAGGCGGAGAATCGGCTGCACGTCCAGAAGGCGCTGCTGACCTTCCTTCTCCAAGGGAAAACGACATGACCGCACCACTGACCCGTGGCGCCCGGCACGCCCGCATCGTCGAGCTGATCCGCGACAAGCCGATCCGGTCGCAGACCGAACTGGCCGAGCTGCTCGGCGACGAGGGCGTGCAGGTCACCCAGGCCACCCTCTCCCGCGACCTGAAGGAACTCGGCGCGGTCACCGCCCGGGGTGGTGACGGCCGAGCCGTCTACGTCATCCCCGAGGACGGCCATCGCCCGCTGCGTGACGCCGAGGCGGCACCGGCCCGCCTGGTGCGGCTGCTGCGCGAACTGCTCAACGAGGTCGACTCGAGCGGCAACATCGCGGTCCTGCGTACCCCACCGGGAGCCGCCCACTACCTGGCCAGCGCGTTGGATCGGGCGGGCCTGTCGGAGGTCGTCGGCACCATCGCCGGCGACGACACCATCTTCGTCGTGGCGCGCGCCGCTGACGGCGGCGCCGCGCTCGGTGAACGGCTCGCCGGCTGGGCCCGCCGGGACGACAGCGCGGAAGGGAGCGGTACGCAGTGATCGAGGTTGTGTCGGACGTGGGTGCCCGGTGGGGAGGCTGCTGATCGTGGGGACCACAATTGACCGGGTGGATGACAAGAGCCTGACCGAGAACAGCGCAGCGGCCAACCGGACGAGCCTGTGGGGCGGGCGCTTCGCCGGTGGCCCGTCGGAGGCCCTGGCCCGCCTGTCGGTGAGCGTGCAGTTCGACTGGCGGCTGGCCCCGTACGACATCGCCGGTTCCCGGGCGCACGCCCGGGTGCTGGCTGGCGCCGGCCTGCTCGACCCGGAGGAACTGGGTCGCATCCTCGCCGCCCTCGACGACCTGGAGGCCGCCTGCGCCTCGGGCACGTTCCGTCCCACCGTCGACGACGAGGACGTGCACACCGCCCTGGAGCGCGGGCTGCTGGAGCGGCTCGGCAGCCTCGGCGGCAAGCTGCGGGCCGGCCGGTCCCGTAACGACCAGGTCGCCACAGACCTGCGGCTCTACCTGCGCGACCACGCGCGGGGCGTGGCCGCGCGGCTGGTGGAGCTGGCCGAGGCGCTGGTCGAGCAGGCCGGTCGGCACGTGGACACCGCCGCACCGGGCATGACGCACCTGCAACATGCCCAGCCGGTCACCTTCGGCCACTGGCTGCTCGCCCACGTGCAGCCGCTGCTGCGGGACCTGGAGCGGCTGCGCGACTGGGACCACCGGGCCGCGGTCAGTCCGCTCGGCGCGGGGGCGCTGGCCGGTTCAGGGCTGCCGCTGGATCCGGTGGCGGTCTCGAAGGAGCTGGGTTTCCGGACGTCCTTCGCCAACTCGATGGACGCGGTCGCCGACCGGGACTTCGTCGCCGAGTTCCTCTTCGTCACCGCGATGATCGGGGTGCATCTGTCCCGGCTCGGCGAGGAGGTGGTGCTCTGGACGTCGCAGGAGTTCGGCTGGGTCGAGCTGGACGACGCCTTCGCCACCGGCTCGTCGATCATGCCGCAGAAGAAGAACGCGGACATCGCCGAGCTGGCCCGGGGCAAGTCCGGTCGGCTCGTCGGCGGGCTGGTCGCGGTGCTGACCATGCTCAAGGGCCTGCCGATGACGTACGACCGGGACATGCAGGAGGACAAGGAGCCGGCCTTCGACGCGGTCGACACCCTGGAACTGCTGCTGCCGGCGCTCGCCGGGATGATCTCCACGATGACGGTACGCGTCGACCGCCTGGTCGCCGCCGCGCCGGTGGGCTTCTCCCTGGCCACCGAGGTGGCCGACTGGCTGGTCCGCAAGGGCGTGCCGTTCCGCGACGCCCACGAGATCACCGGCAAGCTGGTGGCGCTCTGCGCGGCCCGGGACTGCGCCCTCGACGAGGTCTCCGACGCCGACCTGGCCACCGTCAGCGAGCACCTCGACCCGGGCGTACGCGACGTGCTCTCGGTCCGTTCCGCCCTCGCCGCCCGGATCACCCCCGGCTCCACGGGCCCGGGCCCGGTAGCCGACCAACTGGCCACCGCCGCCGACCAACTGACCACCTGGCGCGACTGGACCAACGAGGCAGTGGTCCCCCGCTGACCCGCACCCCTCGCGCCGATCCGCCACAAGATCCGCACAACTTCGGGGAAACTGCTGTCCGGACGTGGTCCGGTTGCAGCAGTTTCCCCGAAGTTGCTGCTTGGCGGCGGACTCAGGCGTCCCGGCGTCGGAAGGCAGCCGCCGCCCCACTCCCGATGACAACGACCCAACCGAGCAGAACGAGCAGGCCGGTGACGGGCGTCAGGACCGGTGCCGGGTCGGGAAGGTAGAGCAGGCCACCAGCCCGGTCCGGCAGGTAACGAGCGTGCGGGGTGACGGCGTCCAGCACCGGCGAGGCGACCAGAACCAGGCTGAGCGTGACGACGAGAGCGGAAACGACGGCTCGCAGGAGGGCGGCCAGAGCCAGCCCGAGCAACCCGATGAGCGCGAGGTAGGCCGCCGCGCCGACGACTTTCCACGGGAAACCGTCGGTGACCACCGGGACGTCCCGCGTGGCCAGCGCGATTCGGGCCGTGAGCAGCCCGACGGCGAGCGCCGCGACGGCGGTTACGGCAGCCCAGGCCAGGTAGGCGAGGGTCTTGGCAGCCGGCACGGCCAGGCGGCCCGGCACGCACAGCAGGGTTCTGTGGATCTGCCCATCGGCGTACTCGGTCCCGGCCGCGAGGACGCCGAGCGAGATGGTGCCGGCCTGGAGGTACGGCACCGCCTGGAGGACGACTGCGACCGGCTCGTTCGCCCCGACCGGCGAGGCGGCCAACGCCCCGGTGATGGCGACGGCTGCGCCGATCGTGCCGAAGACCGCAGCCACCACCGCAGGCAGGCCGAACAGCTTGGCCAGCTCTGCGGCGGTGGCCTGGGCGCAGGAGCGGATCATGCGTCCCGCCGCAGGAAAACCGCACTGGCCAACGCGAGCAGCCCTGCCGTCCAGGTGACCATGACCAGGCCGCCGGTGACCGGGGCGAGCGCGTCGTCGAACGCCAACAGGCCACCGGCGAACATGCTCATACCCGCGAGGTCGGGTAGGAACCTGGCGAGCGGGGTGAGGTGGGACAGCAGCACGGAGACCGAGACGAGCGAGCTGTTCACCACGAGCACGATGATCGGGACGATCCCGTTGCGGGTGAAGACCGTGACCGCGAGGCCGATAAGCGCCGTGAGCATCCAGTAGATCCCGGCGCCGACCGAGCGGGACAGCACTCCGTCCGGGGGCGGAGGGGCGTCCGTGCCGACTATCCCGCTGGCCAGAGCCAACGAGGCGGGAATCACCACCAGAGCCGCGACCGCCACCAGCAGGACGACGCTGGCCGCCTTGGCGGCCAGCACGCCGAGGCGGCTGGGGGTGGCGGTGAGGGTGGTGGTGATCTGCCGTCCGCCGCCGATCCTGGCACTGTTCGCGGTGTACTCGCCGCTGACGGCGACGACGCCGAGGACCACCGCGCCGACCGTGCCGAGCGGAACCGCGGAGAAGACCGCCTCGACAGGCGAGGTGTAGGCCGTCAGCTCGGGTCGTCCGCTGCGCAGCGCGGCGCGGACGCCGACGGCGTTGATCAGAGTGATCGCGACCGGACCGAGCACGGTGACAGCCAGCGCGACAATGGTCGCCGGCAGCGTCGCCGTCTTGCGAATCTCGGCGGCGAGCGTGTCGAAGAAGGTCATCACCCACCTGCCGTCGGCCCGGTGAGGGCGAAGAAGGCGTCCTCCAGGGTCGGGTAGCCGGCCGTGACCTCGCGGATCGGGCCGGCGGCGACGACCTGGCCGTGGGCGAGGACGACCAGGTCGTCGGCGATCTCGCCCACTTCGCTCATCAGGTGGCTGGAGAGCAGCACGGTGCCGCCGGCGTCCGCGTGTCCGCGCAGCAGAACGCGGATCCAGCGAATGCCCTCCGGATCGAGCCCGTTCACCGGCTCGTCGAGCACAAGTGCACGGGGTTCGCCGAGCAGCGCGGCGGCCAGCCCGAGCCGCTGGCACATGCCGAGCGAGAACCGGCCGACCCTGGTACCTCCGGCGGCACCGAGCCCGACCTGGTCGAGCACGTCGGCCACCCGTCGGGTCGGGATGCCGTTGCTGCGCGCCATCCAGGTGAGGTGGTTGCGCGCGGTACGGGAGCGGTGTGCGCCGGAGCCTTCCAGCATCGACCCGACGGTGCGTAACGGCTGGCGCAGGCGCCGGTACGGCTGGCCGTCGACCAGGGCCGTGCCGGCATCCGCCCGGTCCAGGCCCAACAGGATGCGCAGGGTGGATGACTTGCCCGCACCGTTCGGCCCCAGCAGACCTGTCACCCGGCCGGGTGCGGCCCGGAAGGTGACGTCGGTGAGGATCTCGCGGGAGCCGCGCCGCTTGACCAGACGCTCGACTGACAGCATGGGCACCATGTCAGCCCATGGTGCTGGTCCGCGTCATCGGACCAGAGCCGGGACTTCCGCCATTCACCCCCACCCCAGGTCGCTCCGACCCAGGTCCGATGTCACGTCACGGCCCGGGTTCCTAGACTCGCGAGATGGCACCTGACGGGCGACCGACAAGGCGTCCCTGGCTGTCCGCCGTCGCCGTCGCGGTGCCGGTGGCCTTGCTCCTCTGCCTGACAACGGCGGGCACCGTGGGGACGGCCGGGACGCTCCTGCTGACGGTGATCACCGCGACCGCTGCCGCGGTGTTGCTCTGGGCGTTGATCCGCGCTCGACAGGAACGCCGGGTGTACGAGGACCGGCTGACCGCATGGGCCGCTGAGCGGGCCGCAGCGGCGGAACGGTTGCGCATCGCCCGTGAGCTTCATGATCTCGTCTCGCACGGCCTCGGCCTGGTCACTATTCGTGCCGCCACCGCCGCTCGGGTTACCGGGCCAACCGGTGCGGCCGAACGGGCGAACGCGCTGTCCGACATCGAACAGGTCGGGCGAGAGACCACGGCTGAACTGCGGCGAATGCTCGACGTGCTCCGCGCACCGGGCGGCGAGCCCGCCTCCTTGCGGCCGCCCGACACGCTCGACGCCCTACCGGAGATCGTGCGGTCCGCGACCGCCACCGGGATCGCCGCCACCGTCGACGTGCGGAAGGTCGGCGAGGTGCCACCCGGCGTGCAGCTCGCCGTGTGCGCGATCGTCCGTGAGGGCCTGAGCAACACGGCCCGGCACGCCGGGCCGACCTGCGTGCACGTCACCGTGGATCGCGACGGCGACGCAATCGTGGTGAATGTACGCGACGATGGTCCCCGCCCCGGCTGGCGGCCCCGCCCCGGTGCTGGCCACGGCTTGGACGGACTGCGTGAGCGGGTGAGCATGCTCGACGGTGTCTTGCGCGCCGGCCCGGCCGGGCCGGGCTTCCAGCTCACGGCACGCCTGCCGGCCCGGTGAGCCGGATGACCACTGAATCAGCGGACCGATCCACAAGCATCCGGGTGCTCGTCGCGGACGACCAGCCGCTCCTGCGGCACAGCCTCGCCCTCCTCATCGACGGCACTGCGGGCCTCACCGTCGTCGGTCAGGCCGCCACCGGACACGAGGCCGTGTCGCTCACCCGTGAACGCCGCCCCGACGTCGTCCTGATGGACATCCGGATGCCCGACGGCGACGGCATCGAAGCGACCGGACGCATCGCCGCCGCCACCGACCTGAGCGGTACCAGGGTCCTCGTGCTCAGCATGTTCGCACTCGACGAGTATGTGGCCGCCGCGCTGCGCGCCGGGGCGCACGGCTTCCTGCTCAAGGACGCCCACCCGGACCAACTCGTCGACGCCATCCGACGGACCCACGCGGGCGAGTCCCTCTTCGCTCCCAGCATCCTCACCCGCTTCGTCGCGCACTACCTCGACCGGCCCGGCCCGCCCGAGGTCGGCAAAATCGACAGGCTCACCGGCCGCGAGACCGAGGTGCTGTCTCTCGTGGCCCGCGGCCTGTCCAACGACGAGATCGCTCGGACACTCAACATCTCGATCAAGACTGTCAAGACTCACGTCGGCAACCTGCTCACCAAGCTCGACGCCCGTGATCGAGCCCAGCTCGTCATCGCCGCCTACGAGAACGATCTCGTCGCACCTCGATCCTCTGCGTGATCTTCGCGTCCTGCCTGCCGGATGTCGCGGCCGTGGCCCTGGATCAGCATGGGAGCGCGGCTTGCCGGTTGGACCCCGGCCGGGTTACCTGGAGGCGTGGACCATCCCTGGTTGAGTGCCCCGGCCGCCGACGTCGTGCAGACGGCGCGGAATCTGCTGGGTTGGGAGGTGTCAGCCAACGGGGTCCGGATCAGGCTGACCGAAGTGGAGGCGTACGCCGGCACCGGTGTGGATCCCGCCTCGCACGCGCATCGCGGACCGACGCCCCGGACGACTGTGATGTTCGGTCCGGCGGGCTACGCCTACACCTACTTCGTCTTCGGCATGCACTGGTGCCTGAACGTCGTCTGCGGGGGCGAGGGGGAGGCGGCGGCGGTCCTGCTGCGCGCCGGCGAGGTGGTCGACGGTGTGGACCTGGCCCGTAAGCGGCGCGGCGAGGTGCCCGACCGGGACCTCGCCCGTGGGCCGGCCCGGTTGGTGGTCGCGCTCGGCATCGATGCGGCGGCGAACGGCACCTGCATGCTCGACGGGACCGGGCCGTTGCTGCTGACGCCACCGACCCGCCCGGTCACGCCGCCGGTCGTCTCCGCCGGCCCGCGGGTCGGCGTGGCCGCCGCACACGACGTGCCCTGGCGCTTCTGGATCACCGGTGACCCGACCGTCAGCCCGTACCGCCGGCACGTGCCACGACGACGGAGCTGACCCCGTTGTCCCCTTTGCTGGCGCTGTTGCCGGTCATGGGCGGGGGATGGGGAGGGCGTGACGGGGGACACTGGTGCGAGGCGGGCTCGCGGAATAGTTGACTCGTCAAATATGTTGTCGGGGGCGTCGGGCACCACCGCCCGGTCGGACGACACGAGGGAGCGGTCATGCAGTTCGGAGTCTTCACCGTCGGCGACGTCACGGTCGACCCGACAAACGGCCGGGAGCCCACCGAAGCCGAACGGATCAAGGCGATGGTCACCATCGCGCTGAAGGCCGAGGAGGTCGGCCTCGACGTCTTCGCCACCGGTGAGCACCACAACCCGCCGTTCGTGCCCTCGTCGCCCACCACCATGCTGGGCTGGATCGCCGCCCGCACCGAGCGGCTGCTGCTCTCCACCGCGACCACGCTGATCACCACCAACGACCCGGTGAAGATCGCCGAGGACTACGCGATGCTGCAACACCTCGCCGACGGCCGGGTCGACCTGATGATGGGCCGGGGCAACACCGGGCCGGTCTACCCGTGGTTCGGCCAGGACATCCGCAACGGCATCCCCCTCGCCATCGAGAACTACGACCTGCTGCGCCGGTTGTGGCGCGAGGACGTGGTCGACTGGAAGGGCAAGTTCCGCACCCCGTTGCAGTCGTTCACCTCGACGCCGCGCCCGCTCGACGGCGTACCCCCGTTCGTGTGGCACGGCTCCATCCGCAGCCCGGAGATCGCCGAGCAGGCCGCCTACTACGGCGACGGGTTCTTCGCCAACCACATCTTCTGGCCCGCCGAGCACACCCGGCGGATGGTCGGCCTGTACCGTCAGCGCTTCGAACACTACGGTCACGGCTCCGCCGACCAGGCGATCGTGGGTCTCGGCGGCCAGGTGTTCATGCGGCGCAACTCCCAGGACGCGGTGCGTGAGTTCCGCCCCTACTTCGACAACGCGCCGGTCTACGGTCACGGCCCCTCACTGGAGGAGTTCACCGCGCAGACCCCGCTGACCGTGGGCAGCCCGCAGCAGGTCATCGACCGTACGCTCGGCTTCCGCGACTACGTGGGTGACTACCAGCGGCAGCTGTTCCTCGTCGACCACGCCGGGCTGCCGTTGAAGACCGTCCTGGAGCAGCTCGATCTGCTCGGCGAGGAGGTCGTGCCGGTGCTGCGCAAGGAGTTCGAGTCGCTGCGACCGGCGCACGTGCCGCTGGCACCGACCCACGCCTCGCTGCTGGCCGCCGCCGGAGGTGGCAGCGACAGCACCGTCCACGCCGTCGACGACGTCACCGGCCGGGCACCGGAGGCCGCCCGATGACCGTGCGTACTCTCGCCGTGGTCTCGGCCGGCCTCAGCCAGCCCTCGTCGACCCGGCTGCTCGCCGACCAGCTCGCCGCGGCCACCCGCGACGAGCTGGTCCGGCACGGCGAGCAGGTCGAACTGCGCCCGGTAGAGCTGCGCGAACACGCCCACGACATCGTCAACCACCTGCTCACCGGCTTTCCGTCGGAGCCGCTGCGCCAGGTACTGGACGAGGTCACCGGCGCCGATGCGGTGATCGCCGTCAGTCCGATCTTCAACGCCTCGTACAACGGGCTGTTCAAGTCGTTCTTCGACCTGGTCGACGCCGACGCGCTCGGTGGCCGGGCGGTGCTGATCGGTGCGACCGGCGGCACCGCACGGCACTCCCTGGCGCTGGAGCACGCGCTCCGTCCGATGTTCACCTACCTGCGGGCGGTGGTCGCGCCGACCGCGGTATTCGCCGCGCCGGAGGACTGGTCCGGCGGAGCCGTCGACGGTGCGTTGCGCGCCCGGATCGAGCGCGCCGGTCGGGAACTGGCCGAGCTGGTACGACGCAGCGCACCGTCCAGCGGGCCCGCCGACCCGTTCGCCCTCACCACCAGCTTCGACCAACTGCTCCACGGCCGCGACGGCTGATCCCGCCGACCGGGCTGCCGACAGGACGGCGGCCCGGTCGGGCGGTGCTCACTGCTCCGGCCGGTAAGGGTGAGCGATGAGCACCGGGCAGCGGGCGTGGTGCACAAGCGTCTGGCTGACCGAGCCGAGCAGCAGCCCGGCGAAGCCACCCCTGCCGCGCGAGCCGGCCACCACGAGCGCGGCGTCCCCGGTCGCCTCGATCAGCGCCTGGTCCGGCTTGGGCGCGACGATCACCCGTTCCTCCACGGTCAGCCCCGGGTGGCTGCCCCGCGCCGCCGCACCGGCGGTGGCGAGCAGAGCCGCCGCTGCCCCGTCGTCGTCGCCTTCGTCGGCGACGTGCACCAGCACCAGCGTCCCACCGCGCCGACCGGCCTCCTCGGCGCCGTAGCCGACGGCGAGTTCGGCCGACTCCGAACCGTCCACACCGACCAGCACCGGACCCTCGGTGGGCAACGGACGGTCCGGCGGACGGATCACCAGCACCGGGCAGTGGCCGTGCGCGGCGACCTGGGTGCCGACCGAGCCGAGCAGCAGCCCGGCGAAGCCGCCCAGACCCCGGCTGCCCACCACCACCAACTCCGCCCGCCGGGACTCCTCGACAAGCGTCGCACCCGGCCCGCCGGCCACCTGACGCACCTCGACCGTCAGCCCCGGCCACCGGTCGACCAGTTCGGCGGCGGTCTGTTCGAGCATCTTGCGACCGTCCTCCGACGCTGCCGGCACGCCCACCTCGTACGGGTTGATCGGTACGCCGTAGCCGAGCGGGTGCAGGTAGCCGTGTACCAGGTGCAGCGGGCGGGAGCGCCACACCGCCGCCTGGGCCGCGTGCTCCGCGGCCACCAGGCTCGGCGGTGATCCGTCCACCCCCACCACGACAGGTCGGTTCATCGTCACTCCATGGGTCGGTCAGGGTTCATTGTCGACGCGTCCCGCCGTCGGGACGCGTCGACACACCACCGGTCAGTTCTCCTCGACCGTACGCAGCTTCCGGACGATCGCCAGCGGGGAGTGGGCGTGGTGCAGCACGGCGTGGCTGACCGAGCCGAGCAGCAGCCCGCCCAGCGCGCCGCGTCCGCGCGCGCCCACCACCACAAGCTGGGCGGTGCGGGACTCCTCCACCAGCGCCCGACCCGGGGAACCGCGCACCAGCCGCCGCCGCACCGGCACCTCCGGATAGCGCTCGGACCAGCCGGCCACCGCCTCGGCGAGGGTGCGCTCCTCCTCGTCCCGGAAGGCGTCCAGGTCGTAGACCAGGGGCAGGATGTCACCGGGACCGGCCGGGGTCGGATAGAGCCAGGCGTGCACCGCGACCAGTTCGGTGCCGCGCCACGCCGCCTCCTCGAAGGCGAACCGGACGGCCTCCTGGGACAGCTCCGAGCCGTCGACGCCGACCACCACCGGCCCGTCCGCCCGCGATTCGCCGCGAACCACCAGCACCGGGCAGTCCGCGTGGGCGCTGACCTGCACGGCCACCGAGCCGAGCAGCAGCCCGGCGAAGCCGCCCAGGCCCCGGTTGCCGAGTACGACCAGAGCCGCGTCCCGGGCCTCGGCGAGCAGGACGGTGCTGGCCGCCCCGTCGACCACCGCACCGGTCACCGACACCTCCGGGGCCACCTTGCCGGCCTCGGCGACGGCGTCGGCGACACACCGCTCGGCCTGGTTGCGCAGCCCGCCGTCGGCGGGCGCACCGGGTGCGGGGCCCAACGGCACCTTCATCAGCGGCCAGATGAACGCGTGCACGATCCGCAGCGGACGGTGCCGGTACGCCGCCTCCCGCGCGGCGGCGCGCACCGCGTGCAGGGCGATCTCGGAACCGTCCACGCCCACCACGATGGGGGCGCCGGTGTTGCTGGCCATCACATCTCCTCCTCAACTCCGCAGTCAGCCTGGCTCACCTGACGGCGTCAGGGTAGACAGGTCGGTTCCCGTCGTACGACGGGTCGGCCGCAGCACCCGTGCGGCGCCGGGTCAGCCGCAGCACCAGACCGGGCAGGACGCTCACCGCGCCGCAGGCCAGCAGCTCGGTGACGCCGAGGACCTCGGTGCCGAGCAGCTCCCGCAGCGGCGGCAGCAGCACCCCGGCCACCTGGAGCAGCGCGGAGGCGGCGACCGCGACCGGCAGCGCCAGGTTGCCCCGCCGCTGTCCGGCCGGTCGTGGCGCGCGGACCGCCAGCGCCACCCCGAGCTGGGCCAGGCCGAGCACGATGAAGATCACCGACTGCCAGGGCCGGTCCCAGTGGGCGGCGGCCACGCCCGCGCCCAGGGTCACCGCCGCGATCAGCGCGCCGCCGACCAGGATCTGCCGGCCCAGCCCCGCACCGAGCACCGACTCGTGCGGCGAGCGCGGCACCCGGCGCAGGGTGCCGGGTTCGGCCGGTTCGGCGCCCAACGCCACCCCGGGTACCCCGTGGGTGAGCAGGTTGATCCAGAGGATCTGGGCCGGCAGCAGCGGCACGGGCAGACCGAACAGCGGCCCGAGCAGCATCACCGCGATCTCGGCCACCCCACCGGAGAGGGCGTAGCGCAGGAACCGGCGGATGTTGTCGTAGATCCGGCGGCCCTCACCGATCGCGGTGGCCACCGTGGACAGATCGTCGTCGACCAGCACCAGGTCGGCCGCCTGCCGGGCCACCTCGGTGCCGCCACCCATCGCCACCCCGATGTCGGCCCGGCGCAGCGCCGGCGCGTCGTTGACGCCGTCACCGGTCATCGCCACCACATGCCCCCGCGACTGCAACCCGGCGATGATGTCGAGCTTCTGCTCCGGCTGGGTACGCGCGAACACCCGCGTCGCCGGTGGCGCTTCGGCCGGATCGCCGTCGTCGCCGCGTACCACCGGGTCGCCCTCGGCCCACAGGCCCAACTGGCCGGCGATGGCCGCCGCGGTCGCCGGATGGTCCCCGGTCACCAGCACGAGCCGGACGCCCGCGTCGGCGAAGCCGTCGGCGATGTCCGGCGCTCCGGCGCGCAGCGGGTCGCCGACGGCGACCAGACCCACCGGGCGCAGCCCCTCGGGGTGGGCGGGGTCGGCCGGTGGGGTGTCCACCAGGGCGGCGGCCAGCGCCAGCACCCGCAGCCCGTCGCCGGCCATCCGGTGCGCGGCGGCGGTCAGGGCGGCCACCTCGTCGGCGTCGGCGTCGAGCAGCGGCGCGGTGAGCACGTTCTCCGGGGCACCCTTGCACACCACCAGGTAGCGGCGGTCGCAGGAGCGGTGCACCGTGGTCATCCGACGCAACTGCTGGTCGAAGGGGTGTTCCGCGACCCGGGGCCAGGCGTTGCGAGTGGTCTGCGGATCCAGGCCGCAGCGGGCCGCGAAGGTCACCAGGGCCGCCTCCAGCGGATCGCCGACAGCGCCCCAGCGGGGTCGCTCCTCGGTCGGCGGAGCGAGGGTCGCGTCGTTGCAGAGCAGCCCGGCCCGAGCCAGCCGACGCAACTCGTCCGGCACCGCCACCGGCGCGCCGTCGCGGTGCACGGTGCCGTGCGGGGCGTACCCGCTGCCGGTGACACCGAACCGTGCGCCGTCGCCGGTGACCGCCTGCTGCACGGCCATCCGCCCCTCGGTCAAGGTGCCGGTCTTGTCCGACGCGATCACGGTGACCGAGCCGAGCGTCTCCACCGCGTGCAGCCGGCGGGGGATCGCCCGGGCCGCCGCCATCCGGCGGGCACCCAGCGCCAGGGCCAGAGTCACCACCGCGGGCAGCGACTCCGGTACCGCGGCGACCACCAGGCTCACCGCGGTGACCGCCATGTCCACCAGGGGTCGACCGCTGAGCACGCCGACGGCGAAGACCAGCCCGGACAGCGCGACGGCGGCGAGGCCGAGGATCCGGCCGAGCGAGGCGAGCCGGCGTTGCAGCGGGGTGGCCGCCGGCCGGGTGGTGGCCGCCAGGGTGGCGATCCGGCCCAGGGCGCTCGCCGCGCCGGTGCGCACCACCGTGCCGGCGGCCCGACCGGTCGTCACCACCGTGCCGGCGCTGGCCTCCTCGTCCGCCGCTCGGGACACCGGCACCGACTCGCCGGTCAACGCCGACTCGTCCAGGTGCAGCCGGCTCGCCTCGTGCAGCAGCAGGTCGGCCGGAACCACGTCGCCGGCCTCGATCCGCACCAGGTCACCCCGGACGAGTTCGGTTGCGGGCAGTACCGCGTCCCGACCGTCGCGGACCACCCGGGCGGTCGGTGCGGCGAGCTGATCGAGTGCGGCGATGGCCCGGTCGGCGCGTACCTCCTGCACCACTCCGATCGCCGTGTTGACCGCGACCACGAGCAGGATCACCGCGGTGTCGGGGTAGTCCCGCAGCACCGTGGTGACCACGGCGGCGGCGAGCAGCAGGGCGACCAGGGGATCGGAGAGCTGATGCACGATCCGGGTCGCCAGGTGCCGGCGGGGCGGTGCCGCGGCGGCGTTCGGTCCGTCGACCCGTAGCCGCCGGGCGGCCTCGGTCGAGCTGAGCCCGGCGTCGGGTGCCGCCGCGACGATGCTCTCCCTGCGTACGTCCCCGTCCGCGACCTGGACCTGTCCGGCCACCGCCCGCTCCGCCCTGTGCGTCGGGCGTGCCCCGGCGGCACGCCCCTTCGACACCAGCGTCGCCGAGGTCGACGCCGCCCGGCAGGGGCGATCCGCCCGCGCGCCCCGGGACCAACGGCCCTGCCGCATGGTCCCCGTCGAGGTGGTCATGACCCGAGCAACATCGGTGATGCTGCTGCCCCGTCCGGTCCGGGGCAGCAACATCACCGAACGTGCTCGCCGGGGCGCGACGGGCGGCGTCGCGCTCAGCGTTCGGGGACCAGGCGGCGGGCCCGTAGCAGGCGGGCCCACCAGGGACGGGCAGCCCGGGGCGGTGGAATGCGTACCCCGCGGAAGCTGACCCAGCCGCCCGGTCCCATGTTCAGCCGGCCGACGGCGGGTGGTCGCCGCCGAACCAGCGCCGTGGCACCGGCGGTGACCAGTCCGACGGCCAACACCCCGGCGGCGGCGACCAGCAGCCGGTCCGGGTCGGGAAGCGGCCGGTACCGGACGTGTCCGCCGGTGACGACGAACACGCCGACCGGACGTCCCTCGCGGTTCACCGGCACCAGGGCGGCCGGCGGCGTGCCGGGCAACTCCAGCACGGGCCCGACCGACAGCGGCGCTGCCGGCTGCTGCGCCGTTTCCGGGGCCGGTCGGGGCGGGACCAGCGGTACCGGCCCGGTGGCATTGAAGATCGCAGTCATCTCGGGTACCTCCTATCGGGCGTCGGAGCCGGCGCAGTCGCGAGCCACCGCGGCCCGACCGGCGGCCAACCGGGCGATCGGCACCCGGTACGGCGAGCAGGAGACGTAGTCCAGTCCGGCCTCGGCGAAGAACTCCACCGACTCCGGGTCACCGCCGTGCTCGCCGCAGACACCGACGGTCAGGCCGGGTCGCGCGGCCCGGCCCTCGGCCACCGCCAGGCGGACCAGCCGGCCCACCCCGGCGACGTCGACGGTCTCGAACGGCGACGCCTCGACGATGCCCCGCTCCAGGTAGTCACCGAGGAACGAGCCCTCCCCGTCGTCGCGGGAGAACGCCCAGGTGGTCTGGGTCAGGTCGTTGGTGCCGAGGGAGAAGAACTCTGCCTCGCCCGCGATCGCCCCGGCGGTCAGTGCCGCACGCGGCGTCTCGACCATCGTGCCGACCGGGATCGGCGGTGCACCCGGCACGGTGGCCAGCACGTCGGCCACCTCGGCCCGCACCGCGGCCAGCTCATGCACGTCGACGACGAGCGGCACCATGATCTCCGGGCGCGGGTCGCCGCCCTCGGCCACCCGCCGCGCCGCCGCCTCGGCCACGGCTCGGACCTGCATCGCGAACAGGCCCGGCACCACCAGACCCAAGCGGACGCCGCGCAGGCCCAGCATCGGGTTGCTCTCCTGCATCCGGCGGACGGCGGCCAGCAGCACCGCGTCGTGGCCCGGGTCCTGCCCGAGCGCCTCCGCCCGGGCCACCCGCGCGGCCAGCTCGGGCAACGGAGGGAGGAACTCGTGCAGCGGCGGGTCGAGCAGCCGGATGGTCACCGGCAGGCCGTCCATCGCCGCGAGAATCGCGACGAAGTCCTCCCGCTGCAACGGCAGCAGCTCCGCCAGCGCGGCGTGCACCTCGTTCAGCCCGTCGGCCAGGATCAACCGCTCCACCAGGGCCCGGCGGGCACCGAGGAACATGTGCTCGGTACGGCACAGCCCGACGCCGCCGGCGCCGAGTGTCCGCGCCCGCGACGCGTCGGCGGGGGTGTCAGCGTTGGCGCGTACGCCGAGCCGCCGCACCGAGTCGGCGTGCCGCAGCAGCCGATCCACCGCCGAGACCAGCCGGTCGGACTCCGGCGCCAGCTCACCGGCGAGGTAGCGGGTCACCGGGGACGGACGCACCGGCACCTCGCCGAGGTAGATCCGGCCGGTGGTGCCGTCGATGGAGATGAGGTCTCCGGCCCGGACCGTCCGGTCGTCGACGCGGAACTCGCCGCGCTCCGGGTCGATCTCCAGTGCCTCCGCCCCGCAGACGCAGGTGCGTCCCATGCCCCGGGCGACCACCGCGGCGTGCGAGGTCTTGCCTCCCCGTGCGGTCAGGATTCCGGCGGCGGCGATCATGCCGGGCAGGTCGTCCGGGTTGGTCTCCCGGCGGACCAGGATCACCGGTCCGTCCGCCCCGGTGGCGGCGGCGTTGTCGAAGACCACCCGGCCGGCGGCGGCCCCGGGCGAGGCGCCGACGCCGGTGGCCAACGGCTCCGGCGTGGCTTCCGGGTCGAAGGTGGGGAACATCAGCTGAGCGAGTTGCGCACCGCTGACCCGGGTCAACGCCTCGTCCCAGCTGATCAGACCCTCGTCGGCCAACTGCGCGGCGATCACGAACGCGGCCGCCGGGGTTCGCTTGCCGACCCGGGTCTGCAACATCCACAGCCGGCCCCGTTCGATGGTGAACTCCACGTCGCACAGGTCCCGGTAGTGCCGCTCCAGCGTCGTCATGATCCCGGTCAGCCGGCGGTAGCTGGCCGGGTCGAGCCGAGACAGTTCGTCCAGCCCCACCGTGTTGCGGACCCCGGCCACCACGTCCTCGCCCTGGGCGTCGGACAGGTAGTCGCCGTATACGCCGGGGGCGCCGGTGGCCGGATCACGGGTGAACGCCACCCCGGTACCAGAGTCCGGGCCCAGGTTTCCGAAGACCATCGCCATCACGTTGACCGCGGTGCCCAGGTCGTCGGGAATGTGTTCGCGGCGTCGGTAGAGCACCGCCCGGGAGGCGTTCCACGACTCGAAGACCGCCCGGATCGCCAGGTAGAGCTGCTCGTGCGGGGCCTGCGGGAAGTCGTGACCGACCCGGTCGGCGAACACCTTCTTGTACGTCTCGACCAGCCCGTGCAGCTGCTCCGCCGTCGGGCCGTCCGACCCGGCGGTGGCCCGCAACGCGTCCAGTTCCCGCTCGAATTCCTCGGCCGGCACGCCGTGCACCGTCCGACCGAACATCTGGATCAACCGTCGGTACGAGTCCCAGGCGAACCGCTCGTCGCCGCTGATCCGGGCCAGCCCGGTCACGGTGGCGTCGTTGAGCCCGATGTCCAGGATCGTCTCCATCATCCCGGGCATCGAGTAGCGTCCCCCGGACCGGACGGCCAGCAGCAGCGGCTCAGCCGGGTCGCCGAGCCGCCGGCCCAGCCGCACCTCGATCTCCCGCAGGTGGGCGTTCACCTCGTCGAACAGTCCTTCGGGAACCGCCCGGTCGACGAGGTACGCCCGGCACGCATCGGTGCTGACGGTGAAACCCGGCGGCACCGGTAGTCCGAGCCGGGTCATCTCGGCGAGGTTGGCGCCCTTGCCGCCGAGCAGGTCGGCCATGCCTCGACCGCCCTCGATGAAGTCGTACACGTACCTGGTCATGACCCGGCCTCCACTTCGCCGTCGATGCCTCTGCCTCGTTGGTAGCAACGCCGCCGCCGGTGAGGGCAGGGCCGAAAGCCGATCCGAACAGGGTCGCTGGTCCTCAACCTGGCCGCGTATGGTCGGCCGGTGACCGATGACCTGCGGCTGCGCCCGGTGCGCGAGGACGACCTGGTGGAGTTCTTCGTGCACCAGCTCGACCCGGAGGCCAGCCGGATGGCCGCCTTCGGCGCCGAGGACCCGACGGACCGGCGGGCGTTCGCCGCGCACTGGGTCCGCATCCTCACCGGCCCGGAGAACCTGGCCCGCACGGTGACCGTCGACGGCACGGTGGTCGGTCACGTGCTGGCCTTCCCGGTCGCCGACGCGTTCGAGGTCAGCTACTGGATCGACCGGGCGCACTGGGGTCGTGGGTACGCCACCCGCGCCCTGGCCGCGCTGCTGCGGGAGGTCACGCGCCGGCCGCTGTTCGCGCGGACGGCCACCGACAACGCCGCGTCGCTGACGGTGCTGCGCCGCTGCGGGTTCGTGGTGCGCGGCACCGACCGGGCGTACGCCCCGGGCCGCGGCCACGAGATCGACGAGTACGTCCTGGAACTGCCGGCCTGACCCGGCATCGATCCGGTGTGAAGAGCCCCCTGACACCGGGGCTGACCAGGGCGGCGACTACCCTCGCGGGGTGAACTGGCTGGAACTGGTCGGCTGGGCCGGCTCCGCGTTGCTGGTCTGGTCGCTGCTGCAGACGCGCATCCTCCGGCTGCGCGCCCTCAACCTGGTCGGCTGTGCCGTCCTGATCGGCTACAACGCCACGATCCCGGTCTGGCCCATGGTCGGGCTGAACGTGGTGCTTGCCGTGATCAACATCTGGTACCTGCGGCGGCTGCTCACCACCCGCCACGACGAGCAGACCTACCAGGTGGTCGAGGTGGGTGCCGACGACGCGTTCCTGGCCCACACGCTGCGGGTGCACGCCGCCGATATCGCCCGGTTCAACCCGGGTTTCCGCCCGGACCGGCTGGCCGGCCGTTCGGCCTTCCTCGTCGTACGCGCCGACGAGGTCGTCGGCGTGGTACTGGTGCGCGACGTCGGCGACGGGGTGGCCCAGGTCGACCTGGACTACGTCACCCCGCCGTTTCGTGACTTCACCCCCGGCGAGTTCGTCTACCGGCGCAGCAGCCTGTTCACCGACCGCGGGTTCCGTCAGGTGGTCAGCCCGCCGGGCATGATCGCCCCGTACTACCACCGCCTCGGGTTCCGCCGCGCGGGAGAGTCGTACGTCCTGGACCTGCCGGCACCGGCGCTGCCGCAGGGCTGAGCGGGTCGACGGCTCGGACCGCCCTCGGCAGGGCGATGATTCCCGCCCTCGGCAGGGGATGATTCGCCGCCGGAGCGAGTGGGCATAGGCACCGCTACGCCGGCGGGGCCGCCACCGGCGGCGCCACGGGGCGCGGTCCAGCGAGGGAGAACCAGGCGTGCAGAGCTACTGGAGCCAGCTGGCCCTGGTCGCAGTCCTGATCGTGGTGAACGCGATCTTCGCCGGCAGTGAACTGGCGCTGGTGTCGCTGCGCGACAGCCAGGTCCAACGGCTGGAACGCACCGGGCGCACGGGCCGGGTACTCGCCCGGCTGGCCCGCGACCCCAACCGATTTCTGGCCACCATCCAGATCGGCATCACGCTGGCCGGGTTCCTCGCCTCGGCCGCCGCCGCGGTGTCGCTGGCCCAGCCGCTGGTCCCGCTGCTGGACGGCGTCTTCGGTCGGGCGGCCGGCCCGATGTCCGTGGTACTGGTCACGTTGGTCCTGACCTTCGTCACCCTGGTCTTCGGTGAGCTGGCTCCGAAACGGATCGCCATGCAGGTCCCGGAACGGTGGGCGCTGCTCGTCGCCCGCCCGCTCGATCTGCTCGCCGCCCTCACCCGGCCGGTCGTCTGGGTACTCGGGGCCACCAGCGACCTGGTGGTACGGCTGTTCGGCCTGGACCCGAAGCCAGAGCGGGACGAGATCAGCCCGGACGAGCTGCGGGACATCGTGGCCGGCCACCACGGCTTCACCAAGGAGCAGCAGACCATCATCGCCGGTGCCGTGGAGATCGCCGAGCGGAGGCTGCGGGCGGTGCTGGTGCCGAGGTTGCAGGTCTTCTGCCTGGACAGCGGCACCACGGCAGAGGCCGCCCGACTCGTGCTGGCCGCCTCCGGGCACTCCCGCGCGCCGGTGGTACGCCACGGCGGCCTGGACGATTCGGTGGGCGTCATCCACCTGCGCGACCTGGTCGGCGTCGGTGACGATCAGCCGGTCGACGAGTGCGCTCGCCCGCCGCTGCTGTTGCCGGACTCGGTACCGGTGGTGGACGCGTTGCGTCGGTTCAAGGCCGAACGCCAGCACATGGCCCTGGTCGTCGACGAACGCGGTGCCGTCGAGGGCATCGTCACCCTGGAGGACATCCTCGAGGAAATCGTCGGGGAGATCTACGACGAGACCGACCGGGATGTCGGTGCGGTACGCACCGACGCCGACGGGGCACTGCTGCTGCCGGGCACGTTTCCCGTCCACGACCTGCCCGACATCGGCGTCGAGCTGCCCGGGCGTCCGGACGGCGACTACACCACCGTGGCCGGGCTGCTCCTGGCCGGTCTCGGCCGGATCCCCGGCGCCGGGGAGCAGCTCAGCGTCGACGGCTGGCGGCTGGAGGTGACCCTCGCCGACGACCGGGCGGTCTCCGGTGTCCGGCTGCGTCGCACGGCAGCGGCATCCGCAGACCCGGACGCCCCCGAGACCGCCGTGTCGGCGACCGACGAGCCGGCAGCGCAGTCGGACGACGCCGCTGACACGCCGGACGACGCCCCGTCGGTGCTGGACGGCACCCGGCGCTGAGAGCTGTTCGGGCAGGCTCGTCCGTAGCGCGCCCAGCGTGGCCGGGCATGGCCTGCCCGGCCACGCTCCGAGTCAGCTCCGTGCTGCCTGACCCGGACCGGGCGGATCGGGCAGCGGCGGGTCCAGCCGTACCCGGTGCATCGGCACCTGCCAGGTGCTCCGACCGAGCAGCCGGGCCAGCGCCCGGATCGCCCAGGGGCCCGACGGATGCCGCTGCGGACCGATCAGCCGCCCACTCAACCGCCCGTACCAGTGCCGGGTGACGACCAGGTCGGTCAGCCGCAGCGGGCCGTCAGCGGGGCCGCGCAACACGAGGTCCACCACCCGACCCAGGCGGCGGCCCTGATGGTCGTACGCGGTCCGACCCAGCAGCTCACCCGCCCGCACGGTCGGCCCCCGGAATCCGATCGATCAGGTGTCGGCGCAACCACTCCTCCACCGGCGAGGTGGGCAGCTCGTCGGCCCGCACCCGCAGCCACACCGCACTGTCCACCCGTCCGACCAGCGCGTACGGGATGCGCAGCGGTGCCATCGGTCGATCCGTGACGAATCGCTCGGCGGTCAGCACCAGCATCCGGCCCAGCCGACCGCCGACCCGCTGCCCGAGTGCACCCGGCCCGCTTAGCAACGACCGCAGGTACGGCACCCCGTCCGCGTCGAGCGCGAACTCCACGTCGTCGACCTTGCCGACCAGCCGCCCGTCGCGGTCGACGAGTTGGCGATCGAGCAGCTCCTGGCTGATCTGGATCCTCACTGGCCCATCCTCGTACCGATCGCCAGCGGTACGGCGACGATCGAGGCGGCCAGGATGACCAGCAGCAGCACCGCGCCCAGCAGATTGAGTGCCCGGCCATTGACCCGGTCGCCCAGGTAGGTGCGGTCGTTGGCGACCACCAGGATCGGCAGGTAGGTCAGCGGCAACGCCACCGCACTGATGATCAGCATGTATTCGGTGAGCGTCACCGGGTCGACCGTGGTGAGCACCCCGAGCACCCCGAGCAGCACGCTTACCAGCAGCACCGTGTGGAATCGGGCCGCCTCGCGCGGGCTGACCCGTTTGCCCCACTGCCAGCCGAAGTACTGCGCGGCGGCGTACGCGGCGGACAGACCGGTCTCCAGCGCGGCGCCGAAGGTGACCGCGAAGAACGCCAGTGCCGCCACCGCCAGGCCGGCCGCGCCGAAGGCCAGCACCACCGGATGCGCGACCTGGTCGAGACTGTCCACCGACAGGCCGGCGGGGTGCAGCACCACCGTCGCCGTGGCGATCAGCGACAGGGCGAGAAAGCCGCCGATCGGAAAGCCGACAAGCACGCCGAAGCGGGCATCGGCCAGGTCGTTCGCGCTCCAGCGTTCCTCGACCCCGCCGGAGGAGAAGAAGAAGACCTCGTACGGGCTCACCGTCGAGGCGAACAGGGCCACCGCGACGAACCAGTACGCCCCCCACCCCTGACCGGAGGCGTCGGGTGCCAGCGCGCCGCGACCGAGCGCCGCCCAATCGGTCGGCAGCCAGAACAGGGCGACGGCGAAGACCACCAGCGCGAGCCCGGCCAGCCCGAAGACCCGTTCCATCACCGGGAACCGCATCCGCCACAGCACCAGCCAGACCGCGATCCCGGCGACGGGCACCCAGAGCAGGTAGGGCACGCCGGTGGCCAGCCGCAACGCCAGCGCCACCCCGCCCAGTTCGGCGGCGAGGGTGATCACCGTGACCAGGTACGACGCCACCAGGTTGATCAGCGCCATCCGCGCGCCGAGCCGCTCCCGGACCAGGTCGAACACCGCCCGGCCGGTCACCGCCGCGATCCGTCCGGCCATTTCCGCGTACGCGCAGATGGCGACGACCCCGAGCAGCAGCACCCAGGTGTGCGCCATGCCGAAGCGGGCACCGGCCTGGCCGGCGGCGACCAGGTCGCCGATGTCGACGAAGCCGCCGACCGCGGAGAGGATGCCGAGCGTGGCGGCGAGGAGCTTCCTCACGTCGGCGGTGCGGGCTCGGTCATCGACGCGACGATAACGCCACCAAAGCCGCTATCTACGCTAAACCGCCCTCAGCCCTGTTCGTGATGGGCGCGACGACGAGGGCGGTCCTGCCGAGCCCAGCTTCGACCTGACGGTGTGCTGTCGCTGGCCGTGCCTTGTCAGTCGGCGTCCGGGTAGAGGTTCTGGAGGCGGACCTGGCCACGGGCGACCAGTCGCCCGTCCGCATCCGTGATCTCCACCTGCCACAGCTGCTGGCTCCGACCCCGGTGCACCGGGGTGCCGACGGCGACCAGCTCACCTTCGCCCACGGCGCGCAGGAAGTCGGTCTGGTTGGACACCCCGACCACCCGCCCGCGCTCACCCAGCCAGACACCGGCGCCCAGGCTCGCCGCCGTCTCCACCACCGAGCAGTGGACCCCGCCGTGCAGGATGCCGTACGGCTGATGCAGCTCCGGGCGGACCCGCCAGCGAATCGTGACCCGGTCCCCGCTGATCTCGTCCAACTCCAGCCCGAGCAGGGCGAAGAAGCCACCCGACATCTTCGACACGTCCACGGTCACCTCCATGATCTTGGACTCGCCAGCCTAGTGCCGGTGCCCTCCGCAGGAACCCGGTAGGGCGGCACAGGGCTGATGGGGGAGAATCGGTGACCGTGACCGACAGCACCCTCCCGCCGGCCCGGCGGGACTCCCTGACCGATGACCTGCGCTGGCGGGGTCTGCTCCAGGACTCCACCGACCCGGACGAGCTGCGCGCGCTGCTCGACGGCCCGGGAGCCTCCTTCTACGTTGGCTTCGATCCGACCGCGCCGAGCCTGCACGTCGGCCACCTGATGCAGGTCACCACCGCCCGTCGCCTCCAACTCGCCGGGCACCGGCCGCTGCTGCTGGTCGGGGGCGCCACCGGGCAGATCGGCGATCCGAAGGAGAGCGCGGAACGGACCCTCAACCCGCCGGAGGTCGTGGCGAGCTGGGTGCAGCGGATCCGTGACCAGCTCGCACCCTTCGTGTCGTACACCGGGGACCACGCCGCCCGCCTGGTCAACAACCTGGAGTGGACCGGCGAAATGTCGGTGGTGGAGTTCCTGCGCGACGTGGGCAAGCACTTCCCGGTCAACCGGATGCTGGCTCGTGAGGTGGTCCGGGCCCGGCTGGAGAGCGGGATCAGCTTCACCGAGTTCAGCTACCAGCTGCTCCAGGCCAACGACTTCTTCGAGCTGCACCGGCGGCACGGCTGCCAGCTTCAGTTCGGTGGCTCGGACCAGTGGGGCAACATCACCGCCGGTGTCGACTACGTCCGGCGACGCGGGCTCGGGCCGGTCCAGGCGTTCACCACCCCGCTGGTCACCAAGTCGGACGGCTCGAAGTTCGGCAAAACCGAGGGCGGCGCGATCTGGCTCGATCCCGAGATGACCAGCCCGTACGCCTTCTACCAGTTCTGGATCAACGTCGATGATCGGGACGTGGGCCGCTACCTGCGCTACTTCAGCTTCCGCTCCAGGGAGGAACTGGAGGCGCTGGAGAAGGAGACCGCGGAGCGGCCGGCGTCCCGGGCCGCTCAGCGCGCTCTCGCCGAGGAACTGACCACCCTCGTGCACGGTGAGCGGGAGATGGCTCAGGTGGTCGCCGCCAGTCAGGCGCTGTTCGGCCGGGGATCGCTTGACGACCTGTCCGCGGTGACGCTGCGTGCCGCGCTCACCGAGGCCGGGCTGGTACGCCTCGACGAGCTCCTGGAGGTGGCCGCCCTGTTCAAGGAGTCCGGCCTGGTGCCGAGCATGAAGGAGGCCCGACGGGTGATCGCCGAGGGCGGCGCCTACGTCAACAATGTCCGCATCGGCGCGGCGGACGCCGTGGTCTCGCCGGCGGACCTGCTGCACGGCAGATACCTGGTGCTGCGTAGGGGAAAACGTTCCTTCGCCGGGGTGGAGGTCGAGGCCTGACCGCCGTCCGGCAGGTGTGACGCGGGACGCGCCCGGTGGATTTGACGATCAATCCGCCGGGCGCGTAGCTTTCTCTCTGCCAGCGCGGAACGGACGAAACAGGTCGAAAGCCTCAGGCCGGAGCGCAGGTAGACCTTTCGGTGCAGGTGGCAGACGTCCACCGCGTCCGAACCGGGTGGTGCCCCAGATTCGTCGGGAGGCGGATTTGGAGGGGCGAAACCGACCGGGTATGGTTGACGACCGGCAGGGCCCCAGGCGCGCTCGCGGGAGACCGCAGCGGCTGGCCTGCCACAACCACGACGGGAACGGCGAAAGCCGGCCTGATCGTGGTGCCCGGAGAATTGGGTTGAAGCGTGACAGAGCGGCGCAAGCCGGTTTGACAGGGCAGAAACCACCGGGTAACGTAGTAAAAGTGCCCGGCGCGGTTGTGGCGGGTGTGGTGCCCCGGATGGCGGCCCTTTGGTGGGTTGTTTGATGGTGTGTGGTTGTTCTTTGAGAACTCAACAGGGTGCTTGATAAGCCAGTGCCAAATTTGTTTGATTCCCGGGCTGGCCAGTTTTTCTGGTTGGT